>CALXRL010000100.1 GCA_944390735.1 uncultured Victivallales bacterium | reverse complement strand
AAAAGAGGCGAGAGGCGAAAACCGCTTTGAAAAGCTGTTCTTCTCCCCTCGCGCTCCCCTCTTTCCCGAAACTTTTGACGCCTTTTGCGTTTCACGCAAAGGCTCCCGCTTCGCAGAGACCATAAAGGGTGCCGGAATGTGTTAGGGCGGAAAAATGCGCCAGCATTTTTCCCGGGTCAAGGACTTTGTCCTTGTCGCGGTCCGGCGGCGAGACGCCGGTCATGCTTCGCACGAAACTCTATAAAAAGAGGCGAGAGGCGAAAACCGCTTTGAAAAGCGGTTCTTCTCCCCTCGCGCTCCCCTCTTTCCAACCTCTTTGCGATCCCGGAAAAGAGTCGACGGCAATTACTGGAGAACCGGCCAGATCCGTCCATTCGGCGCTTCAATCAGCTGAATCGGCATACCGAAGGTTTCATGAAGATTCTCCGCGGTCAGGATCTCCTCCCGGAGTCCCTGTTTGTAAACCCGGCCGTCTTTCAGAATAAGACCACGATCAAAACTTTTCGTAATCTCCTCAATGCGCTGAGTGATGAAAACCATGGTGGGCGAGTTTTTCCGTGCGGCAAGCGCATCAATCGCCTTCAGCAGAATCTCACGGCTGGTAAGATCGAGATAGACACAGGTTTCATCCAGAATGACGAGCTCCGGATCGGAGATCAGAGCACGGGCAATGATCGCTTTCACCTGTTCCCCGGAAGAGAGCCGGTCAAAATAACGATCGGCAATGCTGCCGCCCTGAATCATTTCCAGAGCCTCGCGCGCCTTGTCCAGCTCCCAGGATTCCGCCTCCCGGAAAAAGCCGACCGTGGAATCCAGTCCGGAAAGGACCACCTCAAGCGCGGTCCAGCGACGATAGGAGTTGTCGGCGGCCCAGGTGTTCAGAAAAGGACTGGCCCAGGCGACTTTTTTGCGGATCTCAAAGATGTCGCATGCCCCATAGCGGTTGCCGAGAATGGAAATCGTTGCGCCATACAGCGGCCAGACAAGTCCCAGCATCAGTTTGACCAGCGTGGTTTTTCCCGCGCCGTTCGGTCCCAGAATGAACCAGTGTTCCCCGCGTCCGATGGTCAGGCAGAAATCGTGGAGCGCCTCATAGCCCTCCAGTTTCACGGTCGCGTTTTTGATTTCAATTGCGGTGTCTGTCATGATTTCACACTTTCTGTCTTTCTACTTACTCCAGAGGGATGGCGCAGGGATAGCTGCCGAGCACTTTGAGAGAATGCGCCAGTGTATTCAGTTCTCCCAGGGCCGCGGCGATTTCCGGATTCGTCGCATGGCCAAGCATATCGACAAAAAAGAGATATTCCCAGTTTCTGCGCTTCGAGGGACGACTCTCAATCATCGTGAGCGTAACGCCCGCATGCTTGAACGGAAGCAGACAGTCGTAAAGCGCTCCGACCCGGTCCTTGATCGCAAAACAGATGGAGGTCTTGTCCTTCCCGGACGGCTTCACCTCCTGGGTCCCGGTCACCAGAAAACGAGTGGTGTTGTTGGGATTGTCCTGAATGCCCTTCTCCACGATTTTCAGTCCGTAGGCATCCGCGGCCAGTTCGCTGCCGATGGCCGCCGCCCCCTCTTCCCGGGACGCCAGATCCGCCGCGCGCGAATTGCTGACAACCGAAACCGTCTCCACTCCCGGCAGATGCTCCGCCAGCCAGTTCCGGCACTGTCCCAGCGACTGCGCATGACTGTACACCACCTTGATCTTCGACCGCTCCGCATTGGAAAGCAGACACTGCTGAATCCGCATATTGATCTCCGCACAGATTTTCACCGAGGAATCCATCAGCATGTCCAGCGTGTAGTTGACCACTCCTTCCGTGGAGTTTTCCACGGGAACGCATCCATAATCGCATTTCCCGGATTCCACCGCATGAAACACATCGGCAATCGTCCCTTTGGAAATGTAGTCAACCCCGTGACCGAACTTCATTTTCGCGGCAAGATGCGTAAAAGTCGCCTCCGGACCGAAAAATGCCACCTTCAGCGGATTCTCCAGCCGAAGCGCCCCCGACATGATCTCCCGGTACACGGCCCGAAGCGTCGAATTCGGCATCGGTCCCCGGTTGAGCGTTTCCAGTTTTTCCAGCAGAGCCTTCTCCCGTTCCGGAACGTAGATGGGCTCTCCTCTTTCCCGTTTCCATTCCCCGACCTGTTTCACCACCTCGTATCGGTCGTTGAGAAGCCGCACGATTCCCCGGTCGATGGAATCAATCTTGATTCTGAGCTCTTGCAGATCCATAATGTGTTCCCGTTGTTTCCCATTCAGAAAATTTTGAATATAAAAAGTACCATGAAATCATCCGGAATTCAAGTTTTTCATTCCGTTTTTTTCACAACTTTCCCTCCCCTTTTCCCCGGAAAAGAGATCAGGAAAACAAAAAATCCGCACCGGAACACCCGATGCGGATTTCTCCCTTTTTCGAAAAGACCAGAAGAATCAGTCCACAACAATGGATTTCTTTTTGCCCTTGACCACTTCGCCGCAGACAAAGGCCTTGAATCCGGCCTTTTTGCAGATTGCAACCGCCTGTTTTGCCTCGTCCGCAGGAACGAACCAGACCATTCCAACGCCCATGTTGAAAACACGGTAGGCTTCGGAATCGTCGATGTTCCCCGCCTCTGTGATGAGTTTGAAAATCGGCGGAGCTTTCTTGATGGAACTCTTGTGGAAGACCGCATCGACATTTTTCGGCAGGATGCGCGGCACATTGTCATACAGTCCGCCGCCGGTGATGTGCGCAATTCCGTCAAGCGAAAGTCCCGACTCCATCGCCGCCTTGACGGCGGGCCAGTAGCAGGTGTGGGGTTTCAAAAGCGCCTCCCCGATGGATTCGTGATTCAGTTCCGCAAGTTCGGTATCGACATCATAGCGGCAGGTATGGAAGAGAACCTGGCGCGCAAGACTGAATCCGTTCGTATGCAGTCCGTTGGAGGGAAGTCCGATCGCGACGTGTCCCGGCCGGATCTTTTCCCCCGTGATGATCCGGTCCTTCTCCACGATTCCGTTGATGACGCCGACAAGATCGAAATCGTTTCCATACATGCCGGGCATTTCCGCGGTCTCGCCGCCGAGCACGGCGCAGCCGACCTTGCGGCAGGCGTCCGCAATGCCCCCGAGCACCTCTTCGTACAGGGGACTGCGCAGTTTGCCGATTCCGATGTAGTCCAGGAAGAAGACCGGCTCCGCACCCTGCACGCTGATGTCATTCACGCAGTGGTTGACAATATCATGACCCACGGTATCGTATTTCTGCATCAGAGCGGCGACCATGAGTTTTGTGCCGACTCCGTCGATGCTGGAGACCAGAACCGGATTTTTATATTTCTTCAGATCAATCTGGAAAAGTCCGCCGAATCCCCCGATCGGAGCAAGCATCTCCGGCCGCTTTGCCATGGAAAGTTTTTTCTTCACCCTGGAAAGAAGTTCCGTCGCGAGATCGATATCCACTCCGGCATCCTTGTATGTCGAAGTCTTTTTTGCAGTTTTGCGCGCCATGTTTACCTCAAGATTGTTAACGTTGCACTTTTCCCGTTCCGTAATATACATCCACTTTCCGCAGATGAAAGCAGAATCTTGTGAAAATTCTCCCGCAGGCTGGAAAAAACATTCCTCCGGAGCTATATTGTTCTCCGGAAACGGAACGGAAACACACAACCGATCTTAATTTGAGAGGAGGAAATCCCCATGGGATTCATGGATGACAAGTATCTGCTGGAAAGCGAAGTCTCTCTTGCGATTTACAGCTCCGTCAAGGATCTGCCCGTCATTGACCCGCACAATCATGCCGACGTGAAGGAAATCGCGGAAAACAACAACTATTCGGATGCCTGGCAGGTTTTCGCCGCCACCGACCACTACGTCTGGGAAGTCATGCGCAAACGCGGCGTCGAAGAAACCTTCATCACCGGGAATGCGTCCCCGAAGGAAAAATGGATGGAACTGGCGCGGGTCATGCCGGAAATCGCCGGAAATCCCGTCTACGAATGGATCCATCTGGATCTGCGCAGACGCTTCGACATCCGTGAAATGCTCTGCGCCGATTCCGGGGAACGCATCTGGCAGAAGGTCAATGAGAAGCTCGCGGAACCGGACTTCAAACCGCTGGAACTCCTGAAAAAAATGAACGTCGAAGTCATGTGTTCCACGGACGATCCCGCCGATACGCTGGAATATCACGAACAGGTCAATGCGAAAGCCGGCAGAACGATCCTGCGTCCGACCTGGCGCCCCGACAAGGCCATGCGCATCCACTTCCCCGGCTTCCGGGAATACATCGAAACGCTCGGAAAACGCTTCGACACCTCCATCGACAGTGTGAAAACCCTGGTCGACGTGCTTCAGAAATCCCATGATTTCTTTGCCGAAAAAGGATGCCGCGCAAGCGATCACGACACACCTCATCCCCTGCCCGGGACCGCAACGCTCGAAGAGGCGGAAGCCGTCTTCCGGAAGGTCCTCGCAGGCGGAACGCCGACTCAGGCGGAAATCGACACCTATCAGGATTACCTCACGCTCCAGGTCGCCGGAATGGATATGCGCGCGGGATGGGTCTATCAGATGCACATGGGCGTGGTGCGAAATGTCCGGGATTCGCTTTTCAAGGCGCTCGGACCGGACGTCGGAGGAGATGTCAGCGAATTCTACATCGACATTGTCAAACCGCTGTGCAGTTTTCTGAATCATTTTGACGACAAGCTCAAGATTGTCCTCTACTGTCTGGAGCCCTGCCACGAGGCGTCGCTTGCGGCGGTCGCCAGAGCGTTCGGCAAAAACGTCCGCCTCGGTTCCGCCTGGTGGCTCAACGACACCCCCTACGGCATGAGCACTCAGCTGGATTACATCGGCAATGTGGATCTGTATGCGAACTTCGGAGGAATGGTTTCCGACTCGCGCAAGATCCTCTCCTACGCCTCGCGCTTCGAGATGTTCCGCCGCGTCCTGGCCAACGTGCTTGCCAACAAGGTCCGGCTCGGCAGAATGCCCTACGACGTGGCGGAAAAACTTGCCATCATGATGTGTTACTCGGAACCGAAAAAGTTCTTCAACGTCTAACAGGGAGAAGCCGCAATGGAAGTCATCATCATGCCGAGTGAAGAGAAGGCGACTCTTCTGACCAGCCGGCTCATCGCCGCCCAGATCCGGCGCAAACCCGCATCCACACTCGGGCTTGCGACCGGACGGACCATGGAAAATCTCTATGCCGTCCTCGCCGAAATGCACCGCAGCGAAGGACTCGATTTCTCCCTCTGCCGTTCCTTCAATCTGGATGAGTACATCGGACTGCCGGAGAACGATCCCAACACCTACCGTTCCTATATGAACAAGCATCTGTTTTCGAAGGTCAACATTGATCTGCGCAACACCCATCTTCCCCACGGCAACGCTCCGGATCTGGATCTGGAGTGCGAGCTCTACGAGAAGCGCATGAAGGAGTGCGGAGGAATTGATCTTCAGCTGCTTGGAATCGGCCGCAGCGGACACATCGGATTCAACGAGCCGCTCTCCTCGCTGGCCTCGCGGACCCGTGCCAAGGCGCTGACGCCTGTCACCATTGCCCAGAACGCGCCGCTTTTCCCGCATCCGGAGGATATGCCGAAACGCGCGCTTACCATGGGGGTCGGCACCATTCTGGAGGCCCGCCGCATTCTCATGCTCGCCACCGGAGCGGAGAAAGCCGACATCATCGCGAAAGCGGTGGAAGGCCCCATCACCAGCATGGTTTCCGCCACGGCGCTCCAGCTGCATCCGAAATGCACCGTGATCGTCGATGAGGCCGCCGCAGAGAAACTCCAGGGCAAGGATTACTATCACTGGATCTTCCAGAACGAACCCGAATGGGCGGATTACCGGTAACTCTTTTCCTTTTTCTCCGTTTCGCAGAGCCCGCGTGAATCTTCCGATTTCGCGCGGGTTCTTTTTTCAGAACATTCTTCGGTTACGACAGCAGAATCCGCGATGAAAACTCATCCTGAAATTTCACCATCCGTCCCGTGCGGCAGGATCATCACAAAATCCCCCCGGCTGATCCTGCGGGAAATGACACGGAAGGACTTTCCCCTGCTCTGCGCCATGCTTCAGGATCCCGAGGTCATGGATGCCTGGGAACGCACCTTCTCCGACAACGAGGTGCGGGAGTGGATCGACCGGAACCGCATCCGCTATCGGGATTTCGGCTTCGGCTACTGGCTGGCGTTCGACCGGACCACCGGAGAAAACATCGGGCAGCTCGGAATTCTTCCGGAGGAGATCGAAGGAAAAGTCCATGCCGGAATCGGATGGATGCTGCAACGGAAACAATGGGGCAAAGGCTATGCCGCGGAAGGAGGAAAGGCGTGTCTGGAGTATGCGTTCCGGGAACTGCGCGTTCCCCGTGTGATTGCGGAGATCCGTCCGTCGAATCATCGTTCCATCCGGGTGGCGGAACGACTCGGCATGGAGCCGGCGGGCGTCTATGACAAGGTGGTCGATGGCAAAATTATGCCGCACCGGATCTACTGCGCCCGGACAGAAGACCCGACTCCCATTTCCCCCGATTCCCGCTTGGAAGAGCCGTCTGCCGAACTGGAAGCTCTTCGGACTCCGATTCCGCAGCCGCAGGGGACCTCCCCGCGGCACGCTCTCCGCTTCCGGATCTCCTGAAAAATGGAAGAGGAAAAGAGAGGCGGCTCTCCCGTCCGATCCGGGAAGAGATGTCACGCCTCCTTCATTCCGAACATTTTCTGCTTCAAGTCCAGATAATACAGATAATCCTGCTCCTTCACGTTCGGCGGACAGCGATGATCGCAGAACGGAATGTATCCGCCGCGCTCGACGTAGGGCACCAGCGTCTCCAGATACCGTTTGATCGCCTCCGGTCCGGCGCCCAGCTGGATCTTGTCCACCCCGCCCATGATCCGCAGACGGCCCGCATACCGGTCGAGCAGCTCCCCCGGATGGGAACAGCCCATCACTTCAAACGGGAACAGACAATTGATTCCCCCTTCCAGAAAATAAGGAAGAATCGGACGCACATCGCCGTCGCAGTCCGTATACCAGAGATCAATGCCGTACCGGTCCAGCTTTCTGCGGATGCGCTTGTAGCGGGGCATCACGATGTCCCGGAAAAAGTCGACCGTCACAATGGGACCGTTCTTGAAGCAGATGTCCTCCCAGCCGCTGGCAAAATCGAACTGGAAATGTGGAAGAACCTGATCCAGGAAATCTTCGACAAGCAAACAGCAGGTCTCCACCATATCCTCCACCATTTCAGGATAGTCGAACATCGCATAGGCCAGTCCTTCAAACGTGAGCATGTCGCGGATCCGTCCGATCATGGAACCGCAATCGACTCCCAGCGGATAATCGCGATCCACCGGATGCGCCGCTTTCAGTGCCGCGATATCCACGCGCCGCGCGGGATCCTCCCGGCGGAAACGCTCCTCCTTGCAGCGTTTCCAGTCATCGGGCGTGACAATGGAGGAACGCAGATAGTGTGGAATCGTATCGTGCCCATCAAGCGGGACCTCGATCAGAACTCCGTTGGAATCGGTCATGATCTTTCTGTCGCCGCGCACTTCGATCACGTTCCGTTCGAACTCGGGATTCATCCAGATTCTGCCGCTGACGGTGCGGATCGGATCAAAACTGAAAAAGAGATCCGCCTCCTCGTTGTTGCGGATCCCGTTTTTGCGGAAGAGCTCCCACTGGGTGAAGTTTTCGTCCCAGTATCCGAACTCCATATTGAAACAGCGGTCGAAACTCCGGTAGTGCATCTGGCGATTGAACCGTTCGCGGGCGGTCATCCGGCCCGGCCACGGGGGACGACAGGGTGTGATCGACATGGAAACCTCCATCTGTTGGTTGAACATTTCCCCGGTTCCGTACTTCTTTTCGGATAATCTAACGGGAGAAGCTCTCCTTTTCAACTCATCCGCCAGAACAATATAAAGCAAACCAGCTCAATATGCAGAAAGAGGATTTTCCCTCCGACGTGTACAGTATGAAAAAACAGGAGACGCAGCAGAATGACAACTCCCCACGCTTTCGACTGGAACCGCTGTTCCGCCCTCTGGGACGCCTGGTGGAACGGAGAATCGGACACCCCGCTCTTCAACATCCGCATCGAGCCGCCGAAAGGAGGAACGGCGCTCCCCCCGAAGAGCTATCTTTCCATGTACGACTTCTCCACGCCCCCGGAGCAGATTCTCGAAGAGGAGGAAACCTGGCTTTCCGCATTTACCTATCCGGAAGGCTCCTATCCTTCCTTCTGGCTGAATTTCGGACCCGGCGTGCTGGCGGCAATGCTCGGCGGCGAAGGGCACAACGGCATGGACACGGTCTGGTTCACTCCGGGGCGCTGGGAAGGCGCCGATCCGGAACACATTCATCTTTCCCTCGACCGGAACGCTCCGTGGTTTCAACGCCTGGAATCCCTCTGCCGGGCGGCGAACCGGATGCTGAACGGAAGAATCCAGGTCGGGATCACGGATTTCGGCGGAGCGCTTGATATTCTCAGCACCTTTCTTCCGGGAGAAGCGCTCCTGTTCGCGCTCTACGATTCTCCCGACGAGGTCAAACGCCTCACCTGGGAGATCCATGACGCCTGGTTCCAAGCCTTTGACTTCTTTCATTCGCTTCTGAAGAAGAATCCCGGGTGGAGCGCCTGGGATGGAATCTTCTCGTCGAAACCGTACTACATGCTCCAGTGCGATTTCTCCTACATGATTTCGCCGGAGATGTTTGCGGAGTTCGTTCTTCCGGAGATTTCCGCCTCCTGCCGCCGTCTGGACCGCAGTTTCTATCATCTTGACGGCAAGGGTGAACTGCCGCATCTTCCGCAGCTGCTTGCCGAGGAGCGGCTCGGCGGAATTCAATGGGTCCCCGGCGCCGGAAATCCGCCCTTCACGGAGTGGGAACCGATCTACCGGGAGATTGCGAACGCCGGAAAAAAAATCTGGCTTGCCCCCGGAGGCGATTTCGACGGAGCCTCCCGGATCATGGACGCGACCGGACACCCCGAACGCTTTGTTCTCTGCGACGCCGTCCCGCCGGAACGCGAATCCGATCTTCTCCGCTTCTGCCGCCGCTACGGCGCGGAGTGACGGATTCGACCGCCGCATTCTCCGGACGGCTTCGACTCCTCCGCCATCTCCTCGGCATACGTTCCGCCGCCCCGGTAGCGGTACTGCGTCGGGGTGACGTGCATAAGCGATTTAAAGAGACGGCAGAAGGTTGTGCTGTCCCGGAATCCGCAGAGCTTCGCAATCCGGGCGACGGAAGTGCGGCTTCCCGTCAGAAGCGCCTTCGCCTCCCCCATTCTCTTCGCCTGAATGAAAAAGTGCGGCGTGTTGCGGTACTCCTGCTTGAACAGACGGGAAAAGGTGGAACGGTGAACGCCGAGATAATCGGCCACGGAATTGACATCCAGTTCAGGATTTGACAAATTGTCGCAGATATAGGTAATCGCCGTCCGGATCAGCTCCATGGAGGAATCCCCCGCGTCGGCCCGGCTCCCGGGATAGCTCAGAAGCGAGAGAATCTCCGACGAGGTCTCCCGGATGCTGCGCGGCTGCGATTCCGTGATCCGCGCCTGAATCGCATCCAGTTTCGCGCAGAAAAACTCCGGCGGCATCTCAATGAGTCGCGGATAATTGTAACTGGTCAGAATCGCCATCGCCAGAGGACCGTTGAACGTCAGCCAGCGCAGCGTCCAGAAGTCGGATTCCGCAACGCTGCTGTGCTCCTCGCCCGGATAATAAAGGAATACGCTCCCGGGCTTCAGCAGATATTCCTGACGGTACAGCGAAATCAGCGCCGTGCCCGACAGGGTAAAATCCATTTCAATGAAATTGTTCTTCACTCCGGGATGCGTAATGCGCTTCCCCTTGATCCGGATCTCCTTGCCGACCCCGATTCCATACAGGGGCAGCGGCGGCGGATGCACAGGCATCCGGCAGTAGTACTCCTCGTAATACTTCAGGGGGCATTCCCTCTTTGCCATTTTCCGCTCCATTTTATCTATTTTTCACTTCAAATTGCCGATTGTCTTTTTCTGCAACATATACTATAATGTAGAAAAAATCAAGAGCACCGGTCTTCTCAGAAAAGAAAGGAAAAACCGCCCCATGAAACAACTTCTGTTCTCTCTGCTGATGATTGCAGGGACATTGCCCGCCGTTTTTGCGGAAACAGTGCTGAATCTGCCGCTGAAAAAAGCGGACGGATTCAACGGTTGGATACGGGATTCAAAACAGACGGCCCGTTTCGTCCGCGATCCGGATGGCGGGGAATGTCTGGAACTGCGACGCGAAAAAACGGAACCGCGACTCCTTTGCGGAATCTCCCGGAAACTGGATGCTTCCGCCATCGCGGGAAAACGGATCACACTCTCCGCGGAGATCCGCCGGGACATCCAGGTTTCGCAGAAATGGCAGGGGGGAAGATTCGATCTGGTCGTCCAACGCGCCGACGGCAGAACCGACACCTTCGGCATCTATCTGGAACCCGGAAGTTTCAGCTGGACGACCGTTTCGAAATCATTTGATCTTCCGCAGGAGATCGTCTCCGCGACGCTGTATCTCGGATTCCGCCATGCGACAGGAACGCTCCGGATCCGCAACCTCCGGCTGGAAGCGGGCGACACGCTGCTTGACCTTGCCAAACAGGCCAACATGGGATACGCCGATCCCGCGGCCAATGACGGCAAAGGCGGCTGGTCCGATCAGGGTCCCGGGAATGACGCCTCGAAATTCCGCTGGAAACAGACCTCGTTCGGCAATGTCCCGTTCCGGATGATCGATCCGGAAAAGAACGGAGGAAAAAGCGTCCTGAGTTTTGCCGGAGAGCTCTTCCCACGGGGACTCGTTTCCGCGGAGATCGATCTCTCCGGCGGGAAATGCCGCGCGAAATATCTCTATCTCCTTCACACGCTTACCTGTCCGGACTCCTATCCGCCGGTCGGCGAAATCCAGGTGATCGGGGACCGGAATTCACAGACGCTGAAAATCGTTCAGGGCCGCGATGTGGAAAACTGGTGGAAGCCGTCCAGAAAAATCAATGCCAATCCCGTTGCCATCTGGCGTATCGGCGAAGGGAACGAGGTCGGACTCTATCTTTCGAAGTTCAAGCTGAAGGATCCGGGAAGGATTCAGCGCGTCGTTTTCCGCAGGGAAGCGGCGTCCACCGCGAACTGGATCGTCGTTGCGGCAACGCTTTCCCAAAGGGAGATCGAGCTTCCGAAATCCGGCATCGTCACCATGCGGCCCGACCGGGTCTGGAAGGTTCTGCCGATGCCGCCGAAAGGCGGAATCCGCGCAAACTCCGCGCTTGACCTCTCCTTCCTCAACGACGGGAAACCGACCGGCACGTTCGGGCGCGTCATCGTCACTCCGGAGGGGCACTTCGCCTTCGAGCAGAGCCCCTCCAGACCGATCCGCTTCTTTTCCACCGCGGAAGGCCCCGCCTCCTGGCGCGGAACCTTTCACGGCAACAAGCCGCAGCTGGATTCCAAAGAGAAAATCCGGGAGTATGTCCGTCAGCTACGACTCGCCGGATACAACATGCTGCGCATTCACTATCTGGACGAGATTCTGCTGATCGACGCCAAAGAGGATCTGCAGTTTCATCCCGTTTATCTGGACCGGTTCGATTTTCTGGTGGCCGAATGCGGTCGAAACGGCATCTATCTGAACATGGACGCCATGACCAGTCGGCTCGGCTATGCGAAAGGCCGCCGCTGGGGATGGAAGGGTCATCCCGCAACGCCCGGCAATTTCAAGCAGGAAATCTACTTCAGCGAACGGGTCCGCCGGAACTGGAAGGAGGGCGTCCGGAAACTCTTCACCCATCGCAATGCCTACACGGGAAAACGCCTGGTCGACGACCCGACCCTCGCCCTGGTCATCGGATTCAATGAACAGGAGTTCGGTCTCCTTTCCGCCTCCGATTACAGCGGTCTCCTCCCTCATTGGAAGGCATTTCTGAAAAAACGGTACCGAACCCCGGAGGCTCTGCGAAAAGCATGGGGAAAAGAGGCGCCTTCCTCGTTCGACAAGATCACGGCGTTCCGCAGCAGCGACATCCGGCGCGCAACTCCGATGGCTTCGGACATCAACCGCTTTCTGAAGGAACTGGAAAACAGCATCTTCCATTTTTACAAAAACTTTCTGCGGGAGATCGGATATCCGGGTCCGGTATCCGCCATGAATCTGGGCAAGGCGTTCCGTCACGCGGCCTCCCGGAAGGACTTCGACTTCATTGCCATGAACGGCTATCACGCCCATCCGAACGGATTCAGCAGCAGCAACGGAGGCAGCGGCGTCATCTCGCAGGAAAGTTCCATCGGGAATGCGGGCAATCTGATCCGCGGATTCGCCTCCATGCGCCGCTACCGCACGCCCTACATGGTGACGGAGCATCTGCATGTCTTCTGGAACAAATACCGGTATGAACAGGCGTTTGTCACCGGGGGCTACTCCGCGTTCCAGGATTTTGACGGCCTCACCGGATTCGGCTCCAACATCACGCTGAATGCTTATGTGACGCTCTCGCCGTTCATGCTCGGGAACGATCCGATCGCCAAAACGCAGGAGTTCCTGACCGCGCTTCTCTTTCTGCGCAGAGACGTCTCCCCCGGCAGACATCTGGTCCGGCTCGCGCTCAATTCCGACGAGATTCTCCGCAGCAACGCCGCCATGGAGGGCATCTCCAGTGCGCAGGGAAAAGTGATTCTGACCAGCCGCTTCGCCTACTCCTGCGATCTGCGCACGCCTCCGGGAAAGGATGAAATCGTGATCGGACGCAGCGGCGGTGCCGGAATCATTCTGGACGCGTGGTACAACACTCTCATGGAGTCGAAAAACACCCTGTTCAATCTGGATCGCTTTCTTCAGGATCTCCGGAAGAAGGGGGCGCTTCCGGCCGGCAATCTCTCCAGTGAAACCAGGGGGATCTATGAGACCGAAACCGGAGAACTGCTCATGGACACCCGGCGGAATTTTCTGCGGATCCGCACGCCGCGCCTTCAGGGAATCTGCGCGGAGGCGGGCGCTTCGGCGAAACTTCCCGACTTCGAAATCCGGAAAATGACCACGCGCGGCAATCTGGCGCTGGCCTCCATCGACGGCACCAGACCGATCCGCGAGGCGCGGCGTCTTCTTCTGGTTGTCGCCACCAACGTCCTGAACAGCGGCATGAAGTTTGAAGATCCCGAACAGAGGTTTCTGCTGAAACTGGGATCCACGCCGCTTCTTCTGGAAACAGGACAATTTGAACTGGCATTTACAAACCGTCACGCAGACTCGCTGAAAGCCTATGCGCTCGCCATGGATGGAAAACGCATTGCGGAACTGCCGCTCCATGTCCGTGGATCGCGCGTGGAACTCTCTCTGGACACCGCCGCGATCCCGAACGGACCGGCTCTCTATTTTGAATTTCAAACAACTGGAAAGGCCATGCCATGAAACACCCGGAATGTCGTTTCACATTGGTGGAACTCCTTGTCGTAATAGCCGTCATTGCGATCCTGACCGCTCTTCTCCTGCCCGCCCTGGGCAAAGCCAGAGAGACGGCGCAATCCGCGCTCTGCATCAACAATCAACGCCAGATCTATACCGGCATAGCCTCGTATCTGGTCGATTCCGACGATTATCTTCCTCCGAACGGCCCGTACAATGTCAACTATGCGTATTTCATCTTCCGCTATCTGAACGAAACGAATGAGACGCCTCTGTATTCCCGCTATGCGAAAGCGAAACCGAAAGGAGTTTTCTACTGTCCGAAGACGCACGATCCGGCCTCGGGGAGTCCGAACTGGAAATCGGGAGTCACGCCGGGAACGCTCAACTATTCGGTCTATGTGCCGACCGTTCCGCAGGGCTGGCGCGACACCACCGCTCCCGGCAGCGGAAGCTGGATCATCTGCACCGGGAGCTCCTATCTCAGCGACGCGCGGCGAATCAACACCGTCAAATCCGGGTCCATCCTGTACGGCGAGTCGTTTTACCGGGAAGTTGACGGACTCTGCAACAAACCGGGCATTCTCTACGACCTTCTCTCCAATCAGTACATCGGCCAGAGCGCGACCTACGGCTGGTATCACTCGGGCAACCGGAGCGCCAACTTCACCTTTGTAAACGGCGCGGTCCGCTCCTACCAATGGAACGGAAGCGTGCTGTTTGACAAGGATTTCGTTCCCGTGAAATAGAAGAGTCTCTTCTTGTCCGGGAAAGAGGGTCCGCTCCCATGGGGGGGGAATCGGCAAAGAGGATTTGCATTTTGCGTTTTTCAGGCTATACTCCTCTTCAGCGGGAGCAGAGATGAAACCATCGAAAAGCAAGGAACACAGATTCGATTTCAACGGGATGTCCGGCGTTGTCCGGAAAGGCGTTCAGTTTCACATGTCCGCCGAATCCTGGGAGTACGGACGGCATCACGCGCTGCCGCTCTGGACGGAATACGTTGTCTATCCGGCGATACTGCCCAGGGGCTACTGCTTCTCTCAGGAGAACACCACCATGACCTCCTTTGAACTGGTGCTGGAGGGGTCCATGACCATTCTTCTGGACGAGACCCGCCTGACGGTTCATCCGAAGGAGATCTGTCTGATTCCCGCGGGGAAAAGCAAACATCTGGAGGTGCGGGAGGACTGCCGGAAGGTGGTGTTCGGGATCTGCGGGCAGCTTCATCTTCCGCTTCTTGCCATGACCGGACTCTATTCGAAGATTCTCCACCGGCTGAACGATCCGGAGCAGATTCTCGCCATTCTCCGGGAGCTGCACCGGCTTCTGAAAGAGAAGTCGGAAGCCTCGACCGCACGGATCGCCGGACTGACCATGGAGCTGGTGACGGAGATCGGAAAAGAGGCCGGACGGGCGCCCGTTCCGCTTCTGGCGGACGCCTTCCGTGTCCTGGAATTTCATCTGGCGGAACCCTTCCGCCTCTCCGCGCTGGCGGAAGAGCTGCATGTCACGACCGATTATCTGAACCGTCTGTTCCGGAAAGAGGTCGGGATTCCCCCGAAACACTATCTGATTGAACAGCGGATGCATCTGGCGCTCTCCCTGCTGAATTCGACCCGTCTGACCGTGCAGGAAATCTCGCTGAAATGCGGATACAAGACACAGTTTGCATTTTCCCGGGAATTCCGGAAAAGATTCGGGATGAGTCCTTCCGAATGCCGGAAAGAGAGCAAAGACAAGAAAAAGATATAAAATTCCAATTTCAGGATATGGAATCGTCCTGTTTCCCTCTTGTTGTTTTTCCGTTTTCAGAGTATAATCTATCACGAGCAACGATGAAAACTCAGGGGAACAGAATCATGCAGAGAAATCATCCATTCACACTGATTGAACTTCTTGTAACGATAGCGATCATAGCGATCCTTGCGGGACTTTTCCTGCCTGCTCTGAATTCTGCAAGAGAAAAGGCCTATGAAATTTCCTGTAAAAACAATCTGCAGAATCTCGGCATTGCCGTTCAGGGATATGTCGACGCCTACGACGGATGGCTGATTCCGCAAACTTCAATAGCCGTGGAAAAGAACGGCTGGCAGGAGAAGGACACCTGGTTCTTCCAGCTCAGCCAGTTCGGAGCAAAATATTCCAAAGAACGTTCCCAGCCGTCCGTATTCCGCTGTCCCTCTGAAAAACGGACCATAACCACCGGCTGGCGGCAGGTTCACTACGGAATCAATCTGTTTGTCAGCGGCTGGTATCGGGACAGCGAAACCGGGGATCAGAACCGGATCCGCAGACTCTCCTCGATTCATCCGACCTCCACGGTTCCGTTTATGGGAGATTCCTACCGGGAACTGAACCGGATCAACAACATCTACAACTTTTCCTTCCTCCACGGAGGACAGGATTCCAGACAGGATGCCGATCTGGAATACAATACTCCGAATCCGCCTTTGGGCTATCCCGGCTCAGCCAATCTCCTGTTTCTGGACGGCCATGTTCAGGGAGTGCGCTGCTCGGCGATGATGCGGGGAAATGATTCCTTCAAATTTCTACGGGATTACGTTGGATACGAATCCGGTGTCTACCGTTTCTAATGATTTTCCGAACAAGGAGCCGAAATACCAATGATGAAAAAAACGCTATTCCTGTCCGTCCTGATCTTTTCTTCCGGAATTGTCTTCGGAGAAAACTTGGTGTTCAATGGAGATTTTGAACTGGGCTGCAGCGGTTTTACCATAGAACGCTTTCAAAGACCCGACACCAATCCGGATGTGAAATTTCCGCCATTGAAAACCGACAGCGCAGTCCGCTTCTCCGGCCGGCAATCCCTGCGGATCGAAAACCCCTATGCGGAGCGCGGCATCGTTTACAGCCGGGAGTTTTATCTGAAACCTCATACGACCTTTTTTCTGAGGGGCGCCGTCAAAACATCGGAAGCAAAACTGCCGATTCATCTTGAACTCATCACCCGGACCATGGCAAAGGGTCCGTACAGCAAGAGAGGGCATGTCAGCGCCGGAACAAATTGGTCCGAGTTTGAAGTCCCGCTGAATACCGGAGAGTTTGGTGGAATGTATCACGTAAAGGTGTTTCTTCCGACAAAAAAGGGAACCGTCTGGCTCGACCATCTTTCCGTCTCTTCCGGCGGGAGTACGGAATTTTCCGGAATTGAAATGGGAATCTCGGCAGACGACCGAATCTATGTTGCTCCGACAACGGAGAATGCTTCGATCACGGTCCAGATTTACAATTCGGGAAAGACGGAATTCCGTCGGAAACTCCGTCTGGTCGCCGTGGATGATTATTCCGGAGCAAGATTTCCTGCGGCGGAACTGGACTGCCGGATCAAACCGGCAAGCTCCCGGCAGTTCCGTTTTTCCTATCCGCTCAAGCGCATGGGATGCTTCCGGATCGAACTGGAAAATGCCGGGGAAATCCGCTGTTTCCCCGCATATTTCGCGGTTGTGGGCCAGCTGGAACGGAAACCCTTCGACCGGAAGCGATATTGCGTGGGATTCAACGGCGGACTGAAGATGAAGGGGCTGCTTACCGATCCTCCCGGAGTGATTGCCTCCAATGCGTCCATCCGGGAAAAACTCCGGATCATGTCGCTTGCCGGCTGCCGCATTCTGCGCGGACACGGGTGTGGTGACAACTGGTATTATCTGGAACCCGAACCGGGAAAGTTCAATTTCAAATTTCTGGATTTCGGATTGAAGCTGTTTGAAGAATACGGAATTGCGTATCTTCCGGTGGTCGGAGGCAACTGTTTCTTCATCAATACCGCCGGATGGGCGCCGAAAGAATACCCGCTCTGGTTTAAACAGGTTGCTCGGAAAGCGAAAACCATTTCCAAGGGGGGACCGATGCTGATTCCTCCGGATGCGGTCTGGCGGAGATATGTGAGAAATCTTGCCGCCCATGCAGGAAAGCGGATCATGCAGTATGAAATCTTCAACGAACCTCAGTTTCAGGTCTCGGCGGAGACCTATATGGAGTTTCTGAAATCCGCGTATGAGGAGATCAAAAAGGCGAATCCGGAGGCCTCCGTTGTCGGGATCTGCTCCACCAGCGACAAAGGTCAGGACATCAGCCTCTTCACCCGCCGCTGTTTTGAACTCGGCGGTCTGAAGTATGCCGATGCGGTTTCCTTCCATCCCTACGCCAGCCGTGAACTCGGCTCCGTGGAACCCGCGGACAAGCAGATTGCCGCCATGAAGGAGCTGATCCGCAAACACGGCAGCACTCCTCTCTGGAACACGGAACTGTATTATCTTTTCGACGGTCCCGAAATGAAAAACTACTGGGAATCGGGCAAAGTCAAAGCTCACCATGTCGCATGGCGGTTCCTGACCGATCTCGGAGAAGGCGTGGAACAGTCTCAGCCTCTCAGCGAGGATCAGTTGTGGACGGAGCTGATGATTCCCGGTTATGAGCATGTCACATCGTATCCGGATCTCTATCCCTCCCCCGTCATCCCCGCGTACAATGCGCTCGCGCGGTTTTTTGAAGGAGCGGAACCCCTGGACAAAATCCGTTATCCGGAAGGAGTCCTCTGTTACGTCTTCCGCAAAGAAGGAAAGCCGGTGGCCGCCATCTGGAACTATCGGAAAACCAGACATGTCAAAATAGATCTTTCCGGACTCACGGCCTATGACCTGTTCGGGAATCCGGTGAAAGGGATTCTTCCGCTGAACCTTGCTCCATTCTATCTTCAGCCGGGAAACCTCACGGAAAAGCAGTTCATTGCCCGATTGAAAACGCTTCCGGTGCTTCTGGAACAAAGTGTAACGGCCTCGCCGGGCGCACGATTGATCGTTTCCGGCGGAAAAACCGTGCTTCTGGTCGGAATTTCCAACCAGACGGGGAAAACGGTCTCCGGATTTCTCGGAGTCAACAGCGGAGCTCTTTCCGCAGTCGCACCTGTTCCCTTCACGCTCAAGGGACACGCGTCCCGAACCATGGAGATCCCCGTTCAGGAGAAGAAGGCGGAATCCGCCTCGGTGCTGAAAATTTACATTGACGGGAAAATCTGGGAATCGCCGCTGAAGATCCATCGGACCCGGATTCACGCGCTGGAGAAATCATTCTCCCTGAGAAGTGCGGATGGCAGATTGAATGCCGAAGGAACAGTTCACCGGAACGGAAAAAAAACCGTCTTTGACCTTCATGTTAAGGATGCCACCGATTCCGGAGTGCCGGAAAAATGGCAGCCGTGGGAACAGGATTGCGTCGAGTTCTTCTTTGATGCCGATCCGGACATTCTGCCGGAACATCATCCGGAGGCCTATCGGCCCGGGGTGTTCCGCCTGTTTGTCATGCCGCGTCGAAACCGGGGGGAACAACTTCTTGTCTGGAAAAACGATCGGAATCTGTCCGAACAGAATGTCCGCAGCACGGTGACTCCTCTTCCGAATGGATATCGCATCCGCCTGGAGCTGCCGGAAAACGCACTGCCCCCGAGGTTCGGGCTTGAAATCAAGATCAACGATGCGCAAGCCGGAAAGAAAACCGAACGGGAAGCCTATCTTTTCGATGCAAAACAGGCCTATCAGAACCGCTTGAGTTTTGGAATCATACAGAAAGGAAATCAGAAATGAAACATATTCTCTTGTTGGGCGCACTGCTCTTCTTCACAACGCTCCATGCGGCAGCACCGGTGGAAATAACCGGAGTGACCCCTCTTGCCGGCTGGAAACAGACAGCTCCGGAAACCTTTGAAATCCGGCATGAAGGAAAATTTGTCGCGCATCTGATGGCGGAAGCCGCAATCCGTCCGGGGACCTATTACCGGATCCGCTGGAACAGCAAGGCGGGCAAAGACTGCAAAACCCTGAATCCCCACGCCATGATTCAACTCAAGGAGACCGAATATATCGACTGGAATTCCAGCGAAGAAAAAGCGCCTCGGACACTCTTTTTTTATTCCGGGGAATCCTCCACGGTCAAATTCTCCCTCTATTTGCCTCGAAACTGCAGCGGAACACTGCTCGTCGATCACCTGACACTGGAACAGCTGGACGACTCCGACCTGCAACGCAATCTGTTCCAGAGTCCCGATTTTGAATCGGAGAGCTCTCTGCCCGGAGAATGGCGCAAGAGCTGGAACCAGAAAACCCGGATTGCCACCATCCGCCGAACAGACGACTTTCTGGCGGGAAAACAGAGTCTCTCTCTCGATCAGGCGAACGATGCGCCCAAAGTCTCTGTGAACACGCTGCCGCTTCCGATCCTGCCGGGCAGATCCTATACGTTCTCCTTCTGGGCAAAAGGTGAAGGTCCGGAAAAATTGCTTGTGGTCATTGGTCTTCCGAACTATGGAAAGAAGTGGAAACATTTCAATGTCAGAAAAACTTTTCTTCTGGAGAAAAACTGGAAGCAATACAAACTTTCTGTTCATTTTCCAGCAAAGGAAACGGAATATCCGGCTCTTCGCAAACGGATGGCACGGATCAGTTTTCTCAACGAGGACGGCAAGCCAGGACGCATAGTTCTGGATCAGCTGGACTTCCGTCCGGAAAGCACCCGTTAGACGGATGTTCTCCCGCGGTCACAGCAAAGAAAAGAGATCCTGTTCCGGCTCGGGCTCCCCGCGGATGGACAGCAGCTCGTCAATGGAATCCGCCTGACGCTCCAGCTCCTTCTTCAGCATCCCCGCGCGTTCCGGTCCAATGCCGCTGATCGACGAAAGCGATTCCTCCGTCGCCGTCCGCAGCTCCCCGAACGAAAACTTCTCCAGAAGAACTTTCGCCATGTTCGGCCCGATCCCCTTGATGTTCAACGCCGTCAGAAGTTTCCAGTCCGGCGTCCGCCGCGCCGACTGAATCTGCCGGTAAAGCTTTTTCGCCGCCGTATCCCCGATGCCGTCAAGCTGACGCCACTCCAGAACCCCCAGTTCAAACATCCGACTCAGATGGCGGATCCCGAGATCCCGGACCATCCGGCGCACATTCGATTCCCCGATCCCGTCAATCCCGAGAATCCGGACCGCGGAAAGAAGACGCTGCACAGTGGTCTCCGTACACTCCGGATTCACACAGCGAAGCTCGGGCGGATCCACTACAAGATCCGATCCGCACGAGGGACATTTCGATATCACGCAGCTCCGCCGTTCCGGTCCCGGCGTCACCGCGGCAATGTACGGAATCACATCCCCCGCGCGTTCCACCTCCACATAGTCGCCGATCTGAATGTCGCGATCCAGAATGTTCTGCAAATTGTGCAGAGACGCGCTGCGGATGGTGGTCCCCCCGATCTCAATCGGTTCAAACTCGGCAACCGGTGTCAGACAGTTTTTCCCGAAGCTCCAGACCACATTCATCAGTTTCGAAACATGTCTCCGGTTCGTGAACTTGTACGCCATCTGTCCCCGCGGATGGTGCGCCGTGCTCCCGAGAGAATCCGAATAAGCCTCATCCGCCAGCTTCACCACAATGCCGTCCATCGGATAGGGAAGCGCCTCCAGACGGCCACAGAGCTCCTCCCAGCGCTTCCGAAGTTCGGAACAGATCACCGGCTCCGAAAAAAGATTGTAATCAATCAGCGTCAGCTTCGCCCCCTGTTCGAGCATCGGACCGATCTCCTTGAGTCCCATGATTCCGGCCACCGCGTTGCGGGGATTGCGGTAGGGTCTGCCGTTCCGGTTGAGGATGGAACGATACACGGTTTGAAAGTCGTCCTCCCGGATCACAATCTCCCCGCGGATCGGATGCGGCACGGCGGAAAGGGGTCCCCGGAAACCGGGAGTTTCCGCTTCTATGAGCGCTATCTTGTTGCTGATGTCCTCTCCGTCATATCCATCGCCCCGGGTCGCCAGAACCCGACCGTTCCAGAACGCGGAGATCCCGTCGTATTTCGGCTGGACCAGAAGAAGTTCCTTCTCCGAACGGCGGTATTTGTCCACCCAGCTCATCAGTTCATCCAGCGAATAGGCCTTGTCGAGCGAAAGCATCGGACGAGCATGATGGACTTTCATTCCCGTCCCGCTGACCCGCGGCGCATGGACCTCCGACAGCAGCGGATGAGAGGGATTGCGGCGCCGGAGCGCTTCCATCAGCGCATCATAATCCTCATCGGAGAAATCGCCGGAGGCCTCCTCTTCCCAGTATCTGCGGTTGCACTCCCGGATTTTCGCAATCAGCATCTCCTCGCTCAGCGTATCAGCATCCAACATAACGGTCCTTTCCTCAATACTCGAAATCAAAAATGATCGGCAGATGATCCGAAAACTCCACCTCCGGCACCCGGAAATCCAGCGGACGGATCGCTCGGGAACAGAGAACGAAATCCAGACGAAGATGCGGCGCCCCCGCCGGATAGGTCGGCAGTCCCCGGAAATTCGGATCGTAGAGATCCAGAACCTTCACCATGTGTTCGATCTCCTCCGTTCCCGCAAACGCATTGAAGTCCCCGGCAATGACAACCGGTCCGGGATTGATCGCCGCGATTTTCGTCAGATACTCCAGCTGACGCCGGCGCGTGCTCTGCTTCAATGCAAGATGCACCAGAAAAAAACGGATCCCCCCGATGTTCAGCTCCAGAATCAGCTTCTTGAACCCGACCGGAAAATAGTACGCCGCCGCCTGCGCCGCTTCCAGACGGGTGAAAAACGCATTCGCCTGCTTCCGGAGAATCGGTATGCGCCGTCCGATGGAGTCTATTCCATATTTCACGCCGCAGTGCGTATAGTGCTTCAGGCGCGAAGCCACCAGTTCGGTCTGATCGCGGAAGCCGGTCCGGAACGAACCGGTGTCGATCTCCACAAGACCGACCACATCGGCATCACTGGCATCAATGAAGTCAATAATCTGATCCATATATGTGTCCCGCGTCCGGATATAGCGGTGCGCGGTCAGCAGAGTTCCGATTCCGCCGGCGGTGCCGGTTCCGTACGCGATATTATAAACAAGCAGTCTCATCTGTTCCGATTTTCAATCTGAATCCTCCCGACGGGAAACATACAGCCATTTCAATGCTTTTCCAGTCGGAATCCTTGTTTTTACCCGAAAAATCCGGAATTCCGCCCGCACCCCGGAAGAGAGGTCATCCCTTTCCGGGAACCGGACCGACGCTCTCCCGTTCCACGATTTCGTACTCGATTTTCAACGTCGGCGGGATCCGTTTCCGGACCACGGAACAGCAGCATTCCGCAATCTTCTCATAGGGCATGCGCATGGCGGTCAGCGGAATCGTATTCACCGGATTGCTGAACTCGGAGTCGCCCACCACAAGAGAAATATCCTCCGGAATCCTCCAGCGCAAATCCTGAAGAATGCGCGCAATTTTCGCCCCTTCCGTAATGGAGGGACATATCAGGGCGGTGATTCCTCTGCGGAGCAGATTGGTCAGTGCCTGATGCGGCTCCTGATCGTTGGTATATTCCAGAAACGCGCTGGAAAGAAGCATTTTCCGGCGCATCGCCTGAAGAAACCCTTCCCGCTCCTCCCAGGGACGCTGATTGTCCGGAATTTCAAAGCCCACACCAAGAAACCCGATTTTTCTGTGACCGTTGCGATACAGCAAATCCACCACCCGGGCCAGAGCCCCCCGATGATCCGCGCCAATCGAAAAGCAGTCCGCATGGGACGGCATCTTCCAGTTGATATAGAGCAAGGGGGCAATCAGATGATCCTTCCAGTAGGAAAAGACCTGATCGTCGGAGGTCAGGGAAATCACGGCGTCGAATCCGACATTGCCCAGCATGGGCAGAATGCTGGAACGTCCCGCCACCGTTTCATATCCGGCTGACTGAAACACCGATTGAAGCGCATTGAACATCGAGTAGTAATATTCCCCGTGAATCAGCGTCTTTCCCGCGGGCGCCAGCACAAGAATCTTGCCCATGCGGGAGGTATGGCAGAACACGTATCCGCAGCGCCGGATCTCCTCCCGAACCCGCGCCCGGATCTCCTCCGCCACATACGGTCGATTGTACAGCACCCGGCTTACCGTCGCCGGAGAAACATGACAGGTCCTTGCGATCTGCGCAATGGTCATCCCCGCTTCGTTTTTCTTCGCCATAAGGCTCCTTTCTTCCCCGCGTCTGTCCCGCCTCTTTCCCGTGAATTTCCCGAGACTCTCCGCAGGAAACGCCCCCTCCCGAAACACCGGAAAGGAGGCCTCCCCTACCATAAACCTTGAAGCGTGTTTTTCAACTCCTTCCAAAAAATATTTCATGAAATATTTTATATTTCCATATCTATTTCATGGTGTAAAAGAGCCCTGCCCCCTTGTTTTTCGTTCCGTTTTATTGTATAATATCTTCCAAACAAGAAAGAATCATCTTGAAAAAGGAGTATTTTATGAAGAGATTTCTGCGGAGACCCAAAAACCTCGGAAGCCGGAAGAACGCACGATGCTCCGGCAAATCGAGAAATTTTACAATGATAGAACTTCTGGTTGTGATTGCAATCATTTCCATCCTTGCCGCGCTTCTGCTTCCTGCGCTGAACAAAGCCCGGGTGAAGGCCCGGACCGTCTCCTGTCTGAACAATCTGAAACAGCTCGGCATCTACATGACCATGTACCTCAATGCCAATGACGAGTATTTTCCGACTCTGGGGGATGACGGTTCCTCGTATTTCAACGACATCACCAAACGCTGGACCGGGCAGCGGTTTCTGGGAGGCACGGCGGAACTTCATGGCCCCGTCCAGCAGAAGGCGCCTCTTCTGGCGCTCTGCCCGAACAGCCAGAGGGATCGCGGCTACATCACCTATTTTCAACCGCTGTTTCTGTTCGGGAACAGTGAAAGCGCCTGTTCCGTTCCGAAACGGATCTCGACGATGAGAGAAGGGGCAAAAGCGGTCAACGGGCGTCTCAGCGATGTCATTCTCCTCGGGGAGACCGACACCTGGTGCTATCCCACCACCAGCGGCTATGGAGGGCTGCGCTCCACCTGGCAGACCACCCATACCACGCCGATCGATCCTTTCTACTACGCCAACGCCGTCATGCTTGACGGTCATGCGGTGAAAGCCTATCATCGGACGGGAACCAGAACATGGAACTATTCCGCGGTCTGGATCCGCTGGTAAGAACACGAAACACGGGATGCCAGCATGCGAACTCATATCATCAGCACATTTCATTATGACGTAATTTATCTCAAGGAGTACCGGAGCTATCTGGAAGAGAGCATTCGGATTCTGGACCGGGCCCTTGAGCTTCTGGAACGCGAAGCGGATTACAAATTCACGGTGGAACAGATTCTTCCCGTCCGGGAATACTTCCGCCGGCATCCGGAGCGCCGGATGCAGATGCGGCGTCTGGCTCAGAGCGGACGGCTCTGTTTCGCGCCCGGCATGCTCGTCATGCCGGATATGAATCTGGGAGGCGGCGAAACACTCTTCCGGCAGATTGAAAGCGGCCGTTCCTGGCTCCGGGATCACCTCGGCGTCACCCCCGACGCCTGCTGGATCGCCGACTGCTGGGGGCACCACGCCCAGCTCCCGCAGATGCTGTCCCAGAGCGGCTACCGCTCCTATTTTTTCTGGCGGGGAATGGATCCGGAGTTCCGGCAGAACAATTTCCGCTGGAAAGGTCTTGACGGAACGGAACTTCTCACGCACTGGCTCCCCCGCGGCTATTCCGGAATCTTCTTTCCCGAAAAACAGCCCGGCATTGCCAATGCCGAAGAACAGCGCTTCGCGGAGGCGTCCGCGGAGGAGATCGCCCGCCTCACAGACCAGGAACGCCGGTTCGGCGCTTCCGAACAGATTCTGATCTGCAACGGCGGCGACTTCCGGATGCCGCAGGAGAGCGCCCCCTCCGCATTGCGGGCGATCCGCGAACGGGACCCCTCCTCCCGAATTGAGTTTTCCACTCCGACGGAATATGCCGCCGCGACAGCGGAAGAGGATCTGCCCGTCTATGCGGGAGAATTCAACGCGCTGTTTCAGGGGACCTTTTCCACGAACATCCGGATCAAGCAGGGCATCCGGCGCCACACGGCCCGTCTGCTGGCGGAGGAGATGTTTCTGGCGATTCAGAACCGCAGCCATGAGTCCCTCCGGCCTCAATGGGAAACGGTGCTGAAACTCTGCTTTCATGATACGGTCTGCGGAACCATCTGCGATGCGGCGCTGAAATCGGTCCAGGCCGATCTTCAGGCGCTGGATCTTCTGACCTCGTCCGGAGACGCAGTGTTCAATCCGACGGCGCACCCCAGACGGGAGACGCTGGAACTTCCGGACAGCACCCGTCTTCTGGTGGACCTGAAACCGTTCGAGACACGTCCCCTGCGGGAGTTCCCGGAATGTCCCCCGCTTCTCCCGCAGAACCCGGAAGAAGGAATGAAGTTTGAAACTGCGTATTATACCGTCTCGATCCACCGCAATGGATTTCTCTCCAGTCTGCGGACGGCCCGGGGAACGGAATGGATCAACTCCGCATCGCCCGCCGCGTTTGGATCGCTCGTGATGCAGAACGACAACGGAGACAGCTGGCAGCTGTACGAGGGCCCCATCGACGGCGGCTCCGAAGCGGCCGCCTATGCCCACAACGATCCGGATCCGCTGGAACGGCCGGTTCCGGCGAACGACATTGTCAATCGTCATAACTTTTATCCGACGATCCGGGAGGTGCGTCTTTTCCGGTCGCAGGAGAGTCTGCGGGTTGTCCAGAAGGGAGAACTCGGCTTCTGGCGCAACCGGGTCTCGTTTGTTTCCACCATGGAGTGCGACGCGAACTCTCCGCTGATCCGCTGGAAGATCCGCATTCGCACGGAGGGGTGTCACTATCGGCTCCGGGCGGCATTTCCGACTCTTCTTCGCAACGGAACCGTCACCCATGAAATTCCGTTCGGCCTCCAGGTCCGCGGGCACTCCGAATTTCCCGCCGAAACCTTCTGCGACTATTCCGGAGAGAGGGGGGGAATCACGCTTTTCAACCGTGGCCTTCCCGGAAACAATGTGGATGCGGATGGCGTAATGCTTCTCTCCCTCTTCCGGTCCGCCGCCATGGAATACAAATGCGACAGCGCTCTCTCCTTTCAGGAAGGGGAGGAGATGGAGGCGGAATTCGCTCTGATGGTCCGCGAGGAGAGCAGCATGGACGCGGTCATCGCGGAAGCGGAACGGTATGCGGCGCCGCTGATTCCGGTTCCATCCACGTCTCCGGCGGTGGATCTGACGAATCTGCGTCTTCCGGACAATGTCCGCGTCAGCACCTTGCGCTCCGACGGGAAATCGCTGTTTCTCCGTCTCTATGAAGGCGTCGGCAAGGCGACCCGGATTTCGCTCCCGCTTCCGGAATCGTTCCACTTCTGGAGGAACGCGAATGCCTTGGGGGAAGGAGTCGATAAGCCGGAAATTCTTTCGGGCCCGCTGGAATGGAATCTGCGTCCGTTTGAAATCAAAAATCTGCTTCTGTACGGGGAACACATATGAGAAAATTCATCCTTCTTCTTCTGATTCTGACTCTGCTTCCGAAAGGGAACGCGGCGGATTTCTTCCCGCTGGATCTGCGCAGACAAGTGACAACCGGTTTTCAGGATTCCGTGGCGAACGACTATATGGGCGGATGGTTCGACGAGGGGAACAATGATCTGCGGACGTTTCCGTCCGGAAAACGAACGTTTGCCGGAGTTCCCTTCGACATTCCCGATCCGGTCACCAACGCCGGCGCGACATGCATTGCCCTGCGCAGCGTGCGGAGACCCTATTTTCCCGAGGCCCTTCGAAACATTCCCGTAAATAGGAAACAGGTGGATTTTCTGCATATTCTCCATACCGGGGGAGGAAGCATGCGGACGCCGCAGGGGAATGTGTACCATTGTATTCTTCATTACGAGGATGGAAGCTGCGCGAAAATTCCGGTTCGATGGGATCTGGAAATCGGCAACTGGTGGGTTCCCCGGAATCTGCCGAAAGCGGTTCTTGCGTGGGCGGACTACAATCCGGTGGGCCGTCTGGTCGGCGTCTGGCGAATGAGCGTCCCCAATGCGCATCCCGACAGGAAAATCGTTTCGATGGATCTTATTTCAGACAATTCCGATGCGTTCTGCGCCGTGCTGGCTGTCACCTTCCAGCGCGGGAAAACGCTTCCGGTTCTTTCCGGCAAAACCGTCCGGATGAGAGTTGCCAGGGATTCCAAGGAATTTACCGTAATTCCCGCGGAGGCCTGCTCCTCTTCCTCGAACAGCCGGCAGGAGGCGGAACAGGACAAACTCCTCCGGGAAATCCGCATGGAGCGGGAGGAGTACCGGATCATGAATGAACTGATGGCGGAAAAGGTCCCGGAAAAACGCAGCACTCCCGCGGAACGGAAAAAGAAAAGCCGCCTCGCGGTTCTGCAGTTCCGCTTTCAGCCGGAACTCCTGCACTTCTACCAGACATGGCCGGAGGTGGAACGACTCCTGAATCAAGCAGGCGAAAGCTGCCGGAAGGTTCCGCTTGCGGAACTTCTCAAAGGAACGATCACCGCGGACGAAGTCCCGCTTCTGCTGGATTATACCGGCGATCCGTTCCCGTATACGTGGAAAAAGGAAGGGGACTGCTTTCAGGCGCTTGTCCGCTATCTGGAACAGGGAGGAGCCATCCTGAACCTGAACAGTTTCCCGTTCGGGCGGCCGATGAAACGGGATTCGGAAGGGCGCTGGTCGTATCCGAAGAGCTATTCGCAGAAAGCCCTGTTCCGGACCCGGCCGGCCTTTTCCCGAATGCCGGGGAACGGGAATCTCTATCTGAAATGGAATCTTCCGGGGGAAAAGTCGAAATTCATTCTTCCGTCCTACTGCTGGAAAGACTACCGCATTCTCCGGGAAGAGACGGTCCGATCATCCGGATGGAAGGTGCGGCCTCTGGCGGAACTGTATCAGGAGGAGACGGACGGGACATCCCGGCGAATCGGAATTTCCGCAGGGCTTCTGTACGGTCATCCGGGCAGATTTTCCAGAGGAGCGCTCGGGTGGATCGATCCGCAGACCCTGAAGCGCCTGAGCGGAATCTGGACCGATTCCCGGACTCCGTCCAGGACCGGAAAGGATCCCCGTCAGCAGGATGCGAGCCGGGCCGGCGAACGGCTTCTTCAGCTGGCCGTCAACAGCATTCGCCGGAACGGAACGCCGGTTGTTCCGGAAGAAAAAACGGATCGTTCCCTCCAGCAGGCGGAACGGGAGCTGGCGGAGGAAAAGGAGCGCTTTGAACGTTTTTCCGCCGCCTTGCGGAACCCGCCGGATCTTCCGCCGAAAAAACTCTCCATCCGCGACGGCATGTTTCTGGTCAACGGCAGGCCGAAAATTCTCTGGGGCACAGAGATCAGCGGCTATCCGGGACAAGGCGGCAACGGAGTCACTTCCCCGCTCGGGAAATTTTATCTGCGCGGAGCCGCCCAGCTCTTCCAGTTTGATTATGCCGTATTCACGCTGTTTCCGATTCTCCGGGAGTGCCGCGGCAGGATCAATCCGCGGGTGAAACCCGGCAGCTGGGGCTCCCGGCAGGACTGGCGCGGCAATCTGCGCAGAGCGGCAAAGGAAACCACCCATAACGGCTGGGCGCTGGAAATGAACAGCGTTTTCATGACCTACAATGAATTTCTGAAACAGGATCCGGATTTCTTTCCGCCCAACTCCGATTTTTCCATTCTGGCCTGTCCGGAAAATCCGGAAACCTGGGTTCTGATGCGAAAGCTCTACCGGGAGTGTCTGGACGATGTTCTCAAGCAGGGCGGCAATCTGAACGTCATTGAGCTGGACAACGAATCCATGTACCGTTCCAGTTCGGAAGCGAATCTCCGGATGTTCCGCCGCTATCTGGCGGAGCGCTACGGCACGATGGAAAAGCTGAATGCGGTCTGGGGCGGGAATCGAAAGAGTTTCGACTCGATTGAGCCGCCGGTGATGACCCGTGCCGACGCAAGAAAAAACGGAATCGCTCCGGTCGTCGACTGGATCAAATTCCAGCAAATGCGCTATGTTCAGGTGATCCGGAAAAAACGGAGGATGATCAAGGAGCTGCTGAAGGGACGCAGGGTTCTGTTTTCCATCCAGCCGTTTGCCACGCTCTCCGGCGGCGAGGATCGCCACAGCTACGCGCTGCGCGGCTGCGACTACGAGGCAATGCCGGATCTGGTGGACATTCTCTCCTCCGAGCGGCTCTTCACGCCGTGGCGGGACGGCGCCTCCCCCGAGGAGATGCCCGCAATGATCGGAAACGCCGGCTATCTTTTCACGGAAATGATGCGCTGCGTTTCGGAAAACAGACTTCCCGTTCTGAACACCGAAGGGGCCATGACCAAGTACGGCAGCAGGAAAACCGCGTCGGAGTACCGTCTCGCCGTGTGGAGTCACATCATTCATGGCGATCAGGCGGTTGTCCCGACCTACTGGTGCTTTTTCCCTGCGCCGGATTCAGTCTGCCATCCGGCAAACAACGAACCGGATGTCCTGGCGGAAATGGCGCGGATCGGAAAATCGCTTCAGCGCTATGGAGAGCTTCTCGCTCCGGTCCCCCGGATCCGCGGAAACACCGCGCTGTTTGTTTCGTTTGAATCCATGCGGGACATCCGTCGCAACTTCAGCCTGGAAACGGAGTTCTACTCCGGAGTATTCTCCCGCCGCCCCCTGGACCTGATCACAGGAAATCAGATCCTGCGCGGCGGCCTGAAGAAATACCGGGCGCTGCTGCTGACCGGCGCCCATCTGGTCCGGGAGGAGGTCTTTGCCGCGATCCGCCGATATGTGGCCGAGGGCGGCATCGTCCTGGCAACGCCCGAAACCTTTCAGGGAAATGAATATGGAAAGGCGATTTCCGGCCGGGAGTTCTTTCCGCTCCGTTCGGCGGAATCGCTCCGGAATCAACCGCTTCCCGAAATCGGGAAATCCGGAATCTCCGCCAGCTGGAACGGTCTGAATCTCTCTCTTCTGTTTCTGGCCCCGGAGCTTTCCGTTCAGGACGACGGTCAGACCACCGTTCTGGCGCGTTCCGCCGGAGGCGAACCCGTGCTGGCGGTCCGATCCTGCGGAAAGGGCAAGGTGTACCAGTTCGGCGGCATTCCCTCCGCGGGAACCTCCCTGCTGACCTGGAAGGCGATTCTGGAACGGGAGGGAATCGCGCCGGATCTCGAAGTCCATGGCGAAGATGCCGATTTCTTTGTGGAAACCCAGCTTGTGGAACGGGAAAACGGATTCCTGCTCTATGTCGCAAACTTTTTCCGGGAACCCAAGGTCGTGACCATTCCCGCGAAAGGGAAACTGCGCAGGGGACCGTACCGGATCACCGCCCTGACCAGCGGAAAAGAGTTCCCGACCGTGAAAAATTCCCCCGTATGGAACGGAAAAGACGATCTGCTGAAACTTTCGCTCCCCGCGCACGGAGTGGAGGTTCTCTATTTTGAAAAAAGAAAGGAATGAAAGAATGATGAACGCGAAACTCATCCCGCTGCTGATTCTGGGTCTTGCCGCCATTGCGGCGTCAGCGGAGATCCGGATTCAGCCGGATGGCATTCTCCGGATCGGAAGCGGAGAACTGCTGGTCCGCCACTATCATCCGCAGTGGAGAACCTCCGTTCCCCGGCAGAAGGGGAACGGCATGCCCTCTTCCGGCGGATCCCTGAAAACTCCATGGAAACTCTTCGACGGAACCGATGCGCAATGGGGGGAGGAGATCCGAAAGGAGTCGGACGGCACTCTGCGGGTCCAGTACACCTTCCGCTCCGAACGCCCCGCGAAAACAGCGATTCTGGCCGCAGAACTGACACTTCCTGTGAAGGAGTTTCAGAACGCCTCCGTCACCGCGGACGGGAAAGAGATTGTTCTGAATACGGGAAAAAACGGCGTTCTTCTGCCCGGGACAAAAGTCCGTCAGATCACGTTTTCTCTTTCCGACGGCGTTATCCGGTTCCATTTTCCGCGCCCCGTTCTTCTGGAGATTCTGGATCAGAGACACTGGAACAAGAATTTTTTCTGTCTGCGGATCCACTTTTCCCCCGATGCCGGGAATCTGACGGAAAGCAGTCTGTCGATGACGATCCGCTTTTCTCCGTTCCGGGGAGATGCCGTGGATCTTTCGCCGATCGTGAACCGGACCTTTTATGACGCACTACCCAACGACGGAAAAGGCGGCTGGACCGATCAGGGTCCCTCCAACGACATGCGGAATCTTCCGACGGGAATCCGAAAGGTCGGCGCCTTTTCCTTTCCGATTCCGAGCTCCGGCTGTGCCGTGGTCGGAGGAGCAAAACGGAGAGGGTTTCCGAGGGAACTGGAACTTCCGATTGACTCCTCCGAGCCCCGGTTCTACCTGGCACTCCTGCATGCGGGAGCATGGCTTCCCGCTCCGGGACGGGAAGTCGCCGGCATCTCGGTGCGCTATCGGGACGGATCCGTGCAGAAAATCCCGATTCTTTCCGGAAAGGATGTCGGGAACTGGTGGAAACCGGCCGCACTTCCCAATGGAATCGTGGGCTGGGAAGGAAGCAACTCCTCCGCGGGAATCGGGCTCTACTGTTCCTTTTTCGCGCTGAAGGGGAAGCCGGTGGCGTCGCTGAAATTTGAAATTGCCGGAGAAACGCCCCTCTGGATGATCGTTTCGGCCCTGTTCACCAACGGAAGAATGAATTTCCCGCGGCAGGAGGCGTTCTCCATTCGCCGGAACGAGAACTGGCGGCCGTTTGTCTTCGACCGTTCCGTACAGAAGGGTTCCGCGCTGGATTTCTCTTTTCTTCTGGACGCTCCGGCCGGAAAACACGGATTTTTGCAGGTGACTCCCGATGGACATTTCCAGTTTGAAAAACAGAAGAAACCTGTCCGTTTTTATGGCACGAACATCTCCTTCTGGGCTCTCTATATGAGCAAAAAGGAGTGCGACAGGATCGCAGAACGTCTGGCGCGCTGTGGTTACAACGCGGTCCGTCTGCACCATTTCGACCGCGATCTCGTCGATCGGACGAACCGGAAGGACTCCCACCGGATCCTTCCCGAACGGCTGGATCAGCTGGATTATCTGATCGCCGCCCTCAAACGGAACGGAATCTATCTGACAACCGATCTCTATACGGCGCGTCAGCCCGCCCCCGAGGAGTTCCCCGGTCTGCCGCGCATGGCTCCCGGATACGAATACAAAGCCATGGTCATGATCTCTCCCGAGGTCCGTTCCCGATTCAAGGAGTGGGTCCGGCAGGTGCTGACCCACCGCAATGCCTACACAGGACTGAGCTGGGCGGAGGATCCGGCATTCATCGGGATCAGCATTCTGAACGAGAATTCGATCTTCTTTCTCCTTCAGCAGCGCTGCGGACCCGGAATCCGGGAGTTCTATCGGAAAGTCTTCCGGGAGCGGTGCCGGAAACGGGGCATCGCCGTCACGAAACAGAATCAGGAGGAGCTTTTCCACCGCTTCTGCCGCGACGTCTATCTGGAATATTATCAGGATATGGTGAAGTTCCTGCGGGAGATCGGCGTGCGGGCCCCCCTGACCGATCAGAACTTCATCGAATCGCCGAATTATCATCCGTTCCGCATGCAGTACGATTATGTGGACAATCATCTCTACTGGGATCATCCGGTTTCCCTCGGCAGCGGTCTGACGCCGGTCCAGTTCTGCAATTACAGTGTGCTGCGGAACGATCTCTTCTCGCCCCGTCTCATTATGCCGACGCGCATTTTCGGGAAACCGTTCACCGTGACCGAGTTCGATTTCTGCTATCCGAACCGTTTCCGGGCGGAAGGCGCGCCGCTCTTCAGCGCCTATGCCGCGCTTCAGGACTGGGACGCCCTCTACCGCTTCGAATACAGCGGAGGAAAGGATCGCGCCCTTACGGAAGTGAGCATCGAGGCGTTCGATTGCGCGAATGATGTGATCCGGATGCTCTCGGAACGCATTGCGGCGGCGTTCTTCCTGAGACGGGATGTCGCTCCGGCAGAAATTTCGTTTGCGGCCGCCGTTCCGAAGGACATCACGTCGCAGATCTGGCCGGACTATCCGCTGGATCTTCAAATGCTGGGACTGTATGGAAAGGTCGGATCGGTCGGCTGTTCCGATGGAAAATGCACGCCCCCTCTTCCGCCGAACTGCCGCGCGGTGTTTGCCCTGACTGCGGATGCGGTTCCCGCCCACATGAAATGTCCGGTTCTCACCGGCTTTTACAACCTGACGGAAACGGTTTCCGGAGGACCTCTTCTTCCGGGCCGCAAGACAAAAAAGATTCAAAGTTCCACCGGGGAACTCACGGCGGATTTCAAAAGACACACCTTTTCGGCGGTCACGCCATACAGCGAGGCCCTGATTCTTCCGGAAGGGGAACGCCTTGCCGGAAAAACGCTTTCCGCACGGACGACGCGGGGCTTTGCGGTGGTCTCCGTGATCGCCGTGGATGGGAAACCGCTGCGGGAATCCGGCCGCCTTCTGCTTCTGCACCTGACGGATGTTCAGCTGGAAGGAATCACGTTCAGCGCCTCCGATCAGAGAATCGTCACCCGCTGGCCGAAAGGGCAACTGCTTGCGGGCAGAGGATCCGCGGAAATTTCTCTGACGCTTCCGGACGCGCCCTGGAAACTCCACGCGCTGGCGCCCTCCGGGAAACGGATTGCGGAAGTTCCTTTCCGGAAATCCGGAGACACTTCAATGACCTGGATCGCCGATACCTTCCGCGATCCTCATGAAACAGTCTTTGCTTATGAACTGGAACGGAGAAAATAGATGCTGAAAAAAATTCTGCTGCTGATCCCGTTTCTGATTCCGGTGAAAGAATATGCTCTGGAAATGCCCTCGGTTTTTTCCGACAACATGATTCTTCAGCGGGACGTTCCGGTCCCCATCTGGGGCAACGGCCGGCCCGGGGAAACGATTACGGTCGAGTTCCAGGGTCAGAAACTGGTGACGACGGTCCGTCCGGATACGAACTGGCGGGTTGTCCTTGCTCCCATGAAGGCGAATGCGAAGGGAGAATCGTTGACGGTGACCGGAGAGAACAAACTGACTTTTCAAAATGTGCTTGTCGGCGATATCTGGCTTTGCGCGGGCCAGTCGAACATGCAGTTTGCCCTGTTCGCCGTCCGGGAGGGAAAAGAGGCGGCGGCATCCGCGGACCGCAGAATCCGTCTGCTACACGTTCCGCGCTCCTGGAGCAGAAAACCGGAATACAACATTGAGGCGGTCTGGAACGAGGCGACCCCGCAAACGCTCTGGTATTTTTCCGGCTTTGCCTATTTTCTGGGACGCCGTCTGTTTCAGGAAACCGGGGTTCCCCAGGGTCTGGTCAACATCTCCTGGGGCGGAGCCCGGATTGAATCCATGATGGACCGGACGGTTCTTCCTCTTGTCCCGATCAGGGATGAAGTCCGAAAGGATCTGGAAAAACAGTTTCATGATCTGGATGTCCGGAGCGACCGGGAGCTGCGAGCCGACAAGCAGCGTCTTCCCGGAGTGCTCTTTTCGAAAATGATCCGTCCCCTCTCCCCGATGGCGGTGCGCGGAGTCGTCTGGTACCAGGGGGAGGACAACCATACCGACGGAAGAAATTATGCGGAGAAACTTCAGGTTCTTTCCGCAACATTCCGCCGGTCCTTTTCCAATCCGCGACTCCCGTTTTATCTGATCCAGCTTCCTCCGTACCGTTATTCCCACCGGGATCCCCAGCTTCTGCCGCGTTTCTGGAAGGCGCAGTTCTCGTGGGCAGTCCGGGATGTCAACGCAACGGTCATTGTCAGCACGGACTGCGGGGATTTCAATGACATCCATCCCAGGCACAAACGGGTTCTGGCGGAACGTCTGGCGGATACGATTCTGTTTCGGGAATACGGAAAGGGCAGCTCCGCGGCGCTCTCTCCGCGATTTTGGAAAGCGGTTTGGAAAAAGGAGGAAATCATCGTTTCCTTTCACAACGGGAACGGACTCCGAAGTCGCGACGGAAAACCGATCTCGTATCTGGCCATTGCGGGAGCGGACCGCAATTTTGTGAACGCCGACGGTCGAATCCGGGAAGATACGCTGGTTCTTCCCGTAAAGAAGGGAATGGTTCCCAAATGGATCCGTCTCGGCTGGGATCAGTGCGGGAATCACAATCTGGTCAATGCTTCCGGCGTTCCCGCGGAACCTTTTGAGGAAGAAATTCAGAAGACATTCTGAAAGAAAACGTCCTGTTGTCCGCCTGCCGGACGGAAGAAAGCTGATGCGGCAGGAAAGAGCCTCCGAAAAAAGAAAGATCTTCCGGAAGAGGAACCATTCACCGGAAGATCAACGGAAAGCATTCTCTTCTCAAGAGGGGAAATGCATTGATTCTGAAAAAAAGAAGCGGAACCAAGTTGAAAAGAGCTCTGAGTTTTCCCCCGGATGCCTCCTCTCAAGCCGAGTGAACGGCTGTGAAAGCGGGGAATGGTACGCGGGAAGCGCCGCCGGGGGAATGCCGAGCACGATCCGCTGTCTGCGCATTTCCCTTCGGCGACGTTCCGTCAGATGGCCTTCCGACGTTCCGATTTCATTTCATCAGGACAATGGATGCCCAGGCGCCCATCCGCTCATTGGGAAGGCCGGATTCGGTCAGGGCAAGGCGTTTCTCTGTCTGTACTCCGTTCCGGGAATCATAATCGATCAGGGAAATAGCAAAACCGGCATGAGTCCCTTCCGCAAGTTTCATCGGAGCAAGATAGCGGAGCGGAAGAGTGATCGTATAGAGGCAGCCCTTCGGGTTCCGCTCAAAATGACAGCGGATTTTTTCCGCGGCCTCCTCCTTGGACGGTGTATCCGTTCCTCCGGTCAGCTGCATGTCCGGCTCCTGACGACGATACACAAATCCTCTTCCGCTTCTTCCCTCCGGATTTCCGTATGAGAAATCATAGCGGTAATAATTTTTTTCCCATTTCGTTGTGTTGGAACGCTTTCCTTTTCCATCATAATCCAGGTACAGTTCCATTCCGTTGTCCATCTTCCACACCATTCCGTTGCGGACTAGAGCGTCATAGTCCTTTGGCGCGATGAACTGGGAATCCCTGATGCGGACCCGGACAAACAGATTTTCTTCATTCCATGCCAGCTGACATTTTGCGGAAAAATCCTCTTTCGGCGCCTTCCATCCCCAGACGTGATGCGGGACCTCCACCGCCGGGATTTTTCTCCAGTCGGGATTGTTCTTCGTGTATGGGACGAACATCCAGACCATGTTCCGTCTCTGTCGGATCTCCGGCAGCTGCGGGTAACGATAGCGATACTCAAATCCGTAGCGGAAGAGTTTTCCAAACTCCGGTTTCCGCCGCATCAGTTCCATTGAGTTTTTCCCGTACGCCTTGAGCAGAATGGAGTTGTCCTGACAGGAGAACTGACACTCTTTGCGTTCCAGATTTTTCAAATCCGCCACCAGCGCACCATCCTTCCGAACTCGGACCCCCACATGACAGCTTGTTGCGGAAACGGTCATATCCGCCTGTTTCAACGCACGCTGAAGCTCATCGGCTTCCTGATTGTCCACGATAAGGAACAACGGAGCGGCGTTCAGCATCAGCGCCATTCGATTGTCCGAATTCCGGTGAACCGGATGTTCATTTCCCATCAGATCAATCAGCTTCGGATTTTCCGCATTCAAAGTGAACTCGAAACGGACCCCCTCCGTCCTATGCAGCTCCACCTCCTCCCGGGAGGTCCAGAGCGCCGCGATGGTTCTTCCATCCTTTCCCCGGTAAAGATACGCATGCACTCCCGCTCCCGGCCGGAAACTCGCAATAAACTCCGGATCCGGAAACAGCACGCGAAGCGTATTGACCGCATTTGCCAGCGGAATCATGTTCAGCGTAATGTCATGCCACAGAACATTGCGCCAGATATGAACCATGCGGATGCGCGGCCAGAATTTCAGCAGAAGAAGATAGGTTCTGGCGGCCCAGGCCGCCTGTGACACCTCCTCCCGCGAAAAGTCATACGACGCCTTCACCCCGATCGGATACGTGTCCGCTCCGCCTCCGCAGGACCACTCCGCCACATTCTGATGAATGATATTGAAACTCTCGGTCACGTAGATCGGCGTACTTTCCGGATAGTTGTATTTCCGGAGCACATCGAAAATATGACTGACCGTATCATCCAGCATGTACTGTTTCGAGAAATGCCGCGCTCCGTCGAGAACGCTGTACGGATGAAGTCCGATGAAGTCCCACTGGATTTTATTGCGGAATCCCGATTTGATGTGCTCCTCCGTGACCTCATATCCGCGATCGGGCAGATAGCAGGACGTTCCCGTTTCCACAAAGAACTCATTTTCCGGATTTGCCCGTTTGATTCCCCGGTACGCCGCAATGGCGGAACGACCCCATTCCGCATAGCGTTTTTCTTTCAGAATCGGCGTATGGCATTCCGCCTCGTTGGCAAACGACCAGCGTTTTTCCTGCGGCATGGCTTTTGCAAGCTGATATGCGGTTTTCTCAATGCGTTTCTCGTCCTCGCTGGTAATTGTTTTCAATTGGAAAAGGTTTTTCAGCCATCCGAGATTCCTGCGGAATTCGGGATCGACGGCATCATTGTGGAGCTGATGAACGCCGACAAGCGGAGAGGTCTGATTCAGCAGACCGTATCGTTTTATCGCTTCCGCCTGCTGAATATCATAACAGCCGTATGTATAGTTGCCGAACCCGGCCCGGGCCAGCTGCCGGTATGACGCATTGCGGTTGAACATGCGGTTTTCCAGCAAGGTCCCGAAAAAATGACGTGTCGCACTCTGCTGATTCAGAATCGGATCAATCACGGAAAAGCGGTAGTAATCATACCAGACCTTTCCTTTGGAGTGATACTTCGCCTGCAGACAGAAGGAGCCTTTCCCGAGAGACAGCTGATCAAACGGAAGCTCGATCGTCCGAACCGGATTCATCGCATAAGAACCGGTCCAGCGTTTTTTGCGCCAGAAATCAAACAGGGAAAGTTCCACGGTTCCCTCCGCGGAGCCGAAAAGTTCGAATCGAGCGGAAATCTTCCGGGTTGAATCAATGGTATTGCTTGGAGACGAAGTAAGAAGCAAACCCTCCTTTTCCGGAGCGACGAACTCCGAAGGCTCCGTTCCCTCCTCCAGCTGAACATCCGTCACAAGGATCGTTCCGTGCGGAGGAAGATTGTTGCCGTTGATGTTCACGCATTCGGGACCTTTTTTCAGAATTTTGAAACGGTAGACATACCGTTTCCACTCCGTGGTCAGCGGGAAGTGGGATTCTTTCTCATAGGGGGTGCGATAGGAAAAATTTTTCCCGTTGTCCGTCAGACACAGCGTCAGGAGCATTCCCTCGGGGACGTCGCATTTCGCATAGCAGGAAAGAACATAGTCTTTCCCCGGTTCAAGCGGGATCGGCAGACTCATCATATCAGCCGGACGTTCATTGCCGGGAACGGTCTGTTCCCCCGTCCGGATCAGCAGAGATTTTGCATCCGGCCGACGACCTCCCGGAACGATCTCATACCGGGGCGCACGAACCGGATCCTTGTAGAAATTTCCGCCCCACATGCGGAAATAGTACCGCATCCCCTGCCGGAACGACGGATTCGGCATCAGATTCCGAACCGGACTTTCCGGAACGTGCATCGCATCCTGTTTCCAGAAATCAATTCCGCGAAGCGGCTTGCGTGCGGGAATGGAACTGTCCGGCGAAAACTCCGCTTCCCGCACCGGACCTGAAAGAGGAACCGTTCCAGCGGAACACACCATTGACATAGCGACCATCAGACAGAAAACCCCATGGTTCATACCTTCATCTCCTCATCGTTCCAATTCCATCATTTCCCTGCGGATTGTCTGAAGAGCCGGTGCAATCACCGATGTATGCGTTTTCTCTTCAAAGACATGCAGTTTGACCGCCGGATATTTTGCACACTGTTTCAGCAGCGCGTAAACAAGCATGTTTCCCTCCCGGTATCCGACCAGATGATTCGCCGTCGAGCGACCCTCGACGCACAGGATGATCGGAAGAGTTCCCTTCGCCCAGGTGGACATGAAAATCGGGGAATCCTGATCCGCGCGGAATTCCGTTCCGTTTCCGCCATAACGTTCCTGGCTGATGCAGGAATTCGTCCGGGGGGTTGCGGAGATTGGAAAACAGGCTTTCAGATCGCGGTCCGGGTCAATCTTCCGTTCCCGGAGATAGCCTTTCTTCAGGATGAGCATCAGGGCAAGGTATCCGCCGCCGGAATGACCGCTTATATAGATTTTATCCGGATCGCCTCCATACTTTGCAATATTTTTTTTGACCCATGCAACTGCGGCGGCAGCGTCCTGATAGAAGGCCGGAAAGAGTTTCCGAGTTCCGTTTACGACTTTCACATCCTTGTACCGACGGTAATTCGGCGTTACAATGGCGAGATCCTTCCGGGAACCGAACTCCTTTTTCAAATAGGACTGGACATTTTCCTTTTCTCCGTCATAGAGTCCGCCTCCGTGAAAAAAGATGATCGTGGCAAACCCGTTCCGCTGTTCCGGCAGAAGCAGATCAAGTGTTCCGCGCTCCTTCTGAATTCCGGATTTGATCTCCGACGGCGCATAATAGGCAATATCCTTGTGAATCTCGTAATCGGCGAAGCAGAACCCTCCGGAAAGAAGAAGAATTCCTGTAAAAGCGCAGATTAAATGTTTCATGAGCCTGTTTCCTTTCTTTTTTATTGAAGCCATTCCTGCCGACTCCATTCTGCGGAATAGTCGGAAGAATTCTCGGAATCAATTTCAATGAACATGAATGTGTTCATTGTAAAATTCTCTGCAATGCGGCATTTCCGTACGGCATTCAATGCGCCGAACTTGGTAAGTGATTCCGCATGACCATCATGAAAGATGGTATTGGCGCGCTTCATATGGCGTCCGTGAAAATGGCGACAGCCGCCATTCCTTGTAAAAGCGAAGGTGAAACTCGGAGTCCCGAGAGGCGCATACGAATCCCCGCTGGAAAGGCTGACGGAATCGGCAAGAATCGCCATCGTGCTGGCTCCTTTGATTTTGCGCGTATTAAAATAGGTTTCTCCTGTTTCCGGAATAATAAGATCTGTGCTCTGAAGAGCCATCCCGAAAGTGGAACGCAGAAACGGCCGTCCGCTGTTCTGAAGTTTCGTGGAAGGACAGTGTGTGAACTGCAATCCTTTGATTTTATTGCTGACGGACTGGGGATTCTCCGTGATCTTGAAGTATCCAGAAACAAGATATCGTTCCGCCCATGAGTCACCGCCATACGCAAGACAGCTCCATTCATCGTTGTCCGAAATGTAGTTTCGTACCACCAGAAACGTCTGTTTCATATTGCTGAGACAGGAAACCGACTGGGCCTTTTTACGGACCTTCTGCAACGCCGGAAGAAGAATGGAAGCAAGAATTGCAATAATTGCAATCACAACTAGAAGTTCAATCAATGAAAAATACTTCCTCATACAACAGTTCTCCTTTGTTATCTTTTTTCCTTACCAGGGAAAGGAGCCGTTTGGCAGAGACCTTTCCGAGACGGTATTCATCGTTGAATTTTCTGGGAGCAGGAACGAAAAAAATCTTCCGGTGCAGTTTCTGTTTCCATTGCGGAGACATCTTGTGAACAGCACAGGGATAGCAGTAGAGGTCGGGAAGTCGGGAGACCTCCCACGTTTCCAGTGCCGCAAAGAGTTCCCCGTAACGGTTGTCACCGCCATCGGCGAAAATCATATCCGGCGGATCGGAACGGAAACGGGCGAGATCGTCAGCAGAGCGAATCTGTTCATATCGGACATTCGCCGGCGCCTTTGCCTTGTGCGCCAGAAAAAAATGGTCCGTTTTTGTATAATAAAGGATAAAACGGTACTTTTTCCGCTGGAAGATTTTCCAGCATTGCCTCACAAATACGGCAATATCCAGCAGAGCATAGTTTTCCGGAGGAAACGGAAGTTCGGTGGTGTAGAAATCCGCAACGAGGATCGGAGTTCCATCCGCGATCAACTGCCGGATCACCGGATAAAAAACCGGATTCGGATTGACCCAGAGAATTCCGGAATAACGGTAGTTCCGGATGGTTGTGTAGATCTCCTCTGTGCTCGTCTGCAAAAGTTCCGGGAAATGGAGCATCGCACCGGAAAGTTCCCCGAAAAAGCCGGAAAGAAACGGAGGGAATCCGAAACGCGCATCGGCATTTCCTGCGATGATGCCGAAGACCTGCTGGTGGGGAGAGGACCTCTGCGGATTCGTATAATAACCGCGTTTTCCCGGCAGATGCAGAATCCATTTTTCCTGTTCCAGCTCCACCAGAGCCTGATGAACCGTGGGACGGGAGAGGGAAAACTTCTCCCCCAGCTCCAACTCCCTCTCCAGTCGGACAGGTTCAGTGGAAGACTGCGCGGCAAACATCTGAAGATAGGACTTCAAAAAATGGGTCAATTCCCTGTTTTTTCGTTTCGGCATTGCTCAATCCCAATAATTAATGTAATTTTTACTTACATTATTATATCATAAACCGTTCAGCTTGTCAAGAGGTATGATGATAAAAAATAAACTTTATTTGCAGAGGTTGATTGATCCGGAATTTCTTTCCATCCGGACCCGAGGAAAGCGCTCCGATTCCCGGGATAAAGCGCTCTTTTTTTCTCTCTTCCGCCACTTTCCCGGAAGAAATTCCCGCCCCGCTTCCCCATCTCCGCTTGATTTTGCGAAGAATGCGAATATAGTAACATATCAAAAAATCAAGCGCTTGATTTTTCTAAAAATTTCATAACTTTCCGGAGAATCATCTGTCATGAAAGTGACCTTGAAGGCCATCGCCTCGGAACTGGGGATGAACGAGTCGACCGTCAGTTACGCGCTGTCGCACAAGGGCAGTCTCAAAGCGGAAACGCGGGAGCGGATTCTGAAAACGGCCGCGCAGATGGGATACGTTCCGAACCGGGCGGCCCAGCAGATGAGCACCGGGAAAAGCAATCTGATCGGGGTGGTGGTTCCGAATGTGCTTTTTGAACTTGGAGAATATTGTGAACATCTGTTCCGGCTGCTCTCCGAGGCGGGATATCTGACAAGCATCATGGTGACGGAGTTTTCGCCGGAACGGGAGCTCTCGATTTTCCGGAATCTGATCGGTCAGGGAGCCGCCGGACTCATTGTCTGTCCGACGACGCACGCAACCACCGGAGAAACCCCGCTGACTCTGGCTCGCCGGAATGGAATTCCGGTGGTCTGCCGCTACCATCTGCCCGACGAAAACGGGATTCTGCCGGACTACCGGGCCATCGGCCGTGTTCTCGGGGAGAAACTGCGGAAAAGCGGTCATCGGAACCTTGTCCTGATGATTCCGCATCCACCTCCGTTTCCTCCCTTCTCCGCCCCGCTTCTGGAAGGAGTGGCGGAAAAGCTCGGCTGCGGGGGCCGGGTCCGGATGGAAGCGGCATCCCCGGGGGATCCGGCACCCGTCCGAGGGAATTTTCCGGCAAACCCGCATTACGAGCCGCAGATGCGCTCCCTGCTGGAAAGCGGTTTTCCGGAAGCGGCGGAAGAAGTGTTCGATCGCGTCTGGAATTCATCCGGAAGCCGTCCGGACGCAATGCTCTGCTTTTCGGAGAATACCGCGTTCGGACTCATGGAGGCGGCACGGAAGCGGGGCGTGGAAATCCCGCGCGAGCTCTCCCTGGTCACAACACAGCACACGCTGTTCGGCAAGTTTCTGCCCATTCCGGTCACGGCCGCCTATGTTCCGCCGCTGGAATTCGCAGAGAAAACCGTGGCGCTTCTGCTGAAAAAAATCAAACAGAAATCAACCCAGACGGAGCAGGTGTCTCTGAAGCCGGTCTTTTTTCCCGGCGGAACCCTGCATCCGCGATACAGCAAGGAAACAACATGAGAAATTCATCTCTGCCGATTGCGGAACTCTCCTGGTTCGACGCCGGGGGAAATGTACACACAAGTTCTCTTGAAAACGGAACCCTCTGGAAAAACTCCGGATTCCGCTGGACCAGTGACGAGCTTGGAATCGAATTGGAAGTGGAAGCGGAGGAAACGGAAGATCTCCGGATGGCGCGTCTGCTTCGCGCCTCGATCCGGGAACGCGGCGAGTGCCGTCTGCGTTCCATCACGTTGCTGCCCTCGCGCCTTTCCGCGGCGGAAGGGGAGGATGCGGCTTTTCTTCTGCCCTGCGACCTGGGAGTTCTCTGCAGGACATCGGGAAAAGCTCCGGCGCAATACACGCTTCCGGGATTCTGCGCGAAAGAGTGGCCGCCGTATGTCATGAGCACGTTGACCACGGTCCTGATGAGAGGAAAAAACGCGGAATCCATGATGGTCAATGGGGCCGAATTGCACGCGGAACTATGTCTGCGCACGAACTGGGGGGAGGATGGGGAATACTCCGTCTCCGTCCGGTTCCGGCTGCGGGAAACGCCGGAGGATCCGCTGCCGGAGGAGTCGCCCTCGGTCCGGATCCGGGCCTTCTCCGGAGGAGTTGCCGCACTGCTTGCGGACTGCCGGAACGAACTGATTCTTCACAAGCACTTTGTTCCGCTGAAAGAGAAGGCCGCAAAACAGCCGGCAATCGCCGAATCGGCGCGCTCGATCTGCATCCGGATGCGGATGGCGACCAAGCCGGTCCCCTCTCCGGTTCCGGAACAGACCCCGGAAAACGAACCGGAAGTGCGGGTTCTGATGACCTTCGACGATGCCATCCGGATCGCCGATGAATGCGCCGCCCAGGGCATTGAGCATCTCGACTTCACCTTTGTCGGCTGGAACAGGGGCGGACACGACGGAGCCTTTCCCCAGCTCTTCCCCGTGGAGGAGAAGATCGGAGGAGAACAGGCGATGCTGCGGGCCATCCGGCACATTCAGTCGCTCGGCTACCGGGTCGGCGTCCATGACAACTACATCGACACCTACACGCTTGCCGACAATCTGGATCGTTCCGACTGGATGCTGGATTCCCGGGGACGCCCCGTCACCGGCGAGTGCTGGGGAGGAGGACGCGCCTATCTCTGCTGTCCGGAACGGGCATGCAAACGCTATCTTCCGGAAAACCTTGCAAAACTGAAACACCTCGGGCTCGACGGAGCCTATTATGTCGATGTGATCTCTCTTCTGAATCTTCGACCGTGCCGGAATCCGGCGCATCCGCTGACCGTCGAACAGGCGGCGGAGTTCTACAAAAAAATTCTGAAAATCCAGCATGATTTCACCGGAGCAAGCATGTCGGAAGGCATCCGGGAATGGTCGATGCCGGAGCTGGATCGTGCCTACGCCATCGGCAACACGCCGGAAATTTCGCCGGAGCTTCCGTTCGCGGACGAGACCTTTCCGCTGGTTCCCCTGATCTTTCACGGTTTTGTGCTTTACAACGCCTGCCGGACCACCATCAACGCAATTCCGGGAACGGTCCGGTATCTTCAGAACATCGCGGCGGGAGGGCTTCCCCTGATCTATTTCTATCAGCGGTTCCGTCTCTGTGCGGATCCGCTGAACAGCGCGAGCGAGGACTTCACCGTGAATCCGGAGGAAAAGCTCCACCGGGAGGCGGTAATTCTGAAACGGATTGCGGAGGACACGAAACGTCTGGCCCCCCTTCAGACCGTTTTTCTGAACGGATTCACCCGTCTTTCACCCGCGCTCAGCCGGACGGAATTTGAAGACGGCTCCCGTCTTTATGTCAACTGGTCCGATGAACCCGCGTTTACACCGGAGGGCCACTCCGTCCCCGCGAAAGATTTTCTTGTCGAAAAACAACCGAAGTCCGGCATGGAAGGGCACCCGGAATAAAGAACCTCTCCAATCCATTGTACGAAACGCCGGAATCCCGCAACGAAAGTCCCGGCAGCCGTCCCTCGGACGTTCTCCGACCGCTCCGGCTCTCCGGGATTCCCTCCGAAGCATGAGTCCTCGGATCCGGAAGATCCGTCCCGGAGCGGGATTCCCGGGCCGGTGATTCCTCTGATTTTCCTTGATCAACTGATTTTACTGATTTTTATTTTTTTCTTTTTTTTATTTTTCTCCTCTTGACAAAAATCCTATTTCAGAGTATAATGAAAAGCGAAACTGATTTTACTGATTTTTATTTTTAACTCAAAAAAAAGCATCGCCAGGATCGTTTATGAAAGAGACTCCGGAATTCCTTCGTGTTCTGCCGCGGGGACAGAAGACAGCCGCGTGCCGCGACGTCTCCCTGTTTCTTCGCAAACAGATTGAAACCGGGCGTCTTGCCAGCGGCGAAACCCTTCCCTCGCTGCGGGAGCTTGCCCGGATCTGGAACATCAGCTACTATACGATTCAGCAGGCGACGGATGAACTGATGCGTTCCGGTCTGCTGTGCAAATATCCGGGCCGAGGCATTGCCGTCAGTGCGAAACGCAGCGGAATCCGCAGGATCGGGTTGTTCACCACGCGACAGATCTCCTCCAACGGCGAATACGGCTTTTACGACACGCTGCGCGATCTGCTCTGCCGGAAGATTCAGGATCTCGGACTGGAATACACCATCTGGTTCGATTCCCGCAGGCCCGAAAAACAATCGACGGTTCCGGAGTATATCAGCCGGGCGGTTGCGGCGGATCAGGTTCAGGCGGTTGCCGGAATTCTTCTGGGAGAAGAGGCACACAGCTGGTTTCATCGTCTGCCTGTGCATGTAACGGATGTCAGCAGCATCCTGATGGAGCGACGGGACATTCAGTCCGTTCCGGAAATCGTCCGGCTTCTGAAAGACAGGAATTTCAAGCGGATCGGGATCATCTGTCCGGAGAATCCGCGGACCCAGACAGCCTTTCCGCTCCAGGCGCTTCAGGAAGGCGGAATCAGGCTGCTGCCGCGTTATCAAAGACGATTCAGCAGCCATCGGCCGGACTATCCGACGTTCGAGGAATACGGATACCGTCTGACGGCTGATCTTCTGGACTCGAAACCGCGTCCGGAGGTCTTGATCGTCTATCCGGACCATGCGGCACGCGGCGCCATTCTCGCCATCCGGGAACGGGGAATCCGGGTGCCGGAAGAGCTGTTCACCGTTTTTCACCGCAACCGGGAACTGGAGTACTTCTGTCCGTTTCCGGCCGCATGGCTGGAGGTCTCCATCTCGACGATTGCCGATCTCCTGCTGGAAAATCTTCTTGGAAAAACAACATCATCTTCTGCCGGAAATCTCAAAGGGAAAGAGTGCGCTCATGAAAACTAAATTCATCTCCGAGATGCTGATCCTGCTGGCCGCGGCACACCTTTCCGCCGCAGTCACCTTTTACAAAGCGGCACCGTACCGTTATTACCTCCAGTCGTTTGATCCATCCGCTGGACTTCGCAGTTCTCAGCCGCTCTGCGTCACGCTGAACAAGGGAACGGATTATCCGGTCACCGCGGATCTGAAACAATATCTCCCGAACAAAAACAAATATAACAAACTGCAAGGTGTTGTCAGAATCCGGGAGGGAATCACAGGCCCCATTTTCCGGACCTGGAAATTCCCATCGGAAAGCGCATGGAAACTCCCGTGGCTGCCCGCCGGATTCTATCTGCTGGAAATTCAGGGGATCAACGAACGAAACGAAATCGTCACGGAACGCGAACTGACCTTCCATGTCGTGGAGGACACCCTTTCGGAAAACGATCGAAACCTTCCGGATAGCGATTCCGGCATCTTCCATACCGACTTTCATTCCGGCGGACTCCTTCTGAAAGGACTCCCCGCCGATCGGAAAGGGATCCGGGTTGAACTGGAAGCCAAGGATCTCTACGGAACCATCGCCATCCGCAGAGAACTGCCGCTGAGCGGGAACTCCATCTCCCTTCCCGAGCTGCAGGAAGGACAGTGCTTCAAACTGCGGACCTCGCTTCGGAAAGAGGGCCGGGAAATTGCCCGAACCCGGCAGTTTATCTGGCGGGAAGGCTCCTGTCCCGCTTCAAAACCGGACTGGAGGAAATATCCTTCTCCGAAAACAGCTCTGCCCGATGTGGTCGTTCACGAAAATCAGGTCATGGTCGGCAGATTTGAATCCAACCGCCGCGGACTCGACGCACTTGTCAAAGGAATGAAGGAACGCGGCAGCAATGTCATCAACATCAATTTCAAATGGAACCATGTGGAGCCGCGGACCGGGGTGTTCCAGTTTCAGGAGCTGGATCGTTATGTCGACTATTTCACAAGGCGCGGGATCCGGTTCGGCCTGATCATCGGGGGATCACTCTTCGACGGCTCCCCCTACGACTGCTGGGGGGAATGGATGATGGATCACAACGGTGACTGTCAGGTCTGGCGGAACTTCTGCGTCACCTCCCCCGCCTCCCCGAAGTATCGGACCGCGATCCGGGGACTGATCGCCGCCCTGTACAAGCGCTACAACGACAATCCCTGCTTCCACTCCTGGACGTACAGCGGCCAGGGACTCGATTCCGGCACCTACATGGACCATTACGACCGCATCACCGACTACTCCCCGTATTTTCAAACCCGCTTCCGCGCCTTTCTGAAATCCCGCTACGGAACCGTTCAGAAACTCAACAGAAAGTGGAACACAAACTTTTCCGACTTTGAAAAGGTCACTCCGCCGATGCCGGATTTTTCCAGAACCGTGGATCTTTCGCCTCCGTGGCGCGATTTCACCGAGGCGAAACTGGAAGTGTTCGCCGATGCCAACACCAATCTCTTCGATCCCGCCATCCGGGCATTGGACAGCAAACGGCCCATCTCCAATTATCTGACCTACATGGGACCGGTCGAATACCTTTTCCCCGCAATGAAACAACGGGGATCCAGCATCAACGACGGCGGCGGCGAATCCCATCAGATGGTCCGTCTTTATTCGATCGCCGCAAACTACGGGATCCGCCGGCAGCCGGAATCCCATTACGTCCCGGCGGATAAACGCCGGCAGCTTCAGGATCTTGTCACGAACACTCTTCGGTACGGCATGGAATACAGCAATCTGGGAACCGTCTGGAACAGTATGGTCAACATCCACGCCGACGGCTATCCGAAAAACAAAAATCTTCAGGATTCCATGCGCTTCTGGAAAACCGTCATTCCCGTTCTGCAAGGGATGTCGCGAACCCGGCCGGACGCGCCGCCAGTCGGATTTCTCCTCTCGTGGGACGATCTTTTTTTCCGCACCCGGGCCTGGCGATGGTATGCCATGCCGTGCAACGATCTGCAGAAAGCCGCCGGAGAGCTCTCCCTCGGAAACGTTCCCTGGCTGACTGGCATGACACCCTACTCCCTCTTCCGACAGCAGAAGATGCTGGTTGTCTCCGGCGAGAACCGCGTTTTCAGTTGCGAACTGCTGGATAAATTAAAACGATTCGCTCAGGAGGGCGGAACGATCGCATTCATCGGCAACGCAGGCGAATACACGCTCGATTCCTCCACCCCCTTCCTCTGGAGACAGGAACTGAACGCCCCCGTACTCTCCGAAAATCAGATCACTCAATGGAAGTCCGGTTCTGGAACCATTCTGTACCTGCCGCTGAAAAACAGGGAAGCGCTCACAGCAAAGCATTTGAAAACTCTGCTCGACGCCGCCGGAATCCGGAGAAAGATCGAAACCGATCAGCCGGGAGTGCAGGGTTTCCTGCTGAAGGATGACAAAAAGCGATACCTGGTCGTCTCCGCCTTCCGCGGATTCGACAACCTCCGCAACCTCAAAACAGAGAAAGCCATTCCGGTTTCGATCCGTCTGTTTCCGGAGAGACCCGGTCCGCGGAAATGGAAATTGACACGTCTGTATCCGGCATCGGCCCCCGTCATCCGGACCACCCAGGATCTGCGAACAACGGGAATCCGGACCCGTCTTGCACCGTCCGATCTGGAAATCTATCAAATGGAATCAGAACAATAACAGGAAAAGGCGATCATAATGAATTCAAAGAAAACAGACTTCACACTGATAGAACTCCTCGTGGTAATTGCCATCATTGCCATCCTGGCGGGAATGCTGCTGCCGGCACTGAACAGAGCAAGGGAAAAAGCCAGAACCATGACGTGTCTGAACCAGATGAAGCAGATCGGTCTCGCCGTCAGCACGTACACAAGCGACAGCGACGACACCGTACCCGGCTACCGGATGAGCGAAACAGACACCGAAGAAAAAGACCGCTGGGTCGCTCTGCTCAACAACTATGTCAATCGCATGCCGTGGCTGTGGGCATGTCCGGCGTCACCGCAGTCGAACAACCCGTCCGCGATGAACTATCTTCACAACTACCGGACTCCGGGAGCGACCTTCTTTTCCGAACTGCGCAGAGTTCAGGGAATCGGAATCAACGCCATGGACTGGCGTTCCTCTTCCGTTCCCCGCGTCTCCTTTGCCTATTCCTGGTTCAAGACGGGACAGATAAAAAATCCCTCCATGGTGATTTACAGCGGAGACTGTGCCGGAGAACTCCTCGGCAACACCCAGGGTCAGCTCCGATTTGAAGCCTATGTCTCTCCCAGCACAAACGCCTTGCGAATGCAGCCCTATCACAACGGCGGATTCTCCGTCAATGCGCATTTCCTGGACGGCCATGTGGAAACGCTCCCCCAGAGCCGGGTCTATCTGTGGACGCAAACGGCCTCCACCGGAGTCGGGAAGAACCACTTCTTCGTTACAAAATAATCCTTCCGGAAGCGGACGGAACAATCGGCCTCATCTGTCTTCCGGATGCTTCCGCATTCTCATCCGGATCATCCGGCAGGCAAGCACACCCGCACCGAACCCGTTGTCGATGTTCACTACCGACATGCCTTCCGCACAGGAGTTCAGCATCGCCAGAAGAGGCGCCACCCCACCGAAACTCGCTCCGTAGCCGACCGACGTCGGCACCGCCACCAGCGGAGCCTCCACAAGACCCGCCAGAACACTTCCCAGCGCCCCTTCCATTCCCGCCACCGCAATCACCACATCCGCCTGCCGAATCTCCTCGATCCGCGCAAGAAGACGATGCAGTCCGGCAACTCCCACATCAAAGTGGCGACCGACTTTCGCTCCGAAAAATTCCGCCGTCCGCGCCGCCTCCTCCGCCACCGGGATATCCGCCGTTCCCCCCGTGCAGACCGCGACAAGCCCATGCAGTTCCGCGATGGACCCCCATGTGGATTTCAAAATCCGGGAAACGGGATCATATTCCACAGCAATCCCGTCCTGTTTCAGAAATTCCGCCTGCGCCGGAGAACATTTTGTTCCAAGCGCCGGCGTTCCGGACTCCCGAAACGCATGCATGATCGACAAAAGCTGTTCCGGCGTCTTCCCCGGACAATAGACCGTTTCCCCAAGACCGGTCCGCGACGACCGCGTCATATCGAGTTTGGCAAATCCCAAATCCTTGAATGAATCCATTGTTTTCCTCCTCCCGGATATTCCGACGCTTCCCGGAAACACTCACTCCCGGCAAAACTGCCAGCACTCTTTTCGAAACAAAACCGCCGTATGAAAACTTTCCATACGGCGGAATCGGAACATCGTTCAGCAGAACCGGCGGTTCTTATTTTGTTTCAACGTAGTTGTAGGTTTTCATCTTGTCTTTGATTCTGGAGGCGTCGAAGTTGTCGACACGTCCATCGGCCATCGCGGCATTGGCGCGGTCGGAATGACGCAGAACAATGTTTCCTTCTTCAGACTTGCCGGTAGCACCGGTCCCCTCATTAAGGAAGTAGGCTTCGGGTTCCCGGCCGGTTCCCAGCGTGGAATCCGCGGCAAGAACATGCTTGTTGTCAATCTGCGAACGGATCCGGTAATAGACCGAGGAGGTTCCCACTTTCAGGGTGCCTTCATCCGAATTTCCGACCGGAACACCATAGGAATTCAGCTTCCCCGGATTGCCGTAGGTGATCGGACAGTTCACCACGGTTCTTGCCGTATCGGTCGCGTCAAATTTCGGCAGATATTTTTTCGTTCCGAGACGAATGTACCACGGGATGTTCTTTCCGTTTTCCAGTGCATTTTCCGATTTCGGCTGAGTAGTTGCCGCCTTCGTGGAAGGAGTTTCGGCAAAATCGGCCGGAGGAAGCAGATCATCAAAATCGTTCGCATACAGCATGAAGGTCGCCCCCACCTGCTTCAGATTGCTGATGCAGGCCGCATTCTGCGCACTGGCACGCGATTTGTTCAGCGCAGGCAGAAGCAGTCCGGCAAGGATGGCAATAATGGAAATGACCACAAGGAGTTCCGTCAGTGTAAAATGTTGTCTCTTCATTTTTCTTTTCCTTATTTTGAATAGGTTTTCACACCTTCCCATGATGTTGCATAACGAACCGTGTCATCCTTGTCCGGATTCGTTTTGAGGGTGCCTTCCCGCGTGAAAACGGCAATCGGGGTCAGGAGACTTTCCTTGGGAGCAAGTCCGCCTGCAAAAAAGTTCGTCACCGAAATCTCATCCAGTTTATTCAGCATTTCCCCATCGGTTTTATAGACAATACTGTATGTCTTGCCCCAGGGATCCAGGAATCCGTTTCCCTTTGCATAAGCCGCAGTCGGATCAAGGAATTTGATTCTCTTTTTATTGTTCGCCCAGTCATCCTTGTCCACCGTTGTACCGTCTTCCGTGGAGACCCCGGTTTTGAAGGTCGGCTTGTCATACTGATATCCGGTCATCATGGAAAAGAAAAACTTGTATCTGGGATCCGGAGAGGCCGAATATCCTCCGATACAGTACTGATTTTCCGTACTGGTGTCCGCGGGAGGAGCTCCGGTTTTGCCCTCTTCCGGATACGGCATCATGCTGTATTCCGTTTCAAAATTCTTGATGGCCAGCTGAATGGTATTGCACTCCGCCGACGCCTGATTCAGCTTCGCGGTCTCCATACTCTTGCTGATCACAGGAATCGCAAGTCCGGCAAGAATCACAATAATTCCCACGACCACAAGGATTTCTACCAATGTGAAACTTCTCTTTTTCATTGGAACATACTCCTTCTCGTTCTTAAGGTTCCTCCGTGGAGCATTATACAACATTTTTTCCTGCAAGTCAACCCTGTTTTTTGGAAAAAAGCGCGGGAAGCTGGAAAAAAAAATGATTTTTCCGTCATCTCCCGTTCCTTTTCCTGTTTTTCTTCGGAAAGACAGGGGGGAAAAATGTCATTTCAGGATCAGCATGCAGTCGCCGTAACTGAAAAAGCGCATCCGTTCGCGGACCGCCAGACGGTAGGCGTTGCGGATATTTTCGCATCCGGCAAACGCGCTGACCAGCATCAGAAGCGTGCTTTTCGGCAGATGAAAATTCGTCAGAAGAAGATCCGCCGACAACACCTCGTATGGCGGATGAATGAAGATATCCGTGCTTCCCGTCCGGGGTTCGAACAGACGATCCGGCCGCACACAGGATTCCAGCACCCGCAGCGTCGTCGTTCCGACCGCCGCGATCCGATGCCCTTCCCTCCGCGTCTTGTTCAGCAGCTGCGCGGCCTCCTCCGGGAAACAGTATTCCTCCGAGTGCATCTTGTGGTCGGTGATCTCCTCCACGGTCACAGGCTTGAAGGTCCCCTGCCCGACATGCAGCGTAACGGTCGCCTTCCGGACCCCTTTTGCCGCCAGTTCCTCCAGAATCTCCGTGGTGAAATGCAGTCCGGCGGTGGGCGCGGCGACCGCGCCGGGCGCCTCCGCGTAAACCGTCTGATACCGTTCGGCGTCCGGCGGCAGATTCTGCCGTTTGATGTAGGGCGGCAGCGGAATGTGTCCGCAGCGCTCGATCATCTTTTCCGGCGACTCTCCCGAAAGCTCCACCACGCATTCGCCCGAAGGATCTTTTTTCCGCACCGTCACCCGCCATCCGGAGGAATTTCCGTCCGTCAGCAGCAGCGAGAGCTCCGTCCCTTCCGCCACCCGCTTCCCCGGCTTCAGAAAACAGGACCAGCAGCGATGGTCCGCCTGCGGACGAAGCAGCATGATTTCAATCGTCGCCCCGGTCTCCTTCCGGGCAAAAAGACGCGCCCGGATCACCCGCGTGTTGTTGACCGCGAGGCAATCGCCCGCCTCCAGATAATCCACAATCCGGCGGAACGGCAGGATCTCGCAGTTTCCCGACCGGGAATCCAGCACCAGCATCCGCGAATCGCCGCGGTGCTCCGGAGGATTCTGAGCGATCAGCTCCTCCGGAAGTTCGTAATCGAAATCAGACGTGCGCATCCTGATACATCCTCTCATATTCGGAAGCCGTTCGATTCCAGGAGAAATCCGTGGTCATGCCCTTGTGCTGCATGATCCGGCAGTCTTCGCGATGGCTGCGCCAGGTGTCGGCCGCCCAGCGGATCGTGGCATTCAGCGACGAGGTGTTGAGATCCCACAGGACAAATCCTGTCGACTTTTCCGGATTGTTTCTGTCATAATTGAACACCGTATCCGCCAGTCCTCCGGTGTGCCGGACGATCGGAAGCGTTCCATAGGCCATGGAATACATTTGATTGAGTCCGCAGGGCTCATAGCGGGACGGCATCACGAACAGATCGGCCCCCGCCTCCACCAGATGCGCAGCCGCCTCCCCCGTGTAGCCGAGATAAAGAGCAAACTTCTTCGGATATTTCTGCGCAAGATACAGCAGATGCCCTTCGATTGCCTTGTCGCCGGAAGTGACGATGACAAACTGGAAATCGTCATGGTAAAGCAGATCCTCCAGTCCGGAACTCAGCACATCGAGCCCCTTCTGATACGCCAGACGGGAGATGACGGCAAATACGGGCACATCCTCCCGCACCGGCAGACCGTACGTCTCCTGAAGCGCCCGCTTGCAGACGGCTTTTCCCTCCATCGCATCGGCGGAGTAGACGGCCGACAGCATGCGGTCCGTCGCCGGATTCCAGACCCCCGCATCGATTCCGTTCAGGATGCCGCGCAGTTTGCCGAGTCCGGCGCGGGAGCGCAGCGCTCCGTCCAGTCCGAACCCGTATTCCGGAGAAAGAATCTCCTGCGCATAGGTCGGACTGACCGTCGAAACCATGTCCGCCGTCATAATTCCCCCCTTCAGAAGATTCAGCTGGTCGTACCACTCCAGACAGAGATAGTTGAAGTAATCCCATCCCAGTCCCGTCCAGAACAGATTGCCCTTGTGAAACACCCCCTGATACCCGATGTTGTGAATCGTCATCACGGAACGGCAGTTGCGGAACTGCTCGTTGTCCCGGTAGAGATGACTCTTCAGATAGACACAGCAGAGCGCCGCGTGCCAGTCGTTCGCATGGAGAACATCCGGGGCGAGACGGAAATTGGACGCCAGCTCCATCGCCGCGCGGGAGAGGAAAATGAAACGCATGGCGTTGTCGGCATATTCGCTTCCGCACCAGTCGTACAGCGAGGCGCGGTCGAAGAACCGATGGTATTCGATAAAATAGTAGGTCAGATTGTCATTGATTTTCAGCTCGTTCACCTTCGCCCACTCGCAGCCGGAGCCGAACGGAACGCGCAGCAGATCGTGCGTCGCACTGAACTTGAGGTTGAGACGGCCCATGATCTGCGGATAAAACGGCATCACCACGGAAACGCGGTGCCCCCGCTCCGAAAGAGCCAGGGGAAGAGCGCTGGAAACATCGGCGAGTCCGCCGGTTTTCGCATAGGGAACCGCTTCGCTTGTCACCCATAAGATATTCATAATGCGTCCTTTCTTTCCAATTCTGTCAGCGGGAGGTGTTTCCCGACTTCATCTGTTCGCGCGCCTTCCGGAGCGTCTCCATTTCGCTTTCCGAGAGACTGTTGATTCCGCTGCTGGAAATCTTTTCCAGGATCCGGTCCAGTTCCGCACGGGAAACCGCTCCTCCTTTTGTATAGGCGTCATACGCGGAAAGGGTCCAGCCGCGCGGCGGTTTCGACGGAGATTCCTCCCTCCGCGGAACGGACCGCGGCGCGGAGACGGAGCGTCTGCCGAACAGCCCCCCGAGCGGATGCCAGGCCACCTCGCCCCCCGCCCACAGCTCCATGAACAGGAACCCTCCGGCAAAACCGCCGATATGCGCCAGATAGGCAATGTTCGAAGGCATCGTCTGCTGCTGGATCACTTCCAGAATGATATACACGATCGCCATGGTCTTCAGCTTCACCGGAACCGGGAAGAAGAGCAGAAGCACCCGAAGATCGGGCATCATCATCGCCGTCGCCATGATGACCCCCACCACCGCGCCGCTCGCGCCGAGAAGCAGATACGGCGAATTCAGATTGAACACCAGCCAGAGCACGTTCCCCGCCACCGCCGAAAGCAGATAAAGCGCAAGAAACCGCTTCCATCCGAGAATCGGCGCCGAAAGGGATCCGAACATGTAAAGTCCGAACATGTTGAAAAAAAGATGCCAGAAGTCCACATGCGTAAATGCGGCCGTGAAGAAGCGCCAGAGTTCAAACGTCGCAAGAACGTTCCCGGTCAGGACGAACATTCCCGCGATGGACCGCCCCCCCAGAAGCGTCAGAATATACACCGCCACATTGATCCCGACCAGCAGAAGAAGACATTCCGTTCCACCCTCGCCCGATCTTCCGCGCCCGGGCGTCCCGCGCATATAATCCCGTTCTCCAAGCATAAAAAAAATCCCCTGTGACTTACCGTTTTTCCGCATGGATAATATACAGCCAAAAACGCCAACTACAAGAGGAGCCGTCGGCGGGAAATCCGTTTCATTACCCGCGCGGCGGCAAACCGGGGAAAAAGAGCTTACTCGGAGGTGCCGTCGGGGAAGGAGTAGCGCTCCAGACTCCGGCGGAGAAGAAAGATTTTCGACCAGCCGCCGTGATACTCGACATCCTTCAGGACGCTGTAAGGAGTCTGGGAGGCAGCGTGACCGTCGTAAAACCAGGTGTTGGTGGTGGTGTCCGAATGAATCAGCCATCGGTGATTGGAACTGGCGACACAGTCCTGATACACCGAGGCGGAAGAACCGGCCTTTGTATTCCCGGCGATATAGCCGCTGTCCACGGCTCCGGAGATTCTGGACAGAGAGAGCTTTTTCTTCTGAAACGCTTTCAGATCGACAAACAGCTGGGCCGCATCGCCGCTGCCCACTTTCAGGAAATATTCCTCGCCGTGAAATCCGTATTTATGGCAGTAGGGGGTTCCGTAAAGACGGTATTTGATGTCGCTGACCGTCCCGTTGGAGTTGGCAATCGTCGCAGACGGACAGAAATAGGGCTTGAACTTGGCGATCCGCGTGCTCGACGCATCTCCGGGAAGATAGCCGTACTGGATCAGAAACTGGATCGTCCGCAGTCCGTTGGCGTCTTTGATCGCGGAGTGAATCAGATCGTTGTTTTCGGCGGCATACGAACCGATCCCGAGTCCGATCTGCTTCAGATTCGAGAGACAGGCCGCGCCTCTGGCCTTGTCGCGCGCCTTGTTCAGTCCCGGCAGAAGAATGGCCGTCAGGATCGCGATGATGGCAATCACCACAAGGAGTTCTATCAGTGTGAAAAAGTTCCGTTTCATGATGTCCTCTCTTTGCATAGCTGCGTTTTCGTATTTCTGAGAACCGGACGGCCTCTTCCGGGAGCCGCCGTCGACTGCTGAATGACAAGCATGGGATCCACCCATACTTCGTTCTGGATCGGTCTGCATCCGCTGCGGAGCTGCTGAAGGATGAGCAGCGCGGCGGAGTACATTTCGTTGAAATTCAGTTCCACCGAAGTCAGTTCCGGATAGGAGCTTGATCCCTCGTTCACGATGCCGTGAGTCACGATGCTGAGATCCTCGGGAATCCGGAGCCCCAGACGGAATGCGGCGGAAATCAGGGCGCGTCCCGTGAAGGAGCCGGAACAGTAGAATGCCGTCGGCCGCGGTGTCCGTGTGAGCGCCTGCAGACTCCATTCAAACATCCGTTCCATGTAATGGGTTTCATCCTCCTCCGCCTGCGGTTCGGCGCTGAGATCGCCGCCGAGAGGGGTCAATCCGAAATCCTGAAGGGCCCGTTTCACGCCGCGGCTGATCTGCCGATGATAATCATACTTGAGCGGTCCGAAGGACACCATCACCTCCCGGTGCCCCAGCGCCGCCAGATACTGCATGGCCTGATAGGCCCCTTTTTCCAGTGCGGCACGCACGGAATAGCGCCCGGGTTCCCCGAACATCACAAGCGGATACTCCGGGTTCTGCTCCAGAAAGCATCGGATGCCCTCCGTGAGATAACCGACGTGGATCACGCCTCCGGCGATTCTCTCCCGCATCAGTTCCGGAATGGCGGTTTCCTTCTCTTCCTGCGTAAAGAATTCGATCCGGTTGGAGAGTCCTCCCCGGGAGCAGAGCGAGAGAAATTCGCTGATGTGCGCCAGATACGTTCCGCCGCGCCGGAGATTCGTTGATTTGTCATTGATGATCAGTCCCACATCCACTGCCGGTTTGTTGCGGAGCTGACGGGCCGCGCCGTTCGGGGCGTAGCCCATCTCCCGCGCCGTGCGCAGCAGATAGTCCCGTGTCTCCTTCCGCATATGGCCGCGACCGTTCAATGCCGCGGATACGGTGGATACCGTCACTCCGGTCTTTTCCGCTATGTCCTTCAGTTTTACCATGAAATCGGTCTCTAAAAAAATTCCAGAATAATTTAGAATAACGTTATTCTTGTTATATTTTACTCGATTTCCGAAAAAAGTCAACCCCTTTCAGGAGGAAAAAGATGATTTTCTGAAAATGTCCAGCTGTTCTCCGCAGCCGTGGCGGTGGATTCGGGAGGAAGTTCCGCAGCTCCGGACCGGGGAAAACCCTTTGACAAACATGCTTTTCCGGAGTATGGTATCCGGTATTGTGGAGATGTTTGATTTTGAAAAAAAGAGGTCATTGCGTGAAAAAGAGATTGATTGTTTCCTGTCTGCTCCTTCTGGCATGGTCGGGAATTGCTGTCGAAGAGCTTTATCGTCAGTTTCAGCCGTCCCGGACGACCCGGCGGAGGGAAAGCACCGAGTGGTCCATCACCTATACGTACAATGCTCTGGACCGGAAACATCCGAGGCTGCTGCTGATCGGGGATTCCATCTGCAACGGCTATCAGGGAACCGTCCGGAACAAACTGGGAAAGATTGTGAACGTGACCTTCTGGGCATCCTCGAAATGTGTCACCGACAAGGATTATTTCCGCGAACTGGATCAGATTCTTTCCGCGTATCATTATGATGTCATCTCGTTCAACAACGGGCTTCACAGTCTGACCACCGATCGGAAAGAGTGGAGAAATGCCTACTCCGCCGCCGTCGACTTCATTCGGAAAAAGTGTCCGGACGCCAGACTTTTTCTGACCAACAACACCCCGCTCCGGGATCCGGGAAAAACGGCGCAGGCGCAGGAGCTGAACCGGATCATCGCGGAAACGGCCCGAGAGAAGAATCTGCCGGTCATTGATCTTTTTTCTCTGATGGATCCGCTGGACCGGAATCAATTCTGGAACGACACCTATCATTTCCGAAAACCCGCCGTGGAGATGCAGGCCGAACGGATCGCGGAAACGGTTCGCTCCCTCCCGGGCATTGCAGGGGAAAAAGGCGATCTGGTTCAGAGAGGAACCGAGACCGGACCCGACGGCGCGTTGAAATAATTCCTCTTTTCCGGAGCGCCTCCCGGTCGCAACGGCAAGGAGAAGTAAAAGGAGAAGTAAGGAGGGAAGCAAAGAAAGAGTGGTCTGGAGTCGTCCGCGGGCGATTCCGATTCGCCGGACTTCTCCAACGTCTTATTTTTCCGCCTGACGGAAGATGTGGACCCCTTTCAGGATTTCGATGGCGCGCTCCAACTGGACATCGCGGTATTTCCCGTCCCGAACCAGCGGAACCTGATCCCCCCGCTCGGAAAAATGACGGGCGATTGCGGCCGTTCCCGCGGGACTGGTATGAACGGCGATGTCCGGATCAACTCCCCGCTCGTGGATCTCCCGTCGCCCGGGGGTATAATATTTTGCCGTTGTGATCCGAAGCGCGCCTCCGTCGGAGAGGGGAATAATCACCTGCACGGATCCCTTCCCGAAAGAGCGCGTTCCAACGAGGATGGCTCGTTTGTAATCCTGCATGCAGGCGGCAAAAATCTCCGCCGCGCTCGCGGAATTCTCATTGATGAGGATGGCAATTGGAAGTTCCAGGTCCTTGGGACAGCCGACCGCATTGTGACTCACCTTCTTTTCCGCGCGGCCCTCGATGGAGACCACCGGACGTCCTTTTTCGATAAAGCGGCTGACCGTCTCGATGGCCGCCGTCAGCAGTCCCCCGGGATTGTTCCGAAGATCAATAATCAGGCCATGCAGAGGGGATTTCTTCAGCATGGACAGCGCATGATCGAGATCCGAAGCGGTCGTCGCCGTAAACTGCGTGATCCGCAGGTAGCCGATCCGTCCGGAGACCAGCCCGGCTCCCTTTACCGAAGGGACCGCAATCACGGCCCGCTCAATTTCCACATCCTTTGTCGCATCACTGGAACGGCGGTACACTTTCAGTTTCACCTTCGTTCCGACTGCGCCCTTCATTCGTTTCACGCATTCGTCCAGATACATCATCCGCGTATGTTTCCCGTCGATCTCAAGGATCAGGTCCCCGCTCCGGAGGCCCGCTTTCGCCGCAGGACTCTCCTCCATTACGGAAATGATCTCCAGGGCATCATCCCGCTCCGTGATCACAACGCCGATCCCCGGAAATTTCCCCATGCTGTCCTCCACCGTATTCTGAAAGGCTTCCGGCTCCTCGTAGGTGCTGAAGGGATCCAGCTCCTGAAGCATGCCGCGCATCGCCGCCCGAAGAAGATTCTCATAGGTGATCTTTTCCTCATCCACGTATTTCGAACGCAGAATCATCAGCGATTCCATGAACACGGAAAGATTCTTGTAGGGCAGGTCCTCGTCCTCCTTCGAGCGCTCCCGGGATGTCGCGGATTCCGATGAAAGCGGCGCAGGAGAAGTGGTTCCCGAATCCTTCCGAACCGGATTCTCCGCCCCGCGGGACGTCGTCCCCGTCAGAAGAAGAAGTATCAAAATTAGAAAAAACGGAATCCCATGGACTTTCATTGCAGCTCCTTGTTCCCCCCGCCGGTTCTCCCGACCGTTTTCCGGATCCTCTCTCCGGATTTTTTTATTTCCTGCCTGATTGCTTTCTTTGGATGGATCGGGTTGATTGCTTTTTGTTGTTTCCTGTTTGTTGTTTCCTGTTTCGTCCTCCGGACGACCAGCTTGTTCCGCTGGACCGAAGCAGGTGCCAACTGCACCTGCACCCTTTCTCGCTTCGCGGATTTCCATTCAGCGGATTTCCCGCTTTTTTCTGATTCTTTTCGTCCTTCGGACGACCAGCTTGTTCAGCTGGACCGAAGCAGGTGCCAACTGCACCTGCACCTTTTTTGCTTCGCGGGAACGGAATCAACGCTTCCGAACCCGGAGAAAAAACTCCCGGATCAGACGCCGGGACTCCTCTTCCAGAACTCCGCCCGTCACAAGAACACGATGCAGCATCCCCGGAAATCCCGTGATGTCCAATGCGGATCCCGCACAGCCGGATCGCGGATCCGCCATTCCGTACACCACCCGGTCCACCCGCGTGTTGACCAGCGCTCCGGCACACATCGCACACGGCTCCTTGGTCACATAAATGGTGACGCCGTCGAGCCGCCAGTCCCCGACGGCAACCGCAGCCGCCGTCATGGCCAGAAGCTCCGCATGCGCGGTCCCGTCTTTTAACGTTTCAACCTGATTCCATCCCTTGGCAATGATCCGTCCCTCTTTCACCGCAACCGCACCGATCGGCACTTCTCCCCGTTCGCCCGCCATCTCCGCAAGACGAAGCGCGGCCCGCATGAAGAATTCATCACTGCGCTCCGGAAACACCTGCCCGGATTCCTCTTTGTCCGACTCGTTCAACGGTCACTTTTCCTGTTTCAGATCGGAACTGATGCGCATGGAACAGAAATCAGGACCGCACATTGTGCAGTATTTGGTTCCATGCAGATTTTCGGCATTGGCGGCGGCAAGCGCCTGCTTGCGATATTCCCGCGCACGATCCGGATCGAGAGCAAGATCAAACTGTTTTTCCCAGTCGAATTCCGCACGGGCGCGTCCGATGGCGTTGTCGCGGTCAATCGCTCCCGGCTTTCCAAGCGCAACGTCCGCGGCATGGGCCGCGATCCGGAATGCGACACAGCCGTTTCGGACATCCTCCGCCTCCGGCAGTCCCAGATGTTCCTTCGGGGTCACATAGCAGAGCATCGCCGCTCCGTAGTAGGCTCCGGCGGTTCCCCCGATGGACGCGACAATATGATCGTATCCCGGTGCACAGTCAATCACCACCGGCCCGAGAATATAGAAGGGTGCATCTCCGCAGACCTCGCGTTCCCGCTTCATGTTCATTTCTATCTGATGGAACGGAACATGCCCCGGGCCTTCGACCATCGCCTGAACGCCGGCTTTCCGACAGCGTTTCACAAGTTCTCCGAGAACATCCAGTTCCGCGAACTGCGCCTCGTCGCTGGCATCGGCAAGACATCCCGGCCGCAGACCATCCCCGAGCGAAAGCGTCACATCGTATTGAAGACAGATGTCCAGAATATCGTCAAAACGGGTGTAGATCGGGTTTTCCTTGTCATACCGTTTCATCCACTGAGCCATCAGCGAACCGCCGCGGCTGACGATTCCCAGCACGCGTTTCAGGGCAATCGGCACATGCCGGCGCAGGAGCCCCGCATGAATGGTCATGTAATCGACCCCCTGTTTCGCCTGGGAAAGAATGGTGTCGAGAATGGTGGTTTCATCGAAATGATCGGCGCCGTGCTTGGCGATCACCTCGTAGATCGGCACCGTGCCGACCGGTATCGGACTGGCTTCGATAATGGAGGTGCGGATGATGTCGATATCCCCGCCGGTGCTGAGATCCATGACCGTATCCGCTCCGTAGCGGATCGCCTGCTGAAGTTTGCGTTTTTCCGCCTGCGGGCAGCTCGACAGGGACGAGTTGCCGATGTTCGCGTTGATTTTGCAGAGCAGTTCCCGACCGATTCCCATCGGATCCAGATTTTTATGATTGATGTTGGCGGGAATGACGATGCGTCCGTCCGCCACCCGTTCCAGAATGAATTCAACGCTGCGGCGTTCCTTTTCGGCGACCGCTTTGATCTGCGGCGTAACGATCCCTTCCCGGGCCTGAAGCATTTGGGTTTTCAAAACAACTTCTCCAATTGTTCAATGTTCTTCTCGGTTGCGCCGCTGTGGGCGGTAATCGCCTCATGCGCGCGTCGGCCGAGCTTATTTCTCAGTTCGTGATCGGATGAAAGCATGTAGAGGGCCTTGTCGAGTTCCTCCGCGGTGTCGACGGTCAGCACGGCGTCGGCTTTTTTCAGAATCTCCATGGCCTGACGGAAATTTCGCAGTTCGCGTCCGGAGATGATCGCCTTTCCGAGCACCGCGGGCTCGATGATGTTCTGACCCTCGTTGTTTCCTGCGAGCGTCTTGCCCATGATGACGATATCGGATGCGGCGATGAATCCCATCAGTTCGCCTGTGGTGTCGGCGAGCAGGCAGTCCACATAGTGTTCCGGTTTCGGTCCGGAGGTCCGCCGGAAGAAGCGGATGTTCTTTTCCCGAAGCATATTGGCCAGTTCCGTTCCCCGTTCCGCGTGCCGGGGGACGATGACCAGAACGGCGTCCGGGAGTTTCTGTTTGAGACGCAGAAACGCATCGGCGATCATGGCCTCCTCGCCCGGATGCGTGCTGGCGGCGAGAAGAACGGGGCCAGCCGATGGCGCAAACACCGAACTCAGATCCGGCAGTTTGAAATTCTCCGGTGCCCGCTGATCGAACTTGATGTTTCCTCCGACCACGATCCGGTCCGCCATGTCCGGCGCGATGGATTCAAACCGTTCGCGATCCGCGGCGGTCTGAACGCTGATGAGATCAAAACTGCGGATCACCGGGGCGAAAAAGCGGCGGAAGCGACGATATCCGCGCATGGAGCGGTCGGACATGCGGGCGTTCACCAGAGCGATTTTCAGACCTCTTTTTTTAGCGGTGTGAATCAGATTCGGCCAGATCTCCGTTTCGAAGATGACCAGTCCGGACGGCTGGATCAGCTGATAGGCTTTCCGCACGAACGGGAGAAAATCAATCGGACAGAAAATGACTTCGACGCCTTCGGGCACCTTTTTCCGGGCGATCTCCTGAGCGGTCGTCGTGGTGGTGGAGAGGACAAATCTTCGTTCTGGATTTTTCTTCTGCCAGGCGTAAATGGTTGTCAGGGCCAGATTGGTCTCCCCGACGCTGACCGCGTGCAGCCACAGGGGATGATTCAGCGCCTTGAGACGGGCTTTTTTCTCCTTGGTAAACAGGGCGAACCGTTCCGGATAATTTCGTTTTGTTCCGGGCCGGCGGATCAGTTTGAGAAGAAGCCCCGGCAGGAAAAACACAAAGACCAGGGGAAACAAAAGCTGATAGAGAAAAAGAAACAACTTGCACCTTCCAGTTCCATAAACAATGTTTCTAATAAGGTAATCCGTTTTGCGGATTTTTCCAGACGGGAACCGAAAAAAGTTTTCCCGCCCTCCCTCCGTCGGAAAACGGAAAATGAAGACATTCTCCTTCCCTCCTCCGGAATCGACGGAAACGCAGGGAGAAATCCTTGCAAGGCCGACGCAAAAAAATGATATAGAATGCCGTTTTTTTCCATATTTTTCAATCAGCATTCCGATTGTAAAACATTCCCGATCACGATACCTTATGGATGACAGATCTGCAAAGGACAATTTCTCTGCCGGCCTCCTTTCCGGCAGAACACCGGAACAAATGCAAGAGTCGCGGAGGGAAAGATCCGAGGCTGAAAAAACAACGGGTGGAACACATGAATTTCAGAACAGAATCGTTTCGGGCAGCAGCGGCCGCGGGTCTTCTGCTACTGCTGTCTGCCGTCCCGGGAAGTGCAGGAGCGCTCCATACGACCGGAAATGGAAGTTTTCTCGTGGATAACATGAGCTTTGCTCCGGGGAAAAACAACCAGGTGAAAATGACCGGGAAGAAAGAAGGCGTCTTCCGGTATGTGCAGATCGGAAGGGAGCCCGTCCTGACCTGTCAGCTGGAACCCAGCGACCGTGCTCTTCTTCTGGATGGAGTTGTGTTCGACATCTCCCAGGAGTTTCCGAGGGGGAAAAACGACTCCTTCCGGAACCGCAGGGGAAGACGGCTCAGCATTCCGCTCTTCCGGGGGCGGCGTCTGAATCTTACCGGAAACATGAGAGTGACTTTGCTGGATCGGCGCTTCTATACGGAATACAGTCTGGGAGGAGCCTGGATTCTGGAGATCCGACCGGAGGGAAACGAATCCCGTCTGGAACTGGAGATCCGGGAATCCGAACCGGTGTTCACTCCCATCCCGCTGGATTCCCTCATGAACGGGAAACTGTCGGATGAGGTGAAAAAGATTCCGGAGGGGAAGTTCTCCTATCAGAATTTCAACAACTTCCTCTCCTTTCTCTTTCCGAAAAAGGCGGGCAGCATTCTCTTTCCCACGGAAGAAGTCACCATTCCGTTTGTGCAGAAGGATGCAGAAGCGCTGGTTCTCGTACATGGAGTTGATCCGGCGTTTCAGAAGAAGGAAATCGGAACACTCACCGTTGTCTATCGGGACGGAAAGGAGGAGAGCTTTCCGATCGAAGCAGGGGTAAACGCGGGTCCGTGGAAGAACTGTGATCCGGCCTCCAACTTCCGTCTGGTCTGGAGCACCATCAGCGACAGCGATTTCCACGCGTTCGGCATGTCGCAGTTCCCGCTGAAACCGGATGCGGTCTGCATCAGGCTGAAATCGGAGGGGAGGAGCCGTCACTGGGGCGTGCTTGCGCTCAGTCTGCTGAACCGCCGGATTCCGGATCGCGATCTTCCCGAGACCTTCTACGTCCGGGAGGGAAAGGAGTGGAACAACTTCACCTTCCGCAAGGATATCGTCCCGGGGTCGTTTCTGGACTTTTCCAGACAGAATCATGCGCCGGCGGGAAAATACGGACGCATGATCGTCAATGCGAAGGGACAGCTCGCGTTTGAAAAGGAGCCGGAGAAACGCTTCCGGATCGTGGGAGCCAACCTCTGCAGCGGAGTCTGCTTCCCGACCAAGGGGGAAGCCAGGACCATCGCCCGCCGCCTTGCCACGCTCGGCTACAATATGGTCCGCTTTCATCGTTACGATGAAGCGCTCGTTTTGAAAAAAGCGCAGACCAGCACTGAAATCGACAGAAAACAGCTGGATCTTCTGGAATATTTTGTCGCGGAACTGAAAAAAAACGGAATTTATTTCACGGCCGACATCTACTGTCTCCGCAACACCCGTCCCGGCGACCGGATTCCCGAGGCGGATCTCCAGCAGAAGTCGAAAGCGCAGATGAAGACTCTTCTCCCCCTTTCCGAAGCCGCCATGGAAAACTGGAAGACCTTCACGAAAAACTGGCTCACCCACCGCAATCCCTACACCGGACTCAAGTGGACGGAGGAACCGGCATTTGCATTTGTCCAGTTCCTGAACGAAAACAACATCGACCAGCGCTGGGACGATTTTTCAAAACTGCAGACCATGTATCTTCTGAACTTCAATCCCTACCTGAAGGCGAACCATATTGTCCCTGCGTCGTATGATCTCACGACCGACAATCCCGCCTTCTGCGCCTATCTCTTCTCTCTTCAGGAGAAAAACATCCGCGAACAGCGGGATTTTCTGCGGCGTGAGCTGAAGATGAAGACGCTCATCACCGACTGCAATATGGAAACCTCCAGTTATCCTCTGGCTCATTTCAAGGCGCGCTATTTCGACCTTGCCGACGCCCACGGCTATTTTGACCATCCGAAGTCCCGTTACGGGTTCGGAAAGGGGACCCACACCATGCAGCTGAATCCGCTGAAGGCGACCTTCCTGCCGATTGTCCACGATCTTTCCCGCGCCCGTCTTTACGGGAAACCGGCGGTTTCCACCGAATGGAAATTCTGTTTTCCGAATCGATTCCGGGCCTACGGCGGACCGATCATGGGCGCCTATCTTGCGCTTCAGGACTGGGATGGACTCTTCCAGTATTCCTGGGCCCACGCCAGACACATTGCCATCTGGAACACCGGACATTCGATTTTCGATTCCGCGAACGATCCGCTTGCTCATGCCACGGACCGCATCACCATGCTTCTGTTCCGCCGCGGGGACGTCGCGCCCGCGAAGGAGGCGGTTGCCTATCGGGTTCCGGCGGATTACCGGAGGGCCTCCGCCCAGAATCCGCCCATGGAGGTGGAATCGTTTGCGGCTCTGGTCCGAACGGGTTCCGTCATCTAAGGAACGCGCGTTCCCGGAGTGGACGTTCTTTCCGACCGGGAAATCCGCAGTCGGAATCCCTTCCCGCAGAAAAAGCTCAACGCTCTTTACCGTGAGATGCGCGAGAACGGAATCGCGCGCAGTGCAACCGGCGAAATCACGCATGATCTCCGGCGCGGAACGCTTGTGATTGTCTCTCCGAAAGCGGAAGTGTTCTGCCTGGAAAAGGGCGCTCTGAAAGGGAACCGTGTCTCCGTTGCCGGAACAGAAACACCCCAGACGATCGCCTTTTTCTCCATGGACGGCAAACGCATAGCGGAAAGTCGGGATCTGCTCATCATTCATCTGACCAATTCCCTCAACCGCAACACGCGCTTCGACTCTCCGTCCATGCGGGAGCAGCAGCCGGGAACCAGCTACCGCCAGCAGCTGATCCGGACAGCGGCGCCGGAAGTGAACCTGACTCTCGACGGGCCCGTCGCAGATCTGAAAATCACGGCGCTTGCTTCCGACGGCAGAGAACTCGGACCGGTCCGTTTCACCGCCCGGGGCTCTTCCTTTCATTTTATTCTGAACAACGCTCTCTATCCGGAAGGGATTCTCTACTACCGGATTCAGCGCTGAACGGATTTGCGATAAGCAGAAGGAGAAAGGCCGCGGACATGTTTGAACATCTTGCTGAAATGAAGCTGATTGCGGAACCCGGTCTGCCCGGCGATCTGCTTGATGCTCAAAGTGGAAGAGGCCAGCAGATCCGCGGCGGTCTGGATTTTCAGCTCCAGAAAATACTGTTTGGCCGATTTTCCGAAATGCCGCCGGAAGAGCCGGTTCAGAGTGGAGGAACTCAGATCCAGTGTTTCCGCCAGAACGGAAAGCCGAAGCGGATTGGTGATATTGCTTCCGAGCAGATTCACCGCCTCCTGCAGTCGGAGATCGCCGGCGGTCCGCGTTCCGGTCTCCTCGCCGTCGGAAACGGTTCCCGAAAGTTCGCTCAGGAACTCGAACGAGAGCCCCTGAATGTGAATGCGGCTGTCCGGATCCTTCCGGAGGAGCAGATCCCGCAGTTCCAGGAGACGCTGCAGGATTCTCTCCGGCCGGGATGGATGCAGAACCTGTTTCTGCACCAGTCCGTTCAGCGACAGCAGATGGGGCAGGACGGCTCCGCGGAATCCGATTGCGAATTTCCGGCAGAACCCATCCGGACCGCTGCGGAGGATGCTGTCCTCGCCACGGGGAATCAGGGAAATGTCGCAGGGTTTGAGAAGGGTCTTTTTCTCTCGGGAAATGATCAGAAGCTCCCCCTCCACGACCAGCTCGACGGCAAACAGAAAATAGTTCTCGTGCTTCCAGACGTTCTCTCCCCGCCAGACCGAATGTCCGATAAAGTCCGGCCAGAGGAGCATCGCCGCCGTCGCCTCCGTATTCCAGGTGACGGTCTGTCCGTTCTGACGTTCAAAAAAATAATCGGTGGAAAGTTTCGCCACAAGAGAATCGAAAACGAATTTCTTCATAGCCGCGGAAAACCCCTGCGCAGTTTTTTCTTAACAATAGCACCCCCTGCGGAAAAAGCAAATTTCCCTTCTCCGTTCCGGGCGGTGCTCGACAAACAACCCCATCCGGAAACGAAATCCGGAACTGGAAGGAGGATCGGATCATGAACAAGCCCAAGCATTCTTTCACGCTCGTGGAGCTCCTGGTGACCATCGCAATCATTGCCATTCTGGCCAGTCTGCTCCTGCCCGTTCTTCAGCAGGGACGCCGCAAGGCTCTGGACATCAGCTGTTCCGCCAATCTCAAGCAGATGGGAACGCTGTTCGCCCTCTATGCGGACTCCAACGATCAGTTCACTCCGCCTTACGAGGCAACCTGCGGCTCCGTCACCTATGCAAAATGGCAGGACTTCTTCCTGCCGATCCTGAACAAAACCTTCAAATACAACCATGACTCCTGGAAATACAAGGAGTTCCTCTGTCCGGCGCAGAAACCTCAGAAAAGCACACGAATGCACTACGGAATGAACGGCTACATCACGACCCCCACGCAGAGGGCCTTCTTCATCCGGCTGAAACAGCCCTCCGCGCGCCATCTGGTCTCCGATATCGAGAAAATGCCCGAAACCTACTGGGACTGGAAACCGACCGCTCTCTATCGCGGTTCCAAAGTCAATCCCAGCATCTCTCCCGATGGAGTCTCTTCCCGCCATCTGAACCTGTTCGGGGCCAATGTCCTTTTTGCCGATCTGCACTTGCAAACAATGAAAATTTCCCGGATTCCCGTCAACGGAAACAACTATTTCTTCGGTCAGTACTCCAAGGACTGACCGTGCCCGGCCCACCGGAAACGGAAAAGAAACTCCCCGCAGAAAAATTTCATTTCCATGGAAATCCTCCGGAAGCAAGGACTGTTCCGCTGATCGATCCACCATCCTCCGGATGCGAAAGTTCTTCCCGGAGGGGGTGGATCGCCCTCCCCCGCCCCTCTTCCCCCCCCCTCGCCTCTGAATCCGGAAGAACAAACCGCACTTGCTTTTTCTCCGAAATCGTGTATTTTATGAGATATGACACGTGACATATCCGATCAGACAACAGCGGAGAAACAATGCTTCGACACAAACCGACAGCACGGGATGTAGCGGAACGGGCGGGAGTCTCCCGTTCGCTGGTATCCATGTATCTCAGAAAAAATCCGAATCTCTGGATCTCCCGGGAGACGAGGGAACGGCTGGATGCGGCCATCCGGGAACTCGGTTACCGCCCGAATCAAACGGCTCAGACTCTGCGGAGCGGAAAATCCCATATCGTAGGCGTGGTGCTCGGCGGCATCTCCGGCTCCTTCGCCTCCTGCCTCTGCGAAGCGCTCATGGAGAAACTCGACGATGCCGGATACCGCGTTTTTCTCGGAATCACAAAATATGATCCGGCCCGCGAACGGCGCATTCTGGAATCCATGATGAATTTCGACATCGACGCCCTGTTCTACACGCTGGAACCGGATTATGTCCGGGATCTGCTCCTGCAATGCGCGGCATCCATTCCCGTCTTCGTGGGGGAGAAAAGGCCCGGCACGCCGTTCCACAGCATCGAATTTGATCTGCGCATGGCTTTTTCCGACGCGCTGGACTTCCTCGCCGGACAGGGCGTCCGCCGGGCGGCCCTGCTCACAAACGCAATCGGATATGGAGAACGGGACTTCTTTGCCGCGGCCTCCGAAAAGCCCCTTTTGCAGATCCGTTCCTTCCGCATCGGAACTCCCTGCGGAAAAGCGGACGGAAGGGAAGAGGAGAAGCTCCGGGAAGAGCTGCGGCTTTTTCAGCCGGGAGCCGTTCTCTCGCCCGCCGGAGTCCGGGTCCGCTCCTGCGGAAATCCGGGCGATTCGGAACAGGAGCCGTTCTGGATCGACTCCTGGACACTGCCCTTTCAGCGGGAGGAGATTCCGGAAGGATTCCGTCCGGGGGGAAGCATCGTCCGGCCCTTCCGGGAGTTTGCGGAAATGCTCGCGGACGCGCTGCTGGAAGCCCTGCGCAATCCCGGGGAAGTCCCCCGCAGCCGGTGCGTGACGGCGTGTTTCCGAAACGACAGGGAGCAGAAGGAACTGCGCAAAGTCCTGATGCAGGATCCCTATTTTCAGACCTTTGAACATTGAATGTCAGGAACAAAGACGGAACGATAAAAAGAAGGAGACCGATTTTCATGAGCTCTGTCATTCCCATCTGGGGCGGTTGCGCGGAAGAGGCGTATTTCCGCCGGAAATTCACTCTGAAGGAAACGTTCGGCCGGGCCGTGCTGCGGATTTTTGCCGACACCGGATACGAACTGTTTCTGAACGGCCGTCCGGTGGCCGTCGTCGATGAATGGAACAACACACGCGACTACGACGTCACTCCGTTTCTGTCCGCGGGGGAGAATCTGGCGGCGGTGCACGGAATGAATCATTCGGGACACCGGGGACTCTCGCTGGAACTCCGGGTCGGCGGGGAGTGCGTGCTGTGCTCCGACGAAAGCTGGCGCGTCGCGGACTGCGAACTCTGGGACTGGTCCCGGATGGAATGCGACGACCGCTTCTGGAGCTTTGCTAAACCACTTCCGCTTCAATACGCGGGTCTTCCGCAATGGCGCGGACACGCGGGCGATCATCCGGAAAAAATCATTCCGTGTCAGACGGGCTCTCCGTTTTTCATCGGAGAACTTCCCAAGGCGGTCCGCTCCCCGTTTTTCCGGAAACGAGAGCGGGAGGAAGAGCAGATCGCCCCGGAAGTTCTGGAAATGATCGGACCGGAATACCGGACCAGCCGGGCCGCCCGTCCGGGGGAACGGCTCACGCCCCGCGCCTGGCCCGCTCTGGAGGGAAGCGCAACAGGAACGGACGGACTCTTCCGACTCGCCGGAGCCTCCCGCTACGAGGGGCCCTTCCTCTTCGCGGATTTCGGAGAGGAAACGGTCGGGTATCTGCGCATCCGCACCCGCTCGAATGGGAACTTTCAGCTTCGCATCCGCTACGGCGAAATGCTTGCGGAATGTCTCGGGGAACCCAGACGCGATCAGCTGCTGCACCGGATGCTGGTCGAAGAGGTCCGGATCCGAAAGGGGGAACAGGAGTGGGAAAGCCGCATGCGAGTCGGATTCCGCTTCGTCCGTGTGGAGCTCTTTGACGCGGACGGCGAAGTAGAACTTTCCGATGTGTCCGTCCGCGCCAGTCTCTATCCGGTGGAGTACCGCGGCTACTTCCACTGTTCCGATCCGCTGCTGAACCGGATCTGGGAGGCGGGAAGAAAAACCGTGCATCTCTGCATGCAGGAGTATTATCTGGATGGAATCAAGCGCGACCGCTTCCTCTGGGTCGGCGACACCCGCGCGGAGGCGCTGTACAACTATTATCTCTTCGGCGACCGGGAACTCTTCCGCTTCTGCTGGGAGGAGATGGCGGATGTTCAGTATGCGGACGGCGCAATCCCCTCGGAACTGGGCGAAGGGGCGTCGTGCCTCTGGGATTACGTCGCCTGGTGGGTCATCGCGTTTCACGACTACCGGCTCTTCACCGGAGACGATGAATTTCAACTCCGTCTGCGAAACGCCCTCTATGCGGCGGTCGACTGGCTTTCCGAACGGTCCGGAAAGGACGGTCTCATCTCCGTACCCGAAAATCCCTGTTCCTCCTGGATGGTTGTCCTGAACAAGGCGACGGGCAGATCGCCGTTTCTGAATCTGCTCTATCTCCGGGCACTGGAAACTGCGCTGGAAACGGCGGAACTGGCCGGGGAGCCGGAGCGCATCGCCCTCTTCCGCGGACAGATCGCACGCACCCGCCCCGCCGTGGAAGCGCTGCTGCGCGAAACCCCGCTTGACAGGGAAGCCAACCTGGCAAGCGCCTCCACCGGACTCTATGAAATTCTCGAACAGCAGTTTGCGCGGGGGGAAAGCGGAAAGGCTCTGGCCGCCATCCGCCGGAACTGGGGAGCGCTGCTCGCCAGCGGAGCGGACACCCTCTACGAAGGGTTCTATGCCTCCGACGGACACTATCCCTCTGTAACCGATCCCGCCGCAAAGCGTCTCTTCATCAGTTACTGTCACGGCTGGACCGCCGGACCGTGCACACTGCTTCCCGCGGAAATCGCCGGAATCAAACCGCTGGAACCGGGCTTCCGCCGTTTCCGCGTTGCCCCGAAGCTGGAGGATCTCGCCGAAGTGAAAACCGTTGTGCCGACCCCCTTCGGAGAAATCGCCCTGGTCATGACACGCTCGGAACTGCGTCTGCGGATCCCGGACGGGACTTCGGCGGAGCTGGAACTCACGGAACCCGTCGTCCTGCGAACCGCCCTTGCTTCCGGAATCCACCGGATTCCTCTTCTTCCGGAGAAGCGGGACGCATAACTCCTCCGCGCGCCCCTCCGGAGAGGACGGAACCGAACCGCCCTCCCGGAAGGCTCGTCCGCCGGAAAAACCGGACGCCCGGAGACTCTCCCGGATCACCGGGAGAGAAGTTCGTCAAGAACGGCAAGAATCAGACGGCTGCCAAAGGAATCCAGTTCCGGCATCGACCAGTCCGGCATGGCGGTGTCGTCGGAAAACAGGAACGGCATCAGAAGATACTGCGGCAGCCAGGCGCCGACGTTCCGCCCCGTCCCATCCCGTTTGAGGGCGGCAATGCAGAAACGTTCCGTTCCATTGGCCAGCTCGAACAACGGAACCACGGAGGCGTCGCCCGTCCGGATGGCAAGATTCGAAAACGGCTTGTTCCAGCCGGCGGAGGTATTGGGATTGTCCCGGAACGCGAACTCCCTGCGCTTGAAGACCTTCTTCAGGGGACCCGCCGGACAGACTCTCATCGAGCCGATCACCTTCTCGTTCGCCTTGCCATAGACGGATGAGACCGGGAGCTCCTCGTTTTTCTTCCGTTCGAAAAAAGGAGCCAGTCCCGTCAGATTCAGATCCGAAGTCCCCCCGATGACAAGGACCTTCCCCCCCTGCGAAACATAGTCGCGCAGCGCCCGTACCGCAAAACCGGGCGCCGATCCGTTCAGGCAGAGAAGCAGAACCGGGGTCCGGCGCGGTGACGGAACCCGCTTTTTCAGATCATACAGAGGCAGCATCTCCATGTTTTTCCCGTTTTTCCGCAAAGTCCGTCCGATCGAACCGGTCAGAAACTTGGAGCCGAATCCGAGAAAGGTGTGATTCATCGCATACGTGGCCTCGCAGACCAGTCCGATTGCGGGAGCGGGATCCTTTTGATCGAACAATCCGGCATAGATGGCATCCGTCCGCGGATCGCGCCGCTCCAGCATTGCCGTTTTTCTGCGCTCATATTCCGCAAGCAGAGGCTCCCGGCGCTTGTTCCCGGAAAGAGCGGCGGGAGATTTGAGCATGAAATCCGCCGGGGTCAGGTCCAGAGGGTCTCCCGAATCCGCCAGTCTCCGTGCCGCGCAGAGGGCATTGACTCCGATCCGGGTTTGGTATGCCGCGATATCGGCCATCGCATCCAGCGCGGCATCGGAGGCGCGGCCATCGGGTCCGGTTCGTGCAAGGAGATTCTCCCTTGCGCACATGTAGGCATTGCTGTCGATCTCCTCCAGCATCAGAGCCAGGACACTTTCCCGGAGATTCCCCTTCCCCGGATCCGGAGAAAATCCGGCCAGCCGTTCCGCAATTTTCCCGGCCAGCACCCGGTTCTCACGCATCATCGAAAGATCCAGATCCGCACGGGGATAGTGGATATGACGATAGCGCGTATAGGTCAGATGATGAATCAGAGGCGCATGATTGAACGCATTGGCGTCGGCAATCCCATGCAGCAGAACACCGGCGAAAAAAGCGGACGCCTCCTCTCTCTTTTCCCGCAGGGACCGGACCAGAAGAAAAAAGGCGACCCCCTTTCCCGCACCGCTGTGAAAGGCATAACAGGTCCGGATCCGCGACTCCGTCAGAAACCGGACGGCCTCGGGAGTGATCGGAAAAGCACCTCCTTCCACAATCTTCTGATGCGAATCGGGAGAATGGGACCAGTGCTGCTGAAGTTTCTGTTTCGTCTTTGCGCTCCAGATCCGGGAGCATTCCGCGGGCAGATGCTTCAAAACCAGTCCGACATGATCCTCATGCCCGCGTCCCCAGCCGAAAAGAGTCAGACTGACGCTCAGAATCCAGAAGACAGCAAGCCATTTTTTCATTTTCGTTTTTCCATCCTTTCGTTTTCCATCCTTATAGTGTTTCCGTCAGCGCTGAAGTTCCGGCTTTGCCCAGTAGGCGTGATTTTTCCAGAAACTGGTTCCATTGGCGGCATCCATCACCTTCAGCGTCAGGGAGGATGCGCTCCCGAGGTCCACGGAAACGGCGACAGCCTCCATCTCCGCGGTCATCCGGCCGCTGCTCCAGACTTTTTTCCCGTCCAGCAGAACCAGAAACTCCGCAGCTCCCCCCGCGGCAAGAAGAGCGTGCATTCCGACCAGCGCCGTAAAGCGCCGGAAAACACCCGGCGGAAGAAGCCAGGTCATAAAACAGCTCCGTTCTCCGTTTATGCCGCTGTGCGGGAGCATCCCAAGACCGGGAAGACGTTCTGATCGGCCGTGAATTCGAAGTTCACCGGGCGTCACCGGGACATTGTTCGGCGGAACGTTCCGGTTCCCGTCGAGCACCGCGCCGCCGTACACGAGATCGTGAAACTCTTCCGCGGGCGGCAGCAGCCGGAGATCCACGCAAGGAAGATCCCCGGTCTCCTCGCGCGCGATGCGGATCGCGGAATAGAGCGCGTTGGCAGTCTCGCCCGCGGCAATCGTAACCGGCTCCACGGCAAAGGATTCCGCGCGTTTCAGATCCCCGTCGAACAGCGCCTGGACGGTGGGGATGAGAAAACGTCGGCAGTAGGCCGCGGAACGTTGCGCATCGGCGGCGGTCCGCCATGCGGCTTCGGCCTCAGAGCCCCCGAGCAGCCGCGGAGGAGGAAGCACGCCGCACTCTCCATTGACCGCTTCCACGGAAGTATGATAATGAAAATCCTTGAGGTACGGACGATCCGGAACCGGAAGCATCTGCCCAAGCAGAACATTGTTGGAGTCCGGCCCGAGATGCGCCGGCTGGGTCGCATCGCCCAGACCATGACTCAGGCAGCCGGCGAACTTGATGAACTCGGGGAACCTCTTCTCCCGAAGTGCTCCCGTCATCCGCCGGAACAGATAAGTATACACCCGGATCCGCTTCCACTGATCGGCGGGAGGAGCCGGAAAGGAGTGAAGCGTCCGTGTCCCGGTCTCTTCCGGATAAAAGGTATAGGTCTTCCAGTCGGGATCTATCTGTTCCTTGTCGTGATCCGGCCGGGTCGGATCATCGAAATAATCCGGATAATTGCCGGCGTTTCCCACGAGTTCCGGCGAAATGTCCGGCATCCGGCGCATCTCCTCGGGAAGGGAGTTCCAGGCGCCGATCATGATTCTCCGATGCGATAATCCATTCATGCGAACAGCTCCTTGAGAGAAGAGATGGAAGGGATCAGGGTCATGCCGTCCAGCTGCCGGCCGGTGTTGCGGGAATCGCGGTTCAGAAGAAACGCGCGCCGGATGCCTTCCGAAAACGGCACTTCGCAGTCGTCATGGAAGTCATCGCCGAGCGTGCAGAGAGTTTCCGGCGGAACGCCCGTTTCCGGAATCACCTTCCGCCAGAACAGCGGTTCCGCCTTCATGGCCTGCATCTGCGTGGCCCCGAGAAACGCGGTAAAGATCCTTTCCGGATTCGGGAATCCGGCCAGTCTCAGCTTATGACGAATTCCGTCGGGAGGATTGTTGCTGGTGATGAAAAAGGAGGCACCGCGACGTTTCAAATCCGCAAACGTCGAAGGCAGATCCGGTTCCGCCGGCTGAAGATACGCGGATTCATACTCGAACGCATACTCCCAGAAACGCGCGGGATCCATTCCCAGACGCTCCAGAAAGGTGGTCCAGCTCCACCAGGGAACCGTTTTTTTCACGATGTCGATTTCCGCTTCGACCGATTCCGGCGTCCTCTTTTTCACCTCCACGGCATAACTGCGGATCGCATTCATCACGCTGGAAGTGGAGCGGGGAGAAGATACTCCCGGTTTGAAAGTAAGAAGGGTTTCGTCAATGTCCGTCAGAAAATTGAGGGTCATTCCATTTTCTCCTGTTTTGTCCCGGAAGTCATTGTAAACGCATCCGCCGCCCGTGTCAAGACCCGGAGCCGGACGCCCCCTGAAAAAGCCCGATAAAAGAAGGAGAACCCGCCGAAAGTGTGATATAAATCATAACACTCTGCCGAACTCGTTCGAATTTCATGCCGCGGCATTGAAAAAAAGGAAAACCATGGTATGTTTCTCCGAAGAGCAGGAATCGAACAGGAACGGATGCAACAGAACAAAATGGCGGACGGAACGGAAGAACATATTCTGGTGATTGAAGCGGGACGGACTCACAGCCGATACCTGCGCGATCTCTGGCTCTACCGGGAACTGTTTCTGATTCTGGCATGGCGCGACATCATTGTCCGGTATAAACAGACGGTGATCGGAATCACCTGGAGCATTCTCCGGCCGCTGCTGGGAATGATCGCCTTCACGATTGTGTTCAGCAAGATTGCCAATCTGCCGTCGGACAACGTTCCGTATCCGCTGACGGTCTATGCGGCGATGCTGATCTGGCAGTTTTTCAGCAATACGGTCTCCATCGGGAGCGAGTCGCTGCTGAACAATTCGAATCTGATCTCGAAGGTATATTTTCCGCGCCTTATCATTCCATCGACGAGCATGACGGTGAGTCTGACGGACTTTCTGATTTCCGCACTTGTGTTCATTCCTCTTTTTTTCTATTATCGTTTTCTGCCGGACTGGAGGATTGTGTTTCTGCCTTTTTTTGTTTTTCTGACCATTCTTGTTTCTCTGGGGATGACCTATATGATCTCCGCATTGAATGTGAAATTCCGAGACTTCCGTTTTGCGATACCGTTTGCGCTTCAACTTGGGATCTATGTATCGCCGGTCGGATTCATCAGCTCGGTGGTGCCGGGGAAATGGCGGCTTCTGTTCAGTCTGAATCCGCTGGCGGGGATCATTGACGGGGTTCGCTGGTCGCTGTTCGGAACACCGCTGTACCTGCCGTCGCTGGTGATGTCAATCGTGATCTCCGTTCTGCTCCTGGCAGGCGGATATTTCATTTTTCGAGCCATGGAGCGCGAATTCGCGGATGTCATCTGATGAGTAAACCTGTTATTTCCGTGGAACATCTCAGCAAATATTATGAGATCAGTCATCAGAAGCGTGGAGTCGATACGTTTGTCGAATCGGCTACCGCGTTCGGGAAAGGCCTGATTGAACGAATCCGCCATCCGTTCAGCCCGAACCGGGCGCATGTGGATCTGGAGGAGTTCCATGCGCTGGATGATGTCTCCTTTGAAATCGAACCGGGAGACCGGGTCGGGATCATCGGACGAAACGGCGCGGGAAAGTCCACTCTTCTGAAACTGCTGAGCCGGATCACGGAACCGACAAAAGGACGAATCGTGATGCGCGGACGCGTGGCCTGTCTTCTGGAGGTGGGAACGGGATTTCATCCGGAGCTTAGCGGTCGTGAGAATATTTATCTGAACGGCGCGATTCTGGGGATGAAACGATCGGAAGTCAAAGCAAAATTTGACGAGATCGTGGAATTTTCCGGTGTGGAGAAATTTCTGGATACACCGGTAAAGCGATATTCGAGCGGAATGTATGTCCGGCTGGCCTTCGCGGTTGCAGCGCATCTGGAGCCGGAAATTCTGCTGATTGATGAGGTCCTCGCGGTCGGGGATTCCGAGTTCCAGAAAAAATGTATTGCAAAAATGAACGACATCTCCCGCAGTGAAGGGCGCACCATCCTGTTTATCAGCCATAATACGTCAGCAATACAATCTTTATGCAAGACTGGAATCTTGTTAAAAGCAGGAAAACTGGCGGCTGCTGGTAAAATAAACGACGTATTGGATCTCTATCAAAAAAACTAGCCATTATCTCGGACACCTTCTGAATTCTCATCCTGCAAAGAAAGAAAAGTTCCGGAAGGGAGCTGCTCCGCAACAGGAATTAAATCGCCATCTTTATAATAACCATCACAATAATCACAAGCCTGAAGGAATTTTTTATTATAAAGGAGGTTTTCCAACTCGCTGAGTATTCTTTTTCTTTCTTCTCGAGAACCTGAATGGCGTATATTGACAAAATCACCAAGCTTATAGGGAACCATTCCAATTTCCATAAGATGGCAGGCGCTTTGACAGCGGGTAAATATCCCGTCACGCAAATTAAGACATGTCTTGCTGCAACATCTGTCAAAAATCTCTTTCAACTGTTTCCCGGTTCGCTTCTTTGATGGAGAGAAATGCAGATTTTGCCAACTGAGGATTCGAAACGAAACATGAATCGACTCCTTTTTAAAACATTGGAAGACCTCATTGCAACGATTCTGGACATTAATATAATCGCTGATTTCTACCGAAACCTTGGGATTTCTAAGGACATTCAGTAACTCTGCAGAAGGCAGCAGTGAACCATTGGTGATCAGATGAATTTCATTAATCCGGGCAATCTTGATTAAATTTTTCATAATCTCAGGCAGATCCGGGTGAAGCAAGGCTTCTCCTCCCAGAATATGCAAACTTCCGATCTTTTGTACTACCTGAAGCAAACAGTGAATATCTTCAAGAATTTCTTCCTTGGAAGAATGCCTTCTATTTTTGTCATAGGGAAGCAACGCACAACAATAGCGGCAATTTAAAGTGCAATGACTCGTTATATCCAGTGAAAGCTGGGGCAAATATGGAATTCGCAACAGGAGGAATCTCAAATAAAAAAATCTCAAAAAGATAAAGGGCGCCAAGAGAATCTTGAAACAATATGCGATGAATTTATGCAGAAAAGATGTCTGCAGAAAACGAAGCCAGAAAACATCCAGAAAGGAGCGGAACATTTCCCGCAAACACGCGAAAGACATTTTTACAACCATACGACCACCTTCCATAGAATTAAAATAATTCTATTTAGAGTACCTGTCAAGAAAAAAAGTAAAAAAAGGCTCGAAGATCCCCAATTACAAAAAATAAACTATTTGCTTTCTATTTATTTTTATGCTATTATAATATAAAAGGGGTCTTTGATTTTTTTAGTCATAAATTACAGATGCAGGAAAACGGCATTGTCTTCCCCTTTTTTACGAATAGATAATTAGGGAAATGCACATTGATCTCAAAGGCAGCAAAAAGAAAACAAGAACTTTCTGGAAATTGCAGCGACTATTATGAAACCTTTTTTTTCTATTTTAGTTCCGGTATATAATGTAGAACGTTATCTTCGTCGCTGTCTGGATTCCCTGATTCATCAAACCTTTACAGACTTTGAACTCATTCTTGTCAATGATGCATCCCCAGATAAAAGTCAGGAAATCATGGAAGAATATCTTGCCAAGGATTCTCGAATTCGTATTTACTGTCACCCACAGAATTACGGGAAGGTTATGGCAAGAAAAACGGGAATTGATCTGGCAACAGGGAAATACTGCGTCTTTTGTGATTCTGATGATTACTTGGATCAAAATTATCTAAGGAAAGCTTTTGAATATCTCTCGGATACGGAATATGATATTGTCCATTTTGCCACAACTCTTATTGGCAAAAAGATTCCCTCCATGATAAAAAATCATTATGAGCATCGTCTATTTCCCCATAAAACAGTTTTTAATAAGGACTGTTTATTCCAAACATATTTTCTGGAAGGTAAAATACGCTGGAATCTCTGCGGCAATGTATTTCGGACCTCGCTGCTGAAACAATGCAATTTTATTGAGACTCCGAATTGTTCCTGTGAAGATCTTCTGCGGATGACTGTCATCATGTATTATGCAAAAAATCTTTTATACGTTCATGACAAGGTATATTATTACTGTTTTGAGAATGGACCATCCGGAATACCACAACTATCCGTCTTTCAATTTCGACAAAAAGCCTCCGCTATTAAAATTTTTGATATTTTATCTACATTTTTCCAGCAGGTTCATTTACCGGAACAATACAGGAAACGTCTGGATTTTCTGAAAACGGAATACATGTTGGAAACATTTGAATCGTTGAAACGGCTTGTTCCAGATCTTCTGCTCCAAGGACATCAAATACTGATGGACAACTGGGGGAAGGAAAATTATATCTCCATACAAACGCATTACATTGCAAATCTGGAAGAGAAATACAAACTCATTGCGACATCCCTGCCCTGGAAAGCGACATACCCTTTGCGAAAGCTATACGATCTCTGTAACAATATATTCCCCAGCAGAAAAAGGAAATCTTTTCAATGACAATGCACGCGTATCTACAACTTTCCGGCAAAATCCTCCGGGACAAAACTGATCTACTTCCATTTTCAACAGGACTCTGCAGATTCCCCATATGAGAGATAATGGAAAAACAGGATGATTCAAAATATGCAACTGACTGCAGAATAAACCTTTTAACCATATTCACTCGAAGGAAATTCAATGTGCATATTTTCATTTATCTGAAACTATTTTATCTGAAAATAATGGGAATCTCCCAGATTTTCATTACGGATGACGGATTGGGCGATTGTGTCATGGCAACTGTTGTTGCCAGGAATTACTTTCAACGAAGCGGAAAAAAATGTTCTATCATCCATTCGAATCAGGATATCTTAAAACATAATCCCTATATTTTCCCTATAAACGGAATTTCACCATATTTTTTTTCTCCCAGAAGACAAATATTTCTAAAACGTCTGGGTCTGTCGATTACCTCTCTTTCCTCTGCTCATGTCAAATATACAATAAAGGGCGAGCCATATTCCTATTTTGCCAGAGAAAATCTTCTCCTGAGATTATGCATTCAAGCAGGTCTCACTGGGAAAATGATATTGGAACCGGAAATTTATTTAACTGCTAAAGAAAAATCTTTTGGATCTTTCTATAAAAAACAGATCGTAATCACCATGGGATCCGGATTCTACAAACGCCTGAATATAGAACAAATCCAGAAATTAGTAAATCTCCTGAAAACCGACTATCATATTATCCAAGTAGGTTCTTCTGACGACACCCTTCTGGAAGGAGTTCTGGATCTGCGCGGAAGGCTGGCGATCCGGGATACCGCCGCAGTACTATTTCATTCGCGTTTATTTATAGGACCGATTGGAGGAATCATGCATGTGGCCCGTGCGGTGAAATGTCCCGGTGTGATTATTCATGCATCTGCGGAAGATATTAATTCTCATTATCCTGAATTCGAACGGGTTACCTCTTCCAAATCCTGTACAAAATGCTGCGATGAGGAATGCTATGCTGTTGCTTGCACTCAGGATTTTTCCTGTTCGGATGCAATTCCTTTTGAAGCAATTCTTGCTGCTGTTCAGCGGGAACTTGCAAAACCTGAAACAGTTCTTCTGCCCAATATCGTCGAAATCCCAGAACCGGATAAAGATTCCGCTCACCAGGAAATCACATCAAAAGTGATATATTCAGCCGTCCGAAATATCAAATTACTTTACCAAAAATCTGAATCGGAGGGGAAATGGGAAAAACTAGAACGTCTAATTTTAATGGACAATCGTTTTTATCAAATAAATTTCCAGCTTCCGAACGATTCTTTCCTTGAATCTTTGTATCTGGATTTCGAAAGTTCGGATTTTATTTATCAATTTAGAGAACTCTCTATTTATGATGAAAAAGGGGGCTGCATCTGGAAATCATCAGGGGACGTCAATGATTTTCCCAAAATAGAAGGAGCTGTCTATTTCACTCTGAATTCAGGATATTACTTCTTACCATTTGGTTCCCATATGAAACTGTTTTTCCCCGATATCGGGAAAACTAATAAAATCGGAAGAATCTTTCTGGAGTTTTCCTTATGGAACGCAACCTGTTTCAAGCAAAACTTCGATCGACATATTTTCTTAAGTAATTTTAACAGTTTCTCCTATTCTTTAGGTTGCTTTCTTACTTATTTTCCTCGGCAGCTGTATTCTTTCTTTACAGAAAAAAGCATTTGGCTCAAACAGCAAAAACAGAAAATGCTTCTGCTTGTTCAAAAACGAAAAATCATGCAAATACACAAGGACAAAAAATGAAGTTCACCATCATAACCATCTGCAAAAACAGTGAAAAAACAATTCGAAGGACATTCGAATCAATCCTCTCACAGTCATGCCGGGATTATGAATACCTTGTCATTGACGGAGCATCCGGCGATTCCACTCTCGATATCATCCGGGAATATGAACCGCGCTTCGAAGGACGGATGCGATGGATTTCAGAACCTGACAATGGACTTTATGATGCCATGAACAAAGGAATCCGTATGGCAAAAGGAGAAATCATCGGCATCTGCAACAGCGATGATTTCTATGAACCGGGAACCCTGCAAAACGTAAAAACTGCAGCGGAAAAGCACCGTGATATTGATGTCTATTATGGAATCGTCCGATTTTTGGACAGCCGGGGAAGGGAAAAAAAACTTCTCCGTCATTCCGATCTTTTTCTACCGGAAACGCCGATGGATCATCCTGGTTGTTTTGTTCACAGGGATGCTTACCGAAAATACGGCATGTTCCGACCGCAATTCAAAATTGCCGCGGACTATGATTTCCTACTGCGTCTTCATTTGCAGAGCGTCCGATTTCTGCCAATGGATTTCATCGTATCCAATTTTATGGAAAGCGATGGGATCAGTTCGGCTGACTGGAGAAAAACTCTGATGGATGCCAGACGAGTCCAATTTGCACATGCACTCATATCACGTCCAGTTTATTTTCTCCTTTATTGTCGTTACTTGATCGGGCGGATTCTGAAATTCTTACACTTGATTTAAGCTCATGCTGTTATTTTTCATGAATGGCGCTATAGTATAATAAATTTTGAGTAAAGGGATACAGCAAACATGAATCAGCCTGAAACCGGTCAAACACATTTAAAAAACAAGATTCCTGTTGTATTCTCCGTGGATGACCAATACGCGTTGTACTTAGCTGTGACAATCCAATCCATTGTGGAAAATTCCTCCGAGGAAAACTTCTATGAACTCATTGTGCTGGAAGAAAATCTTTCGAGTGCCAGCAAACGTCTCCTATCCTCTGTTATCGAAGGGAACACCAATTTTTCCATTCAATTCTTAAACATCGCCTCTCTGACAGAAAAATATGGCAAAAATAATCTGTATACTTGTTTTCATTTTTCTCCGGCCATTTACTACCGTCTGTTTCTTGCAGAAATTCTGCCTGATTATGATAAAGTCATCTATCTGGATTCCGATCTCATTATACAAAAGGATATCGCAGGACTTTTTGATATAAATATTGAAAACTGCTATCTTGCGGCGGGTCATGAATGGATCTGTCTGCTGCACTCTGCCAGAATGTATTTGAGAGCGAATCTGAATTTGAAAACGCTCTGGAAAACTTATTTTGCATCCGGACACATGGTAATGAACTTAAATCAAATCAGGAACACAAATCTGATCCCGAAGTTCATAAGCGTTCTGCGCAAAAACAAAAAATTGCGGGCACCGGATCAGGATGTCCTCAATATTGTTTGTCAGGGGAAAGTCACATTTCTGCCGCCGGAGTGGAATGTCTGCTGGCATTGGAAGGACTATATATCGCCTCGGCTGTTAAAAAAATATCGTGTATATGAAATCGGAACAAATCCACCGGCTCTGATTCACTATGCATCCGATCGAAAACCATGGAACAGCCCGGAGAAAGAACTGGCAGATCTCTGGTGGTTCTATGCAAATAAGCTTCCGTTCAAAGAGAAAATTCAGAGGAAGGCTCTGGAAGACAGATGTCGTTTCCTGCAAAAAAACTATGATATGGTCGTCAATTCCATTCCATGGAAGATGACAAAGCCTCTGCGGGGACTTTATGATTTCCTGAAATACGATGTTCTCGAATTTTTAAAACAGTTTCCAGGACTAAGACAACGCCCATGAAAAATACACCTTTTGTTTCCATATTGGTCCCGGTCTATGGTGCGGAAAAGTACCTGCGGCGCTGTCTTAACTCCATTCTCAATCAGAACTTTGAAGATATGGAAGTCATTCTTGTCAACGATGCCTCCCCGGACCGTTCTCTCCAGATCATGGAAGAGTATGCCGCAAAAGATTCCCGGTTCAAAATCATTCAGCACGACCGGAATTACGGCCGGGTAAAAGCAAGAAAGACCGGAATTAATGCTGCCTGCGGAACTTATATCGTATTCTGTGATGCCGATGATGAGCTGCTGCCTTCTTTTCTTCAAAAAGCATCTGAATATTCTTCTTCCGGCCCCTTTGATCTGATTCACTTCGGCACGCGGGTGGCCGATACTCCATCCCTGAGAATCCATGGTATTTTTGAACGTTATACTTTCCCCCATGGAAAAATTCTGCATCAAGAAAAAATTTTTGAAGCCTATTTTCTTGAAAATAAAATGATTCCTCATCTCTGGGGAAACTTCTGGAAGGCTTCTCTGGTCAAACAGAATCTTCCGTCAGGGATACCTCACTGCATCAATGATGATTTCTTAATCATGACCCATCTGATGTATCATGCAAATAGCATGCTTTACCTCCGGGAACGAAGTTACCGTTATCATTATGGTGCAGGAACTTATGGTAAGAGAACATATACCCTGAACCAGTTCCGGCAATTTGTGAACAATCTGGAAACCTTCCGGGAACTCTCCCGTTTTTTCCGCGACATTTCCCTGTCGCCGGTTTATCTTCAGGCATTGGAGGCAAAAAAACGGGAAAACTGTCTCTATACGCTCGAAATTCTCCGTCGGCTTCCGGTCGAACAGCAGGAACAGGGAATGAATCTCCTCTTTGAAATCTGGGGAAAAGAAGAAATTTCCAAAACTTTTCTTCAGCAATATATGAAAATCACTCATTCCATCCCAGGAAGGATCAGGAAGGCTCTTTGTGTTCTTTATGATCTGGGTAAATTTTATGTTCCCAGTCTGCTCAACCATTTCGAATGGAGAATATTCAGATGACCCACTCATTCAACCACCTGACTCCGGCATTTACGGAAAACAACATTCCCATTGTTTTTGCGGTAGATAGAAATTATGTTTTCTATCTGGCTGTCACAATAAGATCCATTCTGGCAAATGCTTCCGCAGCAAACAATTATGATATCATTATTCTGGAAGAAGAGCTTTCGAAAGAAGACAAGCAACTGCTTATATCGATCTTACAGGGGAAACAACAAATTTCCCTTCGATTTCTTAATATGCGATCAAGCTTAGACGAGTTCCAGAACTCTTTCTACCTGTGTTCCTATTTTACAAAAGTTATCTATTACCGTCTCTTTATTTCGGAAGTACTGCCAAACTTTGATAAAATTCTATATCTGGATTCTGATCTTATTGTAGAAAAGGATATTGCAGAACTTTTCCGGATTGATCTAAAAGACTGTTATCTGGCAGCCGGACATGAATGGTTCTGTCTGAAGCCCTCCTTTTACTGGTATTTGAAAGGATCTCTCGGTATTCAAAATCCAACCGACTATTTCATTTCCGGTCAACTCCTCATGAATCTGAAAAAGATCAGAGAAGATTCTCTTATCCAACTGTTTGCTGAAAAAATAAAATCAAATCAGAAATTTATAGCGCCAGATCAGGATATTTTAAATCTGGTCTGCGGAGAAAATATCAGCTATCTTCCAGCAGAATGGAATGTCTGCTGGCATTGGAACTTTTGTTTTCGTCCACACTTTCCACGGGAACACAGAAACGTAGAAAAAGAATACAAGGAAGTCCAGAAAAATCCAGCACTTATTCATTACGCATCGGATAAAAAGCCCTGGAACAGTCCTCAACTGAAACTGGCGGAGAGATGGTGGTTTTATGCAGAACAGTTGCCATTTATTGATAAAATCCGCATAAAAGCTCTGGAAGACCGCTTCCTTTTCTGGCAGACAAAATATGACATGGTCCGATATATTCTTCCTGCCGGACTCGAAACATTTCTACGGACTCCATTCGATTTCTTCCGCTATACACTTTTCGGCTTCCTGCGAACCCTGTTTCACAGAGTCTCCGGAAAATGAGAGCACCTTTCTGCCAGGATGAGAGAAAGCATCAATACAGCATCAGCATCCTAAACAGCAAAGTTCTTACGGACAGTTCCCCGTGCCCGAATTTCCAGATCAGAAAACAACGTTTCCAGAACGGATACTTCTCCAGATTTCCCAGAATTTTCAAAATCGGCTTGTTTGAAACCGGAAGATCCACTTTCCCAGAGAGGAATGCAGCTGCCGCCAGAAGACTGCAAAAAACAGCACTTTCCTTCCGCAAATTTCTCAAAAGGGAAATCTTATGGGACAGAAAAGAAGACCCTTTTGCCGTCGTATTCCGTTCGGACTGCCGCCACAAAATATACTTCCCAGGCAGAAATACAAAACGTCCCTCATATGCAGCAGCCACCATGTGAATATAAGAATCATGCATACGCAATCCCTGAGGAAATGGCAGGGAGAGGTCTATCAGTTTTCTGTTCAACATCATGGTACAGCCGGAAAGACAGTTGCATAAAACTACCGAAGCAGGAGAATGAACCCAATGGCGCTGTCCGCATACTTGAAATTTGGATTCATTGATCAAATTCAAGCTGCTGTCAACCGTACAGAGGTCAGTATACACCAGAATCGGAGTACCGGGAGTCTGTTGTTCTGCCTCTTTCATGGCCTTGAACTCTCCGGCCACTTTCTCCGGCAGCCAGACATCATCATGGTCACAGAACATGGCATAAGGAGCCTGAGAAGAGGAAAGCAGATATTCAAAATTCCCGACAAACCCCAGTCTTTTATTTTGAGAATCCAGCACAGTAACCTTATCCGAAAATCTCTCTGCATATTCTTGAAGGACCTCCCTAGTACCATCAGTTGAAAGATCATCCCGTATCATGATGTGGAAATGGATCCCTTTTGAATTCTGGTTCAGCAGAGAATCCAGCTGATCGCGCAAATACGGCAGAGAATTGTATGTGGCTAATAGAATATCAATATCCGCATTTTGTCTCATTACTCAAAGATTCTCCATATAGAATTTCGTTTCAGCGAAATATCCTTTTTCCGCCTCTGACAACTTATAGAAAAGCATACAGAGCCATTATAAAAGGAAGGGGGAACCCAGAAGTCTGGATTCCCCCTTCAGGGATTTTTATTTTCCCTGGAACACGGCTTTTTTCAGTCCTTTCGCTTCCGCGGTGAACGTGAATTTTCCGCCTTTTTCCGACGGCCTCAGATACGCCGCACAGAGACCGTGGAACGCACGGTAACCCGTTCCGGAAAACGGTTCCAGCGATGTCGCATCGCCGTTTCCGCAGGCAGCCAGCTCCGCGCCTCCGGCAACCTTGAACTCCACCCGGTTCGACGCCTCCGGACAACGATTTCCCTTCCGGTCCACGATCCGCAGTTCAACAAAAATCATGTCATCGTCCCCCTCAAAGGTTTTCCTGGAAGGAATCGCCTCCACGGCATACGGCTCTCCCGCCGTCACGACGATCTCCTCCTTGACCGGGTTGAATTTATCGTCGTAGGCAACCACCTTCAGCTCTCCGGGTTCATACCGGACATCGTCCCAGATCAGACGGTACGCGCACGCGCTCGGCTTGACCGATTTCTCCCGCACCCCCTGCGATTTTCCGTTCACAAACAGCTCCGCATATCGGAACGATGTATAGCAATGCACCGGAGTGATCTCCCCTTCGCGCCCGGGCCAGGTCCAGTGCGGCAGCAGATGCAGCGTCTCCTTTTCCGGCGCCCAGCGGCTCTGATACAGATAGAAGCGATCCTTCGGGAAGCCCGCCAGATCGTTGATTCCGAAATAGGAACTGCGCGCCGGCCAGTCGTCATAAGGAGTCGTTTCCCCGAGATAGTCGAATCCGGTCCAGACGAATTCTCCCAGAGCATAAGGCAGATAGTCCAGATATCCGAACTCCATATCCGGCAGCACTCCCCACGGCGGAGCCGCAAGATCATAGCCGTTGACCTGCAGGTTCTTCCGTTGCGGCGGCCGCTCCTCGCCCACCGGGAAGTAGTATTCCCCGTTGCTGCTGACGGTCGAAGCGCTCTCGGTCGCCACCAGAAAATACTCCGGATGCATATCGTGAATCTGGGGAAACAGATGAAGATGATAATTGAACCCGACAACATCCACCGCTTCCGCCATTCCGTTCACACACACGGTAAGGCCGCAGCAGCATCCGACCGTAATCGGACGAGTCGGATCCTCCGCCCGGGTGATCCCCGCCAGCTTATGCGCCATGCGGACATTGGCCGGTTCCTGCTCCCCGACCTCGTTTCCGATGCTCCACATAATGATCGAAGGGCGGTTCCAGTCCCGCTGAATCATCTCCCGCAGGGAAGTCTCGGCATAAGAGACAAAATCGGGATCCGGCCCGGTCTCCCATTTGTCGAACGCCTCCTCGATCACCACGAATCCCATCTCATCGCAAAGATCCAGGAATCCCGATGCCGCAGGATTATGGCTGGTCCGAATGGCATTGCATCCCATCTCCTTCAGCAGTTTGAAGCGCTCCCGCATCAGGGCCTTGTTGAATGCCGCTCCCAGCGGTCCCAGATCGTGATGCAGGCAGACGCCTTTGAACACGATCGGCTTCTCATTCAGCAAAAACCCCTTGCCATGCTCCAGACGGATCGAACGGATTCCAAAGGGCACCGTCAGCTCGTCCACCATTTTTCCGGCACGCTTCAGCTTCAGACGAAGCGAATACTGCACCGGACTTTCAATCTCCCAGAGCTTCGGATTCCTGACCGGAATACAGCCCTGATATTCCAGATACTTGCAGGAGTAGTTCCAGGGCGTTTTCCGATCCCGGAACTTCCCGATGCTTTTTCCTTCCGGCGCAAGGAGTTCCACCTCCAGTTCGACCTCTTTTTTCTCGGTCGGGAAATCGTGCACGGCGACCCGGAAATGCACTTCCGCCGACTCCGGCGACACCTTTTCCGTTGTAATTTTGACCCCGTTGCGGATGAAATGCGTCGACTCGAAGATCACCAGCCGGACATCGCGGTAGATTCCTCCTCCGGGATACCAGCGGCTCATGTGATGATAATTTTCCCCCTCCACCGTGAGAAGATTCTTCCCTTTTTTCAGGACCCCGGTCAGATTGCACGCAAACGGGGAATAGCCGTAGCTGTTTCCGCCGACCCGAACGCCGTTGCAGAAGACCTCGGCATGACTCATGACGCCGTCGAACTCCAGACGCGCCATCTCCTCCTTGCCCAGGGAGTCGATTTCGATTTCCTTCCGGTAGATGAACTTTCCACAGAAGGGAAGCCCTCCGGTGTTTCCGGGACGTTCCACCACGGTCTGCTTTCCCCGGATATTGTGGATGTAGTAAGAGATGTCACTGTCACGGTCAAAATTCTCCCGGGCAGCGAAGTCGTGTGGAATCCGGACTGTCGTCCATTTCCGGGAATCGACCTTTTTGAATTGCCAGTTGTCTTTCAGAAGCACGGTCCTACGCATATTGAACTCCTTTTGTGATAATGAGATGCAATGAAAAATTGATCGCCCGGGAGCTCCAGGCCGCTGATCTGCCGGATCAGCAGTTCCAGCGAAATGTCGATGAGTTTGTCCCAGTCGTTCCGCACCGTGGAAATCTGCGGCAGGGGATTCTCCATCAGATGGGACCCCGCCACCACTTCCAGATCCTCCGGACAACGGACGCCGAGCTTGTTCAGCTCTTCCAGAAGCATGGAGGCAAACTGAAAATTGGTCGTTGCCAGCGCGGAAATCCCATGCGGACCACCGAGCAGCGGACGAAACGTCCTTGCCGCATCTGCAATCTGTTCCCGCAGAGAGACTTCAGAATTCAGATCCAGAGAAAGATCCGCGCAGGGCGGCAGTTCCAGTCCGCAGTACTGCGCCGCACCGCGCAGGGCGTCGTCATTGAGTTTTTCCTTGTTGAAGCAGGAGCGGGCCGGATCGGCGTCCAGATGGCCGATCCGGACATGACCCGCCTCCTTCAGATCGCGAAACGCCGCCAGAAATCCCTGCTTCATATCCGCGTTGACCGACGGAATGCCCGCGGTTTCAAACGGCATGGAAATATCCAGAAGAACCGCCGGGACCTTGTCTCTGACCATTTGAACGATCTCCGGATGCGGGGATTTGATAATCACTCCGTCGATCAGCCCGTTCAACAGCGCCGGACAGCGGAATCCCTTTTCCCGTTCATAGCAGTAATTGGTCATGAAATAGCCGCGGCGTGCGGCGGCCTCCTCGAATTTCTGGGAGAGATCCGCGTCAAATCGTTTTTTCCAGGGATATTCCGTCCCGTAATATTTGATGCGCATGAGCAGACCGGAGCGCAGACGGCTTCCGGCATCGCGTCCGCTTCGCAGCTTCTTCGCCTGCGCATTCGGCACATAATCCAGAGCATGAACGGCATCCCAGACTTTTTTTCTGGTCTCCTCCGAGAATCCCTCCAGATTGTTCACAACCCCGCTGACGGTCGACACACTCAAATGCGCGTATTCCGCAAGATCCTTCAGCGTCGTCTTTCTTTTTCCCGGCATTTGTAATTTCCCCGATTCTTTCGTTTGCAACGTTACAAATTACTATACCATCCGATCCGGAAAATGCAAACCGGCTCTTACTTCACCGCCGCCGTATAGCAGAGAATTCCGGCGACGATGGCATCCACGGTCGCCTTCTGACGCCTGGCGGTCAGCAGGGAACTGCCCTCCCTCGGATTGGAAAGGAAGCCCGTCTCTATCAGAACCGCGGGACAGTTGACATTTTTAATCACATAGAATCTGGCATGTTTCACCCCCCGGTCGACGGCTCCGGTCCGGGCGACCAGCTGGCGCTGAATCTCGTAAGCCAGCCGGTAATTCTGCTTGTCGAAATTGTTGCCGCGCCCCTTGACGAAGCTCGCCTTGGTGTCGCTGGAAGAGGGTGCGCCGGCCGGCGTCATGGCAAAGGTTTCGATTCCCGAAATGCTCTTCACCACGGAGGCGTTGCAGTGAATGGAAACGAACAGATCCGCCCGGGTTCTGGCGTGCATGTTGACTCGATCATCCAAGGTCGGATAGCGGTCGGTGGAGCGGGTCATCATCACGGTATAGCCTTTTGCCCGCAGAACCGCTTGAAGCTGTTTGGCCATGGAAAGCGTCACCTGCTTCTCCCAGACGCCGCGCGGTCCGGGCGCCCCCTTGTCCTTACCTCCATGTCCCGGATCAATCATAATCGTTTTGATCCGCTTTCTCGGAAGCACGTTTTTGCGCAGGACCGGATCAATCACCAGGGAAAAGTCCAGCTCCGACAGAAAGGGCAGCCCGCGCCGCAGAACCGGCGCAAACAGATAGGTCACACCCGTCCCGTTGATGGAACCGAACCGCTTGTTGATGTTGAACACCAGCCGGGAATATTTGGAAGAGAGCACATACCGCGTGCCATCCCGGGAAACGGTCATTCCGTAAAAGGCTGCCACATCATACAGATACACATAGCGCCGCCCCGCGTACCACTGATAGCGGATCCTGTTTTTCACCTGCGCGGAAAGCTCCGGTGTGATCCACAAAACGGAAAGTGCGGCAAACAGAAGAAGAAAAAATTTACGATATCGCCCCATCAGCATCCATTCTCTTTCCGAAAACCGGCGGGAAACATCGAATGAATTCTCCTTCCGGTTCTCACATTATGCTCCAGCGAGGAGTGGACAAAGTTCTTCGCTTCGGCAATGGCCTCCCTCCGGGAGAGTCCTTTTGCGAGTCCCGCGGCAATCGCCGCGCTGAACGTGCAGCCGGTTCCATGTGTTGTCCGCTCCGGCAGCCGGAGCCGCCTGCTTGAAACCGGGAAGGCGCCTTCCTCCAGAAGCACGAAATCGACCGCCTCCTCCGGGTCCGCGCCATGCCCTCCCTTGATGATGACTCCGCAGCCGAAACGCCGCCGGCAGAATTCCGCGGCGGAGCGGATCTCCTCCGCGGTCGAAATTTTCCTGTCCGCCAGGATTTCCGCCTCAAAAAGATTCGGGGTCACTATCGTTGCAAGCGGAAGCAGACGATTCATGAGTGTCTCCACGGCATCCTCGCACAGAAGCCGCGAACCGCTGGTCGAAATCATCACCGGATCGACAATCACATCTCCCCGGAATCCGGCGAGACAGTCGGCAACCGTTTCCATGATCTCCCGCGAGAAAAGCATCCCGGTCTTGACGGCTTTCACCTCAAACTCCGAAAGGACCGCTTCGATCTGCGCCCGAACGCTCTCCGCCGGAACCGGCATGATCCCGGAGACGCGCAGTGGATTCTGCGCCGTCAGGGCCGTCACGGCGGAACAGCCGAACACGCCCAGCGCGGCAAACGTTCTCAAATCCGCCTGAATTCCGGCTCCGCCGCCGCTGTCGCTCCCGGCAATGGTCATGGCAACCGGGAAAAAGTCATCCTGCATCACGTTTCCTGCTCCCTGCCGTCATCCGCGACGGCTTCATTCCTGTAACTTAAGTTCATTCTTGAAATAAACAAAGGATTTCCTGAAAAAAAATCAAAAAAAATAGCGTTTCCTCCCCCCTCCGCCCCGTCTCCGCGATTCCGAGCGGAGAAAAAGTCTCCGGAAGGTGGGATTCGTTCTCCCACCGAAACCGCACAAAAAAAGCCCCTCCGAATCGGAAATCAGAGGGGCGGATCTTTTCCCGGGAGGAAGCCGGAACCACGGCGTTCCCCCGCAGCAGGAGAGATGACCGAATCCGCGGAAACGGTTCTCACGCGTTCCGGATCGCTTCCACGCACTCTTTGAGAGCGGGAACGGGATTGTCGGCATCGCCTTCGTATTCGAGTGTCAGATATCCCTGATAGTCGGTGTCGCGCAGGTAGGCCAGATAGGCGGAAAGATCGAGATTTCCGGTCCCGACCACCACATCCTCCGGACGGCCCGCGCGGTCAAACACAAAATCCTTGATGTGGGTTCCGTAGAGACGGGAACGGAACTTTCTGGCAATCGCAAGCGGATCCTCACCGGAATCAAGCATCCATGCGGTATCCAGACAGAGTCCGATGTTCTCGCTGGAACGGCTGAAGAGCTCCTCCAGAGTCAAGACCGGCCCCAGCCGATGTCTGCGCCCATGATTGTGGATCGCGATTTTCCTGCCGTATTCCGCGCAGAGCTTCTCCACCAGATCCAGCGCTCCCGGAGCCAGATCCGCACTGATCGCGGGAAAATCCGCCATCACGGCAAATTCAAAGACCTTTCTTGCGGCGGCCTCATCCGTGGAAAACCCGTTCACGCCGAATGAGGAGATCCGGATGCCGTTGTCGGCATACTGCTTCAGGGTTTCGCGCGCATGGGCAAGATCAATATGAATTCCGCAAAGTTCGATCCGGTCGACGCCGCAGCGTTTCAGCGACTCAATGACCTGCCCGGTCTCCTTGCAGGACCGGAAGCACCAGCTTTGAATTCCAAGTCGGGTTGTCAGCATATAAAAACTCCTTTTTTTGTGGATGACGATAGTATAGTATCTCTTCCCGGGAGAAACAAGAACAAACCGGGGAAAAAAGATACATCATTGATATTTTTGTCGGAAAAATTCAAACGACCTCTCCGCCGTTCCCCACCACCGCCTTTCTCAGCCGTCTCAGGCGGGACAGGGCCCCGTGGACTGGCGGATATTCAGTTTTGTCGGAACGATGATCTGACTTTTCCCATCCAGTCCGTCTATTTCCAGAAGAAGCTGATCGAGAGCATTGCGCACCAGCTCCGGATAATCGAATTCAAGAGTGGTCAGGGGCGGCATCTGAAAAGGCGAAACGCTGCTGTTCTCATAGGTGACAAGCGAAACATCCCGGGGGATCTCCTTTCCGGCCTCGCGGATGACCTGCATGGAAATTCCCTCCCACTCCATCGGGATGAGGATAAACGCCGTAAAGCCCTCCTCCAGAAGCTGCCGGAAAGTCGGAACGAATTCCGCATCCTTCAGACAGAGATTGCGGACACTGTCCCGGATTCCGTACTGCTCCGCGATCCGGAAAAATTCCCCGAGCCCCCGGTTCACCTCCCGCTCCGTCGGGGCCGGTCTCCGCAGCCGGGCGATTTTCCGGTGGCCAAGTCCGATCAGATGTTCCATCACCAGTCTGCTTTCCTCATCCGCATCGGGGAATATGCAGCTGATATGATCCAGCACCAGTCCGAAATGGTTCACAACCACCAGCGGAATGTTGTGCCGGAAACTCCATTCGGCGGGAATCCGGGAGTTGATGATGAGCGCACCGTCGATCAGCGAACTCTCCAGAAGCGGAATCCCGTTCGGCGGAAAGAAAAGCAGCTGCAGTTTCCGCGCCGTGGTCTGCACAATCAGCTCATTCAGATAGGGTTCCAGCGATGCCGCCATCCAGGGGACCAGCACCCCAATGGTTTTCGTGTGCTTGCCGGAGAGATTCCGGTAGTTGCGCTGACTCGCCAGAGCAAGCACCTGTGCGCGGATCTCGGGAGCGACATCCGGCTTCCGGTTCAGCGCCCTCGAAGCCTGCGAAATCGAGATTCCCAGCTCCCCGGCCAGATCCCGCAGAGTCGTCTTTCGAACGCCGCTCATCCCTTTTCCGCGTCCTTTTCCTTCTGAAAGCGCCTCATGACGCCGATTGCATTTTTCCGATACTCGCCGGGAGACGTCCCGTGAAGTTTCTTGAAGGTCCGGGAGAAGTGAAAGCGGTCCCGGACCCCAACCGCTTCGCAGATATCATCAATGGTCATCCGCCCGGATTCCAGCAGATGCGCCGCCCGCGAATACCGCAGATGAAGAAGATACTGATACGGCGTCACCCCGGTCTGATCGCGGAAAAGACGCAGAAACGCATTTTCGGAAAGCCCGATGGAGCGCCCAAGTTCCGCCACATTCAGCGGCCGCGCAAGCTTCTCGCGCATCATGGTGCAGAGCTCGACAATGCGGGGATCCGATGTAATCTCACAGAACGCATCCCCGGGCAGCCTCGCCGCCGCCGCGGATGCCAGCGCAAAAGCCAGAAAACTGCGGCGCACGAAATCCGAACCCGCCTGCATCAGATTCCGTTCCAGCGCCAGATAAAGCTCCCGAAGCCCTCCCTCCAGCGGAAGTTCATTCAACAGCCTCACTTTGCTCCCGACCACGCCCGTCAGCTCAAAATGCAGATAAACCTGAAACGGCCTTCCCGTATTCCAGGTGCGCAGATTGCAGTTCGGAGGCAGGAGATAAAGACAATCAGGCCGAAGCTCCACTTTCCGCCCCTGGAGATAAACCCCCGCGCCGCCGGAATCGTGCCGATAAAGCCGCCAGTAGTACCCGTTGAGCCGGATTCCGTTCCAGGCCTCCCCGAGCCGGGTGCAGGTCACCGTCTCAAGATGGAGCTCCGGAAAGGAAAAGGAGGGGGATTCCGACGGTGAAGTCATAACGGATCAGAGAAGCTCCTGGATTTTTGCCAGAATTTCCGGCACCTCCGCCATCCGTCCCTCGCCGTTGTCGCCGCAGGCAAGCCTTCCGGTCCCCGGGCCGACAAAGTTGACTCCCCACTCCCGCAGAGCCGCACAGTTGCGCTGAACCGCCGGATTCCTCCACATTCTCGTATTCATCGCGGGCGCGAGAAGAACCGGGCCGTTGTAGGCCATGGCCGTGGTGGTCAGGGCGTCATCGGCAATGCCGTTGGCGTACTTGCCAAGGAAATTCGCGGTGCACGGAGCAATGACCATCAGAGAACAGAGCTCGGAAATTTCAATATGCCCCGGACGCCATGTGGGGGTCTGCCAGAGATCGAAGATCACCGGATTGCGGGAAAGCGTGAAGAAAAGTTTATCGGAAATCAGATGACGCGCCGCATCGGTCATCATCACATGCACATCATAGTTGAGGGAGGTCAGTCTGGAGCAGAGATCCGCCGCTTTGTATGCGGCGATTCCGCCCGTTACTCCCAGCAGAATCGCGTTCTTTTCAGCCATTGACATCCTCTTTCCATCGTTTGGTGGACATTCGGAACGCCAGGAGAAGGGCATTGAAACGCTCCACCGCCCCGGCGAACTCATCATTAATCAGCAGATAAGAATACTCTCTCCAGCGGCTGATTTCAAGTTTGGAATTGGCCAGTCTCTTCTGAATGACCTCTTCGGAATCGGTTCCGCGCCCGCGGAGTCTCCGTTCAAGCTCGGCATGGGAGGGCGGCGCAACAAAGACGAATTCCGCACAGGCGTCAAACAGCGGCTCCTTCCGGCAGAGTTCCCGGACTTTGGCAGCCCCCTGAACATCAATATCAAGAATCACATCAATTCCACGGGAGACGCGATCAATCACCTCCGATTTCAGCGTCCCGTAGAAATTGCCGTGAACCTCGGCATATTCGATGAACGCATCCGCTTCGATTTTCCGCCGGAACTCCTCCCGGGAAAGAAAATAATAATCGACGCCGTCGCGCTCGGCGCCGCGCGGAGCCCTGGTTGTGCAGGAGATGGAAAAACAAACCTCCGGATGCTGTTTCATCACCTCTTTGCTGATGCTGGATTTTCCCGATCCGCTGGGACCGGAAAGGATCAAAGCCACCCCTAAACGCTGAATCTCCATAAGGAAAAGAATCTCCGTATCAAAGCCGTACTCCGGATTTTGCGGAGAGGGTGAGCTGTCTGCAAAAGCGAATCACCGGCGTGGTTTTCAAGAATTGGGAAAAAGAATGGTGAGTCGGCCGGGGCTCGAACCCGGGACCACCGCCTTAAAAGGGCGATGCTCTACCGACTGAGCTACCGACTCACTCGAGTTCATCTTATCTTGTGCAGATGTCTATAACATACTCCGGTTTCTCGATTTGTCAAACGCGAATCTGAAAAAAAACCGTTTTTTTCCATTTCTCTTCTGAAAAGCAGTCCGGACAAATCTGCGTTTGCGGTTTTTTGCGGCAAAATTCCCGTTCAAGGGGTTGTCTCTTTCTCCTTCCTGAATTATAATTAAAGCAGAAACGAACCGGTTCCGGAAATGAAAAACTCAAAAAATCGGAGAAACAAGGAAAAAAAATGAAGCATATTTTTACATTAATGGAACTTCTTGTCGTGATTGCAATCATTGCGATCCTGGCATCTCTTCTGCTTCCGGCACTGAATTCCGCCACGGGAAAGGCCCGGCTGGTCAGCTGCATCAACAATATGCGGACCATCGGTCAGGGACTGGTCTCCTACATCAACGACAGCAGTGACTGGCTGCCTTACACCAAGCAGGATTACGGAGAACACACCTACAGTCTTCTTCCTTACATCAAACAGAATCTGTATGGAGGGTACGAGGGCGATTTCATCTACAAACAAGCCTCGTTCGGACAACCCAGGGGAGTCTTCTTCTGCCCGGAGCAGACCCGGCCGACGACCTCCCGCGCCTGGCTCGGCGGCGACGCCACAGGAAACAGTTATTACACCACATACATGGCGACGACAAACCGGACTCTGGGAACGTTTTTCTCCAATCCGAACGCCGGCGGATGGATCAATGAATCCGCCGAACTGACCCGTTACCGCAAGTTCTCCACCGTCATGCGCGGCTCCGCGATTCTTTCCGATCAGGACTGGTTTGACATCAGAAGCGATATCAAAACCTACCACTGCACCTCCCCCGTCGGCGGATATGTCACAAGGATGCTGACCAATCCCTACGGGGTCGGCTGGAAACATGCACTGTCCTCCCCGTTCCTGTTTGTGGACAGCAGCGTCAGGACGTTCCGGTATCAGCCGAGGGACACCTTCAATGAAAACTGGATTCCGCAATGACAGGGCTCTTCTCACAAACGCAAAAGGATCTTCCATGTTGAAATCACTGATTTTCTCCAGCATGCTGCTTGCAGCATCGCTCTGTGCGCAAACTCCCGAATGGAGATTCGACTTCCCGGGAGAACTGAAACAAACGACCTCGCGAAACGCCGACTGCGCGATTGACGAATCGCAGAAAACGCCGGATTATTACACATCGGTCCGCATCAAAACCGGAACGGACGCCGCGTTTTCCTGTCTGCCGGGCAAACAGACATTGGAACGGGCGGAGCGCTGCCGGCTCTCCTTTTTCATCAAGGCCGACCGGAAGGGAAAAGGAGAAGTCCGATGCGGCGGAGGGAAAGGAGAGACGTTTCCGCTGTCGCCCGAATGGAAAAAAGTGGAGTTTCAAGTCTCCGTCACGGACTTCAAGGTCACCTTTCACCTGCCCGATCATACGACGGTTCACCTCGGTCCGGTCACACTCCGCCCCGTCCGGACCGAAATTCCCTACTCGCTGAATCGCGAGTATTTCTATCTGCGGGGGAAAGGTCCCGTGGACCGCATTCCGGAAAACGCGAAGCGGGGAAAAGGGGAAAGTCTCGTCTTCGGACGAGCAAAGTTTGAAAAGGAACCCGCAATGCTCTGGATGAAACTGCCGTCCGACAGGGACGGCCGGATGGAAGTGGCAATGCGAGCCGACTGGTATTTCGAGTGCTGGCTGAACGGGAAAATCATATACAGCACCCGGAAGACAGGCAATCTGGAACCGGCGCGCTTTTTCCGTTTTTTTCTTCCGCTGAAAAAAGGGGAGAATCTGCTTGCCGTGAGACTCTTTTCGGGGAGCGGAGGATTCGGACTTGTCTGGAGCAAAGGGAGTCTCCACCGCCCGGTCCGATTCATTCCGTCGGCGGAATTCAAGCCGATGAACATAGCGAATTTTGAATACAGGAAAGGAACCGTGCTGGATTTTTCCTCTCTTCTGGATCATGCGCCGGCGGGAAAATTCGGCCGGGTGATTGCCGGAAAGGACGGACATCTCGCGCTGGAAAAACGTCCCCGCCCCATCCGGTTCAAAGCCTTCAATTTTCTGATTACGGACTGGCGCGGACGCTATGAGCTGCTCTCCCATCAGGAACTGGAGGATCTTGCCGAACGGATCGCCGTCGCCGGATATAACATGGTCCGCTTCCATTTTCTGGATCGCTTCCTGCTGGGACATGAGGCGAAACTCGCCTTCGGCCAGGGATTCAACTGGAAAAAAATGGCGCGGACGGAAGCGGACCTGAGAATCAATGAAACATGCTACGACGCTTTCGCCTATTTGTTTTACGCGCTCAAAAAACGGGGGATCTACGCTCACATGGATCTGATGAGCTCCGCGGACGGATACGAGTTCGGCCGCGACGGACTCACACCGGGCGAGAACAGCGGGTTCAAATGGAATCTCTTTTTCAACGAACGCTATCGCGAAAACTACCGCATGACGGTCACGTGGCTGATGAACCGGATCAATCCCTATACCGGACTTGCGCTGAAGGAGGATCCCGCGGTTGCGGTGGTCACATTGCTGAACGAACAGGATCTGCGTCTGGAAAATGTCAATTTCCCTCTTCTGTTCACGAAACCGTTCCGGGCCTATCTGAAACGGAAATATCCGGACGGGAAAGCATTCCGCGCCGTCTGGGGAGAAACAGCGTCCATCGACACGGTCTCCATCTCGGCGACCGTGTTCAAGGAGGGATCGCGCCGTTCCCGCGACATCGGCGACTTCATCCGGGAAACCATGCTGGAGATGACCGACTACTACCGGAGCATCCTTCAGGAAATCGGCTACCGGGGCCTCTATTCCCAGTGGGATATGGTGACAAGGAATTTTTCCATGCCGGTGCAGAACACATTGCCCGTCATCATGAGCCATACCTATTTCAATCATCCCATGCCGATCGCCCTGGTTCCGGAGATCCGGCCGAATGCGAAATACCGCTGGGCGAAGAATCAGCGGAACCGGTTCGTCGGCCAGGGAAGCTCTCTGGATTCCCCGTATCTGCGCGCGATTGCCTCCACCCGTTTTGCGGACCGGCCGTTTCTGGTGACGGAGTTTTCCCACAGTGCGCCGAACCGTTTCCGGCATGAACGGGGCCTGTATTTCAGCAGCTATGCCGCTCTGCAGGACTGGGACTGTCTGACGGTGCATTCGGATCTGGTGCAGAAAAGGAATCCGGATCCCATCTATTTTCATTTTGACTCCGCTCTGGACCCGATGAGCCGGGTCAATGAAATTCTGGAAACGCTGATCTGGCTCCGGGGCGATGTCAAACCGGCCCGGCACCGGGTGGAACTGCAGCTGCGGCCCGAAATCATGTATCCGAAATACTGCATTGCCAAAGTCAGCGATGACTACGACCGCCTTGCCATGCTGACCCGGATCGGGGTTTCCTGCTCGCCTGAACGCAATCCCGATGCTCCGGCGGCGGATCTCGTTCTCACGCCGACGAAATTCGGAAATCTTTCCATTCAGGGATTCTTTGCACAAATTGATCCTTCCGGCAGCGGGGAAATCGCCGAATTCACGGAACTCCTGCGGGAAAAAGGAATTCTGCCGCCAGGGAACAGAACCAGTCCGCACGAGGGCATTTATGAAAGCGAAACCGGAGAACTGCTGCTGAACACCCGGAAGAAAACCATGAGGGTTGTCACACCGCGTCTGGAAGGCTGCATTGTCAAGAAACACGAGATCGTCTCCCTGGAGTGTCTGAAAGTGAAGAAGAGCTCCGTTCCCGCCTGTATCGCGGCGGCGAGTCTGGATCCGAAGGAGACTCTGAAGCAGGCACGGCGCGTGCTTCTCATCATCGCCACGGATTCGCATCCGAGCGGACAGACCTTCACCGATCCGACCCTCTCCGTCATGACGGATCCCGGAGAAAGCCCGGCGCTGATCCAAAGCGGCAAATTTCATTTAAAATTCCGCTCCGAACGGAAAACGCGGCCAAGAGTCTATGCTCTGAACATGGACGGGACCCGCGCCGAAGAGCTTTCCTGCTCCCTTCATGACGGCGTGCTGACCCTCCGTCTGGACACTTCGAAACTGAAATACGGAACCCCCTGCTTTGAAATTTCGTATGAAGGGGGGCGGTAACAGAAAACCGGACGCATGAAAAAGCCTTCTCATCACAACAAGCCTATATGGAAATAAAAACAAGGAACCAAGAAACATGTTTCATCACAAACAACCGGGCAGAAGTTTCATCAATTACAGAGAATACCGGGACAAGGTTCTCGGCTGCTGGACCGGAAAGAACATCGGGGGAACCCTCGGCGCCCCGATGGAAGGAAAACGAGAACTCTTCGACGTTTCATTCTACACCCGGGATCTGAATGGAAATCCTGCGCCGAACGACGATCTGGATCTTCAGCTTGTCTGGCTGCGGGCAGTGGAGACACACGGGGTCTACCGGATCAACGAAAAGATTCTGGGGGAGCAGTGGCTCGCCCATATCACCGGTCCCTGGAATGAATACGGAACAGCCAAATTCAATATGGCCAACGGGATTCTGCCTCCGCTCTCCGGACTCTGCGGCAACGAACGCTGGAAGAACAGCAACGGGGCCTGGATCCGGTCGGAGATCTGGGCGTGCCTGTTTCCCGGAGAACCCGATGAGGCGGCATATCCTGCCTGGTGCGACGCCTGCGTCGACCATGCCGACGAGGGCATCTATGCGGAAATTTTCACGACCTCGCTGGAATCGGCGGCATTCATCGAGAGCGATATGCGCAAACTGATTGATGCGGCCCTGATCCGCATTCCGCCGGATTGCCACGTCGCCCGGAGCGTGAAACTGGCGATCGCGGAGTTCGACGCCGGACATGACTGGAAAACTGCACGGAATTCCGTGGTCGAGGACAGCCGCGACCTGGGCTGGTTTCAGGCGCCCGCGAACGTTGCATTCACCATCATCGGCCTTCTGTACGGGGACGGGGATTTCGGGAAATCCGTCTGCACCGCGGTCAACTGCGGCGATGACACCGACTGCACCGGCGCCACCTGCGGCGCAGTGCTCGGTATTCTCAAAGGCCGTTCCGGCATCCCGCGGGAATGGGTGGAGCCGATCGGAGAAAGCATCCGGACCGTTGCGGTCAACCCGATCAATCTGTTTCTTCCGGAAAACCTGACCGAACTGACGGACCGCGTCATCGCGTGCAAAATGCAGGCGGAAAGCGAAAATCCGACTCTTCTTCGTCTGACCGACGGAGAGACCGTTCTGGATCCGAAGCTTTTCGAACTTCTGACCGACGGATCGGAAAACGCCTCCCGCGTTCTTGCCCGCTCCTCCAGACGCATCACGGAGAATCTGCCGTACGGAACATTTGCCGTCGAATATGAAAACGGACCGGAAATGCGTCCGGGAGAGAGTCAGAAGCTGACAATTTCCTTTGAAAATTCTCCGTTTGACTGCCGCACGCTTTTCATCCGCTGGCATCTGCCGGAGGGCTGGAACCTCTCGCCCTCCCCCCGTCAGGCCATGATGATCCGGAACAACAGCTCCGTCTCCATGGAGCTGGAAATCACGGCGGGAGAATTTCCGGATCTTCTGATTTATCCGCGGCTGGAACTGCGCATTTCCGACCGGAACTATCCGATCTGGATCACGCTTCCCTTCCAGCTTGCGGACGCGGTCGGGAACAAGCATACATTTAACATCCCCGGCTCCTGGGACCGGTTCGACCGGAGCGTCGCCCGGCAGGTTCTGGCGCAGGAACGGAAATAAGGAGATCACAACTTGTGCAAGTCCGCGGTCGACAGGTCGCGGACTGCACGGTTTTCTCCGGGAAGTCTCCTGCATCGCCATGTCTCGTCCCGGACAAAGACGGGGAGGAATCCCTCCCCCGACGTTCCGCCGGACGAAATCCCGGAAACCGAACAGGAAAGATGGGAGCGCGGATTTGAAATCCCGCATTTCCGCATTAGATTTCCTTCTGACAGGCGAGGAAAGGAAAACAGCATATGCGGGAAGACAGGACGGAAGAAACAACCGAACCGGAGAAGACACTCCCGATGGAAAAGGTCATCCGCAAGGATCCTTTTTCCTCCTCCGGACAGGGGACCTCCGACGAAAGCAGACACCGAAAAAAGAGGAGGATTCCGCACTCCAAAACCGGTCTGTTCTCCTTGCGGAAACGGAACGACGTCGACTCCAGAATCCGGGATCTCCGGGACAAACGCTCTCCCGGCGATGTGCTTTTCTCCGGAGAAGAGGAAAAACTTGCGCTTCTGGAAGAGGAGTATGAGCTTCGGAAACCGTTTGCCGAAGGCGGACAGGGAGAACTTTATCAGGGGTTTGACCGGAAACTGCATCGTCTTGTTGCGGTCAAATCGCTGCACAGGAAGCTCTCGGACGATCCACGTCAGCGCAGTCTGTTTCTCACGGAGGCACGGGTGACCGCCCAGCTCGATCATCCCTCTATCGTTCCGATCTACACGCTGAACACCGACCGCGGAAACGGATTGAATCTGGCCATGAAACTGATTCACGGGGAAACGCTCCGGGAATATCTTACCCAGATTGCCGCGCATTACCGTCTTGACGGGGTCCACTCCTTTGACGAGACCAAATCCCTGCGTTACCGTCTGGAAATATTTCTGAAAGTCTGCGATGCGCTGGAGTATGCCCACAACCGGAATGTCATGCACGGCGATCTCAAACCGGCCAACATCATGATCGGCGAATATCACGAGACCTACATCATGGACTGGGGTGTCGCCCGCCGGATCCGCGATGAGAACGGGCGCCCCATGAGGCATGAACTCTCCGGCACGCCGCGCTATCTGGCCCCCGAGGCCCTGGCCCGCGAACCCACCGATCAGCGCTCGGATATCTTTGCCATGGGGGCCATTCTCTTTGAAACCGTCTTTCTGAAACCGGCCTTTTCAGGGAATTCCGTGGAGGAGGTCACCGCCAAGATCGTCTCCGGAGAGACGGAACGGTTCGAGCACCGCTTCGGAGCTTCCGTGGACGGCGATCTGAAAGCGGTCATCCGGAAGGCCCTGGCCCCAGATCCCGAACAGCGCTACCGGCAGATCCGGGACCTCTCCGGCGATCTGCGCCGCTATCTGATGGGATTTGAAGTCAGTGCGAAACGGGACGGCTGGGCGATGAAACTCTTCCGCTATCTCTCGCTGCACCGTCAGATTGCCATGGTTCTGGTTCTGAGCGCGCTGCTGCTCGGCACCGGTGCGCTCGCCTACACGCTGTATCAGAGCTACCAATTTTCCGAACAGATGCGCGAACGGGAGAATGCGCTGAGCGTCGCCTACTCGGCCTGCACCCGCGCGGGATACCGGCTGGACGAACAGTTTCTCCGACTCGATCAGATGACCCGTTTTCTGGCGGCGGACGTTCAATTTCTTCTCGATTACGACGGAGCCCTCCATTCCGGCGCGACCGCATCCGGCGGACCGCTCCCCTGCCGCTCCCTCGACGAGATGCGGAACGGACGCTTTCCGACCATGATTCACTCGGAGTTCCATCACGGGATCATTGATCCTTCCGCGCTGGTCTTCAGCACGACGCCGGATACCGACCGGAAACGTCTGCGACTCCGTCTGACCACTCTTTCGCAGTTTCTTCCCCGTCTGCTCCAGATCATTCTGGCCAGTCCGGCCGATGCCGGAACGTTCTCCGGCACCGTGGAGGAGCGGAAGGCGGCGGCGTTTCGCGACGGCACCCCGATCATCCGGGTTCTGTTCGGCTTTTCCGACGGTCTCTATCTGGCGTATCCCGCCAGCGGCGCCTTTCCGAAATTTTACGATCCGCGCAGACGTCCCTGGTACCGGATCGCCATGCACGACTCCGACGGCGGAACCGCCTGGACCAAACCCTATCCCGACAGCATTCCCGATCTCGGACTGGTCATCTCCTGTTCCGCCGGAATCGCCGCGCGGAACAGAAGCGGAACAGGGGTCTGTTCCATCGACATCTCCCTGACCGAACTGATCGAGGAGCTCCGCTCCTCCGGCAACCGCGAAGACTATGTGGAGGAAAAAGCCATCGTCGACTCCTCCGGACGGATCATCGTCTCCACCACCGCGAATTTTGCGAAATCGGAAATGCGCCGTTATCTTTCCGGCGGAGAAAACACCGCGACATCGCTGGAAAATCGCGCCCTGCTCGCGGAAATGAACAAACGGAAATTCGGCGTCTCCATGGTACAGGAGCCCTCCGGACAGGAAGCGGTCTACGCCTTCTGCCACATCCGCTCCGTGAACTGGTTCTATCTGGAAAAGAGGAATCTGGAGCATCTTCTGGCGCACTGCCGTCAGACGCAGAAATAAGAGTTTCCCTTCCCGCCGGGAATCCGGCCTCTTCCGGAAGGGCATCGCTGCTCCGATCCCTCCGGGCGAACCGCATTCGATGTGGAAGGGGGAATGCGCCGTTGTTTTCTTCCGGCGCACGGTGCCTCTTCCCGATTCCGAAGGGAAGGAGAGCAAAAGGGGCGTCAGCCGGCTTTCCTTCCGGCGATCCGGATGGCAAGATTCTCCAGACAGAGCCGGGCGTCCGCACCGGTGACGATGGCGCGGTTCGCCTCGAAAATCGCATCGAAGACATCGGCCATCTCCGCGGGGGAGAAGCGACGGGCGTTTCCCCACATTTTGAAGACGCGGTAGGGATGCAGCGACACAAAGCTGTTTTTGACCCCCTTGCCTTTCAGTTCCGCGAGAAGCCCTTCGAAATAGTTCGGGGACGCGCCGGGCGGAATGGAATAGCGTTCGCCTTCGCATTTGACCGTCAGAAGTTTTTTGAATTCCGACGCCACCGCGCCGAGGATCGCCAGCTCCACCTTTCCCGAACTGTTCTGCTCCAGCGTGGAAATGATCCCGGGAATCAGCGAGATTGCCCTGGCGGCATTGCGTTCGACAAGGGCCCCCGAGAACTCCCAGGAGAGCGCTTCGGGTGTGACGGAACAGACCGCATGGCAGTCGTCAAGAGTGATCATCCCCTTGTCGCCGGTATAGGAGACGAGTTTTCCGATTTCGTTTTTGAGTTTCAGCAGATCGCCCCCGGAGGTTTCCGCGAGAAACGCGGCGGCGTCCGCGGTGAGTTTTTTCTGTTCCGCCGCGCAGATTTCCTGAGCCTTCCGGGTCATGGAAACGCTGAAATCGCGTGCTTTCGGATCCATTTTCTCATACCAGTGGAACGTTCCGCCGCCGGATTCGCAGACGGAAACGCAGGTTTTGCAGAAGGTGCGTTTCTTCTCCAGTCCGGGTCCGTCGATGACCACGGTGATGCCGTCCATGAGTCCGTCCTTGAAAATTCCGGCGATGAAGTCGAGACGGCTTTTCCGTTTCCGGTCGGATTTTTCGGCAAGCGCGTCGTCGAATTTATTGAAGTGCTTCAGCCAGATGATTTTCTCCGGGGTCAGGAACGGCGGAGTCGTCACGGAATTGATGAGGGAATCGAGAATCTGGTCGAACCGTTCCGTGTCGGAATCCCCGCGGATGATCTCCAGCGAAGGGTTGTCCTCCGGGGGATCCCCGCAGAGACCGCGGATGAAACGGTTCACGTTCTCCTTGATCGAGAAATCGTCATTCCCGAAAAAAAGATGGAGAGTTCCGCTCATAATCAGTCGATTCCCGGGAGGAACGAGCTCTTTTCGTTCAGCGACAGGATGGTGTCGGCGATCAGCTTTGCAGCGTTTTCCGCATCGCGGAGGTCGCACATTTCCACGGGCGTGTGCATGTAGCGGTTCGGGATGCTGACCAGGGCGGTGGCGACTCCGGCGCGGGACAGCTGAATCTGCGCGGTGTCGGTTCCGCCGCTGGCGCGGTGTCCGCACTCGATCTGGACCGGGATTTTCCCCCGTTTCGCCGCGTCAAGGAGCTTTTTGAGAAGGACGGGATTGATGTCGGCGTTTTTGCAGACGATCGGTCCGCCGCCGAGCGTGACATCTCCCCACTGTTTCTTCTCCACCCCCGGGACATCGGTGGCGAACCCGACGTCCACCGCGATAGCCGCCTGCGGATCCACGGAAAACGCGCTGGTTTTCGCCCCGCGCAGTCCGAGTTCCTCCTGAACCGTGCCGACGGCATAGACTCCGATTTTGCATTTGCGCTCGGAAAGGATCCGGAAGGCCTCCGCAATGACGAACGCCCCGATCTTGTCGTCGAGTCCCTTGGACATGACCCGGTGCTTGCCGAAACGGGAGTAATTCACGCGGAAGGCGATCGGATCGCCCACGGAGACCAGTTTCTCCGCCTCCGCCTTGCTCTCCGCGCCGATGTCGATCCAGAGATCGCGGATCTCCATGACCGTTTCGCGTTCCTTCGGAGTCTGCAGATGAATCGGCTTGCGCCCGATGACGCCGGGGATTTTCCCGGACGCGGTCAGAATTTCGACTTCCAGTCCGGGCAGAGTCACTTTGTCGATTCCTCCGACCTCGCGGAATGTAATCAGACCTTCGTCCGTGATGTAGACAACCTGAAAACCGATCTCATCGTAATGTCCGGCCAGCATCACGCGGAAGCGGGACTTCGGATTGAGAACGGCAATCGAATTGCCCGTGACATCCACGCGCACCTCGTCGGCGAACGGCTCCAGACGCTTCCGGAAGACCGCCGCGCACGGCATCTCGTACCCGGACGGACCGGAACTTCTCATTAATTCATCAAAGAACTTTAAACTTGACGCATTCAGCATTATATTACCTCCTTGAGTACTTGAACATGTAAAACAGCAACCCCTGTTAAAAAGTTCCGCGCTTCACGGAAAATTTTAACAACTATGGAAATGTACCATGACTATTGAAGAATTAAAAGCGAAATCCGCAGAAACTTCGGAAAGAGTTGCATATCTTGCCAAATTTCTGAAGATTGCGGACCACGAAGCGAAGATCCGGGAGCTCGAAACCGCCATGGCAAAGCCCGATTTCTGGGACGACAAGGAAAAAGCGCAGGAAACGGTCCAGAAGCTCAGCTCCGAGAAAAACATCGTCGAACCGTTCCATCAGCTCCGGAAACACGCCGAGGACTTCGCCGCCCTCGAAGAGTTCGCCCAGGAGGATGAATCCTTCCTCGCGGAAGCGGACACCGCAATCGTCGAACTCGACAAGGAGATCGACAAAATGGAGCTTCTCAGCTTTCTGTCCGGAAAATTCGACCGCATGAACTGCTTCTTCTTCATCCATGCGGGAGCCGGCGGAACCGAATCCTGCGACTGGGCCTCCATCTTGCTGCGCATGTACCGCAGATGGTTCGAACGCAAGGGCTTCAAGGATGAAATCATCGACATGCAGCCCGGCGACGAAGCCGGAATCAAAAGCGCAACCCTCCGCGTCGAAGGCGATTTCGCCTACGGATATCTCAAATGCGAACGCGGAGTGCATCGGCTGGTCCGCATCTCCCCGTTCGACAGCAACGCGCGGCGCCACACCTCCTTTGCCTCGGCGGACGCCTTCCCCGAACTCAATGAGGATATCGACATTCAGATCGACGAAAAGGATCTGCGCATCGACACCTACCGCGCGAGCGGCGCAGGCGGCCAGTACGTCAACCGGACCGACTCCGCCGTCCGCATCACCCACATTCCCACCGGAATTGTCGTGGCCTGCCAGATGGAACGTTCCCAGCATAAGAACCGCGCCATGGCGTACAAAATGCTCCAGGCTCGACTCTATGAGGCCGAAGAGGAAAAACGAAGACGCGAAGCCGCTCAGATCTCCGGCGAAAAATCGGAAATCGGCTGGGGCAGCCAGATCCGATCCTACGTCCTCCAGCCCTATCAGATGGTCAAGGACATGCGCACAGGCTGCGAAACCGGAAACACCGCCGCCGTGCTCGACGGCGACATCGACCAGTTCATCGAAGCCTATCTGCGATTCATCAAATAAAGCCGGAGTTTCAACATGCCGCAAAAACAGATCACAGTGGCCCTGGACATCGGAGGAGTCTGCGTCGTTCTGCACCCCGAACGCTGCTGTCAGGCTCTTGGAATCCCGCAGGGAACGGAGATCCCGAAAAACGTCACGGATGCCTTCTGCGATCTCGAATGCGGCCGGATCTCCACACAGGAGTGGCTCGCCGTTTTCCGCGAGGCTCTCCATTTCCAACGGACCGAAAATGAAATCCTCGACGCATGGAACCGGATCATCGGAGAAACCATGCCGGGAATGAAGGAACGTGTCGAATCGCTTGCGGCAAACGGAGTCAAATTCGTGTTTCTTTCCGACGTTTCCACTCTGCATCTCGACGTCTGCTACCGGAAGTGCAGCTTCTGCCACGCCGTGACGGACGGAGTGTTCAGCTTCGAAGTCGGAGCCCGGAAACCAAACGCCGCCATGTATGAAACATTCGAACGGCGGCACGGTGTCCCGGACTTCTATTTCGACGACCGAGCCTGCAACATCGAAGCGGCACGCAAACGCGGATGGAACGCCATCCTCTTCAACTTGGCCGCACAGCTTGACATCATCGGAGCGAGGACATGACTCTCCGCGAACTCGGCGAACATATTGAACAGTATTTTATCGAAATCATCCGCGAGCGCCGGAAAGCTCCGCTGGACTCCTTCGTCAAGGGTCTGCTCTTCATCGCCTCCCGCTTCTACCTGCGCGCCATCAACATCCGGACCTGGATGTACGATACGAGAATCATCCGCAACCGCGCAATCGGCTGCCTCGTGGTCAGCATCGGCAACCTCACCTGCGGCGGAACCGGGAAAACCCCGATCGTGGAAATCTTCGCCCGCACCCTCTCCCAGAAAGGAAGAAAAGTCGCAGTCCTGAGCCGGGGATACCGAAGCAGAGACAAACGTTCCCTCCTCGAAAAACTCAAAAAACGCCTCTTCTCCCAGAAAATGGAAGTGCCGCCCCGCGTCGTTTCCGACGGAAAAAATCTCCTGCACGATTCCATCACCGCCGGAGACGAACCCTATATGCTGGCGTCCAATCTGAAAAACGTCGCAGTCCTCGTCGACAAGGACCGCGTCAAATCCGGTCTCTACGCCATCGACGAATTCGGAACCGATGTCCTCATCCTCGACGACGGATTCCAGTACCTCAGACTCAAAGCCCATATCAATATCGTCCTCGTCGATTCCACCGCGCCGTTCGACAACCATCACGTTCTACCCCGCGGACTCATGCGCGAACCCATCGAACATATCCTCCGCGCCGATTACGTCTTCCTGACAAAATCCGACGGTTCCCCCAGACTCCGCCACCTCAAAGACTTCATCCGAAAACATAACCACCGCGCCGAAATCATCGAATGCTGCCATAAACCCCAGTACCTGGAGGAAGTCTTCGACCGCGGCCATCGACACCCCCTCGAATCCCTCAAAGGCCTCAAAATCGCATCCATCTCCGCCATCGCCAACCCAGCCAGCTTCGAAGGATTCCTCGAAGACCTCGGCGGAATCCTCGTTCTCAAACGACACTACGCCGATCACCACCGTTACCGACAACAGGAACTCATCGACTTTATCAATGACGCAAAAGCTGCCGGCGCTGAACTCATCGTCACCACAGAAAAAGACGCCGTCCGAATGCCTCGCCTCGACCGCCGCGATATCGATATTCAATTCCTCCGCGTCGAAATCGATATCCTCAGCGGAAAAGAAAACTTCGATCAGTGCATCTCCCGAATCTGTTTCGTTTAATCCTGCTTCAAATTCTCAACCCGGATCTTTTCTTCCAGCTCGAAAATCATCGTTCGCGGCGGCTTTCTCCTTTCTGCGCTTCGGGGGCTTTTGTTGGTGGCTTCTCGCCCCCAACACCCCTCGGCAGGACCATCGGCCCTGCACCCGTCGCAAAAATTCAATTTTTGCTCCTGTGAGTGTTTCGACACCTGTCGACCAGGGGGCCAACC
>CALXRL010000099.1 GCA_944390735.1 uncultured Victivallales bacterium | reverse complement strand
TTTCAGATCGGCCTCCAGAGCCATTTCTCTGGCGCCCATATACACCGGTTCAAGGGTTTCGATGGTCCCGGCGGCGCTCATTTCCATGCGCTTCAACCGTCCGGCCTGCGTCGAATACTTGTCAAGTGTTTCAATCAGCTCCTTGCGAAGCACGCTTCCTTCCGTGGAAGCCTCCTTCAAGCGTTCTATCGACTGTTTCAAGCTCGCATTTTCCGCGTTCAGCCGACGGATCTCCGCCTGAAGTTTCGCAATTTTCCTGTTCTGTGTGTTATCCTCCGCATGCAGCGCGGGCAGAATCATACCACACAGAGCCAATAATATAAATGGACTTTTGAAAAAAATCCAATTTTTTTTTAAAATATTTCCGTTTTTTTTCCAGCATTCCACTTTTCCTGCCCTCTTTCCAGGGGTTTCCGCTTCCAGTTTAATGCCGACCGTCTTCTAAAATACCATTTTTTTAATTTTTTGCAAATTCCCTCCGATTGAAATCTTTCCGTTTCCATGCTATATCTTTCCCGGAATGGAATTTTCAGAACCGGAGCATTTTCTATGACCTCATTGGAGTTACTGCGGAAACTTGTCGCCATTGCAAGCGTCAATCCGCACTGTCTTGCCCGTCACCCCGAGCTGACGGGAGAAAAACGCATCGTTGATTTTCTTGAGCGCCTGGCGCAGGACCGCGGCATCCGCGCCATCCGCGTCGAATCGGAGCCGGAACGTCCGACCCTTCTGCTGGAACTTCCCGCGAAAAACCACACGCCGGATGCTCCGCTTCTCGCCTGTTTCGCCCACACCGACACGGTCTGGGTGCCGGAACTGCCCTCCCCTTTCGAACTGAGAGAGGCGCAGGACGGCACGCTTCACGCCCTCGGCGTCACCGACGACAAGGGCTCCATTGCCGCGGCGCTTCTTGCGCTTTTCGCTCTTCAGGAGCGCGGCGGCGCCCCCTGCCGCTTCATGACCGTCTTCACATGCGACGAGGAGGCCGGATTCGCCGGAATTGATTCGGTCCTTCCCGAGTGCATCCGTCCCGATGCCGCAATCGTCATGGAAGGCACCCGTCTGGATGTGGTCACGGCGCACAAGGGGACGGTGCGCTGGCGCATCACCTCGCGCGGGGTCTCGGTTCATTCGAGTCTGGTGCCGCAGGGGGAAAACGCGATCTACAAATCGGCAGCACTCGTGCTGGCGCTGGAGCGGTTCTCCCGCGAGCTGATTGCATGCGCCTGCCACAGACGTCTTTCGCATCCGACCCTGAATGTCGGAACCATCCGGGGGGGCACCCAGCCCAACTCCGTTCCCGACCGCTGCGAAATCGTGATCGACCGCCGTCTCCTCCCCGGAGAAACGGTGGAACAGGCCGAGCGCGAACTGCGGAACGCTCTCTCCGGATGCGGCGATTATGAACTCAGCGAACCGACCTTTTTCACCGCACCTTTTGAACTCGACGAAACTCATCCCTTCGCTGTGCTGATGCTGGAGAAGGCGCGAATCGGGAATCCCGCCGCCTGCTTCCGCGGACTCTCCTGCTCCACGGAAGCCGGTTCCACGGCCGCCTGCGGAATTCCCACGGTGGTATTCGGTCCGGGCGATGTGGCAACCGCCCATTCCGTCGACGAAGCTCTTCCGCCCGGGGAGATCGACCGGGCGGCTCAAATCATTACGGAGGCGGCGCTCTCGTTTCCCGCCTCGACCGCATCCTGGAACAGCAAACAGAAAGAAGGCTCTCATGCAGAATAATGGATTCGAAGCGCTCCTGCGGGCATTCCGCAAAATGAAAACAACATTGTTTTCCCCGTTCTCGCTTCCGCTCTGGTTCACGCTGGCTTTTCCGGCGTTTCTCGCAACTCTGGATTCCGGAGGCGGATTCGGATTTCATTTCATCCAGCCGGATGCGCGGAAAAGTGCGACTTCCATGATAACCGATCATTTCACAGCCTTTCTGATCCTGCTGGCGGTTCTGATTCTTCTCGGACTTGCGCTGACCCTGCTCTTCTACTGGCTCAGCAGCCGGGGACGGTTCCTTTTTCTTGATATGCTCGTCCGGGGAGCGGACGCCGAGCGCCTCGGCAGCCGATGGAGACGCTTCCAGGCTCCGGCCGCCTCGTTCTTTCACATCAAACTCGGCTTCTTCCTCGGCCATGTGTTCTGTGCGCTTCTCGCCATTCCGGGGCTTCTGCCGTTTACGGGCCCCGTTGTGAATGCCTTTGCGGAAAAAGAGCTTCTTCCTCACACCCCGTGGCTGAACTACAACATGATTCCGCCGGAACTTCAGCCGCTCTGTCTGGGAGGGGCAGGAGCGCTTGTCGCAATCGCATTTCTGGGATCTCTCGGACTTTTCATTCTGAACATCTTCTTTCATGATTACGGGGCGCTGCTCATGTACCGGAAAGGGGTCTCGGGCGGAGTCGCGCTGCTGGCCACGCTGGAGGCCGTCCGGAAAGAGCCGTTCCGCTTTCTGAAATATCTCCTGCTTCTGATCCTCATTCAGATTCTCGCCTCGCTGGCGATTCTCGCGTTCCTGATCGTCACCTGCTGCTGCATCGGATATTTTCTGCTGCTGATCCCGTATATTTCAACGGTCGTTCTCCTGCCGATCCTCTATACAAGATGGCAGTTTATTCTTGAATATTTCGGTGATCCCGGAATCCGCTCCGCGGAAGTGAGCCCCCCGCCGGCCGCCGAACAGGGAATCGACCGTTTCATCATCCGGCCCGAACGCCAATCGCAAAACAACGGACCATTCTGAAATAAATTTACAGAAAATATCAAAGTTTTACCAAATCGCTCCTTTTCTCCCGGCCTCTCCTTCCCCGTATCTTCCGGGGAAGGAGTTCTCATCTGGAAGAAAGGGAGTCGCGGAATCTGGATTAAATCCTCCTTTTTGCGGTCCCGTGTCCTTTCGGAAAAGAAATTTTCATTTTTCCGGATTCCTGTTAGGAAGACCGGAATCCGAAATCATCGAAAAGAAATTCGTATCATTGATATTCAAAAACAACTCTTTTTCAATCGCATTTTAATTTTTTTTCAAAAAAATTTCCCTCTTTCATTTGATTTTTCTCTTTTTCAGGATAGATTATTTACAAAGATAAACCAGTTATTACAGGAGATCAGCCGCAGTCGGCATCTGCGGAACGACGATATCGAAAAACGGAACAGTCCGCACTATGAAAGGTTTTCTTGAGGGGGGAAATACGAATTCCGGGAATTCCAGGAGGGGGATGTCAGCGGCAGGGGACCGGACATCGGAAAGAGAAGGAGTCGTATCGGAAGCGGTCTCGGCGGAATCCGAGGGGGGAGAAAAAAGAACAGCGCAGGGAGAGAAGAGACGCCGGAAACCGCTTCCACTGGATTGTTTCTCTGTTGAAAACGAGGGGTATCAATGGAGAAACAGTCTCTTTTCCAAAGCGGAAACCGAAATGGCGGAAGGTTCCATAAGAGCGGCGCGATGTTTGTTCCGGTTCGGGGGAGTCGGAATCAACACCGCAACGGGCGATCCGCTCCTCCGGGAGATTCGGGGGAGTCTCACGGGGAGCGGATTGTTTTTTCCCGCATCCTCGCCTCGGACCCTGCGGGGGGGGGAGCGAAGGAGGAGGCGGCAGCGGAAGGAGATGCGGAAGGGGATGCGGAGAGAATCCGGCAGAGAGGAGTTATTCCGCCAGAAGGAACGAGTACTCGTTTTCGCTGCGCGAAGTCAGACCGACGGAGTGGGCACTTCCGGCAAATTCGAGTTCATATTCTCCATAGAAACCATTCCAGGAAGCCTCGCCGTTTTCATCGGTGACGATGGTGCATTCCGTGTGCCATTCGTGATTGATCAGCTGATCCAGCATCCGATAGGAGGGTTTCTCCTTGAAATCCACGCTGATGAGGCCGGCGTCATAGCGGCTTTCGTCGCCCAGAGCGGTCTTGTCGCAGAGATTCCAGTAGACGATGGAACTGCAGTTTTCCTGACTGAACCACAGACGGTAGAAATTTCGCAGAAGACGGGCCTGAAGCTCCTCTGCCGGCTCCCGCGGAAGCTCCGGATAGGTGGGAATCGAAATTTCCGAAATGTGAAGCGGAAGACGAAGATGACCGAGCTGATCGAGAACTTGAAGAATATGAGCGGGATCAAAGAAACTTTTGACCCTCATGCGCATGGCGTCTTCCAGGGCACCGTACAGATGGAACTGAAGGCCGAGACCGTCGAGCTTAACGCCACGGCGGAGGAGACGGTCCGCAAGAAGGAACATCGGAGAACTCTCATGGGCAAAGGCGCGGAATGAGATCTCCGTTCCGTCATTGTAAATGAATTCGGAGGTGACGGGAAAATACTTTTCCGCCATTTTGAAAATCTGCCGGACGTAATCTTCGGGGACAGCCGCATCGCCGATCGCGGGATTTTTCCGCGGATGGTAGGTGAACGACTCGTTGACGACATCCCATTTGCGGACACGCGAAGCGTAGCGTTCCGCAAGTTCGGCGATCCTTTTTTCGACCAGGATCATCACGTCCCGGGAATCGCGGGGAAGCCAGCGGGGGACAAAATTGTCGCAGAACATCCAGTGTCCTTTCGGAGCGATCCGGTTCTGTTCGCACCAGTCGATGAGCAGATCGGCGGGCGGACGGCGATCCATGGCGGGGCTGTCGGCGGCGAAGCGGAATTTTCCCTGTTCCGGTTCCGTGGAATCCCAGAGAAACGGAACCACGGCCTCGTTGAAGACGCGTTTGAAGAACTCTTCATAGGCGGCATTTTTCCCGGGGTCCGCAAAGTTTCCGAGTTTGAACGCATTGCATCCGAATTGAAAGTCGTGGGATTTCTGGCGGACCCGGATCTCGCAGTTCTTCCGGGGGATTCCGGAAGCATCCTTCAAAAAGACCGTACCCCATCCCATCCGGTTGCGTTTGATGTCAAGATCGACGCGCTCCCAGGTTCCGGCTTTCGGATGATCGAACCTGTACAGGAGTTTTTCCGTTTTTTCCAGCGGTGTCAAAGCACTCTCCATGATGATTTCCTCCCTGATTGAATTCTGACGGACCTTTGCGGCGACGGAAATGCCCCGCATTCGGATACTATAGGAAAAAGCATTTGAAAAACCAGCCTTTTTATGCTATACTGCATTTGAATAACCGGAAAAACATTTGAAAAGAAGTCACTTTCATGGATTCATCCGACATCATGGCGCTGTTTTCGGACCGGAAATCGAAGTGTTATCACAGGCGGGGCCGGGAGCGGTATTACACGACGGAGCACCACTGTTTTCTCCGCTATGAGCATCCGCGGGAATACGGGAAAGAGGAATTTCTGCAATGTGAGCTGTTCTGCCGGACGCGGTCATGGACGGGAGATCACCATCGCCGGGAGCATCCTCCGTTTCTGAATCTCGGTCTGGTCCATTCGGGGGAGACGGCGATCCGCTGCGGCTCGTTCTATGCGATGGCGAAGGCTGGCGACCTGTTTTTCCTTGCGCCGGATACGGAGTATGAGATTCTGACGCCGCACCTGTGCGATCGTTCCGCGGCTCTGATCTCCGGGCCGCTTCTGCGGGCGATCACGGCGGAAAGCGGGCTGACGGATCACCCGGTTCTGACGCTGCCGGCGCCGGAAATCCCGGGGCGCATGCTGGAGAGTCTCGGGGACCTGCTTCCGGAGAGCAGCCGCCCCGCAGTCCGCAGGAAGATCTCGAATCTCTGTTTTGAATTGATCCAGTATCTGCATGCACCGGATGTCCGGTCGCCTCTTCCGGAGAATCTGAAGCGTGTTCTGGAGAAAATCGGGAGGGAATACGACATGCCGCTTCGGGGAGAGGCTCTGGCACGGGAGGCGGGGATCAGTGAGTCCGGACTGCTTCGTCTTTTCCGGCGTCATCTGGGCAGTACGCCGCACCGGTATCTGACCGAAATCCGGATGCGTCAGGCGGCGCGGATGCTGGAACAGCACACGTTGTCGGTCAAGGAGATTGCCTCCCGGGTCGGCTATGAGAATGCCCTGAACTTCTCCACGGCCTTTCGGAAAACCTTCGGCAGATCGCCGAAACTCTTCTCCGCGGGGAGCGTTCCGGACGAATCCTCCGGGGACCCGGAGTGAGTCGCGGGGAAAGCTGCCGGCGTTCGGATTTCCGAGGGGCGTCGGACTGCGGCAGTCGGAGAAAAGGGGCGGACGTTGCCTGAACAGGAGGGGATTCCGGCGGGGGGAGGCGTCTTCCGAACTCCGGGAGAGGCTTCTTCTCCTGTTTTTCGGGATTTCAACTTGAATCGGACCTGTTTTCGCGCTATTGTACAGCTTGAATTCAACAGGAGATTTTCAGCATGGCCGGATACGAAGCAGTCATCGGTTTGGAAGTGCATGTGCAGGTCAAAACGGCTTCCAAAATGTTTTGCAAATGCCCGAATCATTATGGAGCGGCGCCCAACACACACGTCTGTCCCGTCTGCATGGGACATCCCGGGGTGCTGCCGACGCCGAACCGGGAGGCCATCCGCAAAACCATTGCCGCCGGACTCATGACCTCCTGCCGCATTCCCAACAAAAGCAAATTCGACCGCAAAAGTTATTTTTATCCGGACATGCCGAAGAATTATCAGCTCACCCAGTACGACATGCCCTTCTGCCTCGCGGGGAAAATCCATATCTGCGGAAAAGGATTCTCCGGAGAGGAGATGGCGGATAAATTCATCGGACTGACGCGCATCCATCTGGAGGAGGATGTGGCAAAATCCGTTCATTTCGGAGACTGCACCGGAGTGGATTTCAACCGGGCGGGCGTTCCCCTCATGGAGATCGTCAGCGAACCGGACATGCGAAGCGCGGACGAGGCATACGCCTATCTGACCGCCCTCAAACAGATCATGCAGTACGGCGACATCGGCGACTGCGATATGGAAAAGGGACAGATGCGCTGCGATGTCAACATCTCGCTCCGTCACAAAGGCGATACGGCCTTCGGCACCAAGGTGGAGCTCAAGAACCTGAACAGCTTCAGCGCCGTCCACCGCGCCATCAACTATGAGATCCGGCGCCAGATCGTTCTTCTGGAGTCCGGCGAAGAGGTTGAACAGGAGACCCGCGGCTGGAACGACGACACCCGTGAGTCCTACCTCATGCGCGGCAAGGAGAACGCCAACGATTACCGCTATTTCCCCGAACCCGATCTGATGCCCGTTCTTCTTACGGACGAGGAGATCGAAACCATCCGCCGGTCGCTGCCCGAACTTCCGGAACAGAAGCGCGAGCGCTACGTCCGCGACTACGCCCTGACCCCTTACGACGCCCATGTGCTCACGCTGGACAAGGCGTTCGCCGACTATTTCGAAGCCGCGGCAGGCAAATCCAAAGCTCCGAAACTGGTGGCGAACTGGATCATCGGCGATTTCATGCGTCTGCTCGGAGAGACCAAAACGGAACTGGCGGATTGCAGAATCCGTCCGGAATCCCTGGCGGCGATGGTGGATCTGATCCAGTCAGGCGCCATCAACGGAAAAATTGCGAAAACCGTATTCGAAGAGATGTTCCAGACCGGAAAGGAACCGGATGCCATCGTCCGCGAAAAGGGACTTGTGCAGGTCTCCGATGAATCCGCGATCACCGGATTCGTCGATCAGGTCATTGCCGCGAACCCCGCTCAGGTGCAGCAGTACCGCGACGGCAAGACCGCCGTAATTCAATATCTGGTGGGACAGGTCATGAAAACCAGCCGCGGAAAAGCGAATCCGCAGATGGTCCTGAAGCTGCTGAAGGAAAAACTCTCCTGACCAATCCTTCCGACCGGCATTCCGCTCCGCTGTTCCGTATTCCGAAAAGGGAACGCCGGATCCGGATCGTCCGGCTGAGAAACGTCGGATGGAGAACGTCCGGACGGGATGCCGCCCGGTACCGGAAGGGAAAAGCAAAACGGTCTCTTTGGGCACACACAAGAAAGAGAGAGGGGAATCGGAGACTGGTGACAAGAGTCACTTTTTGGAGGACGCTCCGCGGCGCAGCACAATCTTTCCGAGATGCTGCCCCTTGACGCTTTCGACCTGCAGAGAGATGCCGGACTCGGAAAGGTCAATGACACTTCCGGTTCCCGGAACGCCGCCGATCCGGGTCAGGATCAGTCCGCCGAGCGTATCATACCGGGAGTCTTCGGGCAGGGAGATTCCCGACATGCGTTTGAGCTGATCAAGACGGATGGAGGCATCGACTCTCCAGATGTTTTCCCCCAGCGATTCCAGCGTTTCATGTTCCTCGCCGTCCGCATCGGCGAAGGAGCCGACGATTTCGGAAACCAGATCGGCATTCGTGATAATTCCGGCGGTTCCGCCGAATTCATCCAGAAGGACCGCCATTCCGGTTTTTTCCCGTTTCATCTCCGTGAAGAGACGGTCGGCACGAATGGTTTCCGGCACGAGCCATGCCGGCTTCATGATGGAAGTCAGCTCCGGCGGAGAACCGCCCCTCCGGAACTTCTCCGTAAAATAGTCGCGGATGTGAACAATGCCGGCGATGTCATCCAGATCCCCCCGGTAGACGGGGAAGCGGGAATATCGCGCGCGGACAAAAATGCGTTCGATCTCTTCGGGCGAGGCATTCAGGTTGATTGCCGCAATCTCCGTGCGGTGGGTCATGATTCCGGAGGCCTCCCGGGAACTGAATTCGAACACATTTTCGAGCATCTCCTTTTTCTCCGGAGAGATCACCCCCTGTTCCCCGCCGATGTCGACCAGGGTCCGGATCTCCTCCTCGGTCACATTCTGCTCCTGTTCTCCGGCCGTTCCGAACGCCTTCATGCAGAGATCCACCGACGCATTCAGAATAAAGACAAACGGTTTTGCCGCGTTCGCGAGAAAATGGATGGGCAACGCCACGTTGAACGCGATCCATTCCGAATACCGGATCCCGATCTGCTTGGGCACCAGCTCGCCGAAAACCAGCGAAACATACGAGAGGATCACCGTGATGACCACCACGACAATCAGATCCAGCACCCCGTGACTGAAAACATGGAAACCGCATCGTTCCAGCCATCCGGTCAGCGGATCGGAAAAGGAGTCGGCAGCGAATGCGCTTGCCAGGAATCCCGCCAGCGTCACCCCCACCTGCACGGTGGCGAGGAAGCGGCCGGTATTGCCGGTCAGGGCGGCCAGAGCCTTTCCCCGCAGTCCGCCGCGCTGGATCAGCTTCCGGATCGAAGAGTGTTTCAGCGAAATCAGAGCGACCTCCGAGGAGGCGAAAAAAGCATTCATGCCGATCAGAATCAGCAGAATGAGAAACTGCACCCACAACATGTCCGGTTCCGGCAAAAGTCACCTCGTTTCCGCGTTTCGGGACGCTCCCGCGCCCCCGCTTTTCTGAATACTATACTCGGAGTTCGGGATTTTTCAAATGGAGGCGGACGTCTCCGTCAGAGTTTGTTCATGGACCCTCTGCGGTATCCCGCCGGATCCAGCAGAATCGCGGAAAATCCGCAGGGGGCAAGCGATTCCTCAATGGTTTTCCGGAGGCGGAACGCGCGGGACAATGCGGGACCGCGGAATTCCAGCGACGCGCAATTTCCTTCCAGACATCGGACCCGGCAGCCGGAGAATCCGAGTCGGGCCAGAATGCTCTCCGCCTCTCCGCACCGGTGAAGCATCTCCCTTGTCAAGGGGATCCCCGTGGGAATGCGCGACGCAAGACACGCCGCCGCCGGCATCGTCCAGCTCGCAAGTCCCATTCTGCGCGACACCAGACGAATCCGGCGCTTGCCGAATCCGCACTCCACAAAAGGATGCAGAACCCCGAGCTCATCCGCCGCCCGCGCTCCGGGACGCCAGTCGCCGGAATCATCCACATTGGCCCCGTCCAGCAGAGTCCGGAATCCGTTTTCCGCCGCCGCGCGCAGAATCTCCGTGAAAAGATATTTTTTGCAGTGGTAGCAGCGCCACTTGTCGTTGCGCACGATCTCCGGCAGTTGCAGCACATCCAGTTTCAGATTCAGACAGCGCGCGCCGAGGTGTTCGGCAAAGCGGAGCGCCTCTCTGGTCTCCTGTTCGATCGTCATCGGGATGGAAACATGAACCGGCAGAACATGTTCCGCTCCGAGTTCACGAATTGCGAAGGCCGTCAGCAGCGTACTGTCGCATCCGCCGGAGAACGCGATGGCCACGTGTCCCAGACGCTTCAGATATGCCGAAAGCGCCTTCTCCTCCGGCAGCGGAGTCAGTGTTTTTCCGCCGGGAGCCATTGTGCGTAATCCTTCAGCAGAGCATCCGACATGGTTTTCCAGCCGAAACGGGAGGCGACCAGTCTGCGGCCTTCCCTTCCCAGCTCCTTCGTCCGCTCGGGATGCGCGACGGCCTCCCGCATGGCCTCTTCCGCCGCGGCATGGTCGGATGGCGGAAGCAGCCAGCCGGTCTTCCCCGGCAGAACCACCTCGGGAGTCCCATCCAGAACATAAGCAATCACCGGATGCCCCGACGCCAGCGACTGCACCGCCGCGCGCGGCAAACCCTCCCGCAGAGAAAAATGCACCAGCACATCGGAAAGCGCCAGATAGCGGAAAACCTCTCCCGGCGGCACCAGTCCGGCAAACGAGAAGCGGTCCGTCAGATTCGCATCCGCAATTCTGCGTTTGATCTCCTCCATCAGGATCCCGTCGCCGATTATCAGATAATGCACCCCGGGCAGTTCCCCGGCCAGCTTCATGGCCAGCGGAAGAAAATCCTCATACCCTTTCAACGGGAAAAGCCGGGCCAGTGTCGCAAAGACAAACGCCTGTTCGGGAATGCCGAGCTTCCGGCGCAGTTCCGAATCCGGACGCGAAGTCAGAAACGGCTCCAGCTCCATTCCGCTGTACACAACCTTATACATCTCCGGAGACCCGATTCCGGCGGCAAGCGACTGGTCGATCATCGCCTGCGCCACCGCATAAATGCGTTTTCCGCAGCGCGCGGCCGCCCGCTCACTCCGGATGTAAACGGCGTTTTTCCAGGGTTTCTCATAGCGGTGAAACGCGAGGCCGTGAATGGTATGAACCACCAGGGGCACATGCGCAGCCTTTCCGGCGAAACGGCCGATCACACCCGCCTTGGAACTGTGCGTATGAACCACGTCGTAACGCTCTTTCCGGAAGAGATTCTTCAGAAAACGGTACGCACGGAGGTCCCGCAGAGGAGAAATTTCGCGAACCAGCCACGGACACTCCACAATCTTCAGTCCCGGACACGAGACTTTTTTCAGCAGTTCGCCCTCCGGTCCGGGCGAGGGACCGGTCACCAGAGTCACATCGTGACCCGCCTCCACGGCGCCGCGGGCGGAAAGCAGCGTATTTTCCTGCGCTCCGCCCACGATCATCCGGGTAATGACATGACAGATTTTCATGGGCGTTACCGATGGAACGCGCGATGCGCGATGTCTTTGCGGTACTGCATTCCTTCCCAGTGGATTTTTCCGACGGCGTCATACGCTTTCCGGACGGCTTCCTCCAGAGTTTTCCCGCGGGCGGTGACTCCGAGCACACGGCCGCCGGCATTGACCAATCTGCCGTCCCGGAGTGCGGTTCCGGCATGATAAACGATGGCGCCGTCCGCCTCGGCCTCCCGGATCCCGTGAATTTCGAACCCCTTCCGGATCGCGCCGGGATAACCGCCGGAAGCGAGAACGACGCAGACCGCCGGTTCCGGCGACCAGATCAGCTGCGCCTTGTCGAGTTCGCAATTCGCGGTTTTCAGAAGCGTATCGGCAAGATCGCCGTCGAAGCGAGTCAGAACCGCCTGCGTCTCGGGATCGCCGAACCGGACGTTGAATTCCAGGACCTTCGGTCCCTCCTTCGTCACCATGATTCCCGCGTAAATGATGCCGCGATAGTCGAGTTTTTCCTCCTGAATGCCGCGGAGGAAGTTGTCCAGCACCTCTTTCTGAATCACGGCAAGCAGCTCTCCGGTCACGACCGGAGCGGGGGAATATGCTCCCATTCCGCCGGTATTCGGTCCCTTGTCGCCATCCAGCTGACGTTTGTGATCCTGCGAGCTGACCAGAGGAAGGATGGTGCGACCGTCGGTCAGAGCAAGAATCGAAGCCTCCTCTCCCTCCAGCAGCTCTTCAATGACAACGCGGGAGCCGGCGGCTCCGAACGCGCCGGCAAAACACTCTTCGACTCCGGCGAGAGCCTCGGCCTCGTTCGAAGCGACAATCACCCCTTTCCCCGCCGCGAGTCCGTCGGCCTTGACCACGACGCCGCGTCCCGCGGCATATTCCCTGCGGATGTAGTCCATGGCGGCGTCTTTCGCAGTGAACGTCGCATACGCCGCGGTCGGAATGCCGTATTTCACCATGAACGACTTGGAGAAATCCTTGCTTCCCTCAAGCCGGGCGGCCGCTCCGGAGGGGCCGAACACCGGAATCCCCTTCGCCCGGACCGCATCCGCAACGCCCTGGCAGAGCGGCGCCTCCGGACCGATCACCACAAGATCCACCTTCTTCTCGACCGCAAAATTCGCAATGGAATCATTGTCGGAAGGAATCGAGACGCATTCCGCGATCTCCGCCATTCCCGGATTTCCGGGCGCGCAGTAAATGTTGTCGACCAGTTTGCTTTTCCGCAGTCCATAGCAGATGGCGTGTTCGCGGCCGCCGCTTCCGATCAGAAGAATATCCATTCGAACGTTCCTTTCGATGTGTTGTGTCTGTGAAAACGGATTAATATATCACGGAATCGACTCTTTTCAAAACGGCCGGGAAGGAAAAGTGCGAGAGAGCCCGTGCGTCCCCTCCCCCGCTTCCCGGCCGCTTCCGAAGCATCAGAACTCCAGCTTCCGCCGGAGGATGGCCAGACCCGCGGAATACTGTTCGAAATCGTACGGAACCGGTCCCTGATAATAGTGGTTGAAAGAGAGGTGTCCATCCACGGACCATTCGATCAGCAGCATCCGGCGGCAGCTCTGGCAGATGCGGAGGGATGTGAGCTCTTCGGCAGCGTCCGGAGCGATTTCAAACGATCCGCGGCAGAGCTCCTCCCCGGTCAGAATGTCGCTGACCCTGTAATCCCCCGCCTGCGGAGAGGCAAGGTCATTCACCGCGTAGAGGCGGATGCACCACGCATCCGGTTCCCCGAACATCAGAGACAGCGGCCGCTGCGCCGTCCGGATGTACCAGTACGCCAGCTTTCTGCTGAAATAATAATCGACCACCGCGTCGGAGAACTGGGGCCAGCAGTCGAGGACGTTCCACCAGATCAGACCGGTTTTCCGCCATTTCCGCATCCGGAAGTTTTCGATGAAGAATTTGAGCGCCTCCGCCTGGACAATCTGAGAACAGGCGATGAATGTCTCCAGATCCTCCGGAACCCTTCCGAAACAGCCGGCGACCTGCTCCTCCATCAGACGGATCCGATAGGCATAGGGACCCTTCGGATCGTTGAACGGCTGAGCGGCATGACAGAGCCAGTCGGGATTGCCGACGCGCCCGTTCAGGGAGGCTTCCGGAATGAATTTCCGGATGCTCTCCAGATTCGGCATGCCGTGATAGCCGATCTCGCTGGCGAAAACGGCGGTGTTGTCCTTGTAGAAGGAGCTTTTCCAGTTGTCGCGCGGACCCCAGAGATGCTGTTCCGGAGATCCGTACCGGCAATGCGCGCGCCAGAGCGAATCAGAGAGATACGGAGAACTCGGAAGATAGTCCCGCGCCGGATCGTATGTCCCGACCGCATCCGGAAGAATCTCCCGGGATATCCGGTTGAAGGAGGGGGAGAGACGACCGGTCGAGTTCTGATAGAAAAAGAGCTCATCGCATTCGTTGTCGCCGCACCAGAGAGCCAGCGAAGGATGGTTCCGCAGACGCGTGACAACGGCCTCCGCCTCCTGCCGGACCGTTTCACAGAACGCCGCATCGTGCGGAGGCACCTCGCAGGCGAACATGAAATCCTGCCAGACCAGGAGTCCGAAACGGTCGCAGAGCGAAAAGAAATGATCGTCCTCGTACAGATTTCCGCCCCAGCAGCGGACCATGTTGCATCCCAGATCCCGAAAGAGTTCCAGGGCCTTTTCCGTCCGCTCCGGATTCTCCCCGTGAAGCGCATCGGAGGGGACCCAGTTCGAACCCTTGATGAAAATCCGCCGGTTGTTGACAAGGAACTCAAACCTTCCGGTTCCGTCCTCCAGCGTTTCGGAGCGTTCCAGATGAACGGTGCGGATTCCCGTCTCCCAGGTGCGCACATCCACCGTTTTCCCGTGATGAAGGAGTTCCAGCTCCACTGCGTACAGATTCTGCTCTCCGCATCCCAGCGGATTCCAGAGGCGCGGATGCGGAAATTCGAATTCCAGCACCCCTGTCACAAACCGGAGAGGGAAACGCCGCTCCAGCACCGAGCTGCCGCAGCGCATCGTGAGGTGCGCCTCCAGATTCTCCAGGGTCTCTGCCGGACTTTCGAACGACCAGTCCAGCACCAGTTCCGCCCTCTCCGGCGACACCTTTGCGGTAAACAGATAGAGCGACGTCCATCGTTCCATTCCAAGAACCTCCAGGGAGACATCCCGCCAGAGTCCGGCCCCCACCAGCCGCGGCGCGATATCCCAGCCGTAGGTGTGCATCGGACGCCGGAGATACAATCCTTCAAAGTTGTAAGCGGATGCCACTGCGGCGGGCGGACGATGGAATTTTCTTGCCTCATTGATCGAGCTTCGGATCCGAACCGTCACCTCGTTCTCCTCCCCCGGACGCACCAGACCGGTCACATCAAAGGAGTGGGAGATGACCATGTTGGCGGCATGTCCGGCAGAAATTCCGTTCACCAGAATCTCCGCCACGGTGTCGATTCCGTCGAACACCAGTTCCAGGCGATCCCCCTCCGCCAGTTCCGGAGCGGAAAACGTGCTGCGATATTCCCAGTTCACAAACTCATAGGGCCGCAGAAGAGCGGAGTTTGTCCCGACATACGGATCCGGCACAATCCCCGCCCGGACCAGATCTCCGATCACGTTCCCGGGAACCTGTGCGGGAATCGTTTTCCAGGAGCCATCCGACGGATCCTTCCAACCCAGAGTCCATGTTCTCTCCCAAGCAATCCTCATTTGCGATTTCCTTATTTCTGAATTATTTTGCGCAAAATATTTGATTCAGAATACCTATACTTCCAAAAAGGAAAAATACAAGAAGAAGAGCCGGAATTTTTCCGCTGCCGGAACGTCAAAGAATCATGCGACGCGGAGGAACGCTCCCTCGTTTGGAATGAAAAATCTGGAAAACAGCAGCAGACGGATGAAGCGGAAAGAAATCCGCTGCACAGCGCGCCTCCCTCATGGGATCCTCGGGAGAAGAGAGAAAGCGGAATCCCGCTCCGGCTGGAGAAGAAATCGATGCGAAACGGTCGGGAAACACAAAACCGTAGGTTCGCGGCCATCCGCTCCGCGCAGACTCCTTCACCGGAAGACGCTCCGACCGACAAAAAAAAATCCAATCGCTGGATTGGACTGAAAAACAAATTTGGTGGAGCAGAAGGGAGTTGAACCCTCGACCTATACGATGCGAACGTATCGCTCTAGCCAACTGAGCTACTGCCCCGTATTGATTGGATTAGAATGTAATATAGCCGGACTTCCCGTAAAATCAAGCCGCTTTTCAGAAAAAAATGCTTTCTTCCTCCATTTTTCCAAACAAAACAGACTGGAAGCAATTCTCTCTCCGACAGGTCCCTCCCCTGCTTCCCGCAGAAAAATGCGATCCCTGCGGAATTCCCGAAGGAAACACAGGGATCATTTCGGTCACGCGCGACATTCTCTCCATCCGGCCCGGCGATCAGCATCCGCTCTTTTCAAGGTTCAGAACCTTGCGGACAAACTCCTCCCCATGCATCAGACCGAGCGCACCCTTCGGAGCCTCCTTTTCCGAATAGGACTGAACGGAATCCGGCAGAATATGCGGTCCGCAGATCGCCACCGGAACAGGTGTTCTGGTATGCGCACGCAGCCGAAGCGGAACCGGATGATCCGGCAGAATCGCAAAGGTTGCATCGCGCCCCGCCAGAGCGGTCATCACCGGTTTGACGATCCGGTTCTCCAGATCCGAAATGGCCTGCATCTTGTGCGCCAGATTCCCTTCGTGAGAACATTCGTCGATCGCCTCCAGATGAACATACACAAAATCATGATCCTCGATGGCCCGGATGGCAGCCTCCGCCTTCCCCGCATAGTTGGTGTCGAGATATCCGGTCGCCCCCTTTACCGGAATCACATCCATCCCGGCGCATTTGGCAATTCCCGCAATGACGTCCACCGCGGTAATGACCGCCGCGGTGCGGCCGTCGTATTTGCCGGAAAAACCGGGAAAGGAGGGCTTGCGCCCCGGACTCCAGGGCCAGATCCAGTTGGCGGGAGATTCCAAGCCCTGATTCAGCGGATGCGCGGAAAGGAACTCCGCCGCCTCCGCCATCAGATGCTCCACAAAATCCACCGTATGCTGCGCCTCCGGCTTCAAGGCTCTGAGCCGCAGCTCCGAAACCGGAAGATCCTGCGAGGAATCCGGTTTGAAATAGTCGACCTCGGCGGAAAATTCCGGTCCGTGAAGGATCAGCAGATTGCGATAGCTGACCCCGCTGTGGAACGTCACTTTTCCGCTGTTGAAGCGTTCGGCAAGCGCCTTCATCAGCGCTTCGGCGCGCTCCCGCGGGATGTGTCCGGCCGAATAATCCTTCAGAATCCCGTCCTGAACCGTGACCAGATTGCAGCGCCACGCAACATCATCCGCCGCCAGCAGAATCTCCTGACTGGTCGCCTCAATCGGTCCCCTTCCGGGATAAAAACTCGCCAGATCATAGCCGAGCACCGACATGTTCGCAGCATCGGAAGAGGTCGGAAAGCCCTCCGGAAGCGTCAGAAGCGTTCCGGACGCGCCATTCTTTGCGATGGAATCCAGAAACGGAGTGTCAACGGCCTCCAGCGGAGTCCTTCCTCCCAGTTCGGCAATGGGTTCATCGGCCATGCCGTCCGCCAGAAAAACAATGGCTTTTCCTTTCAGACTCTTCATTGCAGAGACTCCGGCTGTCCACTTATTTCTTCAGCGAGACGACTACGCTTTTCAGACTTCCCTCGCCCACACTTTCCGTGTGAATGTCGCTCTCGTTCTCCAGCGTGATGTGGATGATTCGCCGATCATGTGAATTCATTTTCGGAAGCGTCACAGGCTCTCCCCAGCGGCGAACCTCCTTGGCCGCATCCACCGCCTGCTGACGAAGGATGTCATCCTTGCCGTCCTCCTCGTCAAAGGAACGTTTTCCACCGGAGCGGCCCCCGTTGGAACGACGCTCTCCGCCGCGACGGGGTGCACGACCCTCGGAGGACGGCGCCGTTTTGGAAGAGGAGGAGTAGCCGTCAATGTCAATATAGATTTTCGGAAAATCCTCGGCGCCTTTCTGCATCATGCGATTCAGAAGAAGCTGAAGGCTTTCCAGCGACTGGCCCTTGCGTCCGATGATCCGGCCCGCATCGCTGCTGGTGATAATCAGATTGATCTTCGACGGGCGCTTCTCCGCCTTGACAATTCCATCCAGTCCGAGATAATCCAGCATGGTGGAGAGCGTCTTGGAGGATTTTTCGACCATTTCATCGGTCACCTCCACCTGCGGTCTGGGTTTTCGTTCGGGTTCCGCGGCGGCCGGTTCGGGTTTGACGGCAGACGGTTCGATCTCCGCGGCAATCGGTCCGATTTCCTCCACGGCAGGTTCCGCCTTCTCCGGATTCACGGGCTGAACGACAGGCTCGTTCACAACTTCCTGATTCTGCACTTCTTCCTTTTCCATTTTCTGTTTTCTCCTGAAAGGTTTCCGCGGCTTTGTTAGGCTTTTACTTTTCCGGCTGAATTCTTCAGCTCCTGTTCCTCTTTCTGCGCCGCATATTGACTGTATTTCATCTGCAGGATGCTCAACACGTTATTGACGGTCCAGTAAAGAGCAAGTCCCGAGGGGAAATTGTAAAAAAAGAACAGCATAATCACCGGCATGTACAGCATGATCTTCTGCTGCATGGGATCGCCACCCATCGGCGGCATGATCTTCTGCTGAAGCACCATCAGCAGAGTCGACAGGATGATGAAGGGATGAAGCCCAATGCCGAAAATCGTCGGCCCCACCAGGTCGGGACGCGACAGATCCTGCGCCCAGAGAAACGACACATGCCGCAGCTCCACCGAGGAATCCAGCGTGGAGTAAAGCGCAATGAACACCGGCAGCTGCAGAAGCATCGGCAGACATCCTCCGAACGGACTCACATTTTCCTTCCTGTACAGCTCCATCATCCGGCGGCTGAACTCCTGCTGATTATCCTTGTATTTCTCCTTCAGCTCCTTCAGCTGAGGCTGAATACGCTGCATCCGCCGCATGGATTTGTTGCCCTTGTGAATCAGCGGCCAGAGAACCAGCTTCACAATCACGGTCAGCAGAATGATCGCAAGACCGTAGGAACCGGTCAGCTCCTTCAGCAGATTCAGCAGCCGGAGCATCGGCCGGCAGAGCGGTTCCAGCCACGACCAGTAGGCAAGGTGAATCGCATCTCCAGAACTGGCGGGAAGCCCCTTCATCTCGGCCAGAATCTTGGGCCCCAGATAGAACTGATACATGGCTTCAAACGGCTTGTCCGGCTGAAGAGTCACTCCCTCATACACCCCGGCAATGCCCGCCTGTTTGTAGCTCTCCCGGGAACCGGTTTCCCGAATGGTCGGATTAATCAGCTCGCATCCGCCGTCAAACACGGGCGAGCTCGAAAGAAAGGAGAGAAAATATTTATTGGAAACCGCGATCCACTCCAGCGGATCCGCAGTGACTCCCCGCTGGAACTTTTCCGCCTTCGCCGCGGGATCCACGGTCACCACCTTTCCCGTCGACGCAAGACAGTATTCAATCATATGAATATCCCGCAGCGTATCGTTCGCCAGCGGCTTCAGCGGAGCAAGCGTGCCGCCCCACACGATCAGGCGCGGAACACTCACCGCGGTCCGCGAGGAGAGCCGGATGCGGCAAGCCAGAATATTGGAACGGTCACTCACCGTAAAGGTCTTTTCCAGAATCAGATCGACGGTTCCGGCAAACACGCTGGTCACCGTAAGTTCCTGCTCGTTTTTCCGTTCGACCCGCACCGATTTCGTTCCCAGTCCGGGAATCGCCACGGAAAGGGGTTCAAATCCCGCCATTTCACGAACCACGATCGGCTTGTTCTCGCCGGTCGTTCTGTGATTCTGCAGGACAATCTCCTCCAGACACCCTTCGGAATTGAAAAAATAACCGGTATTTTTCGTTGCAATGGAATATGCCCTGGAAACCACGGCGGCAGCGGGTGCCGGAGCCGTCTTTCCGGGAGTCACCGCGGCCGGAAGCGCAGGAAGCGCGGCAGGCGCGGAAGCGGAAATCTTTGCGGATGCGGCCTCCGCCTTCTGCGAGGCAAGCTGCTCCTGACGGGCAGCGGCCGCCTTCTCGGCCTGCCATTTCGGATAGAACATCGACCATCCGAGCAGAACCGCCAGACAAATTACAATAACGATAACTGTTTCTTTATCGAATTTCACGATCAAACCCCTTTCAGGCCGGACCCGTCGGACGAATCACTTCCGGCCTTTTGCTTTTCCGGGAGGAACAGGATCATATCCGCTGCGGCAGAACGGGTTGCACCGGAGCACCCGCCAGATCGTCAGCAGAGATCCTTTGATTGCTCCATGCACCCGCAACGCTTCAAGTCCATATTCGGAACAGGTCGGAATGAATCTGCAGCACGGCGGAAGCAGGGGCGAAATGCAGAAACGGTAAATCCGGATCAGTCCCATCAAACCTTTTGCCGGAAGAGAGATTCCTGATCCGCGTCCTTCCGGATCCCCGCTTTTCTCAGAGCATCCGCAAACGCGGCCTTGACATCCTGCATTTTCACCTTGAGAATCCCGCGTCGCGGAATCAGAAGGATTCCGCAGGGAGGAATTTCCGATCTGGTCAGGCGGAACGCCTCCCACAACAGCCGTCTCGCCCGGTTTCGTTTTACCGCCCGTTTGTCGAACTTTCTGCTGCATATAACGCCGCATTTCAGCGAAGCGCCGAAAACCCGTCCGGACACCAGCAGAATAAAATATTGAGCTGTCACGCGCCTTCCGCTCCGTTTCACCGCTTCAAATTCGCTTTTCAGCCTGATTTTATAATCCGTTCCGGGAGAAAATCCCCCCGGACCCGGCGGAAACTCCGCGGAAGGCGTCCTGTCCATTCTGTCCGACGGCATTTCCGTCAGAGAGCGATTCTTTTCCGGCCCTTTGCACGACGACGGGCAAGCACCGCGCGTCCGCCGCGCGTCGCCATTCTGGCTCGGAATCCGCATTTGCGCAGTCGTTTGATCTTCGAAGGCTGGTACGTTCTTTTCATGATTCTGTTTCCTTTCCTCTATCCTGTAAGGTATCCTGTTGTTTTCCGGTCAAACTTTTCCGTACATAAAAACACGGAGTATGAACTATACTCCATTTTTCGCATTTTTCAAGCACCCGACGGAAAACACGGAAAAATCTCTTCTTCCGAGCCTCATTTTTTCCGGGAAAACTCTGCAAGCGCCTTCTCGATTTCCCGGATGACGGCATCGGCGAACAGGCGTGATGTCCCGCTGTCCCAGTGCAGAGTGTCCGCCCATCCCTTCCGGACGCTGCCCATGCGCGAAACGGCGATCGCATACAGATCCACCTCCGGGATTCCGCGCTTTTTCATGACGCCGTCCACGATCCGGTTGTATTTCACCACCCGGTCATTGGCGGGATTCCGAAGCTCCGGCGTTCCATCCGGACGATTGTTCCGAACAGGCGTACAGCGCACCCAGATGAATTTCGTCTTCGGAAAATTCTTCCGCAGGAATCCGGTCATTTCCATCATATTCGGCTCCAGCGACTCCTCCGGACAGCGCCATGCCTGATTCAGATTCCACATGTGCAGCGTCATCGCGTTCCAGGAGACAACATCGTAAGGCCCGTGCGAAAAGACGCCGCGCCAGCCCCGTTTCGGCTCGGCATTCTCCCCTTTCACCGCATCCTTTCCGAACCAGGTTCCCCCGACCCAGTAGTCCACATAGGCCCGTCCCTCGAAATGCTTTGTGATGAATCCGCGGTATCCCATCGAAATGGAGTCGCCGACCACAAGGATGCGCGGCAGCGAAGGATCCTTCACATCGGCCTTCTGAATGGTGTACTGGTCACCCGTGCAGGTGCGCATCCGGCTGACGTTCGGATCGAACCCCGTCGGAAAAATCGCCCGGTCGTAAATTTTCAGATTGCGGAGAAGATACGGTTTGACCCGCTGCTTCCCCGCCTCGCCGAACACGATCGGACGCCCCGACGGATTGACCGTGTCGGCCAGAATCAGCAGCAGACCGTCGCGGAACACCTGCAGCTTCCGGTCCTTGACCACAAACGCATAGCGGTAAAAGCGTTTCGCATCCGGCAGAAAGTTCCGGTACTCGATGCGCCCGTCATTCAGATGGAGCCAGACCGCGTTGTACGAAGGCGGAAAATACCGGAGACGAATGCCGGAATGCTTCGCGGGATCGGAAAAATCCATCCACGTCAGATGATCCTTGTCCTTTCCGTTCGCCCCGGGATCCCGACGGATTTCAAATTCAATGGTGTAATCCTTCTGCTCCCCGAGAACGGAAATGGGAATGGAGTAGGAACGGGTGCCGTCCAGCACCACCGTTGTTTCCGCCGCATCCGCGGCCCCGCTTTCCGTGAAATGCTGTTTTCCAAGCTGCCAGACGGGTTCCACCGCCCCGAGAGGCCCCAGAAGCAGAAGCGCCGCAAGTGAGATCCATCCTGTCTTTTTCATGAAAAGAACCGTCCTTCCTGTCCGATGTTGATGATTTCCTCTTTCCAATCCCCTTCCGGAATTATAGCACACGGAACGGAAAAAGACAATATCGGATATGTCCAAAGACATGTCATATCCGTCCAGACCGCCGGTTCAGTCCGCGTTTCCATTCAGACGGTAGCGGCTCGGGGTCACGCCGGTATACTTTTTGAAAATGCGGTAGAAAAAATACTTGTTCCCGTATCCGCATTGCTCTGCGATCTCCTTGACGGAGAGTTTCGTCCGCCAGAGCAGATACTTCGCGCGGGAGATCCGCCGCAGGGAGATGTACTGTTTCGGCGGAACACCGAAACTTCTGCGGAAAAGCGCGGAAAAATCGGCGCGGGAAAGATGCGTCAGAGAGTTCAGATTGGCCAGATTGATTTTCGAAGCGAGATTCCGGTCGATGTATTCCAGCACCTCCGCGAATCCGGCTTTCGCGGCGGCGTTCTGCGGAATCTCCTGCAAAGCCGATTCCAGAAACGGAGCGATGAATTCAAAAATGGCGTTCCGAACCCGGAGATCATCGGTCACCGTGCGGGCGGAACGGATCTGGCGGAACGTTTTCTCAAAGGACGCCTGCGCTTTCTTCCGGTCCTCCACCGGAAGAAGCTGGTGGGACTGAAACGCCGGAATGGTCCGCAGCTGTTTGGAGAGAAAATGCAGCCAGTAATGATCCGACGGCGTCACCGATTCATACGTGAACGGCGTATGCGCCGGAACCAGATGAAGATGACCGGGTTCCACCACCACCGATTCAGCCATGTAGTTCAGACGGAACGCCCCCTTCACCGGCAGGTAAAGACGGAAAAAATTGTCCCCCGTGAACGGCTTGTGCGACGTCCAGAGCACCACTTCCTTTCCGAACCCGATGTTCACCAGCTCGGCGTCCAGCGCGCCGATGAAACTGTGCCACAGCGAGGAATAAATTCTGGCAAAAACGGTTCTCTCCACCTTCGGCCTCCTGTCGGAAAATCAAGATTCCTCCGGAAGACGCCCGCCTCTCCCGCGGAGGGCTCCCGGAATATGAAAAACGGATTTCATTTTTTTACAAAAAGTGCACTCTTTTCTACAATAACTCCATTTACAATTTTTTCAAATTATGGTATAATAATCAGCGACAACCTGAAGATTAATGCAAGGGAAAAAAGAATGTCAGACAAAGCGATTCAGGCTTTTTGCGACCGGAAATTCGGCATGTTCATCCACTGGGGACTCTATGCGCTCCCCGGCGGAAGACACAACGGGGAAATCATGAACAGCATCGGCGAATGGTTCCAGTCCTATTTCCGGATGCCGAACAGGGAGTATGCGAAATTCGCCGCGCAATTCAATCCGGTGAACTTCAACGCGGACGAATGGATCCGCAAGGCCGCCGACGCCGGCATGAAATACATCGTCTTCACCGCCAAGCATCACGACGGCTTCAGCATGTATGATACAAAGGTATCCGACTACAACATCGTGAAAATGACGCCGTTCGGACGCGATCCGCTCCGGGAACTTGCCGCGGCATGCGAAAAATACAAGATCAAACTCGGAATCTACTACTCTCACTATCTGGACTGGCATGAAGAGGACGGAGGCGATCCCGGAAGAGAAGCCGGACTCAACTGCAATTTCATGTCGTGGGGCAACGACTGGGATTTTCCCGATCGCTCCGGAAAGGATTTTTCCCGTTATTTTTATGGGAAAGTCATTCCGCAGGTCACGGAGCTGCTCACCAATTACGGAGAGGTCTGCGAGCTCTGGTGCGACTGCCCGATGGACATCCGGCCGGAATTCAGCAGCGCGCTTCGCGATCTTGTCAAAAAGCTCCAGCCGGACTGCATGATCAACGCCCGCATCGGAAACGGATGCAACGATTTTCAGGGACTTGGCGACAATCAGCTTCTGCACAGCAAAAGTCCTCTTCCCATCGAATCGCCGGGAACGCTCAACAACACCTGGGGCTTCAAATACGATGACCATGACTGGAAATCCACGGAACAGATCATTGAACAGCTGGTCTCGCTCACGGAGAAGAATGCCAACTATCTTCTGAATGTCGGTCCGACCGCCCTTGGCGAGTTCCCGCCGGAAACCGACCGCATCCTTCGGGGAATCGCCGAGTGGATTCAGGGAAAGGAAGACGCGATCTACGCCTCGCAGCCGACCCCCTTCCCCCAGGAACTCGACTTCGCCTACTGCACCCGGAGCGGAAACCGCCTGAACTTCTTTCTGCGGAAAACTCCGCCGGAACTGATTCTGGACGGCATCCGGGGCCGCGTTGTCCGCGCCGATGTCGAATTCCGTCAGGAGGGCGAAAGACTTTTTCTGAAACTTCCGGATCTCTCCGGGCAAACGCTTCCGCTGGTGCGTCTGGAATTCGAAGGGAAACCGGATGTCCGTCAGGAGCTCATGCCGCAGAACGGAACGCTTCTTCTCTCTCCGGCCGCGGCGGAAATCATGGAAGGAAAAGAGGAACGGAAAACCGCCGGGATCGAAATCGACGAGGCGGCCATCGTCCATGAAGTGACCAATCATGCCAAACTCGACCGCGACGGAACGCTCTGCGACTGGAACAATGTCTCCGACAAGATCGAATGGGAGGTCTTCTTCCCCGAAAAAGGCGATTATGCGCTTTCCGCCGTCACCCAGACCCGCTGGAAAAATCAGCCGTGGGACGGGGACCGCTCCCTTGTCCTCCACTGGAACGGACAGCGTGCCGGAGTGAAGGAACTGCTTCCGGAAGAAAATGATCCAAGTCCGTACTTCACCCGGAAGCTCTCGCCGCTCGGCGTTCTCCACATTCCCGAGGGCGGACGCGGAAAACTGATTCTCGAATCCCCCGAAATCCGTTCGGAGAATGCGGGAAAAATTAATTTGAACTCCATTCGGATCAACCGGATATAAAACCGAACCGGCGGCGGAAACGGAGACGGATTCTCCGCTTCCCTCCCGGAAAACCTGTATCAGAAAGGATCGGAAAACAATGATGCGTCTCTTCCGTAACAGATCTCATGGAACGGAGAAAGAAATGCCGTCCTCCCGCGGAAATTTCACGCTGATAGAACTTCTTGTCGTAATAGCCGTCCTTGCGGTTCTGACGGCGCTGCTGCTTCCCGCCCTGAGTTCGGCAAAGGAGACCGCCCGTCTGATCTCCTGTTCCAACAATCTGCGGGCGCTGGGACTGGCCAGCATCCAGTATACCAATACCTACGACGACTGGCTGCTGCCTTCCGGACTCGACCGGATCGACGACAACCGGTTCAGCAAATGGATCGGACTCCTCTGTGACGTTTCGGAAGCAACCAACAACAATTACACTCTCTGGAACAGCCGGGAGAGCTCCTACGGGGTTACCTGGGGAATCAATCTTCCGTACAAAAAGGGACAGTTCACTTGTCCGAGCGAGGAGAAACCGCTGAACTGGACCATGTCCTCCCCCCTGATCTCGCGCTGGACCCATTATCACATCAATCTTTTTCTGCACGGAGGATACTGTGCGAGCGGAGCGGTCGTACCCTTCCGCAAGACCTCGCAGGTGGCCATGCCCTCAAGCGCCATGTCGATGACCGAAGGCGTCTCCCGGGGAGGATATCAGTTTGTCTCATTTCAGGGGTACGAGACCATCAAGCTGAGCCGTCATGATCCCAAAAGCGGAAAAGGACGCGTCAACATGCTTTTTTACGACGGCCACATCGCGCGAATGGGACTTGCGGAGATTCAGGCAATTAAGAGTTATTCCGGCGTGCTGAACACTCAGGGCATTTTCAAAGCCGGATTCAAGGAATTGTAACAGGAAGAATACCATGAAGAAAGGAATCAAAGTGATGAAAAGAGAATGTATTCTCAGCAGAACATGGATCCGTTTCACCTTGATAGAGCTCCTCATCGTGATTGCGATCATTGCGATCCTGGCGAGTCTGCTTCTTCCGGCGCTGAATTCGGCAAGAGACCGGGCTCTCTCCATTGCCTGTACGAATAATCTGAAGACTCTCGGAATTGCGCTGAATCAGTATACGCTCAATTACGACGACTACCTGATTCCTGTCTACAATATTCCCGGAGTGGAACCGAAAGATTCCAACAAGTATGCTTACTGGGTCGGAATTCTCTGCGAACTGCCCAATCCTTTTCGTGATCCGGATGCCTTCGTCCGCTCTTCTATGTACGGACTCATGTGGGGACAAAATTATCAACCGCACCCGCCGAAAGGGGATTTTTCCTGTCCCGCAGCGGAATTTGGAGTCCAGTGGGGAGGAGATTTCTACTGGTCGCATTATCAATTGAATCATCCGCTGCACGGCGGCAGTTTCAACAACGAGGATTACTATAAACTGCCATTCTATAAAAGTTCACGGATCAGAACCCCTTCCATAACAATTTCTCTTGCAGAACGGGAAAAGAACTCGATGACCAGAAGCTGGCCGGCTTTTTTATACTACGAAACCGCAACTTCATTGAACTATGACCGCCACGGTGCAAAATCCGGGAAAGGGCGAGCTAATGTGCTTTATTCAGATGGTCATACAGGATCATTGACACATGGGCTTGCTGCGGGAATAAAAAATAGTGATGGTTTGAACCGAATTTTCTCAGTCGGCTACTATTGATCCCCAAACAAAGGGAATCAAGAAAGAAAAGCCGAAGGTCTATAATGCCAGAGACATTCAAAATAGCCTGTTCTCTAGGACAATACGAATAAGATATCCTTTCAATTACCAGGGAAATGAAAGTACAAAAATTATAGGAGGTTATTCCTAATGAAAAAAAGCAAGATAATGCTGACTAGCATTCTGGCTGTTGTTTGTTGTTCATTGACTGCGACATTGCCGGAACAGCTTGTCCTACGGAAGATTTCAGAATCGACGCATAGCGTCGCCATTAGCCGCATGGGAAATTATCTTTATGCAACCGGCTGGAAGGGACTTTCCGTTTACCATTTGAAAAATCCGCAGGAACCGCGGTTTATTCAGAGAATTCCCGGGATTGTCGGACGGCAAATGGCAATCCAGGACAATATCCTTTACATCACAGCTCGTATGAACGGATTGTGGATTCTGGACGTTTCAACACCCGCTGATCCAAAGGTGCTGACTCGTTTTGACACCGTAGAACAGGCAACCGGCATTGCCGTTGTCGGAAAAGTTGTTTTTGTTGCCCAGCGGATCTACGGAGTGGAAATTCTAGACTGTTCCAATCCGGAGAAACCAAAACATATTGGCTTAATCCGGGGGGGAGAAATTCAATCTGTTGCCTATCAAGACAAGCGCCTCTACGGGGGTAGCTGGGGATACGGCAATGTTCTGATCTGGGATGTGGCGAATCTCCGGCATCCCAAAGAGATCGGGCGCATTCCGCTGGACGGTTTCGGCGATGGAATTGCCCTCTCCGGTAATTTCTGTTATGCGGCAACAGGGAAGGATGCCAAATCCGGCCCAAAGGAGAAACGGAAAAACCGTGGACATGGACTTGAAATATTCGACGTTTCCAATCCGGAAAAACCGGTTCGGACCGGGAGCCTCAAATTTCCGCCGAGCCCTACCATTTTTTTTGATTCCTGGACGGTGACTCTTTCCGGATCGACAGCGTATGTCGCAGATACTGTCAATGGGTTTTTCCTTGTCAATATTGCTGATCCGGCAAAGCCGGAGGTCATTGCGTGGGGAAGACTGCCAGACTGGAATGGAAAGCCGAACCCTGTCGGTTCTCTGGCAATCGGAAACGGGGTCCTTTACATCGCCGGCATGGACGGAGTGTATACGGCGGCCTGGAAAAATGCAGAGCCGCCGCAGGCAGGAAAAGAACCTCTTCCCGCAGAATCCGGAGGCGCCGCATTCGAACTGCCCGGATTCCGGCGGTACGATGTCAACGGGCAAGTCCGGCGGCTTTTCCTGGATGGCGATGTTCTCTATGCTGCTTGTTCACATCAGGGAATTCTGACATTCCAGGTAATGGAAAAGGAGCTTCAGCCTCTCCGCCGATATCCGCTGGAATGCTGTTATGATATCGCCGTCAGAAATCGGAAACTCTATTCTGCGGAAGGCCGCAGAGGATTGGCGGTCTATCAAATTGACCCATCGGGGATTCTGAGGGAACTCGGTAGAGACCATGCTCCCTGTTTTCATCTCCGCATGGTTTCCAATCCGTGTTTTCTCCTTTGTTCTGCAGGGGGAATGGAGTTGTTCATCAAAAATGTTTCCGATCCGACCGATATCAGAACGGTATTCCGGCGCAGAGTCCGTGGAATCTTTTATACGGATACGACCGCTGACCGGGATCTTCATGGAATCCTCCCAGTCAACTGTCACGGGGGAGGGATTCTCTGGCTTGATCTGAATCAGGAAATCCCAAGCGTAATCCACCACGATCCGAGTTTCATTGCCGGACAGGATTCCGCTCCATGTGCTTTGGGATCGAAATTTCTTTTTCCATCAGCCGTCAAAAAAGGGTATCTTCTTCTTGATCCCCGTCATCCGGACCGGGGAACCAATTCGGTGCTCAAGATCCCCGGATTTCAAAATCCAGGCGGGACAGCATCCTCCGACGGAACCAGGGTTGTATTTACAACCCGTCAGACAGGAGCAGTCACCACGGTGGACTTCTCAGATCCTGAGCATCCCGGAAAAATTTCTTCGCGTTCTTTTTCCACGATTCCCGGCTCGCCAGGGCGAGCAATCTTTTCGCACGGAAGAATTCTGATTCCTGCCGGGCATTATGGAATTCTGTACGAAGAGCCGGACGCGTTGAATCCGATAATGAATAAAGACAACTTCAGCGCGGATGTTTCCCGGAGCAGACAGAGCCGGATTCTTTCCCATGGAGATTTTCAGGAGGGGAGTATTTGCCGTCCTGAGAAATCCGGCGGCAGGAGAGCAAACCGTTTCCCAAAGGAGCACCATGGAACGGAATCCGGAAAAGTCCGTACCACCCTTCCGGGGCCGGATGAACATAACGGTTCTCTGATGCAGGGTGCCGCGAAGGCAATCAAAGCGAAAAACAACCAGAACCATATTTTTCTGGTCGGATTTCATTAACAACCATTCAATTTATTTCTTATAAAAAAAGAGAAAGGAGTCTCTTCCTATGAAATTTCAGATGGGAATTCTGTTTCTGAGCCTCGGATTGCTGGCGGCGGAAAAACTGCCCATTCCGGCGGGAAAAGCCGGACTTCCGACATCCTCCGCTGCCGCGCAAAAAGCGGAACGGTTTCTTCCGGTTATGGAAGGAAACGCCATCTCGGCAGGAAGCAAAAAAATTCAGCTGGTCAACAATTTTCAGATCACCATTACGGAAAGCGGACGCACGCTCGCGGAAACGGCCTATGTCTTTACCCTGACCGACAGGAAGACCGGGAAAACCACATGGCATTCGCTCGGCACCAGGCGGCCCGGCATGTATAAAATCGAATCGAACGGAAACAAACGGATTTTTGAACAGAAATTCTCCATTGGCAGCTATACCTGGGATTTTGCGAGGCAGGAGACCGAACTTCTTCCGAACGGTCTGGTCCAAGTCACCTTTACCTGGAAGAATCCCGATTCGGAAAAGTATATTTTGAAACAATATGGCCTCTTCTTCCATGTTCCCTATTCCGTCGGAGGAGGGAAACGAATCGTCTGCGACGGGAAAACGCATACGCTTCCGAAGACGCCGATCAACTTCATTGCCGCCGTTTCCGGAGAGAAGGCACATTCGATTCAGTTTTTCCCGGAAGACCCGGCAAAAACCTTCACCATCTCCGGCAAGGCGGGAAATATTGCGGGAATCTCCTGTTTCGCCCTGAAAGAAACTCTGCGATTTGATCTGAAGGAAAACCGGAAGGAAAACAGACTGGTTTTCACGATCGACATCCGCAACGGTGTACGTCCTGTTGTCTCGGAGGGCACGCGGGGGAACGTCGATTTCCGCGCCGTGGACAATCTCGATATGCCGGACAACTCCAGTCGGAATCTGATTGCGAACCCCTCGTTTGAACAGGGATTTCTCGGCTACTTTGTTTTCTCCGGAGGAAGAGGGTACAATTACAGCAAGGAGAAATGGGAGACCCCCATGTTCGCTCTGGATAAAAAAGAACATCGCTTCGGGTCCAGTTCTCTGCGGATCACCACCTTTTTCGCCCATGACAAGCGCGATGACTACCGGAATCTGAGTACCGCGGTCAATCTTTCGACCCAGCATACCGCCGTTGCGCCGGGAATCTACACCCTGAGTTTCTATCTGAAGGGGTCGCATCCCGGGGAACAGACTTTCAACATCTGGGTTTCTCCCTACAACTACGGTCCGCACAATCACTGGCTGGCGGTAAAAAACGGAAAGCTCACACTGCCCGTTACGAAGGAGTGGAGACGATATGTGACAACGTTCCGGATCGAATCGACCATGCCGCTGAGTGTGCGGTTCAATGCGGTCAGTTCGCAGAAACGCGGATTTGTCTGGCTTGACGGCATTCAGGTGGAAAAAGGAGAGAAGATGACCGATTTCGATGTGAAACCGGTGGAAGCGCAACTGGTCACATCCGATCCGGACAATTTCGTCTCCGCCTCCGCCCCTCTGGATGCAAAACTGGAGATCCAGTCCGTTCCGAATTCAACCGGGAAAGGAGTCACCACGATCCGCAACTTCTACCGGGAAACTGTGGGGAAGCGGGAATTCTCCTTCCGGACCGATTCCAACGGACGTGCCGTTGTCCCGCTGAAGCTCGACAGGATCGGCAAAGGCATCTTTCTGCTCCGCACCGATTACACGCTCGCGGACGGACGCAAATGCTACGATCAGCACCGCCTGACCATTCTGGACTTTCTGGAAAACAAGCATCCCCATCGTTTTCTCTTCAGCGACAACTACGGCGGACTCTATGAAAACGCGGATCTCTACCGGATTCTGGACCGCTATAAGAAGGTCGGCTTCGGTGCCAAGGCGCAGGATTATACCGGCGATCCGCTGATTCACAGCACGTTTGCCAAATTCGGCATTCCGATCTCGGAAATCATCATCACCCGCGGATACCGGAGCAAGGACGGGACCCGGCATTTCGGCGTTTCGGAGAATCTTTCCATGCGCGGTGATCTTCAGAACGACCCCCATCTCCTGTTCAGCGATTTTTATCGGGATTCCGGCGGAGTCATCACTCCGGCGTATCTGGAAAAGGTGCGGAAAGGGTGTGAGAAGCTCGCCCGGAAATATCCGTATATCCTCCGCTGGCAGTTCTCCAACGAAATGGGCGCCGGATTCCCGAACGAGTGGTGGTCGAAAGAGGGGACCCCGGAAAAACGGGCGGAGAATTTCGCCTTGATCCTCCAAGCCTTCACGGAAGGAATCAAGGCGGGAAATCCGAAAGCGGAGGTCAGCGCGGACTGTCCGTGGAACATGAATCCGACCGGCGGAATTCAGGAGACCGCCGATCTGCTCCGCGCCTGCAACAAACTCGGATTCAAATTCGACCGGCTCGCAAGCCACACCTACCGGATCTCGCCGGAGAGTCCCGATCTGGATGCGGATACCGCTCTTTATCTTGAGACGGTCGGCAGACTCGGCTATACGAAGGAGCCGCTCTTCTGGAGCGAAATGATGCACTGGGGCCCCTACACCGTGCCCGCGTGGAACGTGGTCTCCGCAGCCTGGATGGGTGCCCCGAAAACATGGGTCAACGGCTCCATCAGCTACGACATGGGCTGGGTGGAAAAGATCTCGGCGGCGTGGCGCGCCCGTTCATGGCTTGTCGCGCTCAAATATTCCGATCGCGTCAAGACCGCCTGCGCCGCTTCCGATATGAACAACTTTGCCATGGATTTGAATCTGACGCCGTTCGCCTCGCAGATCATGCCGAACACGCTGGGACATCTGCTCGGAGATTCGAAGTTCCGGAAGGATGTCCGGTTCGCCGCGTATATCCGGACGTATATCTTTGAAGATGGGAAGAAGCGTCCCGTCGCCGCGGTCTGGTGCCATCTTCCGGCGCTGGACGAGGGCAGACAGGACGCTCCCGTCGCGAAGGCCGATTTCGGCTCCTCGCTGGAGTCGGTCATCGACCTGATGAACAACGAACGCGCCTTCACGCCCGGCAAAGTGAAATTCGCGGTCACCTCCTTCCCGCTCTTTTTCCGCGGGAAGCCCGGAACGCTCGCGCAGATGGTCAAGGCGTTTGAAAACGCGGTGATTCTCTCGGGAGAGGGAGTCTCTCCGCTGATTGTCACGGCCAATCCCGCATCCCCGGAGAAAGCGGTCCTGACGGTCAAAAATCTTCTTTCCACGCCGTTTGAAGGGACCATCGGCGCAAGCGGAGCCAGAATTGCCGGAGCCGCGACGGAACGGATTTTCCAGCCTCTTCCGCACCCCCTCGCCGCCGACCGGATCACCGAGGAAAAACTGCCCGTCACCATCAAGGGGAAAAACGGCGGGAACATCGCGCTCGACCTCAGTTTCCGCGCCTCGCTCTGCAAACGGGTTCCGGATTCCGCAACGCTGGAAAAGATCAACTGGAACAGGATTCCGGCCGTCCGCCTTGCCGATGCGAAAGGGAAACCGGCCCTCACTTCCGGAGTCTATCGCACCGCATGGAACCGGAAAGGCTTCTTCCTCCGCGTGGAGGTCCGCGACAGCCACTTCTCGCACATCGAATTTCCGAAAACGGAAATGCGCTGGGCAAACGATGCGCTCCAGGTCTATTTCGACACCTTCGCGGACGCCCGCTCCAGACAGGCAATCGGATACGACGAGAACGATTACGACTATCTGATTCTGCCGAACGCCGCCGGGAATTCCTGTTCGGTCTACCGCAACCGGATGGTCGACTGGCAGCTCGGACTCGGCACCTCGCAGGAAAAGGCCGGGACCTTCGCCAAAGATGTCCCCACCCGCTTCACAAGAACAGCCGACGGCTGCGTTTATGAGCTCTTCTTCCCCGCGAAGCACATTCTCCCGATCCAGCTGAAGGAGGGATATGCGTTCGGCTTCGGCGTCTACGTTCCGAACGCGGACAGCCCGGAAGAAAAGAGCGACAAACGCGTTCTCTCCGCCCTCACCAACGCGGAAGGAGAAACCGACTGCTACAATAAACCACATCTCTGGCCGGCCCTTCTGCTGTGGAAATAACACGGCAAACTGAATACCAACTCAAAAAACAGGAGAAAGACAACATGAAGAAAATGCTGTTATGCGCAGGAATCCTCTGCAGCGCAGGTGTGCTCTCCGCCGCCGACTTCCGCATCGACGTCGGAGGAGAACGCGACAAAGTGGAACTGGAAGTCAAGGAGTGCTCCGAAAAGATCCGCTCCAGTCCCGCCGGATGGCTCAACGAACGGAAAAATCAGCGACTTGTCTTCATCGGCGCAGCTTCCGATCAATGGGAAAAGAAAAGCATCTCCTTCGTTCCGAAATCGAACGGGAATGTGAATGTCTGTCTGATGGGGACCATCAACAAACCCGGTGCGCCTCACCTGGGCTATGACGACATCAAAGTCAATGGAAAACTTCTGAAGAACGGCAGTTTCGAGGAGGGCTCCGGAGACAGAATCGCAAACTGGAGCGGATGGGGAAAGGCCGCGCGCGTTGCCGGCGGCGCCCCTGACGGCAATCAGTATGTTCTTGCCAATCATGTGGATGCGCTTGTTCAGTCCATCCCGGTCAAGGCCGGAGAGAAGGTCACCATCACCTTCCAGGTCAAAAACGGAAAATGAGATTTCCCGCAGGGAAACGGAATCATTGTTCCATTTTCCTGAACGCCCGGGGGAGGGAGAGCACGGCATTTCCGGAGGTCAGCGGCCCGCGGAAATGCCGTTTTTGCGCACCTGATGCCGGAACAGGGGATGATTTCCCTCACGATCCTGAAGGATCACGGAATCCTCCCGAAGCGGCGGGGTGTAACGATAGCTGCAGTGATCCGGGGTCAGAGGTTCGTCCAGCGGAACCGGAGTGCGGGTTTCGTCGCCGGGACAGAGCAGAAGGAACGGATTGGTGAGAAAGCCGGATTTCCGGAGCAGCTCCAGCCCCTTCTCATCCGGGAGCGGCGGCATGACGCCGTAGCGCTGTTCATATTCGGACAGGGCGGTCAGAATCTGTGCGAGATTGGCGGCGCATGCGGCCCGTCCGGCACGCTCCGTAACGCGGTCCATCGGAGGCATACACGCCCCCATGACGGCAATATCCAGAACAATCAGAATCAGCGAAATTCCGAATGAATTGGACTCCTTTCCATGCGTCCGGACAAATCTGGAGAGCCACAGATAGAAACAGGCGGCAAAACAGAGAAGGGTCAGAGGGATCAGATAGGGCATGATGTCGTAATTCTGCGGAAGGCCCGCATTTTCAAGGACCGCTTCCGGAATGCAGGACCAGGCGGCGAACAGGATCATCATACCCGTCTGGAGGAGCGCGGGAATCAGACAGGCGGAGTGCTGGAATTTCATGTGAAAGGGATCTCCCGTTTTCCGAATAGTATAGCGCGTGTTTTCGGGAAAACAAACGAAGGGTCCCATTTTCGGGGAAGAAAGCGGAAGGGAAGCGGGGATCTTCTCTTCCGCTTTTTCTGTTTTCACTTCTGAAGGACGAGGTCGATGAACTCTCCCGGCATTTTCGGAGCCTCGCCGATCCCCGGGGTAAGCGTATGCGCCCAGTGAGGGCCATCTGGATTTGAGGCAGACAGCGTGGTATGTTCTTCCACAAACCGGAATAATGGGAGGACGGCATGGGACGTGAAGGACGAGATTATTGGGAGGAGCAATTGTCCG
>CALXRL010000098.1 GCA_944390735.1 uncultured Victivallales bacterium | reverse complement strand
TGAAATTGCGCCGCCGCAGGCACTTGTCGTTGACGCGGAAACTCGTCGCGTAAGTAATGCCGATCCGGCGCGACTTCTCGTAGAATTTCATCGACGAATCGTCGAGAATCCACGCGCGCTGGTACGGTAGAAAATAATCGTTGACGCGATTCATTTTTTTCTGACTCCGAGGATGTCCGCCAGTTCGTCCGCGATCCGTTCCGGTTCGGCGTTTTTTCTGCTGTTCCGAATCCGCCGGAGTTCGGCCTCCTGTTTGAGTTTCAGCTGTTCGATTTCCGCCTTCAGTTTATTTTTGGAAACGATGGCGCGCGCGAGTCTGCTCTTGAGCTCATGAATGGTTCTGTCCTTGGCCGCGTTGGAGAGAACGGCGACGCTCTGGGTAAGACTGCGGAGCGCTTTGATTTTATCTTCCTCATCGGGCATGGCGGAGAGATCCGTCAGTTCCGAAATGGTTTTCAGCAGAGCGATTTTGATGGATTCCGCCGTGTTTTCCGCGGAGCCGGTTTCCCGCAGCATGGCGGCTGTGAGAGCCTCCATCTCCTGTTCGCGGCGGAAGGCGGATCGTTTCCGGGCGATTTCCCGATATTCCCGGGTTCGCCGGATTCGCTTGAGATCGGATTTTTCCGGGAGTCTCCCGATTTGTTCATACGCGTTGCAGATTTCCGGGTCGTTTGCGAGAATCTCCGCCGGGACCCCGTCCTGCAGCATGGCGCAGATTCGATATCGGACAGCGTAGGGAAGGGCGCTGTTTTCGATCCGCGCTGTTTTTTCCGGTGCGGTCTGTTTTTCTGCCATGGGAGGCTCCTTTACCGGAGAGCATCCGGACCGTAGAGAAACAGATCATCCTGAATATTTTCCCGGTTGTCGAGCCGTTTCCGGAGGGCGGGGGAGAGACCGCAGTGATCCGGGTAGACATTGTTCGGAACGATCCTGCCTGCGTCAATGAGTTCTTTCCAGACCTCGGCGAGAAGAGCCGGATCCGGGTTTTCAATCAGCACATCATCCGCATAGCGGACGGTTATCAGCGGCTGCGGAACGCTGAAGCGGTAGAGCGTCTGTATGACGGCAACTCGAAGTCGGTGTTTCAGATCCATGTTTTCTCCTTTCACTTCCATTTGTCAACGAAGAGTTTGTTGAGATTTTCCAGATAGAGGTCGTGCGCTTTGAGCTTCTCATTCTGCGCGGCGTTGGTTTCCAGCGACCGGTCGATTTTACTGCCGAGCGTATTGATGTTTCCCGTCAGATGATTCAGAACGGCAAGGATTTCCTGCGACCGGTCCTTTTCAATGTGACCTTTCACTTCACTTTTCAGATCCGAAAGTTCGTTGTTTTTCAGATCGGAGATTGTGGTTTCCAGATCGGCGATTCGAGCGCGGTCGGCCTCTCGTTCCGCATCGGTCTCCTTGATCTTGCGCAGAAAAAGCGCAATCGAAAGGCAGGTGCCGATCCCTCCGCCGATACCGGCGGAAATGACCAGCGAGATGATCTTTTCTATCAGACTGTCCATTGAGATGTTGTTTCCCTTCTGTTTTCCGTGGATGCGATTGTTGTGCGGAATCTTTGCCCGCCGCGGTGATTCCGGAGATTTTCCCGAATCCATCGGAAAAATTCCTTCCGGGGAGGGCCTGCAATCGGAGGTGCGGAGATGCGGATCGGGAAGCGGTGTCTCTTCACAAAATAAAAAAAACGGGACAGCGGAAATATATTTTTGTGTTTAAGACTTTGAAAATCAATTTGTTATATTGTGACAGCTTCAGCGGAATCCTTCCCCTTCCGCCCGACAGCGAACACTCAGGAAGCCTGCGACCGTCGGAAAAGCGAGGGGGTTTTCCCTGTCATGCGTTTGAATTCCTGCGAAAAGTAAAACTGATTGCAGTATCCCGTCTGAAAGGCGATTTCCTTCATGCTCAGATTGGTGTGATGAAGCAGATACTTCGCCTGTTCAATCTTGCAGTTGATGCGGTATTCCTTGGGGGAAAGACCGAATTTCTTTCGGAACAGAGTTTCCAGATGCGTCTGGCTGATATGAAACTCTTCCGCGATTTCACGAATGGAAAGCGGTTCATTCAGATTGTTTTCCAGACGGGTCTGAATGGCGGTCAGGAGCCGCGGCGTGTGACTCTTCTGCTTTTTCCTCAGCATGGAGAATTCATTGACCAGCGTGTAGGTGATTCCCATGAGTTCGGAAAATTCGGTGGGAAGATTCCGCTCGATCCGCTCCGTGATGAGATCCCATCTCTGAAGAAACCACTCCATTTTCTCTTTCAGAGGAAACCGTTCCGAGGCATTCAATCCGAGCGTTTCCAGAATCGAAAGCAGATTCACTCCCTTGATTTCCAGAACCTTCTTATGGTAATACGCGTTCTTCAGCGTTTCAAAACTGTAATTGCTTCCGGGCGGGATCAGAAGCGCATCTCCTTTGCCAAGATCGAACTGCTTATCGTCAAAATGGTAGCGCAGTTTTCCATCCAGAAGAAAGACCAGAATCAGATAGCGGCAGAACTGCTCCTGAAAACAAACGGGAACGTGACGCATGGACTCCTCGGTGGCAAACGGATAGATCGGCCAGCTCTCCTGAAGCGAGTGCTGCCAGATATGCAGCCGATGAATGTCCGCACCGGAGAAATCCCCTTGAAAATGGCAGGAGTGTCTGGGTCGTTTCTTCATTTGATAAAACATATTTATTTGCTTTGTTTTCCATATAATATAACGCCGCAGGGGACTTGTTTTCAAGTCATTTTTTGCTATAATGTAACAAGAAAACCGTTTGAGAGGAAAAAGGATGATGAAAAAAGAGAAAAAATCGAATCGCCGGAGGGAGTGTCTTCCCCGGGCGGATGAGCCAGCACCGAATTTTACATTGATAGAACTCCTTGTCGTCATTGCCGTGATTGCAATCCTGACGGCTCTGCTGCTTCCCGCGTTGAATTCGGCCAGAGCCAAAGGAGTCGCGGTCAACTGCATCAGCAATCTGAAGAACACGGGGATCATGTTTCACTCGTACGCGGATGATTTTGATGATTTCTTTCCGGCCCCGTCGGTCCCGAAAGGGGACGGGATCAGCGGTTCGGGTTCCAACTGGAGCGACGGATGGAAATGGGCGATGCGTCTTTCCGCCTATAATACAAAGCTGAACCGTTTCCGGAACCTCTCCTGTCCGGCGCTTCCGTACACGGGAATGGTCGGGGGCATTTATGAAAACGATCAGGTCTACGGAATGAATCCGAACCTGACCGGGAGCTGGGGAACGTCCAAACTGGTCAAACGGGGGGCCATCTCCAGAATCTCCTATTCGTACAACAATCTGCCGGAAAGCAAAAATGCTTCCGATACGGTGATTGCGGCGGACAGTCTGCATCTGACCTCAAGGGTTCAGTTTCCCTATGTCGGGGCATCCGACTCGGAAGTGCATCTGCGTCATGCGGAGGCGGCAAACTGTCTGATGCTGGATGGAAGCGCTCTCGCCGCAACGGAAGCGACGCTTCGTGTGAAATGCAACTGGAAGAAATTTCTGTCCTCTTCCGGAAATTATCATTAAGTATTCTGAACAGGAGGGTAAGATGAAGTCCGTTTTCATGTCGTCTCTGATCTGTTTTCTGGCGCTGAGCGCGGCGGCAGCGGAGAATATTGCGGCACTGGGAAAGTACGGGGATCTGAGACTGAACAATTCGCGGAGTTTCTTCTGGTTTCATGCCGGGCCGAAGTGGTCGAGCAACAAGCGGATGAACCGGACCACGCTGGTTGTATCAAACCCGGGCCGTACGGAGAAGGGAACGCAGAGCGTTTCCGGCCGGTTTGTGGTCAGTGCGAATGACGCCTTCCAGTTCCGCAGTGAGCTTCGGAACGTTGCGGAGGGCGAGTATCTGTATGAAGCGCAGTTCCGCTCGGAAAAACCGGTGCCTTCGACGGCGTTGTTCTGGATGATGGAGATTCCCGTTTCCGGAGGTCTTTTCCGCGCGGAAGTGGATGAGAAATCCATTGCCGCTCCGGAGTCGTACCGGACCCTTGCGCTGTACGAGTCGCAGAAAAGTGCTCCCGTGCGGAAGCTGGTGTTCCAGGCCGGAACGGGCAGGGTGACTCTGGAGGGGCGTTTTCATGTCCGAATTCAGGATGACCGGCGCTTTCAGAAGGATCAGATTTCCCTGCGCATTTTCCCGCTGGAATCCAGTTCTTCGATCTCCCGCTGTTCGATGCGTCTCCGGATTCGTCTGGAAGGGGTGAAAAGCGTTCCCCTTGACCTCTCCCGATCCGCGAACATGGGGTTCGCCGATCCGGTGCCCGATGATGAACGCGGCGGCTGGACCGATCAGGGACCGGAGAATGATCTTTCCTGCATGAAACCGGGAGTGCTGGATCTCGGCGGCATTGCATTCCGGATTCTGGATCCGGAACGGAACGGCGGAAGAAGCGCTCTTGTTCTGTCCAGGTATCGCCGATATCCGAAAACGGATGCGCTCATTCCCGGCGATGGAAAGACTCATGCGTATCTTTATCTTCTTCATGCCTGTGCCTGGGCGCCGAAATTCCGCTCCCCCGTCGGAGAGATTCGTGTGACCTACGAAGACGGAAGCCGGGAGAGCATTCCGGTGCGGACCGGAATCGACGTCGGAAACTGGTGGCGTCCGGCGATGTCCTGTCCGAACGGACTTCTGCTCTGGAAGGGGACGAATTTCGGCGGAAGCGTCGGATTGTTTGTCTCGGCGTTCCGCTTGAAAAACGCCGTGGTGCGGCAGATGCGGCTGGTTCCCGGGGCCGAGGGAGTCTGGATGATTGCCGGAGCTTCGTTTGCCAATCTTCGTCTGGAGCATCCGGTGGAACGTCCCTTTGTGATCCGGGAGGGGAACGAGTGGAGGCGCATCCGTTCCACCGGAAGGGTGTCCAAAGGGTCGCCGCTGGATTTTTCACGGTTTCTGGATTCTCCGGCGGGAAAATACGGCTTTGTTTCCATTGGAGCGGAAGGAACTTTTGTGCTGCCCGGAAAAAAGGGGGAGCGGATTCGATTCCTGGGAACGAATCTCTGCCAGTCGCTTCTCTTTCCCTCCCGCGAAGAGGCGGAACTTCTGGCGGAACAGATTGCCGCCAAAGGATATAATTCCGTTCGGATTCATCAGTTCGAACGCGGACTCATGGACCGGAACGCCAATGATACGCTCACGTTTGATCCGCGCAATCTGGACCGGCTTCAATACCTGTTTGCCCAGCTGAAAAAACGGGGACTTTACATTTGCACGGATCTTTATGCGACCCGTCCGATCCGGCCCGGAGACGGCATCGCCGAGTGCGCTTCGGCGGACGGTCTGGAACGCAAAGTCCTGAATTTCATCTCCCCGACCGCGATGGCGAACTGGAAGGAGTATGTCCGTCGTCTTCTGACGACTCGGAATCCCTATACGGGTCTCACTCTTCTGGAGGATCCCGCGCTCTACTCCGTGAATCTGGACAACGAGGCTCCGTTTCCCGATCTCTGGGCGCAGTATCCGAAGGTCATTTCCGCCGTCAAGCGCGCCTATGAGCTCTGGAGGAAGGAGAAGGGATGGAGCGGGGATTCGTCCTCCCTTCCGCAGGGAAAAGAGTTTGCCGCTTTTCTGGCGGAGCGTCAGATCCGCACTCAGCGGGAACAGATCCGTTTTCTGCGGGAACTCGGGGCGAAATTTCTGATAACCAACCTGAACAATCTGACGGAAAAACCGAGCTATCAGATCTTCCGCAGAGAACTGGATTTCATTGATGCGCATCTTTATCACGATCATCCATCGTATCCGCAGGGGGCGTGGACCACGCCGACGGCCTACCGGCAGCTCTCCTCCCTGTCCCTGCTCGGACAGACTTTTTACAATCCCATGTCGGTCCGCATGTTCGGCCGTCCGTTTACCGTGACGGAATTTCAGTTCTGCAATCCGAATCTCTACCGGGCGGAAAACGGACTCCTCGGCGGCGCTCTGGCGGGGCTTCAGGACTGGGACGGAATTTATCGTTTTGCCTATACTCATCATCTTTCGTCTCTGAACCATCCCTCCATTTCCTTCGGATTTGACACCATCCACGATCCGATCCAGACTCTGGCGGAACGGGTGATCTGGTTCCTCTTTCTTCGCGGAGACGCTGCCGCGGCAAAGGAAACCATCGAATTCGGAATTCCGGAATCGGCTCCGCCCACCCGTTTCCCTGTGGAGTTTCAGCGTCTGGGGCTGTTCGCCCGGATCGGGTCGCGTCCGATTCCCGGCAGCCAGGTCCGTTTCCACTGTTCCGATGCGGCGGAACGCGCGGGAAAGAGGTGCGCCGCTTCCGGCAGAATGCGCTCCTCCACCGGGGAACTGGAGCTGGATTCCAAGCAGGAAAGAGTTTCTTTCCGATCCTCCCGCTCCGAAGGAGTGGTCCTGAAGAGCGGGGCGTATGCCGGAACCTTTCTTGCCGTGCGGGATGTGGATACGTTTGCCTCTCTCTCGGTGCACTCCCTTGACGGTCTGCCGCTGCGGGAAAGCCGTTCTCTTCTCCTGTTTCATCTGACCAACACGGCGAATTCCGGAATGAAATTCCGTTCCGCCGACCGGAAGCTGCTGGACTCCTGGGGAACCCTCCCGCTGCTGGCACGAACAGGGCGCGCGGAGGTCGAACTGAGGATTCCCGACGGAACGGTGGAGGCGCTTGCCCTGGATGGTTCGTGTCTGGGACGGATTCCTGTCCGCTGTTCCGGCGGCCGCCTCCGTTTTCCCGCAAGGACCAACCGCTATGCCGATGATTCCGTCTTCTGCTATCACATAACCCGGCAGGCGCGGAAGACGGCGGAGAGCGCGAAAAGTGCGGAGAGCGTGAAGAGCATCAGCGCAGATTGAACATGATGCGGTGTTCGCGCAGAACGGTTTTTCCGCTTCCCGCATGAACCACGGAAAGGAAATAGGCCGGAATCTGCATCCGGTAGTCGGTATCCTGAAGGACCTGGGCAACGTCGTCGAGGGAATGGATCATGCGCTGTCCGAGCTTGATGAGCAGGTCGCCGCGTGAAATGCCCAGTCCCGCGAGGGTTGCCGGCAGTTCGGTGACCACGACGCCGCTGTCGTACGGATAGTTGAGCGCCTTGGCGGCGGTCGGGGTCAGATTTTCGATCCCGAGCTGAAGCTTGAATCTGGCAAGAAGAGCTCCGTCCAGATCGGGAATTTCGACGGCTTTGATCCGGACCGGAGCGGAAAGACCTTCCAGTGTCAGCGTCACGGTGTCTCCCGCGCGGACTCTCCAGAGGCGGCTGGAAAGTTCCAGCAGATTTCCGTGCGGGTTCCAGCCGTTGAATCGGAGAATCCTCTGCCCCTCCTTGAGATCCGTTCCGGCGGCGGGGGAGCCTGGAAAGATTTTCCGCAGAAAGATCGTGCCGTCGGCCTTGATGCCGGGAACAATTCCGAGCCGCGCGGAACTCATTCGTTCCGGAAGCATCCAGTTCGCCAGAATGTTTTCAATTCTCAAAAGCGGGATGGCAAATCCGATTCCGGGAGCGTCTCTGCGGACCGCCATGTTCATGCCGAGCATTTTTCCGTTCAGGTTGATCAGCGGACCGCCGCTGTTGCCGGGAAACACGGCGGCATCGGTTTGCAGCAGATCCGAAAAAATCACCTTGTTGTCATTCATCAGGGAGCGTCCGATGCCGCTGAGGACGCCGACCGTGATGGTTCCGTCCAGTCCATACGGATTGCCGACCGCGATGGTGGTTTCCCCCAGCATCATGTCGCCCGGATGAATCCCCTGAATGGTTTTGAAATCCCGTTTCGGAGAGAGAATCTGGAGAAGCGCCACGTCGTTTCCGATGTCTTCGGCCAGCGTGCGTGCCTTGAAGGTCATTCCGTTGTTCAGAGTGACTTCGATCTGGGCCGCGCGGCTGACCACATGGGCGCTTGTGACAACCAGTCCCGCCCGGTCAATGATGCTCCCGCTCCCGATGGAATACCCCTGATCCTGTCTCCGTTCCGACGGCATGGCAAAGCGCGAGCTGATCTTCTGCTGCCACGGGGAATAGTGACGGTCCACGATTTTGCTCGTGCTCAGATTGACCACCGAAGGCATCGCTTTTTCGATCGCCAGAACCACCGGAGTCTTCCGCAGGGCGACATCCTCCTGCTTCACCCTTCCACCCGCATGCTCGATGGCCGGCCGGTGCGACCGGTTCCAGGAAAACAGAAGAAAAAAGACGATAAGAAGAAGGAGAAGAAATGCAATATGCAAAAAAAGTCTTGACTTTTCCGGATTCATGATTTACGTTCCAGTATGATGTTTTTTAGAAAAGATACAGTCGGGATGGAGAAATGCAAATACAATCCGGCAAGATTCCTGAAATATTGCACTGCGCGGAAAGCGTCTCCTATTTTGAAGCCGGCCTTCCGGCAAGCTGGAGAAGGGTGCCGCTTCGGCGTCCGCTGCGCCTGCGCGACGGCGGAACGCTGATCGTCTTTTCCCGGGGACTCTGGAACGCGGGGCCCGGTCCGGAGTTCCGGAATGCCGCGCTTTCCTTGAACGGGCGTCTCCTGACCGGCGATGTCGCGCTGCTCCGCTGTGAACGCGACTGGTATCGCAGCGGCCGTTCCTCCGCCCCCGGATATTCCCATGTGATTCTGCTGGCGGTGAGGTCGCCCGATCCTTTCCCCGGAAAGAGGAAAATTCCGCTCTATCCGCTGCCGCCGGAAGAGCCGTTGCCGGAAGAGCTTCCGCCGCAGGAGGCTCTTCCGCCGGACTCCTCCGTTCCGGAAGGGGCGCGCCCCGGAACCCGTTCCCGGCTCGGAGCCTGTGCCGCAAATTTTGAAAAGATGAGCCAGGAACAGATCCGATTCCTTTTCCGTTCCGCCGGAATGGAGCGGATGCACCGGCGCTCCGAACGAATTCTTCATGATATGATTCATGACGGAATCCCGCGCGCCTTTCTGGAGTGCCTCTGCGAGTCGTGGGGGCTCCGCCGGAACCGCAAGGCGTTCGGTGCACTGCTGGATGCGCTCTGGAGCAATCATTCGGAAGAGGAGGTGGAAACATCGTTTGAAGCACTGCTCTGGGGGGAGTCCGGACTGCTTCCCTTTGATTCATCGGTTCCGCTTCCGGGGGAGGCGGGCGTTCTGGTGAAACAGCTCTGGGAGGCCTGGTGGCCGCTCCGGAAGGAATCCGGAACGCCGATTCCCTGGCATCGGGAGGGCGGCCGGGTCTGGGATACGCCGGAACGAACTCTGGCGGGCATTGCGCTGTTTCTGCGCCGGTTCGGATTTCATCCGTTTGCCGGATGGCTGGAAGCGCTGGAAAACGCGGCCTCCGATCCGAGTTTCTGCCGGAATCTTATGGAGGATCTGATTCTGAGTGATGCGTTCTGGGATTATCATCACTCCTTCCGCTCACCGGCGCGGAAGCGCGCAGTGGTGGTTGCCGGTCCGGAAACCGCGAGGGAGCTTGCGGCAGACGTTGTTGTTCCCTCCCTGCGGGCCTACTGTCTGCTGACCGGAAACTCCCGGATGGCCGCGCGCATGGATCCGCTGTTTTCCGCTCTTCCCGGAACGCCGAAAACCAGACGGTTCGTCACGGCGCTGGACCGGTGGTTTTCCGAGCCGGAAAAGATCGCTCCCCTTCTGACCGATGCGCCATCCCGGCAGGGGGTGCTTTTCATTGATTCCAATTTCTGTCTCGGACGCATGGGCATCTGTTCCGGCTGTCCATTCCTTTCCCCGGAGCTTCCGCAGCAGATTCCGTGATGAGGAGTTCCCTGCGAATGCGGCTTCGCCGTTTGAATACATTCATGGCAAGCGGAACGAGGGGAGCGGTTATGTTTCGAAATGATTTTTTGTTCATGAATATTTTCATGAATTTTCATGAATGGGGGTTGACAAATTTCCGGTTTTATGGTATAATGAAACCGGAGAAGAGAAGAAAGGACTTCGGAATGTCCGATTACACGATCAAAGACATAGCAAGAATGGCCGGGGTGTCGACGGGAACGGTCAGCCGGGTGCTGAACGGAGCCGACAACATCGCGCCCGACCTGTATGCCCGGACGATGGAGGTTCTCCGTTCGACCAACTATCTGGAATCGAAACGGCGTGTGGTAGCGGCTGGGACGGAGTCGAAGGTCCGCCGGATGATGAAGCGGATCTGTGTGGTGACTCCGGATATGACCGCGGCATGGAGCGGTCATCAGCTCTGGAACGAGTACCTGCATGGCATTGAGAACGCCTGCCGGGCGGCGAACTGCCGGTACGAGGTGCAGTTCGCTTCGCCGGAGCTTTCGCCGGAGGAGCAGGCGGAGAGCCTGGCTTCCTCGGATGGAATTCTGATGAAAAACGCGCTTGATGTTCCGGCGTTTATGAACTATCTGCCGCCGGAGCTTCCGGTGGTTGGATTCGGGTCGTACAATCCGGGGATGACCTGTCCGCAGATTGCGATTGACAACTATGCCGTCGGGGCTGTTCTGACGGAATACTGTCTGAGAATGGGCCATACGCGCATCGCATTTGTCAATCATGAGACCCATCACAAAATGTTTGTGACACGGGAACAGGGATATGTGGAAACAATGCGCGCGGCCGGTCTTTACGACGAATCGCTGCTGATGGAAAACAAAACGGATGCGGGGAAGGAGTATTCGCCTCTTCAGACGCTGCCCGATATGAAGGAGACGCTGGCAAAATTGCTGTTCATGACGCCGCGTCCCACGGCTGTGATCTTTGTGAACGACTGGGCGGCGGCGGGATTTTATCAGGCCTGTCAGGGAAGGGGAATTGCCATTCCCGAAGTGTTCAGTGTGTGCGGAGTGGACAATACGCCGTCCATCTGTGAGATTCTGAATCCTTCCCTGACCTCGTTCGACCTGCCGTGGAGCAAGGTTTCCGAGTTTGCCGCCGCTTCGCTGCTGGAAATGATCGACGGCATCGGACGCCATCGAATGAATGTGACATCCGTTCAGTATCTGGGCGGAAAACTGGTGCCCCGGAATTCGGTTCGAGCCATCGGCCGGACCGCGGAAACCGTGAATGACAAAGCCGCCGGAGCGCTCGTCTGACACCGGATGGAAAATTACCTGCAGAGGAAAGGATGGAGAGAATGAAATCAACACGTATTCCGATTGAATTGCCGGAAGATGACACCCTTCCGGCGGAACCGCCCGCACTTTCAAAAAGGACCGGAACGGAACATCTGTCCGGAATCCGGCGTACCAGTTTTACATTGATAGAGCTTCTTGTTGTGATTGCTATTATTGCAATTCTTGCAGGAATGCTTCTTCCCGCGCTCCAGCATGCGCGGAAGATGGCGCAGGAAATCTCCTGTGTCAACAATGTGAGTCAGGGGATGAAGGCGCAGCTTCTCTATTCTGAGGACTCGGATGGCTGCATGGTCACGGTGATGGAATGGAACGGCAGTTACCGGACATGGACCGAGGTGCTGACCGGAGGAAAATATGTGTCCTGGAATGTTATTCGCTGTCCCGGGAACATGGAAGATCAAAAAGTGAGTATGACAAATCGTTTTATGGGGCGTTACGGATTTGTGAAGGGACGCAATGATTTTCAGTATCACGCCACAGACGGAGTGAAGAAGGCTCGTCTCGGAGAATATTTCCTGACTTTCGGGAGTAATGATAATCAGTTTTTTCTGCCGCATAAAATGAAAATGCCGAGTTCGACCTTTCTTCTCGCGGACAGCGTGACTCCGCAGGGAACGGAAAAAGGGCAGTCCTGCTGGGCGATTTCTCCCAGTGCGGGATTGGATGCTGCTCTGGTTGGATTGCATCTAGCGCATGGTGAGATGGCAACGGTCGGAGCGGCAGATGGCCATGTCGAGTCCAAGGGACGTGTTGCATTGAATACCTGTCCGTTTAATTTCCGTTACATGATTTCAGAATATCTCCTTGACGTTTCAATTAATCAATAATCTAGAAAGGAAAAGTCCATGAACCGGATTTCGAAAATGTTGCCATTGATTGCCTGCGGCGTGTTTTTTGCAGAGAGTTTGGTAGCAGCGCCTTCCAGTGTTGCTTCTGATCCGTACGGTGTCTGTGCTCATGTTTCTCGCAGTGAATTTGAGATTGCACCGCAGGAATTCAAGCTGATGTCTTCTGCAGGGATCAACTGGGTTCGTACCGATTTCGACTGGCATCGCATTCAGTCCGCGAAGAACGGTAAGTGGGATTTTAAACGTCTGGATGAACTGATTGCGCTTGCAAAGAAAAATAAAATGAATGTCCTGCCGATTCTAGACTATGATGTCCCTTGGGCGACTCCCGCGTGGAAACATTTAGACCTCTGGCTTGAATATGTCCGGCGCACCGTGACGCATTTCCGGAACGACCTGCGCTTCTGGGAGATTTGGAACGAGGAAAATTCCGCACCTATGTGGCGTGATATTCCGAATGGAGCCAATTATGCAAAACTCTTAAAAGCTTCTTATTTGGAGATTAAGAAAATAGATCCGGAACTTCAAGTGCTTTACGGCGGTACAGCGGGGATTCCGATGCCATTTATTGAAGAATCTCTGAAGGCTGGAGCTGCTTCCGGATTTGACATTATGAATATTCATCCTTACCGGAAGGACTATGTCCCGGAAGATTCTCTGGTACAGGACATTCAAGGAGTGCGTGCCCTTCTTGCCAAGTACAAGGCAGGAGCAAAACCGATTTGGATTACGGAAATTGGCTGGCCGACCAATCAGGCAAATGATATGTTCCGAGAAATATTTGTGCCTCTGCTGGAGAACGCCGGTTTTGATTTGAAGCAGATGAAAATTGCTTGTATTCATGATCCAGTGTATCCGTTTTCCACGATTACAACAACCGTGGATTTCAAGAAGGTTTTTCCGATGGCAAAGGCCGTGGATACGATTCCGCTGAAGAAGCTGGCCTCGCTGAATCCGAAGGAGTATCCGATTCTGGTTCCTTCCGTCGATGAAACCTTCCCGATGGCATATTTCGACGCGTTGGAGTCGTATGTGAAAAAAGGGGGAACATTGATCTTCTCCCGCGGCGTGCCGCTCTACTACGATCTGGTGAAAAAGGCGGATGGAAGAACGGAAAAAGTTCAGGTTGACGACCGTTACCGCAATCGTCTCCACATCGGCTGGGGCGCGTGGTGGACCGACAAGGCCATTCCGCATAACACGATGAAAACCGCCATCGCTCCGGAGTTCCGGGACAAGGTTAAAATGGAGGATCTGCCGGGAGAAATCTTCCTGACGGACAAAAAACTGAAGAAAGGCGATCGTCTGGTTCCGATTCTGTACGGGGTGAGGGACGGTTTCCGGGGGATTTCCGCGGCTCTGTTCGATCTGAACAGCGATCTGAAGGGAAACGTCGTTGCCGTGACCTACAAGACCTCCACCGGCGGTTCGACCGAGCAGTTCCAGGCGGAAGTGCTTCCCAGAACGTATCTTCTGGCGTTTTCCGCCGGAGTTCAGCGCCTGTTCTGGTATGAGTTCCAGTCTCCGGAAGGAATTGCGTTCGATCAGGAGTCGCATTTCGGAATCGTGCACAAGGATCTTTCTCCGAAGCCCGCGTATCTTGCATACAAGACCCTGACGGAAATGCGGCCCGCGTCCTCCACCGTTCCCCGGGTGACGATCTCGCCGAAGGGGATCTACATTGCGGTCTGGACCCGTCCCGACGGAAAGAAAGTTCATGCGCTCTGGACCACCCGAGAAGCCAGAAAATGCACCCTTGCCATTCGTGGAACGGTGGATTCCGCTGTCGGATATCTCGGCAGGAAGCTCTCCGTGAATGCTTCCGCGTTTACCGCGACCCCGCAGATTGTCTACCTGACCGGACCGGAGTCCGTTGCGGTGAAATAAGTCTTCTCTCTCCTCTCCCCCGGCGGTGGATGCTGAACGCATCCGCCGCCAATTTTTTTTTCAGAAATCTTTTTCTTTTTTTTCGAAGGAGGACTTGACTTTTTCATTGCATGGATTATAATACGAGGCATGAAAGGATGTTACGCATGAACAGAATCTCTTACAATCTTATCAAGGTTCAGGGCTGGTGGCGCCGCGGAGGGTCAATCTGCGGCGGCTGATGCGTATTTCCATTCTTTAGAAAAGATCAGTCGTTGAGAAGATCACGGCGGATTGACTAACTGAAAAGTTAATCAATCCGCTTTTTTTTTGATTTTTTTACTACTTTCAAACAGGATAACAGAAGGAAAAGGAAAATGCTGAAAGAACTCGATTACGAAACGTTCGTGGAACGCTGCGGCGCCGGCGCTTCGGTTCCGGTGTACCGGGAGTTCCTTGCCGACATGGAGACCCCGGTTTCCGTGCTGAACAAATTCAAAGATGATCCGGAAGTGTTTCTTCTGGAAAGTGTGGAGGGCTCGGAACGGTGGGCTCGGTACTCCTTCCTCGGTGTGAATCCTTATGCCGTCCTGATGGAGTTTCCCGACCGGGTGGTCATCGACGACAAGGAAAATGGCGTGACCGATCTGCCGGGGGCGGATGGACTGACGGAACTGAAGAAAATTCTCGGAACGCATAAATTGAGTCCATCGCCGGAACTTCCGCCGATGGTCGGCGGAGCGATCGGATTCATTGCCTATGATGCCGTCCGGAAATTTGAACCGTCGGTGAACCTGGAATTTGAAAAAGGCACACCGCTGCTCTGCTTTATGCTGACCGACGAGATGATTATTTTTGACAATGTGAAGCATACGATCATCATTTCGGTCTGCACACGGCCCTGCGATTTTGCCTCGAAACGGGATGCTTATGATGATGCGATGAAGAAAGTGGAGGCTCTTCATGTCCGGCTGAATTCCAGACCGGTTTCTCCCGCCGCTCCCGCCGGAGAGAAGAAGCACGGGGAAAGAAAGCCGTTCCAGCCGGAGATGAGCTGCGAAGAGTTCAAGGAGTCGGTGGAGGCCGCAAAACGTGCGATTCGGGATGGCGAGTGCATTCAGATTGTGATGTCGCAGAAGTTTACGACCGAAGCGCCGGCAAGTCCGCTTCAGCTGTATCGGGCGCTGCGTCTGATCAATCCGTCGCCTTACACGTTTTTCATGCGGTTCGGCGAGCGGACGCTGATCGGCGCGTCGCCGGAGGAGCTGGTAAAGCTGACGGGCCGGACCGGTTCGGTGCGTCCGATTGCCGGAACCCGTCCCCGTGGAAAAACGGAGCAGGACGACATCCGCCTCGGATCCGATCTTCTGGAGAACGAGAAGGAGCGTGCCGAGCACATCATGCTGGTGGATCTCGGGCGCAATGACATCGGCCGGGTCGCCGCCCGGGGATCGGTGCAGGTCAAGGAGTTCATGACCATCGAGCGCTACTCCCATGTGATGCACATGGTTTCCCACGTGGAGGCGGAACTGGATGAGCGGTACGACTGTTTCGATCTTCTCCGCGCCGCGTTTCCCGCCGGGACGCTTTCCGGCGCCCCGAAGATCCGCGCAATGCAGCTGATCGCCGAATACGAACATTCGCCGCGCGGCATCTACGGCGGTGCGGCGGGGTACTTCAGCTATTCCGGAAATATGGATTTTGCAATCGTGATCCGGACGATGATTCTGGAAGGGAACACCCTGACCATGCGTGCGGGAGCCGGAATCGTTGCCGACTCGGTGCCGGAGGAGGAGTATCAGGAGACCTTGAACAAATCCAGAGCCGTCTTCAAAGCGGCGGAGCTGGCGGCGGAACTCAACTGAAAGGGACAATGACGATGATTTTCATGATTGACAATTACGATTCATTCACATACAATATCGTGCAGTATTTCTACATGCTGGGCGCGGATGTGACGGTGCGCAGAAACGACAAGGTCACGGTGCGGGAGATTGAGGAGGCTTCTCCGGACTGTCTGGTGATCTCTCCGGGGCCGGGCAATCCCGACAGCGCCGGAATTTCCATGGAGGCGATCCGCTGTTTTGCCGGGAAGCTGCCGATTCTCGGAGTCTGTCTCGGCCATCAGGCGATCGGACAGGTGTTCGGCGGACGGGTGGTTCACGCCCGACGGCTGATGCATGGCAAGACCAGTCAGGTGGCGCATGACGGCAAAGGGATCTTTGAAGGCATTCCGCAGAATTTCAAGGCGATGCGGTATCATTCGCTTGCGGTGGATGCCGGAACCCTTCCGGATTGTCTGCAGATTACCGGGCGCAGCGAGGACGGGGAAATCATGGCGATGCGTCATCGCGAGTATCCGATTGTTTCCATGCAGTACCATCCGGAATCGGTTGCGACCGTGACCGGAAAACGGCAGCTGGCGAATTTCCTGAAAATGGTCGGGGAATTCAAGAGCGGGAGGGCGTCATGCTGAGCGCGTATCTTGCCAAACTGACGGACGGAAAAAATCTGACGGCGGAGGAGGCGTTCGACTGTTTCTCTCTTCTGATGCGCGGCGGCGCGCCCGAGGCGCAGATCGCCGGTCTGCTGGTCGCGCTCCGCATGAAGGGGGAGACCATTGATGAGATCTCCGGGGCCGCCAGGGCCATGCGTCAGAAAGCCGCGTTCATTGATACGGGAATGTCAAATGTGCTCGACATCGTGGGAACGGGCGGCGATTCCGCCGGAACGTTCAATATCTCGACCACGGCCAGTTTTGTCGCCTCCGGAGCCGGAGTGACGATCGCCAAGCATGGAAACCGTGCGGTTACCAGCCGTTCGGGAGCGGCGGATGTGCTTGCCGCCCTCGGCTTCAATCTTGAGGTCGCGCCCGCTGTGATGGAGTGCTGCATTCAGGAGCACGGTATCGGATTTCTCTTTGCGCAGAAGATGCACCCGGCAATGAAGTATGCGGCGCCTGTGCGCAAGGCGCTGCACATGAGAACGATCTTCAATCTTCTGGGCCCGTTGACGAATCCCGCCGGAGCGCGACATCATCTGATCGGGGTGTTTGCTCCGGAATACACGGAGGTGTTTGCCGCGGTGCTGAAATCGCTTGGAAGCGCCCATGCTCTGATCGTGCACGGTTCCGAGGGGCTGGATGAGATCAGCTGCGAATCTCCCACGCGCGTTTCCGAACTGAAAAACGGGAGCATCAAGACCTACGAGCTCTTTCCGGAGATGTATCTGGATGATGTCTATTCCATTGCGGAAACGGCGGGCGGTTCCCCCGAGGAAAACGCGGAGATTACGCTTTCCATTCTGCGCGGGGAGGAGCGCGGAGCAAAACGGGCGATTACCGTTCTTAACGCAGGTGCGGCGATCTATG
>CALXRL010000097.1 GCA_944390735.1 uncultured Victivallales bacterium | reverse complement strand
CCGCAACCAGCAAACCAAGCAGCTGCGCACGCAGCTGGTCCTTCGAAGGCAGGGCGGCAATCGCCTTGACTTCGCTGTCTGTCAACATCGCGCCCTCGAAGTATCCGCACTTCGGAGCAACCACACCCTTCGTCGAGGTGGTGAATTCATCAATGACTTTCGCCACGGCTCCCGCATCGCCCTTGCCGAGCACCACCGCGGTGTCGCCCGTGATTTTGGCTTTCGCGAGAACATCAAGTCCGTTCAACTCCGCGACCTTGGAAACCACTCTGTTCTTCAGAACGTGGCATTCGGCACCCACTGCGTACAGTTTGTCCCGGAACGCGTTGATCTCTTTGGTCTTGAGTCCCTTGTAAGAGATGAAAAACAGGAATTCGGATCCCACAATGAGACCGGCGATGTCATTTGCGAGCTGGATTTTTTCCGGTCTCATTATGCCATCTCCTTCACGATATCACGAATTTCAACCTTCACACCGGGGGTCATCGTCGCGGACACCGTGCAGCTCTGGATGTAAACACCCTTCGCGGACGCCGGTTTCGCCTTGATGATCGCCTTGATGATTGCAACGCAGTTCTCGACAAGATCCTCCGCTTTGAAGGAGAGCTTTCCGGCGGGAACCTGCACGCAGGCGCCCTTGTCCGCGCGGAATTCCACACGTCCGGCTTTCGCCTCGGCAACCGCGTGTCCGACTTTGTCGGTCACAGTTCCGGTCTTCGGATTCGGCATCAGTCCTTTCGGACCGAGCTGACGACCCAGGGGACGAACTTTGCCCATCACTGCCGGCGTGGCAATGAGGACGTCGAAATCGACCCAGCCGCCTTTGATCTTTTCGAGGATATCGTCGTAGCCGACGTAATCCGCACCCGCGTCACGGGCTTCCTGTTTCAGGTTCTCATCATCTGTAATGACAGTGATGGCAACCTTTTTTCCTGTTCCTTTCGGAAGCGGAATCGCACCGCGGACCGTCTGGTCCGTCTGTTTCGGATCCACACCAAGCTTGAAGGCAATCTCGACCGTCTGATCGAACTTCACCGCGGGCATCTCCTTCAGAGTTTTCACCGCATCGGCAAGTCCGTAGAGGGCGGTCTTGTCAAACTTGGCCAGCTGAGCCTTGTAGAGTTTGCTTCTCTTAGCCATCGATCACCTCAACTCCCATACTGCGAGCAGTGCCTGCGATGATCTTGATCGCGGCTTCTTCACTGCGGGCGTTGATGTCGCTCTTTTTCGTCTGCACGATCTGCTTGATCTGGCTGATGGTGATCTTTCCGGCTTTTTCACGGCCGGGATTGTGAGATCCGCTCGCCAGTCCGGCAAGCTTCTTGATCAGAACCGCTGCCGGTGGAGATTTCGTAACAAACGTGAAGGAGCGATCCTGGTAGACGGTGATCACAACCGGAATCACCATTCCGGCCTGCGATTGTGTTGCGGCATTAAACTGCTTGCAGAACTCCATGATGTTCACACCGGCCTGGCCAAGCGCGGGTCCCACAGGGGGGGCCGGATTGGCTGCTCCGGCGGGAATCTGCAAACGGATTTCCGCTGTCACCTTTTTCGCCATTTGTTCCTCCGTTTCCGTAGACGTGGTCAGAAAGGTCAGGATTTCTCCCACGCCACGACGTCATTATTATATGAACGATCCTCGAACCGAACCTTTATTGTTCGCGTACGACCTGCCAGAATTCCAATTCCACAGGAGTCGACCGGCCGAAAATGGAAACCTCAAGTTCCAGTTTTCCGCGTTCCGCGTCGATCTTCCTCACGACACCTTCAAAATTCTCGAATGCGCCGTCTTTAATCCGTACCGTTTCCCCGATTTCATACTGAATTTTCGGCTTGGCCTTTTCCTCGGGCTCGGCCGTCTGCATCAGAATGTAGTCAATTTCCTGCTGGGAGAGGGGCTGCGGACGGTCGCTTCCCCCGATAAATCCGATCACTCCCTGAATCCCGCGCACAAAATACCAGACGCGTTCATCCAGCGAACCGTCCTCCTTATAGAGATCCATCCGTGCCAGAACATAGCCGGGGAAAAATTTCCGGGTCGTCGTGGTTCTTTTGTCCTTCCGGAATTCGGAAACTTTTTCCGTCGGAATCAGGACTTCATAGACCGGAAGAGCGGTTTCTTCCTGTCGAAGGGCTGTTTCAATATTCTCTCTGACTTTGTTCTCATGTCCGGAGAGAGTGTGCAGTACGAACCACTGTCCAGCGTTTCTATCCATCATGAACTCCCTGGGATGTTTTGTCAGAATGTGATAACGAACCGAACGGCATGGAACAGAATCTGATCCACACCGGCAACAAAGATCGAAGTAATCACCAAAGCGATTATCACCAGAATCGTGGATTCAAGAACTTCCTGCTTGCTTGGCCACGTGCATTTGGCCATCTCATCGATTGTCGACCGGATAAACGATCTCAATCCCGCGACCAGTTTTGTCATGGTGCGCTGTCCCTTCTATTCTTTGCCGTTAAATATAATGGCAGGGGCTGAGAGCCTCGAACTCCCGACCTGCGGTTTTGGAGACCGCTGCTCTACCAACTGAGCTAAACCCCTGTAATTTTCAGTCTCTCATGCGCATTGCGACACGGATAACTTACTTGGTTTCCTTATGAACCGTGTGTTTGCGTTCGAACTTACAGTATTTCTTCTTCTCGAGCCGGCCCGGAGTGTTGCGCTTCTCCTTGGTCGTCGTGTAATTTCTATGCTTGCATTCGGTACATTCCAATGTGATTATTTCACGCATTTCAGAGCTCCGTATTCGAAAATCAGGAGTGCGGCTTCCGCCGCACCCCGGATATTTCGGAGGTTATTCCGATCTTACTTCAGAATTTCCGTCACACGTCCGGAAGCAACCGTACGGCCGCCTTCACGGATCGCGAAACGCTGGGTCTTTTCCATCGCAATCGGGGCAATGAGTTCGACCTCGATCGAAACTCTGTCGCCAGGCATCACCATTTCAACGCCTTCCGGCAGCTTGATCACGCCGGTGACGTCCGTCGTTCTGAAGTAGAACTGGGGACGATAGTTGCTGAAGAACGGGCTGTGACGTCCACCTTCCTCTTTGGACAGAACGTAGATTTCCGCCGTGAAGGTCGTATGCGGAGTGATGGAGCCGGGCTTTGCAAGAACCTGTCCGCGCTCGACATCCTCTTTTCTCGTTCCGCGGAGGAGGCAGCCGATGTTGTCGCCGGCCTGACCTTTGTCCAGTTCCTTGTGGAACATTTCAACACCGGTGATCGTGGTCTTCGTCGTCGGCTTGATTCCAACGATTTCAACCGTGTCGCCGACTTTGACTTCACCGCGCTCCACACGGCCGGTAACCACCGTTCCACGACCTTCGATGGAGAACACGTCTTCGATCGGCATCAGGAAGGGTTTGTCGGTTTCGCGCTGGGGCTCGGGAATCCAGGTGTCGATCGCATCCATCAGTTCCTGGATGCATTTGCATTCCGGAGCGTTCGGATCGGTCGCCTGAAGAGCAGGATAGGCGGCGCCTTTGATAATCGGCGTGTTGTCGCCGTCGAAGTCATATTTGCTGAGCAGTTCACGGATTTCCATTTCGACCAGGTCGAGGAGTTCCGGATCATCCACAAGGTCAACCTTGTTCAGGAAGACAACGATTCTCGGCACACCGACCTGTTTCGCAAGAAGGATGTGCTCACGGGTCTGGGGCATCGGGCCGTCAACCGCGCTCACCACAAGGATCGCACCGTCCATCTGAGCAGCACCGGTAATCATGTTCTTGACGTAGTCCGCATGGCCCGGGCAGTCAACGTGAGCATAGTGGCGCTTGTCGCTCTGGTACTCAACGTGAGAGGTCGCGATTGTCAGAATCTTCGTCGCGTCACGGCGGCCCTGGGATTCCGAGGCTTTCGCAACCTGGTCGTACGGAATGTAATCCGCGAGACCCTTCAGGTTCTGCACATGGGTGATTGCTGCGGTCAGCGTGGTCTTGCCATGGTCAACGTGGCCGATTGTTCCCACGTTGGCGTGGGGCTTCTCTCTTACAAATTTCTCTTTTGCCATCTCGGGGCCTCCTTTTGGTGACTTGCTATGGCTGATTGTTTACCGTTTATAAATAACGTTCCGTTTTTCCCATTCCGATTCCATTTCCCCGACAAGTCAGAAGGGGAAAAATGGAGCCCACAACCGGGATTGAACCGGTGACCTCGTCCTTACCAAGGACGTGCTCTACCAACTGAGCCATGTGGGCTTGAATGTCCGCCGTTGATTCTCCATCAACCGCAAACGAGTCTATACTATACAGCATCTCTGCCATAAATCAAATTGATTTTGCGATATTTTATGAAAAAAATTCATTTCCATCATTCATTCCGGCTCCCTCCCCCGCGAACAAGACCTGTTTTCCACTCTCCCTTGCCGCTTTCCTTTTCCCGGAACAAAAATGGTGCTCGAGGGGAGACTCGAACTCCCATGGATTGCTCCACTAGCACCTCAAGCTAGCGCGTCTGCCATTTCGCCACCCGAGCATTCTTTTTTCTGCCGCACCCGCCGAACTCATCGGAGATGCGAAAATTTACTATACCATGCTTTTTCACTTTGTCAAATTTTTTTCCGGAAATCCCCGAAAAAAAACAGGTCCGGACCCGCCCTCCCCTCCCGGCGTTCCGAACCCATGCGCAAGGACGTCTTACTTTTTCCCGGAATCCCGGACCAGTTCGTAAGCCGCCACCGCACCCGTTTTCCCCGCCGTATCCACGCGGAACATCGTCTTTCCATCGCGGACGGTCATCGGGATTCTGTATCGGCGCGTCCCGTCAAAATCCAACGCATAAAGATGATAGCCGGAACAATCCCTGTTCAGCGTGATCTCCGCCTCCCCGCGCCGGGCCAGCAGAGGAAGACCTCCCGAACTCTCCCAGATGCGCATCTCCGGATCCCCGAACGTCATTCCACTGCTTTTTGTCTCGGTAAGATGCAGAATCAGCATCCGTTTGCTTTCCGTCAGAGTCTCCTTCCCGCAGGAGGCCACCAGAATTCCGCTGAACGCCCGGTGGTTCCGGACTTCCGCAAAACGTCCCCGCAGCGTCTGGCCGGCCTCCAGAAGGAATCCCTCGCTCCGGGGCGACACCGCCCGGAACTGATTGCTCTTCATGACAAGCGTCAGCTCGCCGGTCGTACTGACAAATGTCCCGGAAACAGGATCGTAACTCTTCTTCGGAATCGCTCCCGCCTTCTCCAGAGTCTGAATCGCATTCAGATGATCCGTGGAACGCACGATCGGAATCTTCAGTGCGCTCTTCTCTCCGGCGGAATCCGCCGAAATCGCCCCCACCGCATCCCGGGGAAGAATTGGGACTTCCCTCGCGGTGAATATCACATTCCCCGTTTTCGCAATCAGACCGATCCGCGCAGGAACAATTCCGCACTCATCCGGACTCTCCGACGACTCAAAATGCTTCCGGTTCAGAAGCAGCGGCACCGACCGGTCCGACGTCCTGACATCCCCCCGCAGAAAGAACAGATTTCCCGCCCGCTCCGAAAGAAGACGCATCGGATCATTCACGATATCAAAGAACTCCTGGCGGCTCTCCTCCCGCGCAAACAGCCGCGCATCATGGGAATAGGCGAAGCGGCAGAGCCCGCTCCAGTCCTGCAGCGCCGCATACGCCCCCGTCAGAAACGCCCCCTCCACATTGTAGCGGTTCGTGTTCGTGTAGTCCCATTCGGTAATGAAGAACGGCTTTCCGAACGCCCGGGTCTGGAACATGCTGTTCAGGGATCCGGCACCTTTGCTGATCGAACTTTCATTGCCCACCATCGCGGGCAGCCCCCACCCCTTCATCATGACCGGATGCGACCAGTAGAAATGATTCTCGATAAGATCATACGGTTCCCGCAGAAGCATGGTGACAATGTTGGTCCCGTGATTCTGATCGGCAAGCATCTGCCGCACCCCGATCGAACGGAGGAAATCGCGCATTTTCGCATAGCCCGCCGGATAGACCTCCATCAGAAAACGCGTCCAGTAACGGCTTCGTTCCAGATACGTCGGCTGATACGAATGACGCTTCAGCCATTTCTCGAACTTGCGCTCATAGAGCTCCCGCGTCCCCTTGACCAGCGAGGTCCAGTAGATGGCATCCTCATTGATCAGATCCAGATTCAGAATCGCCGGATCCTCCTTCCACGCAAGTCCCGTATACGGATTCTTCGCGCTCAGAAGATTCTCCGCATACTCCTGCCAGTTGCGCATCGCGCTGTCCGACACAAAGACCAGTCCCTTGACCCGGGTGCGGTCCACCTTCTCCCCGGGAAACTCCTTCACCTCCCCCTTTTCCAGATGACGGCTGATGAAGAGATCCATCGTCACATAAATTCCCCGCTTCCTGCAGGCGGCGATCAGATAATCCATGCGGTCCTTGAACTCCGCCTTCATCCGGGTGGAACTCCCGCCGGAACGGTCGCTGGTATCGCGGTCGAAATGGTGCAGACGAATCAGATTGTACCCAATCGCCGCAAACTCCTCCGCCAGACGGTCCGACTGCGCATGTTCCATGTAATTCGCCGAAAAACAGACATTGGCCCCGTAAAAACGCACCGGAACTCCCGGACGTTTTTCAAATTCAATGCGCCCGTTCCGGTTCCGGGCGAATCCGTATTTCCCCGCGGGGGCATCCAGGGCGGCGGAAAAATCCAGCACGCTGTTTTTGAGAATCCGTCGTTTTCCCTTCATCGGAATCCAGTTGGAATCCGCTTTCAGAACCACTTTCTCGTTGCGCTTCGGATTGATCTCGTACTCCGAAAGAGACGCGCCGACAATCATCCAGACCGACCGGCCCGCGCTCTCAAACGCCAGTTTCCGAAGGGCCGTGCCTTTCAGCGGAAAACGCGTCACATACAGTCCGATGGAGGAGATGTCGTTCTGTCCGCGCCAGCCGACCGAGGCGCGCGGAAGCGGATAGGGCTTCCAGAAATTGCCGACCTCCGTCCCGCAGCGGACCGGAAGATTCTGCACGCTGCCGTCGGCAAAGGTGCAGACGATCCGTCCGATCTCCCCCTCTTTCGGCCACGCAACCGCATGAAGCAGGTAGAGAAAATTCCCTTTCCGCGCCGGATCAAACGATAGTTCCGCCCGTCCGGGGAAATAGAGGCGCTGCGCTCCCCGAAGCACAATACAGCTCTTTCCGCCGTTCTTCTCCGGGTCGATCACCTCGAACGAGACATTGGAACAGCTCTTCCTGCCGGGCTCCAGCGCGGAAAGATCGTTGTTCCGCCCCTGATCGGTCCAGCCGCCGCGGCGGTCATCCGGATGGTCGTCCCGGAACCCCATGTTCATTGCCGGACGAAGATCAAGCGCCGTCGAATCGTATGGCCGATAGCGGAACGTCAACTGAAATTCCGTCCGGGAAATCGAACCGCTCTGCGGAACGGGATGAAGCCGGAGATTCACGGAGTCGGGAGCATAGGACGTGTGCGAAAGATCATGCAGAGCCGCCGTGAAACGGCCTTCCATCTCCACAAGCCCCGTTTCCGTCGGGAACTGAATCTTTCGAACCTCCCCGAGGTCCCGCATCTTCTCCTCCGGCTTCAAAACAATCCTCCGGCCGTCGATCCGGTACGGTTTTCCCTCCCAGACCTTCCGCTTGATGACGCTCCCGAAGGCGATTCCGTCGATTTTCAGCGCGGGAGAAGCCGAAAGCCCCAGCCGATAGTCCGCCGTCTCCGCCGAGGGCCGCTTTGCATCCACCTGAAGCCGGAACGAACGAAGCGGAAGATGATAGGTCCCCCGATACTCCAGCATCTTCTCCGACTGCTTCGGAAAACCGGGATCGGCCACCGCCGTTTTCGCAGAAAGAATGCTGCCCTTCCAGCCGTTGTTCCATACCGTCAGACTGAAATTGTGACTCCCGACCCGAAATCCGAACGGCGTGAAATTTCCCCACTCTTCCGCGGCGGAAAGCGCAAAGGAGCAAACCGTAAGAACCATGCACAGGCGCTTGTAAAAGACCATTTTTCCTCTCCTCTTTACGGATTCGCGGTCAGCTTCAATTCATCCAGAGCAAACGGACCGGAGACCTTCGAGGCACGAAACTCCAGATTCAGGAACCGGGTATCCGCCGGAATATCGAACTGGAACGAACAAGTTGTCGGGCCGTTCTGTTCCATTTTCCGGGTGAAGACTCTCGTGCTGGTCGGCGACCATCCTTTGGCAAACGGCTGCACTTTGACGTGAATCTCCGTGCCGGGAGCTCCGCGGAAACGGTACGAAAGACGGTTGGCGCCGATCTCCATTCCCGTCAGATTGTGCAGATGAAAGACGACGCCGTCGTGCTCGGCGGAAAATGCGCCGTTTTTCAGGACGGTGCCCTTTGCAGGGGAATAGCCGTCGGGCACGCCGTCGCCGTCGCGGTCGACGGTAAGCGGAGGCATAAGATTGTACATGGGATCCGCCTTCGAATCATACAGGCGCCGGGTCCACTCCTTCTGAGTCAGAACCGGAATCCCGGTCTTCCGGCACCACTGGAGCAGATCATCGTGACGCTTCAGAAACTCCTGCCACCCTCCGGGCAGCGCATTGCTGTTCATATGACCGCCGCCGATCAGAACCTGATGGCGCGCAACACGGTTGGCAATTTCGTTTTTCAGTCTGGAAATATCCTTTTTCTCCAGCGTGAAATCCCCCCACATCATCGCAAAGCGGCAGCGCTCCGGATTCTGCTCGTGATAGACTTTCCGCGCACTGTCGGGATAGGTTGCGGCGCCCAGATAGCCGAGCGCGGGAAACACCTTCCGGAGATTGTCGGCCGTCAGCACGGGTTCGTATCCTCCGGGCTGAATCCAGGTGACCGGCGGCTGAACCCCGGCGCGTTTGAAATTCTCCCTGCTGACGGTCGCCTGAAGACGCAGCAGCTCGTCGGAAGCCAGAAACCCTCCGCTCTTCGGCAGAAGACGGAACTCCAGAACCGTCCGTTCCGGAAACCGGACGTTGTCCTCGTTCCAGAAACTCCGGAGACGCAGATTCTTCCCCTCCATCGTATACAGATACGCCTTCCCGCTCGAAGGCACATAGAGGCAGGAGGTGCGCTTGAGCTCCTTTTCGATCCCCGCGGGCAGCTCCGTCACCAGCGATCCCTGAAACACTCCGCGAATCGGAGAAGAGAACTTCGACGAATCGGCAATTCCCCGGAAACAGGCTTTTCCCCCCGCCCAGTGATCGAACGACGGATGCGATTCGAATTTCCGCCGCTCCTCCGCATTCCGCGCCGGAAGCTGGAAAATGGAGTGCGACGCGGTGTGATCCATTATCTCATGCCCCTCCTTCTCGCGCTGACGCAGCATGGCGGAAAACTCCGGACTGTGAATCCAGTGCGAAATAATCGACATGCCGAAGTTGCAGTTGTGCTTCCGGAAGACCTCCGCCATATCGTTCCACTTCGAGACCGTCTGATTGTCGTCGAAGCGGAAGCAGAGTCCGCCGATTTTCGGAACGGTCTGCTCCGCGCCGAAACAGAGAACCGGCAGCAGAAGCAGCGCTTTGGGAATCCATGATTTCATAGAAGACCTCCTTCTTGTTTTTTCTGTTCCAAAATGGTGCATTCAATCGGGATCAGCACCTTTTCCGGGGATGCCGCGGGATGCGCGAGCCGCGCCTTCAGAAGACGCACCATCTCCGCGGCCAGCCGCTCGAAATCCAGATGGAGAACCATCCCGTGAAACGCCGGATCGTGCGAGACGGCCAGCTGATTGGCGATCAGGGAGCAATCCGATTCCGTCTCGCGGAGAATGTCCCGGATCTCCGTATAAAGAAAGATCGGATTATACACCGCATCCACCGGATAGCCGAAATTGAGCAGGGAGCGGAACTGAGTCAACGTTTCGCCGCTGCGCGGAAGAAACAGCTTCTCGTTCAGGGGCACGCCCGCTTCCCGAAACGCCCGCCGGATGCCAACGGCCGGAATGTTCCAGGGCGGAGTATCGCCCAGAAACACAATTCCCGTTTTATTCTGTTTGATCAGAAGAGCGGCGCAATCGTATCCGGCCTGTTCAAAATCGAATTCCACGCGGTCGGCGCATCCGGAATCGTAGACGGAGTTCACGACCAGGGGGAATCGACGGGCGGAGAGCTCCCGGATCACCGGTTCATGCGACTTGCGCGCGCCGATCCAGAACAACCCGTCCAGCTGTTCGTTCTCCAGATCCTTGCAGATGATCTCCGCATTGGAGGAACTCAGATTCAGAAGACGCACATAGGCCGGCATCTCCGGAAGAAGTTTCAGAACGGCGGACAACGTTTTGGCCTGATACTCGTCCAGATGAATCAGCATGCCGTCGGAGATCACAATGCCGATGGTCGGAATGGAAAGAGCACAGGCGCTCTGCGAACCTTCGATGCGCTTCGGATTGGTGAAGGAACCGATGCCGGGTCGCCCGATGATGTAGCCGTCCCGGGTCAGCTCCTTCATGGCCTTGCCCACGGTCTGACGGCTGACGCCGAATTTCCGGGAAAGTTCCATCGTCGTCGGGATCTGAACGGATTTTTCCCTGGCCTTCACTGCCAGGGAAAGAACGTAACGACGGATTTTCATGTATTCCGCCACATGCGCGGATTCTGTCATACTGCACGCTGCCTTTCTGTCATTCGTAGGGGAGCCACGGAGTGCCGTACCGGAGGTTCTGCCAGGGGACACTGGAGGCGTGACCGTCAAAAAAGACCGTCGTCGCCTGATGACGTCCGCCGTGGCGATAGGCAATCCACGGGTTCCATTCCGTACTGGAGATCTCCTCGCCAAACTCCCAGTAAAGAGCCGGATCCTGCCGCTTTGCGCAGCCGTCGCGCACGGTCTCCGTGTAAATGATCTTGACGGAGGGGGCCTTGACCCGGTTCAGCTGGTAAAACCCGTTCTGATCGTGCGTGCTGTCCGGAAGCCAGGTGCTTCCGTTGTAATTCTGCGCATAAAAACTGGAAAGCTGCGAAAATTTCGTGTTGAAGGAGTACGGAGCTTTTTTGGAAGGACAGGTCATGGCATTCACAACATACGAGCGCTGCCAGACATAGTCGCGTCCGATCGTTGTCACCCCCACACACTCCAGAAACTCCCGGTTGGAAAACCATTTCTCGTCCTTTTCCGAGCCGTCCGGATCGGGAACCCTTCCGACGTTGAACGGAACCCAGGCGTCATTGTTGTTCGACGCATACATCATACCGCCTGTTCCATACTGCTTCAGCACACTCAGGCAGCTGATCTGATGCGCCTTCTCCCGCGCACTGTTCAGTGCGGGAAGCAGAATCGCGGCCAGGATCGCAATGATCGCAATTACGACGAGGAGTTCAATCAGTGTGAAATAATTTCCACCTTTCTCTCCTCTTTTTCGGGAGGAAGAACCGTTTTTTCCCTTTTTCCGGCAGAAGCTGTTCATAGACTCCTTCTTTCCGATGGTCCGAACATCGGTTTAGTTTACATTTGTTGGCAATTGATTGTCCTTTATTTTAATTATACAATATTCCTCTTGATTTGTCAAGACGGGAACGGGAAAAAAGAGAGAAAAAGGTGCGGATCGGACCTGGAAAAGGGTCGAAGAAGACGGAAGGGGAAAGTCGGAATGGAGGGAAAAGAAGCGGGACTTAGAAACAGCTGGAGATGCCGCTGCTTCGGTTGCGGAATTCCGCGGGGGAGACGCCGGTCATTTTCTTGAACTGATGGGAAAAGGTATAGACATCGGCATAGCCGAAGCGGTCGGCGACCTCCTTGAGCCGGAGGTCGCGGGTGGAGAGCAGAAGCTGAATCTTTTCAATTTTTCTGCGGATGCGGTACTCCCGGGGAGACATTCGGTAAAAGCGGGCGAAGACGCGGCGGAAGCTGGTATGGCTCATCTTCAGGGATCGGGCCAGGGCGGGGATGGAACATTTTTCCTGGAAATCGGCTTCCAGAATGCGTGCGGCCTCCTCCATCTGGCGGAGATATTTCCGCTCCTCCACCGAATGGGGCAGAAGCTGATGCAGGAGAAAGGAGAATGCCTTTTCAATGGTCAGCGGCAGTTTGAGTTCCGTCTGATCCCGGAGTTCACGGATGAGGTCATCATATCCGGCGGCGATTTCGGGATGCACCCCCAGATCAATGACCGGATGCTCCGGAGAAGTCAGTCCCATTTTATGGCAGATCCAGTAGAACTCCGGCGGGAAGACGAAATATTTGTCCACATACAGCTGATCGGGGTACAGGATCCGGGTATGGGGATCATCCGGCATCCACTGGATGAAGCAGCCCGGAGAGAAGGCGTGGCGAATTCCGGTGCGGTCCTCTGTGATCTCCCCCCTGCCGCAAAGGATGTAGCATGCGCCGGAGACGTTGGCGCGGATGGGAAACAGCCGCGGAGACTTTCCCACCGGAATTCTGGAGGTTCCCGCAAGAAAATGGGTCCGGACAACATGAATCGGAGAACAGTCAAACGAAGAGGGATCCGCATCAGCCGTGGTTCTGGTCATGGAGAAAATGCTCCTTTCTTTTCCGGAGGCGGAGGGAACCGGCTCCGCAGCCGCATCTTTTCTAAAAAGTATCCATTCTTCCGCAAAATGCAAGCCCGTTTCCGGAATTTGGACAAACAGGACAAATTTATGAACAAACGGAACATTTTCTCCTCCCGGTTTTTATGGTATAATTACAGAAATCCGGAGAAATTCCCCATGCGTCGGAATCTGGAAAAACGAGAACACAACAAGATTGGGAGGCATTATGAGATTCTTTTTTTTCTGTCTGCTGACACTGGTCTGTCTGACAGGATCGGGAGCTGAATTTTTTCTGACGAGCCCGCGGGAGGAGCTCAATCTGATTCAGGAGGGAGCCTGGCAGGAGGCAATCGGCGATTCCATGGATCTCACGCGGATTCCGGAGAAGCTGGTCTGGAGCAAGACCGAGTTCCCGACCAAGAATCTTTTCCGGAAGCTGAATTCCGCGGATCCGAAATGGGCGTACTCCACCCTTCCTCCGGAGCAGTATTTTCAGGCGGACGGATCGCTGAAAGTCCAGACCAAACGCACCGTCTGGTACCGGCGGGAGGTGACCGTTCCCGCGGAACTTCTGAGGGATCACACGGCGCACCTGGTGCTGGGAGGAGCTTCGTTCAAATCAGGGGTTCTTGTCAACGGCAGGAGCGCGGGGGAGTCGCTGCTCTGCACCCTTCCTCTGGAATTCAACGTGACCGGTTTGCTGAAGCCCGGGAAAAATGAGATTGTCATTGCTGCCACGGTCCGCGAGGGATTGCTGGACCTCAGGAACCGGGTTTATCTTGCGCCCAGCAACGGCGGGGAACTGGGAGTCCGGGGGCCCGTGCGTCTGGAGTTCCGACCGCTGACCGCCATCGAGGACGTCTTCATCAAAACCAGCGTCAAAAACAGGGAAATCGAACTGATTCTCACGCTCCGGAACAGCGGAACGGAGGAGACGGAAGTGATTCCGGAAGTCCGCATCCGCTCCGATCGCGACTGGAAACAGGTCAATGCGACCTTTTCCGGCTCACCGGTCCGGATCGCTCCGGGGAAAAGCGCAGTTGCCACAATCCGGAAGAAGTGGATTGCACCGATTCTCTGGTCGCCGGTGTCGCCGGAACTTTACCTTGCCGACCTCTCGCTGCGGAAGGGAAATCGGACAATCGACCGTTTCTGCCGGGAATTCGGGTTCCGGGAGTTCTCGATCCGCGGAAAGGACTTTCTGCTGAACGGGAAACGGATCGTTCTTCTGCGCAACTCCACGCTTCAGGGAATGCGGACGCAGGAATACAGTCCGAGCGCCGGCCTGGAACTGATGCGCACAACCCACAAGGTGAACAGCATCCGTCAGCACCTCGGGACAAACAATCAGGACATGATCTACCGGGCGAACCGGACCGGAATTTTGATGATGCCGGAATCCGCCTATTCATGGAAACAGCGCTTTCCCATGGCGAAGGCGGAATTCTGGCTGCCCGGCGTGCTGGAATATTACAAGGCGTGGATCCGGCATTTCCGGAACGAGCCTTCGGTGGTGATCTACAATCTGACCAACGAGACCTTCTGGGCGAGCCGCTCGCCTGAGGATCTGGCGGTCATGAAAAAAATTGTGGAGACGGTCCGCGCCGAGGACCCGACCCGTCCGCTGCAGGGCGACGGCGACAACAGCTGGGCCGGTCTGCTCGACATCATCAACATTCACTATCCCGAAGGACAGTCCGGCACACTCCGTCTGAAATACACCAACTCCGGCATCCTCATTCCCAACGACTTCGACTGGCTGACCCCGACGGGCGGAAAAGGCTGGAACACCGAATTTCAGTGGGACCGCCCCCTCTTCCTGGGCGAATTCGGACTCGGACTCAGCAATGACAACTACTCCAGCGTCGTCGGCGACGAATACTACACCTGGACCAAATGGGAAGAGTGCGAAATGGCCGAACGCAACGACGGCATTCCCCCCCATTCCGAGCAGAATCCCTTTATGGAATATCTGAAAAAGCGGATTGTCCATCTGCGCCATGCGGGAGCGGCGGGACTCAATCCCTGGGCCGGTTATTTTCCCCATGTTCTGAAAATGACGCAGGCGGCGCCTCTCGACTACCATGCCAACGCGTTCTCCGGAGAACGCCTCCGCCGGGAAATTGCCGTCTTCAACGACACGAACTCCGAACAATCCATTGACACAATCCGTTACGCTCTTTACATCGGCAGAGATCCCGTCTTCCGCGGCGAGCGGAAGATCTTTCTGAAGAGCGGAAGAAAATGGAGCGGGACTCTGGAGATTCCCCTGCCCGAAACCAGAACGATTCTGAAAGGACGCCTTATCGTGCGCGCCCTCTGGTACCGGGGAAGAACCGAGGTGGAACTCGACCGCTTCGAACAGGAATTGAACATCATCCCGAAACAGGATCTTTCCGCCCTGCGCAACGAGATTGCGATTCTGGATCCGAACGGGAGTTTGAACAATCTGCGCGCCGCATGGGGTCTGAAAGAGGCGCAAGGCATCACCGGAACGACGATCCCCGCCGGAAAAAAAGTGCTTCTTGTCGGGCGCGACGCCTGGTCCTCCGAACAGAACAGCGCGCTGGACCGCTTCATGGAAAACGGCGGAGTCGTTCTGCTGCTTCCTCAGAAAGCGTGGAAACCGTGGCGGGTCGAGCTGCCGGAACGCGATCCGCTTCACGCGGCGACCCTCTCCTGGATCGGGAAAAGGAACCATCCGGCATTGAACGGACTCGACAACTCGTTCTTCCAATACTGGCGCAATGACAATGTTCTTTCGATGGAGACCTTCTACCGTCCCGTTCAGGGCGGCGCGCTCTCTCTGCTCAACTGCGGCGGACGCTTCGGACTTCAATGGTCGCCGCTTCTGGAAATTCCGATTGGAAAAGGAGCGATGATCGCAACGACTCTTGAATTGGAAAAGCCCGATCCGGGCGCGCAACTCCTTCTGGCAAACCTGATTCGCTACGGCTGGAAACGGAAGGCGAAGGAACGGGTCAGCCTGAATCTGCTTGCGGGAAAGAATCGGGCGTTGAAGGAGGCCATTGAACTCTCCTGTGTGCAGCATTCGGAAGGAATCGGGAAACAGGGGCCGATTCTCATGGATGCCTCGGCGCTCGGGAATCCGCGGGAACTGCGCTCTGTTCTCCGCGCCGGACGGACTCTCTGGATTCACGGAATCACGCCGGATACGATCGGCAAACTCAAGGGGCTGCTTCCGGACGGCGTCTCTCTGGAAAATGCCCCGAAGGGAATCCTGGCCCCCGAAGGGATCACCGCAGACCCCCTGACCGATGGCATCACGGCATTCGATCTCGCCTGGTACCGCAGAAGCTGGATGACCAACAAAAGCCTGTTTGAAAACGCAACTCCCACGGGAAAACCGGGCAGCTGGATTCTCAAAAGCAGATACTATGCGGGCGAGGCCGTCAAACTCACGACCCCGGCATTTCTGATGAAAGTGCCCGTCGAAGGCGGAACGATTCTGCTGGATACGCTGGAATGGGAAAAGGCGCTCGGGAAAGAGCCGCAGAAGGCGCTTCGCGTTCTTTCCACGATTCTGGGGAATCTGAACTGCGCGTTTCAGTTCCGTCCGAAGGTCTCCTATCGTTACGGTTCCGTGGATCTGCGTCCGTTTGCAAACATGGGATTCATGGACAGCAAACGCGGCGACGGAGTCGGAGGCTGGACCGATGACGGAAGAAGCGATATGCGTTTCTTCCTCATCAACCACGCGGGCACCGGAAACGGAGAGGAGAACGGAATGGCCGTCGATGAAGAAACCTTCCCCGAACTCGTCCGTTTTCAGGATGTTCCCTTCCGCCTGATTGATCCGAAAAAGAACAACGGCCGTTCGGTGCTCTCCTTCGGCAGTGCCAAGGTTCCCTCGATCCGGATGCGGGAGACCAAAGCCGTTCCGGTTCATGCGAAAGCCGATCTTCTCTGGCTTCTTCACGCAACCGCATGGGGCGGAGATCAGATGAAGGCTGCCGAATATGAGGTGACGTACGAAGACGGAACCCGAACAACGTTCCCGGTTGTCAACTTTGTAAATGTCGGCGACTGGTTCCACATGCAGCAGTACAGCAGCTGCAAAATCGCGTGGACGGGGAAAAATCTCATCAGCAGTTCGGTCGGACTCTTCATGGCGCCGTGGGAGAATCCGCATCCGGAAAAGGCGATCCGGGAGCTCAAAATCAAGGCCGGACTCAGCGACTGCGCGTATGTGCTCGTGGCCATCACGACGGCCACCAAGGAGACGGATCACTCCGGCGACGGCCTTCGGAAACAGGTCTATGCGCAGTTCGACTTTTCCAAAGAGCCCACCTCTTCTCTGGAACTTCTGCCGCACAAAAAATCTCCGGAAAAAGTCGCCGGCGGAATCCGGACCGGGAAAGGCACATTTCTCCTGTATCGTCCGACTCCGCCGCTCCGGGAGATGCTGAAAAAACCGTTCGGGATCGTCCTGGAATTCACGGCGACGGACAAACCGGACGGCTACTGCGCCGGACTCCTCGAACCCTCCAGCTTCCGCATCACCCTGAACCGCCATTCCATGAAGTTCACGGTGGAAACCTTCGATCAGGCGGGAAAACGAGTCTATTTTTCATCGCGTGATCCGGTAATACTCAACAAGCGGGTCCGCTTCGAGCTCCGGGCGGACGGTCGGAGAATGATCCTGTATCGCGATGGGAAACTTGACACCATCCAGGAACTTCCCCTCCCGATGAAGGATCTGCGCACCCTGCGCTTCGGCGTCGCCGGGGGAAAAGACTACAACTTCAACGGAATCTTCCATTCCGCGGAACTTTACGCCATTCAACCTTGACAACGGAGGGAAACATGAGATCGGATCGAAAATTCACACTGATAGAGCTCCTCATCGTCATTGCCATCATTGCCATCCTCGCCGCGCTGCTTCTTCCTGCACTGTCGAAAGCCCGGTCGAAAGCCTATCAGGCAAGCTGCGCCTCGAATCTGAAGCAGATCGGCCAGGCTTCCATGCTCTACACCGGAGACTACGACGACTGGCTGCTCCCGAGCAAAATTTCCGGGAAAAGCTGGTGGACTCTTCTGAGCAACAATAAATCCTATGGACTATCTTACGGCACGCTGCTCGGGGGAACCGGAATCAATAAGTACTATCATGGAGGGACCTTCCGCTGTCCGGAAGATTCCCTCCCCTTCAAACCCAATCAGGCAGCCGACGGCATCGGTTCTCCTTACATGTTCCAGACCAGTTACGCGGCAGGACTGGTCGGAGGCAAGGAAGGCCGTTCCTCCGGGGCATCCGCAAACTATTATCACAAGACTTCCGCGCTCACCCGGCCGACGGAATGCGTCACGGCCGGAGATAACAACAATCAGACGGCCGAAATGCTTTTTTTCAACTATCATTTTTCCTTCCGCCACGGAGCATCCGACACGATAAACCGCTCGGAGGAACCGATCAGCGGAGGCAACACCAATGTGCTCTATGCCGACGGTCATGTGGCCGCGGCCGGCTTTCCAAAACTGAAAGCCACCCCCAATGAAGACGGTGTTCTGAACGACAACTCCGTCCTCTACCGGGGATTTATCCGAACCAAGGGAAATCCAACGTTTACCGAATAACGTTTCCTTTCAACAACAGGAGAAAATAATGAAAAAGATCGGAACATTCGCCCCGCGTTCATCAAAGCAGATCCGCGCATCGAAAATCGGAGTCGGTTTTGAATGCGTCGAGCGAAAAATGTGGGATGACACGGAAGAATTATACCGCGCAGCGGGAGAACTCGGCGTCAAGCACGCCCGAGTCATGACCGGCTGGTTCCGCTGCGAGCGGGAAAAAGGAGTCTACGACTTCGAATGGCTGGAGAAAATCGTGAACAAACTTCTGGCGCAGGGGATCCGGCCATGGTTCTGCGTCTGTTACGGCAACAAACTTTACTGCGACTCTCCGGCGGATGACGCGGCAGGGTATCCGCCGCTGTTTTCGGAGGAGGCCAGAACGGCATGGACACGCTACGCCACGGAACTGGCAACCCGTTTCCGGGGTCGCGTCACCCATTTTGAAGTCTGGAATGAACCGAACTGTTCCGGGTTCTGGAAAAAGGGGCCTGACTATGGAGAATATGTGGATCTCGTCCGCATTACCTCCACCGCGATCCGCGCATGCAATCCGGAAGCGAAAATCATCGGAGGCGCAAGCGGAATGTCGATCTCGTGGTGGATCGGACATCATGATATTTATGAATACATCAAACGCGGCATCTGCCCGCTGATCGACGCCTTCACTTTTCACCGATACCATATTCTCCCGGAGCTCAATCGTCCGGAAGACTTCCGGATGCTCCGCGCCATGTTCGACGAAAACGGTGGGAAACATGTGGAACTCTGGCAGGGGGAATCGGGCTGCACCTCAAAATCTGCCGAGACAGAGGCATTCGCGAATCTCCCGGTCAACGAGGAAATCCAAGTGAAAGTCGCTCTCCGCAGTATCATGACAGACCTGAAAAACGGACTCGACTACACCTGCTATTTCACGATGTCGGATTATAAATATTATTATCGCAACGGCCTCCTGCCGAAACCGCATTTCTTCGGTCTTGTAACCTTCGACGATCCGCCACGACGCAAACCCGTCTACCATGGAATCCAGACTCTGGCCAATCTCTTCGATGAAGACACCGTTCCCTGCGACACGATCAAGTGCCAGCTTGATCTCCTCCCCTTCCCCCCGGAACAGCGATTCACCTTTCAGGAAAAACTGATCCAGATGCAACTTGCCACGTTCCGGCGGAAAGGATATCCGCTTGTGGCCTGGTGGATGCCGGCGGATCTGATTCCGGAAATTGCCGGGAATCCTCCATACCAGCCGTTCAACGCGCTCTTCCGGATCTGGACTCCCGGACTGAACATCCGCACTCCGGTTCTGATCGACCCCATCAGCCAGGAGGTCTTCGAACCGGAACGCTTTGATGATCCCTGGCTCAAAAAACGGAAATGCGATTTACCGCCGGCGGATCTTTCCGCCATTCCCGTCCGCGACTATCCGCTCATTCTGACGGACCGGGAAGCGGTCGCCGACATGCTCGGCGAATAACCGCCCCGTCCATCCCTGAAGGTCTGCGTTCCATTCCACGGAACGCAGACCTTTTTCCTTTAAAATTCAGACAAAAAAAACGCCCGGCACTCGCAAGGAGTCCGGGCGTTTGATTTGGCAACCCTTTTCAGGGATTACTTCATCAGTTCTCCAACCTTCTGGTAGAATTCCATGCGTTTTGCCGCATCCTCTTCCGCCTTCTTGTAGAGCTCTTCGGCATGAGCCGGAGCCGTCTTGAGCAGGGACTTGTAACGGCCCTCGCTGCGGATGAATTCCTGGAAGTTGCCCGTGGGTTTCTTCGCATCCCAGGAGAACGGAACTTCCTTCGAGGGATTGTAACGGTAGAGCGGCCAGTAGCCGGCATCGACCGCGCGTTTCTCCTCGGACTGGGTCTTGCTCATGTCGATTCCGTGAGCAATACACGGAGCATAAGCAAAGATGATCGACGGTCCGTTGTAGGCTTCCGCTTCCTGGAAGGCCTTGAGAACCTGGTTGCGATCGGCGCCCATGGCAACCGACGCGACATACACATAGCCGTAGCTCATGCACATGAAGCCCATGTTCTTCTTGTAGGTCTTCTTTCCGCCGGTGGCGAATTTCGCAACCGCGGCGGTCGGGGTTGCCTTGGAGGCCTGTCCGCCCGTATTGGAGTACACTTCCGTGTCAAGCACCAGAATGTTGACGTTTCTGTTCTGGGCGACCACATGGTCGATTCCGCCGTATCCGATATCGTTTGCCCAGCCGTCGCCGCCGACGATCCAGACGGACTTGTCGCAGAAGTAATCCTGCAGTTCCTGGATCTTGGCAAGCACTTCACGGCATTCGCCTTCGGCGTTTTCCAGAGCCTTCGGAAGGATGGCTTTGACCTCATTCTGCGCGGCGACCGCCTCTTCCGTCTTGGAGTTGTCCCAGAAGCTCATGGCCTTGTTGAGAGCGGCTTTGAGCTTGTCGCAGGCCTTGTCGCAGGCGAGAACCTTCTCCACGTAGGATTTGAGGGTGGCGCGGTTCTGATCCACCGCCAGGCGCATTCCGTATCCGAATTCGGCGTTGTCCTCAAAGAGCGAGTTCGCCCATGCCGGACCGCGGCCGTTCTTATCCTTGGTGTACGGAATGGTCGGGAAGGTTCCGCCGTAGATCGAGGAGCAGCCGGTGGCGTTGGCGATGATCACGTTTTCGCCGAAGAGCTGGGCCATCAGCTTGACATACGGAGTCTCGCCGCAGCCTGCGCACGCGCCGGAGAATTCAAACAGCGGCTTGCGGAACATCGCGCCCTTGACCGTGGTGATCGGAGCGCCATCCGTGACATTGTCCGGAAGAGCGTCAAAGAACTTCTCGTTCTCGTTCTCGCCGGCGGCACGCTCTTTTTCGAGGGTGGACCAGGTGAGAACCTTCTTCTCGTCGGCCTGCTTGGTCATCGGGCAGACATCCACGCAGACGCCGCAGCCCGTGCAGTCCTCGATGTAGACCTGAATCTTGAACTGAAGATCCTTGTCGTTCTTGGTCTTGGACTTGACCGTCTTGAAGGTGGCGGGGGCATTCGCCAGATCCGCCGGAGCAATCTGCTTGGCGCGGATCGCCGCATGCGGACAGGAGAGCGAGCAGACGTTGCACTGGAGGCAGTTCGCCGCATTCCAGGTCGGCACGCGCGGAGCGATTCCGCGTTTCTCCAGGCAGGAGGTGCCGGTCGGGATCTTGCCGTCCACGGACATCGCGGAAACCGGAATGCTGTCGCCCTGCTGCTTCATCGAGGGCTCGATGATCGTCTTGGCGAACTCGGAGGCATGATCGGGCAGGAATTTCACCGGCTCGGCATGCGGAACTCCGTCGAGGGAGGCCGGAACTTCCACCGGCTGGCAGGCGTTGATCGCGGCGTCGATCAGCGCAAGGTTCATGTTGACCACATCATCGCCTTTTTTCTTGAAGGTCTTGCGGGTCATTTCCTTCATGCCCTCTTCGGCCTGTTCAAACGGAACAATGCCGGAGACCTTGAAGTAGGCAACCATCATGACGGTGTTCGCGCCTTTGCCGCGGAGTCCGGGCTGCTCGGCGATCAGTTTTTCCGCATTGATGTTGTAGAATTTGATCTTCTTGTTGATGATCGTTTCCTGCATGTCGCGCGTCAGGTGCGCAAACACTTCGTTGTTCGGATAGTGGGAGTTCAGCAGGAAGGTTCCGCCCTCTTTGATTCCCTTCAGAAGGTCGTAACGGCCGACGTAGGAGAAGGAGGAGCAGGAGACAAAGTCCGGCGCCGTGATCAGATAGGTGCTCTTGATCGGTTTCACGCCGAAACGAAGATGGGATACCGTGACACCGAAGGATTTCTTCGAATCGTAGGAGAAGTACGCCTGAGCGTCCATGTCCTCGCGGTATTTTCCGATGATCTTGATGGAGTTCTTGTTCGCTCCGACCGTTCCGTCGCCGCCGAGCCCCCAGAACATGCAGTTGGTGGTGCCTTCCGGCTCGGTGACGATCTCTTCGTCGATCTTGAGCGAGAGATTCGTGACGTCGTCTTCGATACCGACCGTGAATCCGTGGAACCCGTTCTTTGCCAGGTGCTTGAACACCGCAAGAACCATCGAGGGAGAGAACTCCTTGGAAGCAAGTCCGTAACGACCGCCGATGATGTAGATGTTGTTGTCGTTGACCGCAACCTTCACATCCAGGTAGAGCGGATCTCCGAGCGCGCCGGGCTCTTTGGTGCGGTCAAGAACCGCAATGCGCTTGACCGTCTTCGGCAGAGCGGCACGGAACGCCTCCGCGGAGAACGGACGATACAGACGAACCTTCACAAGACCCAGCTTCATGCCGCGTTTCTCATTCAGGTATTCGATCGTTTCATCAATCGTTTCGCAGGAGGAGCCCATGGCAACGATCACATCGGCGGCATCCGCGGCGCCGACATAGTCGAACAGGTGGTACTGACGACCGGTCTTCGCGGCGACTTTGTCCATGTATTCCTGAACAATCGCCGGGGTGGCCTCGTAGAATTTGTTGACCGTCTCGCGGCCCTGGAAGTAGACGTCGGGATTCTGTGCGCCGACGTTCGTGATCGGAGCTTCCGGACGGAGTGCGCGGGCGCGGAACTCTTCAATGTATTTCGGCTCGACAAGCTCTTTGATCGTGTCGTAGGAAATTTCGTGGAACTTGTGAACTTCGTGAGAGGTACGGAATCCGTCAAAGAACTGAAGGAACGGAACGCGGGCCTTGTAGGTGGAAAGGTGGGCGACAAGCGCAAGATCCATCTCCTCCTGAACAGACGCGGCGGCAAGCATCGCGAAACCGGTATTGCGGCAGGCCATCACATCGGAGTGATCGCCGAAAATCGCGAGCGACTGGGCGGCAAGCGCACGGGCCGTGACATGGAATACGGTCGGCAGAAGTTCACCGGCGATCTTGTACATGTTCGGGATCATCAGCAGCAATCCCTGCGACGCCGTGTAGGTGCTCGTCAGCGATCCGGCCACCAGAGAACCGTGAACCGCACCCGCGGCACCGGCTTCCGACTGCATTTCGGCAACGGACACTTCCTTGCCCCAGATATTCTTTTTGCCTTCGCTTGCCCACTGGTCGACCCATTCCCCCATGGTCGACGAGGGGGTAATCGGGTAAATTGCTGCGACTTCGCTCAGGGCGTAAGCCACATGCGCGGCGGCGTAATTGCCGTCCTGTGTATTCATATTTCCCGCCATTTTTTCCTCCTTACGGGTTGAGTTTGCGATCAAAGCCAAAAACACGTTACAAGATACATCTGCAAAAGAAAAAAGTCAAACCGATTCCCAAGGAATATATAAGGAAAAAAGAATACATTTCAAAAACAGAGAGCGGAAAAATGCTCTGCAATCCGCTTCCCCTGGAAAAAGGCCGGGGGACACAGAGGAAGAGACCTCCAGCACAGGAGGTCTCTTCCGTCTGCCCGGATCACCGCCGCTCTTTCACACTGCGGGGAAAAGCGGCGGTCGATGACGCCCGATCACCCCTCTTCAAACAGACAGCCGAACGCGCCCTTCCGGACCTCAACCGTTCCCAGAAACACCCGGTTCCGGGCGTCGACCTTGTCATAGGGCAGTCGGATTTCCGGAGTACCGTCGCGCCGGCCCACGGAAATCCAGAGCGAATAGAGCCCCGGTTTCAGGAAGGGAGCCCGGGCGCTGATCTGCAATCGGGAGACATGCGTTTTCAGCGGAGTCTTGTCCGGAGCACCCACCGGCAGTTCGCGCAGATTCAGGGTCTCGTCGGAAAGGACCGCAACAATGCCCCCGCGGTCATCGGTCAGGGTATAGGTCAGGAACGCATCCCGGTACGGTGGAGCGACCCCGGCATTCCCGACTTTGCAGCGGATCTCAAATGCCGTCCCCGGAAACAGAATCTCGGGAAATGTCACTTCCGGAGTGACAAAACGGTATCCCATCCGCCGGTTGATCGCGCGTATCACATCCGCATTCTCCTTCCAGAACATCTCCGGATAGGCATGAATGGAAAGATAACTCACATGATACTCCTCCACAACCCGCTGAAGCATTCGTCCGTTCTCCCACCAGCCTCCCCGCCGGGGGTGACCGTAATGTTCGTGTTCCACGATTACCGGCAGAACGGGGTAAAATGTCCGGGCGAGATCGGCATGATGCCATGCCTTCTTTCCGCCGGAAACCAGAATGGAATCGTCCCGCATGCTGATTCCACGCTCCCGGCAGTAGCGCATCAGGGGGAAGTCCGCCCCCGGAGCGTTGGGGCCGATGACATCATCCGAAATCACCAGCTGGGTGTCGGGAAAGAACTCCTTGTACATGTCGATATGAATCCGGGCAAGGCGCTCCGTTTCCTTCTGACTCAGACGCTGACTCAGAATCGTATGCCCCTCTCCCCAGAGCCCGAATGTCCCGATGTCCACGAATGCAATATCCGGATTCCCGTTGTATCTGGCGCCGGCAGCCTTCAGAAAGTTGCGGAGCTTCGCCAGATAGACCGGATCATCATATATGGGATCCATTGCTTTCATCGGAACGGGACCATTGTTCCGATAGGTGTAGCGAAACAGCTTCGCTCCCGCCTTCTCCACCCATTTGGGCGTTGCATACTCCAGCCAGCCTTCCGAAGTGGTAAAGCGGAGCGCCACTTTTTTCCCCTTTGATATCCAGCGCTGCGCCGGAGTATCCAGAATCGGCCACTGGAATTTTCCCTCCTCCGGTTCGAGGAACGCCCAGGGGACCCGCATATACACGGTGGAACAACCTTCGAACCAGTCCAGCGTATCGGATGGCTCCAGATGCGCGCCATACCGTCGCGTCAGATTGGAATAAAAGAACATGGTCCACCCCATGCCGGGGTTCAGCAGAGCCTTTCCGTTGTCCTCCAGGCGTACCGTCATGAAGTCCCGTTCCTTCCACTTCGGGGGCTCCTTCGCCGTCAGGAAAAGTGGACTGAGCACCAGACTCAGCATACAAATCGCACGAATCATTCTTGTTTTCTCCTTGCCAATAGTCTCTCAAACTCTTCCGGTCTGTCCGTTTTCCGCTTCCGTTCCGACCGCCGGGAAAATCGGAAACGGGGCCTGACTTCCGCACCCTTCCGCGCAGGGCTGGCACACAATCAAATGACTATCACTCCTTTCCGGGTATTTCCGATTGAGAATGCTGGAAGATCAGAAAATCTGCCAGTCTTCATCCTTGATGTCAATTCCGAGCGTATACTCGTCGCCGCTCCGTTTGAAAACTCCGTTGACGTGACCATCTACAAATGCAACATTGCAGCGGTTGTCATGGGGAGCGGACGGATAACTGAAATTACTCGCCGGACTGTTTGCAAAAAACGGAGACTGCACATTAGGCGCATATCCGATCATTCCGGAATCGGCAAGCATCGGCGTACTGGAGCTTCGTTTGAAGGCGGATATCTTCCGATACCCTCCCAGATAACCGCCCGCGGGATTCACCGTCGTATCCTTCTGCCATGTGCAGAGCGAGTACGTCCAGCCATACTCCGCACCCTTTGACAAGCCCCAGTTTTTCGCCATAAGGCAAAGGAAAGGACCGTCTCCATGTTCCGTCGGTTTCCAGTAGTTGCTGTTCTTCGGAAGATAATTTAATTTTATGCCCAGAATGTTCGGCCATGAGGTGGCTCGGCTGTCCCAGGGAGCCGGAAAGGTGTCGTTATAATCGCCGGCATACTGGAAAAGCCCCAGAGAAAGCTGCTTCTCATTGTTAATGCAAGTGGCATTCCACCCCTTCTCACGCGCCTTGTTCAAGGAGGGAAGAAGAAGAGCTGCCAGAATTGCAATAATAGCAATCACTACTAAAAGCTCTATTAATGTAAATGATTTTTCAATATAAAAACCCCTTTTCCGATCTCCATTCCGGATTTTTTCCCCGGGATGGATTCCGACATCTGCACATGCTGCTGTTCTCATTCCTTGAATTTCCTTTTCTTGGAGTTATTCGTTCTTTCAACGATTGATAACGGATCCGTTGACAATCATTGAAGGCGTAAAATAATCATAAGGATTGGTGACGGGAGTGAATTTCCCGGGATTCTCCAGAAGTTCCAGAACCGCATCCATCTGTCCTTCCATATTCAGATCGACACAATCCAGAGGGGGATGCTGAATTTCCGCCGTCTGGTGGTGGCCGATTGTCACGAGGCTCAGCTCTTCCGGAATCCGGATCCCGGAATTCAGGCAGGCGTTGACAGCACCGGTGAACGAGTCGGAAGAAATGCCGATCATGCCGGTAAAATCCATTCCGTTCCGAATCACCTGAAGAAAATAGCGGTAGGTTTTATCGGGAGCATATTCCCCGGAACGAACTCCGCAGTTCAGAACAACACACTCCATTCCCTGATGTTTTCCATAATTTAAAACGCCGCGGACACGATCTTCAATCACGCTTCCATACGGTTCGGAAATCAGAACAGCGATTTTCCGGTGCCCGTAATTGAACAGGTGACTGGCCGCCAGAGTCCCGGCAAAGACATCGTCCGCTCCGACAGTCAGAACAGAAATATCCCCATGATGCCGGTTCATAATCACGAGCGGAACCGCTTCCATATACTGCTCCAGGAGTTTCAGGGTATGCGAATTCCACTGAGTTGAACTGCTGACCTGCAATGCAACCCCTTTGACATTTTCCTCCACAAGGGGAAGGTTCTGCGGAATCAGTTCCTCATAGTTGAAGCGATGAATCAGAATCCGTTTGGGCAAATACTTCTCGCGCAGAGAATTGATATACTCCTCCATCAAGGTCAGATTGGTGGAATTCCAGCGGGGAACCGCAAAGAGATAAGTCGCGGGGGCATCGCTGCGGAAACGCCGGATCGCATCGGTCGTGAATGTTCCGCGACCGGGAACCACACGGAGAAATCCGGCTTTGCGAAAGCGCGCCACCGTCTGGTCCACCACCAGTTGACTGACATTGAACCGTTTCATAATCTCGCGGTTCGTCATGAACTGAACTCCGGGCGAGTATCTGCCCAGCTCTTCCAAAAGCTGTTCATAGAGAATCTCTGTTTTTAAAACTGCCTGCGGCATCGCTGTCACTCCGTTTTTGTGTATCTGTGTATATTATAGCGTATTAGTCGCATTAATGCAATAGGTGTTTTTGAAAAAAACAAAAAAACTTTTTCCAAACCTGCCCGCAGCAGAAAGAGACCCCGGAATGGCTCGAATCGGCTTCCGGTTCGATCAGCGGAACAAACACCGGAAGAGTTTTGCCGCACGCCCCGCGGGACTTGATTTTCGCTCGTTCGAATGCTATTTTAATTAAGGTCATTTCAATTAACGAATGCTAAACGAACTAGGGAATCAGAATGAAACTGCCTCCATTGAAAATCAGAAATCTGGAATCGAAATATCCCGTGATTCAGGCTGGAATGGGAGTCCGAATCGGCATGGCGGAACTAGCCGCCGCGACCATCCGGGAAGGCGGTTACGGAACGATCGCCAGCGTTGGAATCGGGGATGTGGAGCGCGGGAAACACCACTTTGTTGAAGAATGCAATACCAACTTTGCTCTGGAAATTCGCAAGGCCAGAGAGCTTTCCAACGGGAAAAAACCGCTTGGAGTCAATGTCATGGTGGCGCTCTCCAATTATGAGGAGATCATCCGGACGGCGGTGAAGGAAGGGGTGGATTACATCATCTCCGGCGCGGGACTGCCGCTTCCGCTTCCCGAATACGTTGGTGATGCGGACATTGCGCTCATTCCCGTCATCTCCAGTGGACGCGCGTTTGAAGTCGTGGTCAAGACCTGGCTTCGGAAATACAATCGCAAGCCCGACGCCGTCATTATTGAAGGCCCCAAAAACGGCGGACATTTAGGCTTCACGATGGAGCAGATCCAGCATCCGGAAACCTGTTCGCTGGATCTTCTGCTGAAGGATGTGAAAGCGGTGGCGGAGCGGTACGGAATCGGAGAGATCCCGTTTATCGCGGCGGGCGAGGTCGCCTGCCGGGCGGATATTGAAAACGCATTGAACATGGGCTACAACGGCGTTCAGATCGGCACCTTCTTCATCACGACGGAGGAAGCGGGAATCGACCGCCGAAGCAAAGAGGTCTTTGTCAATGCGAAACCGGAAGACATCGTTGTCATCAAGAGTCCGGTGGGTCTTCCCGTGCGGGTGCTGAAAACTCCGCTTGTGGAACGGGTGCTGACGGGGGGAAAAGAGAAATTCACCTGTCCGTATCACTGTCTGCGCTCCTGCGACCCGCGGAAGTCGCTGTTCTGCATTGCCCGCGCACTGCTGGCGACCTGGATGGGCGACGTGGAGAACGGTCTCTACATGACCGGCTGCAACATCGCGGCCGTCAAGAAGATCTATCCGGTGAAAGAATTTTTCGACACATTGAAAGACTGAGCGGAATGGGCCGCCGCAAACACGGCGGCTTTTCCATTTTACGCGAATCATGAGAAAACACAGCATCATACCCAATGCACTGCATACCTCGGGAACGCAGATTGCATCGCTCTCCGCCGCGCACTTCATGGTGGACATGCTTGGCGGACTTCTTCCGGGATTTCTGCCGATCGCGCTGGTTCATTTTCATATCAACCTCGGAATGGGAGTCATCATTCTGACGAGCATGAGCATCGGCTGCAACATCATGCAGATTCCGGCGTCGATGCTTGGAAGGGAGACGCGCAAGCCCTGGCTGCTGACGCTCGGACTTCTGATGGCGGGATTGATTGTCCTGCTGGCGGCCATGCCTCCGACAACGCCGGTTTTCGTTCTCTGCATTCTGATGGTGATTGTCGGATCCGGCATTGCGATTGTGCATCCGCACGGACTCCGCGGGACCCAGCATATCGGGAAAATCGCACCGAGCGTTACGACACCGACCTTTATGACGGGCGGATTCCTCGGGAGCGCGGTGGGTCCCTGGATCAGCGCTCTTCTGGTGGGACACTTCGGTCTGAAGGGACTCTACTGGCTGATTCCGCCGATTCTTCTGATTATCCTTTCGCTGCGACTAAGCAATGTCAAGCTGGCGCCGGATGACGCACAGCCGCATGCCAAAGCGCAGAAAGCGGAAGTTCCGGAAGGGACGCCGGTACAGACGGTGCCGTGGAGCTTCTGGAATCTCTGTCTGATCGCCACACTGCTGAATACGGGAACGCTGACGATCCAGGCGCTTCTTCCCTCCTATTTGAATACGCTGGATTTTGGTCTTCCTTTCGGAGGGTTCAGCGCGATGCTGTTTGGAATCGGCTCGGCGATTGGCTCGATCACGATCGGTTTTCTGGTCCGGAAACACAGTTGTACACCGTTCGTGCTGAACGGTCTTGCGTTTGGGATTCCGACTCTTCTGGTCTATTTTCTTGTGGCGCGATATCCGGCGTCCTGCCTTCTGATTATGCTTGGGGGAATGCTGGCAAGTTCCTGTTATCCGTTGCTGGTGTCCATGTCGCGCGATGCGGACGGGACGCTGCCGATGAGCGCGCGCATGGGACTGATTGTCGGAGGGACCTGGGGAATTGCGGGAGTGGGACTCCTGGTCATCGGTCAGGCGGCCTCTCACTTTGGTCTTGCGCCGATCATGCATCTTTCCTGGATCTTCTATACGCTGACTCTGCTTGCGGCGCTGCTGACGATGAAGAAGAAAAAAGCCTCACTTTGAAGAAGGAATCGTTTCTGTTTTCAGGAGATCAGAGGAAAAGGCGACTGATTTCCACGCAGACAGACTTGATTTTCCCTGGAAAGCCGTTATATTGCAAAACAATTGTTTTACGGGGCATAGCGCAGTCTGGCTAGCGCGTCTGCTTTGGGAGCAGAAAGTCCAGGGTTCAAATCCCTGTGCCCCGACCATTTTCAAAATTCTCCGCCGACCGGTCTTCTGGTCGGTTTTTTCGTTTCGGGGGTAAATTTGAGCTCAACTCGCGTTTTGCCCGAAAGCGGAGAATCTCCACTTTTCTCTTATGAAGGTGTGTTTCAGAC
>CALXRL010000096.1 GCA_944390735.1 uncultured Victivallales bacterium | reverse complement strand
AAACTTCCGGGGGAGATTCAGGAAGTGGCACGCCGTAAACTGAAAATGCTGGATGCTGCTGTAACTCCGGAAGATTTGCGGATTCCGCCGGGGAACCGGTTTGAAGCTCTGAATGGAAGACCCGGCTTTTACAGCATCCGGATAAATATCCAATGGAGAATCACTTTTTCTTGGAGTGGATCAGGCGCGGAAAACGTGAAAATAGAAGATTATCACTGAAGGGAGAAACAAACATGGCGGAAGAAGAAAAATACCTGAAACCAGTCACACCGGGGGAAGTTCTGCTGAAAGAGTTTCTGGAACCTTTGAATTTGTCGCAAAACAGACTTGCGCGGGAAATCGGAGTACCGCCGCGCCGGATCAATGAAATTGTACTTGGCAAACGTGCAATTACGGCTGATACTGCAATGCGTCTTAGCCGTTTTCTTGGTACAAGTGCGCAATTCTGGATGAATCTTCAATCTTCCTATGAACTGGACTCCATTATATACGAGGAGCGCACAGGAAAGAGGAAATCACTTGATTTTATACATACGCTTACAAAAGCGGCTTCCGTTCTGTAATAAATCCGATTAATAAGCCGATACACTCCAATATAGCGGCTTTATAACTTTTGTTTCCTTGACTTTTCAAAAACCAGGGCTATTTTATAAAAAGCGTTCGCAAAACGCTTCAAGAAGAAAGAGAAAAAAATGATGATTTTAGACTGTATGAAGATGCCCGGATCACTCCGGGAGCGGCTATTCTTTCTCGCCGTTTTTTGCGACTTCTTTATACAGTCTTTTTTTTATGCGTTCGCAAAACGCAGGGAGAAGAAAGAATGGATGATATCAAAAACCCGCAAAACCAAAACAATCCCGCCGCTGGAAAGTCTTATATCCCGGAATATGAAGAGTTTCTGAAACAAGAAAAAATAGACAACTGGGAATCCTTTTCTGATGTAAGAGAAAAGATTTATTCCGGCGTTGAAGTTTCGTAGATTGTGAAGCAGACCGAATATTACAAACATATCGGGGTTTGCAGTGACTTGTTGAGACTTTTAACCAAAGAATGCGGATGTGATGCGAATATTGGCAAAATTTGCCGGATCGTTGGTGGATATATGGAAGAAGTTTCGGAGGTGGCAATATGAAAAAGAATCATGATTCATTGTCTGGGGAATCCGTGAAAGAACTTGTTTCCAGAATCAGGAAAGAGCATATCGCTTTTGAGTCTGAAACAAGGCTTTCAATCTTGGATATCGAGAATAAGTTGTCGCTGTCACTGCTGCTTTCTGTTGGATCAATGATTATGGCTATTCTTGCCTGTATTATGGTTATTGTTTCGGCATAGAAAGCAAGAAAAAACTTGTAGCGGATTTGTAGTAAGTTTCTGCTTGAAAAATAGGCATAAAAGCAGATAAATAAAGAACAATATCCGCCTCAATTTGAGGCTAATAGTACAAGTTATTCACTACGTTAAAAGCAGGGACCTTCCGACTGTGCCAGAGGTTCCATGGTATTGAAATACGGACGCGGATAGACCGTTCGAAACTGGAACGATTCCTGTAACCTGCGTACCCGTTTTCTTTGCCCCCCGTTTCAGTGCCGCAGGCCAAGAACACACTTCGTAAAAAGTCATTCTCGAGATCGTCCCCGGTATACGCTTACTTTCTTTCCATTCGGTCTTGGACTGGAAAATATCGGAAGCTCCTTCCACGATTTTCTTTTTCCACTGCTGAACCCGATTCGGATGAATCTGGTATTTTCCTGCGATCTCAGCAACGGTCAATTCCCCGCGCAACGTTTCCAATGCTGCACGGCTTTTGAATTTGAAGTCATACGTCATAAAATGCCCTCCCTTTCCAAGTTAATTTAATGAGCATTTTATACCAAGTCCAGTTGTCCAGTTTTCGGGGACAACCGCAACCTACAACTCCAAAACAAAAGGAAACAGGAAAAAGAATCTTGTCAGATGCCCTGTCCGCTCTTACCGATCTTTCCAAATTTCACTTTCTGCCGAAACTTCGGACCTCCAGATCATACTGCCGAAGACATTCCGATGCACTCTCCACATCGGCAGGAGTCGGCGGCGCGGTGGCAGGCATCTCATCCGTCATTCCGGCATACCGATACTTGTCGTGCGCATACGAGTGATAGGCAAGCAGGCGAACCACTTCGGGTTTTCCGGGTAATCCGGCAAGAAATTCTCCAGAGGCTCTCAGATTTTCCCGGTCCATGTTTACTCCCGGAATAAGCGGAATCCGCACTTCCAGAAGTTTTCCCGAAAGAGAAATTCGTTTTAAATTCTGTAAAATCTGTTCATTTCCCGCTCCCGTCCAGAAGCGATGCCGTTCGGAATCCATCAGTTTCAAATCAAACAGAAAAGCATCCGTAAAAGGCAGGACCTCTTCAAAAGAGTTCCATGCAACATTTCCGCAGGTATCCACCGCGGTTGAAATGGAAGCCTTCCGCAGAAGTCTCAGCAGTTCCGAACAGAATTCCGATTGACAGAGCGGTTCGCCTCCCGAAAGTGTCACGCCCCCTCCGGAGTGCTCAAAAAAAGGACGATCCTCCTCTAAAATCCGGAATGCTTTCTCAGGGGAAATCTCTTTACCGCAAACCGTCAATGCCTCCGGGATGCAGACCGTCTCACATCTCCCGCAGACCATACAGGAACTCCTCTGAAAAACATGCGTCTTCCCATCCGGAAATGTATGGCAATGTTTCGGACAGACCTCGGCGCAACGCCCGCACTGCACACATTTGATGTCTTTGAACAGGATGGTCTTCGCGTTGGAAAGACATTCCGGATTATGACACCAGCGGCAACACAGGGAACATCCCTTCAGAAAAATCGTGCTCCGGATTCCCGGGCCATCGTGAGTGGCAAAATTCTTGATCGATGTGAAGATTCCGTTCCTCATGCTTCCAGACCTTCACTTTCACGGATAAAGCTATCCTGCATTTCTTTGGAAAGATCGGAAAACAGGGCGTTCCATCCGCATACGCGGACCTGAAGGTCCTTGTATTTTTCCGGGGAGATCTGGGCATCCTTCAATGTTTTGGAATCAAAAATGTTGAAATGAATAAAAAATCCTCCCAGATCAAAGAATGTCCGGATGAGAGAGGCGATTACCGCGGCTCCATTTTCACTGTCCACAGTGGAGGGATGCAGCGTCACGTCCACCACCGCCCCGTCTCCCAGCAAGGACGCATCCAGTTTTGCCGTACTGTGCAGCAGAGCGGGAATTCCGCGCTTCGCCATTCCGGCGGAGGCCCCCGCATTCTTTGAAATCGGCTCCCCAGAGGCACGGCCATCCGGTGTGGCGCCTAAAACCTTTCCCATGGGAAGAAACAGATCAATCGACCAGAATCCCGCCTGGAAATAACCTTCCGGATCATTGGGCGTCCGGTGGATGACGGAAGCGGCAAAGTCTGCAATTGCTTTCCCGTAAAAATCCGCGACAGGATCGTTGCAGCCCCACTTCGGGGCCCGGTTCCGAAGTTCCTGCCGAAGAGCTTCATGACCTTTCCAGTTTTCTGAAAGAATGTCTCTCAACTCTCTCCAGGAACAGAGACGATGCTGAAAAACAGCATAGTCCAGCGCGGCAAGAGAATCCGCCGCCGTACCCAGTCCCGCACAGACCACGCCAGATACGGAATATTCCGCTCCGCCATTGGAAACATCGCGTCCCTTTTGAAAACAGGCATCCATGGTTCCGGACAACAGGGGCGATGGATTGATATCCTTCCATTTCCTTTTCCAGAAACAGGCTGCATCGGTAAAGCGTCGAATGTGTTCTTTCAGAAGTTCCCGATATTTCTGAACCACCTCATCCATGGATTCCGGAAATTCAAGACTGGACATGAGGCGCGGAATCGGCGACGCCAGATCCAGCACAACGCTCATGCTGCAGCAGAGCTCCTTCCCCATGATGGAAGGTTCATAGCAGCCAATCGGAATGAAATCCCGGATCTCCTCCTCTTTTTTCCCATTCTTGCGGAACATTTTCCGGGCGGACTCATCGTTGGCGAACACGATGGCTGTGCTTCCTTCCCGGATCGCCTCGCACGCATTCAGAAGCACCGATTCCGGCATTCCCGGGAAACAGCGCAGAGACAATTTCGGATCAATCATTCCGCGTTCACGAAACACCTCCAGACACAACTCCGTCAACTCATTGCAAAGGGATCTTCCCGATTCATCACTTCCCCCGAGACAGAAATTGTGCCCCGCCCCGAAATGCAGATCCGCATATTTGTTGAACAGAAGGCGCAGCAGCTCCCCGGCCTGTTCCCTTGTCAGACGCCCGGATGCCAGATCCCTCCGGTAATACTCCACAAACAACTGGTCGAACGTTCCCTGAGAACGGATATATTCCCCTTCCATCTCCTGCACCTGAGTGAAAAGAAACGCCCATTGCAGAGCTTCATGAAAGGTTTCCGGAGGTCGTTCCGCAATTCTTCGGAACATCTCCGCTGTTTCCATCGCTCCGGCACGCATGGACTCCCGGGAGAGACGCAGGCAGTAGCGGCAGACCGCTTCAAAAACGATCCTGACCGCCAGATAAAAATTGCCGGCTTCGAAATCACGGGCCGTTTTCTGCGCGTTTTCCGCACGGAGCGCGATTCCTCTGGGGCCGTATTTCAAGACATTCTTCCAATCCGGGGCAGTATGACTCAAATCGAGACGCGCTTTTTCAACGCCTTCAGGCGGAAGATTCTGTGCATTTTCCTCCCGGACTTCCGCAATCCAGACCTGCTGATAGTGCTGCATCAGTTCTCCCGACTCGATATGACCGGTGAATGGATCAGAGGCATCAATATGGATTTTTCCCCTGTCAAGAATGGTCTCCAGCATTCTGGCTCGAAGAATGATTCCTGGAAGAACCGGCCGTTCACGACGCACCAGTTCTTCCACTTCCACACGCAGCTCTTCCAGAGGGATGCCCGCATCCGGAAGTTCCGGACACTCGACCGTTCCCTCCGATCTGCCTTGTTCTGTTTCAACCCTTTTTCTCATCCGCATAACCCATCCTTTCTCAATGCTTCAGCAGCACCCCCATTTGCTCAGGGGCGTGAGGGAGAATTCCCCTGCCCAGTTCAATTCTGCGTTCTCCGCCTTTTTCATCGCGGTCGATCACACAGAGAGAGAACAAGTCCCCTTCTCCGGTTTTCCCGACGGGAAGAAAAATATCCAGATCGTAAAAAGATCCGTTTCGGGAAGCTTTCCGGATGATTTCCGGAGCTTCCACAGCGGTTTCCATTCCCACAATATTGCCCGTTTTTCCCGGTCCCCGCCAGACATAGGTCCGCGTCTCCTTCTCTGTACAGGCAATCCCGTATTCCCAATACCCCTTCCTGTTCCGGCAGGCGGCCAGAAACACATCCGAACCGGCTTTCAAATCACCGCGGGATCCCTTCAGAACAGGAGTCGAATCAAAGACCCGGGCAACAATCCGGATTCCGCCAGCTACCTTGAAAATACCATAATTCATCCGCAGTCCATCATTCATGGCGGAAAGTTCCAGTCCTTCCGGAGAAGGATCCGCCTTCAGCGGAAGAGGAATCACGGGAAACGCGGAAGCCAGAACCGTGGAGGTTTTGTTTTTCCACGTGGATTCGATCGTATAGGAGGCTGTGGCATTTGCCATCCAGGGGAATCGGGTGGAAAACTGAAGAGCTGTTCTGCGAATTTCTCCCGGAGAAAGCGATTTCAATTCCAGGTGCGAGGGCTCAATCCGGAAATAGCGTGATTTCAGCGAAATGGAAAGATCGGTGTTTTCTCCCGTGGAATTGCGGACCGTCAGAAACCGGGAGTTCCCCGTGATCGAAATCGGAAGCGCCGAGTGAACAAGCAGTTTCATCGGAACAAGAGTTCCTTCAGGAGTCCGGCCGCCCAGCTGAAGTTCTACCGGTCCGGAAAGCCGCCGGGCAATTTGCAGTCGAGCTGTGACTTTGCGATGTTCATGGGGAGCAAGCGTGAATGAGGGCTCGGAAAACACCACCTGAACGCTTCCATCCGAAGAAGCGTAAGGTGTGATTTCAACGGCCTTCCCGCTGTAATTGAGGTAGACCAGGCCGCACTCCCGTGGAACACCCGGCAACAGATGCTGATTCAGCACACCGGTCGCATGCTCCGGAACAACGCAGATCTCCCGGATGACATTGGAACGGACAGGGGACGGAAGCGATTTCAATTGGGGATAGGCGTCCAGGAAGCGGGAACTTTTTCTGAATTCATCCGGAGAAATCGGTTCCGCATAATGAACGAATCCGTCCGTCAGGAGAAGTCGGTTACCCGAGCCGCGCTCAAGCCGATTTCCAAACTGGTCCGAGAAGGATGCTTTCTTCCACGGAATCTGAAAGGCCACTTTTTCCGGCACCACCCGCCAGAAGGCCGCTGCGAGGGAGCCATTGCCGCGCTGGAAGAAATAGGCATGAATTTTCCCTTCGGCAAAGATCTCGCGTCCGATCGGACGAGCATCCGTGAGGAACTGAATGACGGCAGGTCCGACGGCGGCCAGCGGAGACGCATCCGTACCGGGATTCAGAAGATCCCGGTCGTTGTAGAAAAGAGTTTTTTCGATTCCGCCGGAATACTGGAGAATGAACTTTTTCGGATACAGTTCCGCCAGTCGCGGGAACGTATAGTACACCATTCCGGATTCCGTATCCCAGACACGCCATCCGGGACAGGATTGATTCATCTCCTTTCGATGCGCCAACAGTTTTTCAAATCCATCCTCATCCGGATTGACTTCATACAAATGCACACCGGCGACTCCGTCGGAGAAGAGATTTCCACCCTGTCGGATTGCCGCCCCGAGGAATTTCATGTCAAAATGGTTCGGGGATCCCAATACGACTTTTGCGGAAGGATTCCCCGCTCTCACCATGGCAGCAAAGGATCGGAGATAAAGAGCCCACTCGCCGCCATCCGGAACAGGAAGCCAGGAGAGATTCGGCTCATTGCAGAAGTTCCAGTAATCCACAAGCCCGCGCGTCCGCTCCGCAGAGATCCGGAAAAAAGAATCCAGTTCATGAGCCTCCTTGCCGGTTTTCGGAGAGCCGCGGCGGATAATGGATCCGACCCGGAATCCGCATTTCTTGAGTATTCCGAGTCTGTCCAGGGTGTCATAGGAGTTCTCTTCTCCGAGATAGTTCAACACGGGAGTGGTTGAAAAGAACAATTCGCGATTGCCCAGATTCCTCAATTCTTCGCCCAGACCTTTCATATCCCGCGGCGGAGTCAGACTGCTGATCGAATGAATCCAGATTCCAAAGGCCGGCGGAGGATTCCGGGGAGGAGTATATTTGGCGACATAAAGTTCCCGCCGCGCCAGAGAGGCCCCTTTCGCGCGGAGTACCGCGACAAGATTGAAAAAACCGGAGAGGGGCAAATTGTTTTGGAGATCATATCGGAAACGGTTCTCTCCTTTTTTCAATGCAAGATTTTCCTTTCTGACAAAAAGAGTTTTTCCCGTGAAAAAGGATTCCCCTGTTATGTAAAATTCAAGGGACTGAACCCCAGATTTCACGTTTTTTTTGTTTTTTCACGTTTTCTAAACTCATTTTTGTCTTTTGAAGACAAAAATCCACCCTCTGCAATTTCTTGCAGTCCTTT
>CALXRL010000095.1 GCA_944390735.1 uncultured Victivallales bacterium | reverse complement strand
ATCCCTGGACCACCATGATGGATCTTTTCCGCCGCCAGCTTGCCGGAATTCTGCGCATCTACGGAGACAAGGAGAAATCCTCCCGTCCGCAGATCGCCTGGGAAAACGTGGGCTACTCCTGGGGCGCCTGGACTCCGGATCTCAAGTTCCGGCGGGGCAATGTGGAACAGTATGCCGAATATATGTCGCGCAAGACCTCCTGGGCGGAACCGAACGGGGTCGGATTTGTCGGGACCTCGCCGCTTTTCAAGGCGGTCGGTCCGGGATTCGGATCATGGGCGCAGCTGCGGTACGGACATCGGATTTTTGAATATTTCCGTCTGAATCCCGGATTTGCGGGATTTGCGCCATGGTTTCCGGCCAATGACTCGTCCCTGCTCTGGAATCAGGAGGTGTATCCCTCCTTTCTGAATCAGGAGGAGCTGTTCCCGCATCATTTCTTCCTTGACCGTCCAGGGGAGTGGAAATCGACGGTGGTCAATGACGGCTCCCGTTCCTATTCCACCATTCAGCTGGAATGGCATCTTCTCAACCGGAAAAAAGAGATCATCCCGCTGGGGAGGAAAACGCTGGAAACCCTTCCGGCGCACGGCCGCGTGACGGGAACGGTGCGTCTGGAATTTCCCTCTTCGCTTCCCGCGGGGGACTATCAGCTGCGTCTGGCGGTCCGGAACGGAAAGGAGCTGATCGGACGCAATTACTACAACATCCATCTTCAGGCCTCCAGCCTTCTTACGGAAAAAATTCCATCCGCGAAACAGATTTTCGTCCTGAACACGGGAGCGGAAAAGAATGTCCGGAAACTGCAGGAGATCCTCAAGGATCACAAGCTGGAAGCCGGAACGGTCTCCAGTGCCGCGGAGGCCGGAAACGGCTCCGTCCTGATCGTTCCGCCGGAATTTGCACAGCCCCAGCAGCTTGACATGGACCGGGATTCCGCCCTGGAACGCTTTCTCCTCCAGCGGGGGGGAACGCTTCTGGTTCTGGAACAGAAGAATCTGAAAACCGTGTTTCCCGGCAATCACATTCTTCTGCCGCACAGCACGACGTTTGTCGACATGGTGAGCCCTTCGCATCCGGTGTTTTCGGGTCTGGACTACTGGCATTTCGACACGTGGATGAATCCCGATCACGGTTTTGTCATTTCCCACAGTCTGGTTCCTTTCACGATGAATGCGGTAATGGTCAAGGGTCCGACGATTTCGCGGACGAATTTCGGCTCGGCGCTTGTCGAGGCGACCCTCGGTAAAGGACGGATGATCCTCTCCCAGCTGGATGCCGTTGCCAACCGGGAACGCGACTGCGTTGCCGCGAAATATCTGCGGAATCTTCTGGCATATGCCGTCGGCGGGAATTACTGGAAGGAGGCGCGTCCTCTTGCCTCGATCCAGCGCAATTTCGAGCTGAAAAAGGAGAGAGTGTGTTTGATTGACCTCTCCTCCAGCGTCACCACCGGATTCCGGGACGAAACGGACAACGACGGGAAAGGCGGCTGGACCGATCAGGGCAGCAACGATTTCCGCAGAATGCCTCTGGGTCTGCAATCCGCAAGCGGAGTACCCTTCCGGATTCTGGATCCGGCGCGGAACAACGGCCGCTCCTGCATTGTTCTGCGGGGAACGAACCGGCCGGAATTTCCGAATGCGGTCCGCAACATCCGGATCGGGAAACGTCTGTCGAGACTCTTCTTCCTGCATACCGCCGGATGGGGACAGTCCGGTCTGGCAGGCGCCTACCGGATCCATTACGCCGACGGAACAAGCGTCGACATCCCCCTTCAGGGCGGCGTCAACATCGGCGACTGGTGGCAGTGCGACACCCTGCCGAATGCAAAAGTCGGATTGACGGTCACGCTTCCGGAGGGCCGGACCATCGGAACCTATATCGCCAGCTGGGACAATCCGTCGGTTGAAAAAGAGATTGTCTCCTTCGATTTCCTCTCCGAAAACGCACGAAAGGGAAATGAAATCGACTGGATGCCGGATAAAACGCCGGTTCCGATTCTGATTGCCGTCACCGGCGAAACGGTGTCTCCGGACTGTGCCTCCCTTCTGAGCGACGGAATTTTCCTTACCGCCGCAAACGCCCGGGAACATGGCTCCAAACTCGAAGGGCGCGTCAAAACCGGAAAGAACGGAAACAGACGGCAGCTCGATGTGGAGTTCCCCGCCTGCAGCGGAAACGATGTTCCGGCAATCCGGATCGCCTTCCGGCCCGAAAAACTGGCTTCCGGATACAGTTATCTGGCCTTCTGGATCCGGAGCAACACCTCCGCCGTCGTGGAGACCTCCCTCCCCTGCGGAAAGTGGGAAGGATCCTACAATGGGGAACTGACCTTGATCGGGGATGGAAAATGGCATAAATACCGTCTCCGTTTCAACGAGGATTTCCGCCTCTGGAAGAAGTGTTCGCAGAAGAATCTGCGGGGAGAGCTCTTTCTCTTCTCCCGTTCCACCCGGGCTCCCGGCGCGGAACGCTCCTCCATGCGCTTCACCATCCGCGAAATCACTCTGGAATAAACAGGAGACTTTCTGACCGAAAGCAACCGGATATCTCACAGCAAAGAAGAAACAGTATGATGAACGACACTCTTTTACAAGCCCTGAATGCCGCCTGGGAGCAGATGACTCTCCGATTGTTCTGCGACCGCACAAATCTGATCTACGATTACCTCGGAACCCTGGGGGAGGACCGCTTCGATTTTCTGCCGCTGCCGGAGGAGATCCGGCGCGGATTCCCGAACAACAAGGGCTATTCCACCGGCATGGAGGACAGCATGATCAATGCCGGAATGGCAATGGAAATCTGCATTCTCCGCACGGAACTCTTCCCGGAAAAAGCAGGGGAATGCGCCGAATTTGCAGGGAAGCTCTTCCGGGGAATGGAACTCTGCGCCACCGTCCATGGGCGGAACGGATACATTGTCCGCAGCGTCTCCCATCGCGACGGGAAGAGCTGCTATCCCTGCTCCTCCCGCGATCAGATGACCTTCTGGATCTGGGGACTCTGGCGCTATTTTCACTCCTCCTTCTCCACGGAGGGGGAACGCAGCCGCATCCGGGAACTGTCGGTCATGCTGGCGGAACGCGCGGAAAACGAGACGATTCCTGAAAATGACTACTGCATTCTCACTCTGGACGGCGTTCCGGACCCGCTCAACAAAATGGATTACGTTCAGTCGCACGAGATTCTCCGGCTGCCGATGTTCGATCTTGCGGCCTTTGCGCTCTCCGGAGAGCGCCATTGGAAGGAGTGCTACGACCGACGGATCGAGCGGGCGCTTGTCATGGCGGCCGAACCGAGAAAATGGTGGAATCATTTTGAACTGTCGCAGTTTCTTCTGAGTCTGTCGCTGTGCCATGCGCTGGATCCGCGGCCGGAGTTCGTCCGGATCGCCCGGACCATTGCTTCGATCACCGAGGAGAAACTGCGCACGGAATTTCTTCCCCGTCTGGAGCAGTGGACGGGCGACTGGATGTTCCCCGCCATCTGCTGGAAGGACTCCGACAACATCATCCTTCAGAAACGGCCGGACGGATCCGTGATCGGAGCGGACGGACGACTGGATCTGCGTTTCCGTCAGAGAGTCGGATTCAGCGACCGGATGGATCTGGTCCGCATCCCCGGCAATCTGATGGCCGGAATTCTCTTTGCCCCGGAGTATGCGCCCGACCACGCCCTCCGGACCCGCTTTCTGAACGACTTCTGCCTTCCGGACTACTCCCGCACCTGCACCTGCAGTCCGATCAATATGCTGCTTGCCGCCCTCCTTCTTCTGAAGTCGAATCGATCCGGCGGCAGATAACCTCTCCTCCGGAAGTCCGGAGACAAAAGGGAGAATCCGGATTCCCGGAGAAATCCGCTTGCAAATGCAGACCGCGGATGCCGATGGCTGGGGATGACGGCTCGTGAGACAGACGGGAGATGACAGCTCGTGATGCCCCCCGATGCGTCAGGAACAGGGCCGTTCCGTTTTCCGGAAGAGCTCTCCCTCCGAAGCCATCCGGCAGGTCAGCGCAATCCGTGATGACGCAGAAGGCGTTTCACCCATCCTGCAAGTTTGTTTATGTATTCGGCGGAGAGTTCCGGCATTTCGGCGGTTCCCTGCGCGGCGGCCAGCAGACGGTCCAGAAGCGCCGCCTCCCGTTCCCCTTCCGGCTCGGGGAGCAGTCCCGCCTCGCTGAGAAACGCCAGGCGGGCCAGCGTCAGCCACGGTTCCGGTTCCTCCGAATCGCAGAGATGCTCCAGCAGGACCTTCATGGCGGTGTAACTCTGTTCCGCTCCCAGCATCGGTCCGAGCGCGCCGAGCAGAAACGCGGCATGATCGCAGGCGGCCAGATAATTTCCAGTGTGCAGCGCCAGACGATCGAACTCCCGCAGCAGTTCCATTCGGTGCATGGTCAGGAGCGAACAATCCTCTCCGGGCATGCGGAACTCAATCTCCAGTTCCCGGAAGAGTCCGATCTTCGGAAAACTTTTTTTCCCGGTTCTCCTCGCCCCCTTGACCAGAAAATTCAGTTTCCCCAGATCCGGCGTGATCCCCGACACGACAAGACTCGACTCCTGAAACGGCGTATGGCGCAAAACCAGATAAACCGTTTTGTGCAGACTCGCCATGTTTTTTCCCGGTCAGGGCTCCCGCACCGATTCTTCCAGCGCCTTGACAAACGGATTCAGCAGATAGTTGATGACGGTCCGTCTGCCGACCTTGATCTCCGCCTTCAGGCGCATTCCGGGCAGGAGCCGGGCCTTCGCGGCACGCCCCGTCAGGGAGCCGGAGAGCTTCAGACGAGCCTGATAGGTCGTTCCTTTCGCCGCGGGCGAAGGCTCTCCGCCGTCGTCGGCTCTCTCCGTCTGTTCCTGCGAAGTCACACCCTTGGTGAAGGCGTCCTGGGAAATGTAGGTGATCGTTCCATCCAGCGTTCCGCACTGCTGGAACGGAAATGCGTCGAATTTCAAACGCGCGGTATCGTTCAGCTTGACCCAGCCGATGTCCTTGGCGGGAATGTCGACCTCGGCCTCCAGCGGGACGTCCAGCGGGATCAGCGTCACAAGCGCTTCCGCCTCGCGGACCGCCGATCCCTCCTGGAAGGGCGCGATCTCATGCACCACCGCGTCACAGGGGGAACGCAGCTCCTGAAGAGCATTCAGACGGCTCGCCTTCGGCAGATCCTTCTCCAGAGAAATCAGCTCCCGTTCCACATTGACCTTCTCCTCCATGATCTGGCGGAACCAGTCCTTGATAAACGCCTCCCGTTCGGCGTCGATGGAGCGGATCTGCTGGGTGTTTTCCACAATCTGCACATTCTGCTGGTCGATCTGAATGCCCATTTCGATAAACTGGATCTGGGTGTTGAGCAGATCCTTCAGGCTGACCACTTTCTTCTCATGCAGACCGCGCATCATCTTTTCGATTCTTCCGAGAGCATCCTTCCGCTCCTCGTATCGCTTCATGCTCTCCTTCAGCGCGGCAAGGGTTTTCTCGTAGCGGGTCAGACTCTCCTGGTACGACCGCAGCTTCTCCTGATAATACTTCATGCGTGCAAGATAGATTCCGTTCTGAGCGATCTCGTCGGGATTGGGATTGCTTCCGAAAATCTGCCTGCTTTTATAATCGCCCAGTTCCGCCTGAAGACGCGTCTGCTGGGCGCGATAGCTCTGGCGCTGTTCCAGAAGTTTGGTGTAGTCGGCATTGGTCAGCACGGTGTCAAACGTGAAGAGCACCTGTCCGGCCTTGACCCGCTGCCCCTGGCGGATATTGACCGTTTTGATGACGGTCCGCTCATAGGGTTTCATTGTGATCGGCGGGCGGGTGGTCACCAGTTTTCCATCCGCGGTCACGATCTTGTCGACCTTGGCGAAGCAGGCCCAGACGATCATCAGCACAAGCAGTCCGATCACCAGGAACCAGACCATGTGCAGGGGGAACGGCGGTTTCTGCGCTTCGAGCATAATGGCGTCGGGCTGAAACTCCTCGGCCTCTTTCAATGTTGCATTTCTGTTTTTAAACATCCTCTTCGGTCCCCATCTGTTGCCGCCAGAATTCGGCGTAGATTCCATTGCGTCCGATCAGTTCCCGGTGTGTGCCGGACTCCACAAGTTCGCCCTTGTCCATGACCACAATCTTGTTCGCCCGGCAGAGAATCGACAGTCGGTGGGAGATGATGAACACCGTCCGGTTCCGGGCGATCATCTTCAGATTTCTGCGGACAAGCGTTTCACTTTCCGGATCAAGCGCGCTGGTCGCCTCGTCGAAGATCAGCAGACGCGGATTCGGCAGAAGGGCGCGCGCAATGGCAAGTCGCTGACGCTGACCGCCGGACAGATTCGACGCATTCTCCTCCAGAATGGAATCATATCCTTTCGGCATCTTCTGAATGAACTCGTCGGCTCCGGCCATGCGTGCGGCGTAGATGACCTCCTCCATGGACGCCTCCCGTTTCGTAAGCGTCAGATTGTCACGGACCGTTCCGTAAAAGAAGTAGTTGTCCTGAAGCACGATTCCGATGTTCGAACGGAGCGAGGAGCGGTCGATCTCCCGGATGTCGATCCCGTCGTATTTGATGATGCCCGCCTGAAGCGGATAGAGCCCCTGAAGCAGTTTTGTCAGAGTCGTCTTTCCGGAACCGGACCGGCCGACAAGACCGACCGTCGTTCCCGGCGGAATATGCAGATTGCAGTCCTTGATCACACGGGGACCGTCCGGCGTATACTGGAAGGAGACGTTCTCTATGGAGATCTCCCCCCGCAGCTGATGATGCAGCGAACCGCCGACCTGTTCTCCCGGAGCATTCATCACCACTCCGAGCATCCGGACCGAAAGCGCGGTCTGCTGATATTCATGCACAAGTCCGACAATCCGGACCAGCGGAGACGTCACCCGTCCCGAAAGCATCTGAAACGCAATCAGCGCCCCGACCGACAGCGTCTTGTCAAACACGGACTGCGCCCCGATCCAGATGATTGCCACAAACATGGATTTCTCCAGAAAATTACTGAGCGTCCGCGCCGTCATGGAGATCTTTGCCACGCGGAAATAGCGCGTAATCGCATAGGCGGCCGTATCGTTCCACTTCCGCTGCTGAGTCGGTTCCAGCGCCAGAGACTTCACGGTCCGGATGCCGTGAATCGTCTCCACCAGCATTCCCTGCCGCTTGCCTTCCGCCAGATACAGCTCCTCCAGACGAATCTGAAACGGCTTGATCAGCACCGCAATCACCAGCGCCATCGCCAGAGTAAACGCCAGAACAACCAGCGTCAGCTTCACACTGTAAAACAGCAGAAACGGAAGAAACACCACCAGCGACAGAAGCTCCAGCGCCGAAAAAAACAGACTCCCCGAAAGAAACGACCGGATCTTTTCCGTCTGCTGCATGTGCTTGATCAGAACTCCGGAGGAGATCCTCTCGTAAAAATCAACCGGCAGACTCAGCAGTTTGGCAAAGGTCCGCGTCGCCAGACGGATGTCGATCCGGTTCGTGGCAAACAGCAGAAAATAATTTTCCAGATATTCCAGCGCCGCGTTGAACAGCAGCATCACCATCACCGCTACACCCAGCACGGTCAGCGTATTGAGACTCTCATGCACCAGAACCTTGTCGACCACCAGCTGGAAAAAGATCGGAATCGCAAGCCCGATCAGACTCATGGCCAGAATAGCCGCCGCCACCTGCGCCAGCAGTTTTCTCTGCCGGAAAAACTCCGGAATAAACCAGCGAAGCCGGAACGGCTGATTCTCCTCCAGAAGGGAATACCGTTTCTTGAACAGCATCACTTCGCCGGAAAACTCCCGGACAAAGGTCTCCTCGTCAATAAATGTGATCTGCGGCTTGCGGCCGTTTCTGGCCACGGGATCCCAGATGGCCAGCTCCTTTTTCAGTTCCGGTCCGGCGTTCCCGTCCGGCGTTTCCGGATGCTCCGGCGGGGGAGTGAGAAGTTCCTGTTTCCCGTCCTCCGCGGACTCCGACGCCGATTCCGACGCGGTCACGGGCGCACTCTCGGGCGCGCTCTCCGCCGCAGCAGCGGGAGTCATCCGGATGCCGCAGAAGACCACCGCGGAACCGTCCTTTCGAAATCCGATCGCGGGATACGCGCTTCCGATTCCGTCCAGTTTGTCCCAGTTCACGCGAATGCTCCGGCTGGAAAATTCCAGATCATCCGCCATTTTCCGCAGAAGACGCCGAGCGGGTTCCTCCTCGGAAATCGCATATTCATGGATCAGACGGCTGACATCGGTATCGCCTCCGTAGTGCTTCACAATCGCCGCCAGACAGTACAGGGAAGTATGACGGCCGTCCACCGAACAGCCCGCCATTTCGATCTTGATGAAAATGGCGTTTCCCTCCCAGGCTCCGGCGAGCTGTTCCCGCGTCAGGAAAATCAGCTTGCCCGATCCCTTGCTGAGCGGATCAAACACCGCGAAACGCTCGGACGACACCCCTTCCGACACCTGCGTCCGGGTGCCGAGAAACAGCACCCAGTTTCCATTTTTCAAACACAGAAGAATCGGCGCACCGAAATAGGACGCCAGCTCGTCCACATTGACGTCTCTGCGAAGCTCCGGCGCCAGACGGAGACGCTCCGCCAGCTCCACCCCCATTTTCATGAGATCGTGCTCACCGGATTCATATTTTGCCAGGAAGGCATCCAGTTCCGCGCCGCGGGGCAGCATTTTTGCCACTTCGCGCAGACAGGCGATTAAAGTCTGTTGTTTCAAATCAGGCATTGAGCGGCTCTCCGTCCGTTAGAAGTTCGGGGAGAGTTTCCGGGAGTCCTCCGCCTCGCCGCCCGAAGCCGGCGTCCGCTTGACAATCCCCGCATCCTCCAGTTTCCGAACCAGACTCTCCATCGTGGAAAAAGCCTTCATGAATCCCTGGGGCGTCATAATCAGTTCGCCGATGATGTCATGTTCAGCAGCCTGTTCCGGAGCGCGGTTCCTGTTCAGAAGAACGTTGTAGAGTTCCATGCGGATCATTCCGTCCGTCAGACTTACCGATTCCATTCCGTCGATAAAAATGCGTTTCCGTTCCATTTCGATTTCATTCCTTCGATTGATTAAAATAACCGCGGAATCCTCCGGAGCATCATGCAATCTCAAGTCCTGTTGCAGAAAAAAAGATAACGATATTCAGACACCCCAGCCAAAATCTTATCGAAATCGCGCCCCGGCTCATCCACAATCCGAATTCCGCCGGTTCATACAATAGCATTTACGGCAGAAAAATCCAATCCGATCGGCAAAAAAACCGTGGAATCCTCCGGATTTCCGCCGTTTTTCCAACCCGGACGCGGCTTTTTTTCCGGCGCGGCGCACCTTTTGCGGAAATCCGATTTCCATTTTCGGAAAAACAGGTGTATAGTACCTTCCGTACAACTCCCGGAAACAGAAAAGCCGTTCGAAAACTGCGGCAGGAAAGGTTCTCTCGCATGGAAACATTGTTCGCCCCGCTGAAAACATGGCTGGCGCCGTATCCGCCCTGGGTGTACAGTCTTGCGGCGGCGGGCGTACTGCTGCTGGCGGCGTTCGCGGTCAATCTGCTGACCCGGTACATTCTGGTGCGCGGTCTGCGGAAAATTCTCAAGGCGCTGCCCGCGGGCGATGCGGAGGAACACGATATCCGGGGGGCGATCGTCTCCCGTCTGGCGAACATTGTTCCGGCGCTTGTGCTCTCCTGCGGAGCCTCGGTGATTCCGGATGTGCACGATACGCTGGAGACCATCATCCGGAACGTCTGCAACGCCTTCATCGTCCTGACCTCGGCGCTGGCGCTGGCGCGGATGCTGGACCTGATCGAACTTCTCTACCGGCGCAGACCCGACGCGGCGACCAAACCCATCAAAGGATATCTTCAGCTTCTCAAGATCTTTCTGACGATCGTGGCGGTCATTCTGATGATCGCCATGCTCATCAACCGCAATCCGCTGATTCTGCTTTCGGGTCTGGGCGCGATGGCGGCGGTCCTGATGCTGATTTTCCAGGACACGCTTCTTTCGCTGGTCGCCAGCATCCAGCTGGGAACCAACGACATGGTCCGGATCGGAGACTGGATCGAAATGCCCAGCCAGAACGCCGACGGCAATGTGATCGAGGTCGCCCTTCACACCGTCAAAGTGCAGAACTGGGACAAGACCATCACGACCATTCCTGTTCGGAAACTCATCACCGACTCCTTCAAAAACTGGCGCGGCATGCAGGAGTCCGGCGGACGGCGCATCAAACGCGCTCTTTATCTGGATCAGCGCAGCGTCCGCTTTCTCTCCGATTCCGAGATCCGCCGTCTGGAGGAGTTCGTTCTGCTGAACGACTATCTGGAACGCAAGCGCAGGGAGCTCGCCGAATGGAACGCCCGGCTCGAAGCCCAGGGCGCCAAACCCATCAACGAACGGCGCGTCACCAATCTCGGGACATTCCGCGCCTATGTGGAACTCTACCTGCGGAGCAATCCGAACATCCGGCAGGACATGACGCTTCTGGTGCGTCAGCTTCAGCCGGGCGTTTCGGGAATCCCGCTCGAAATCTACTGCTTCACCGCCAGCACCCAGTGGGCGGTGTACGAGGGAATTCAATCGGATCTGTTCGATCATCTGCTGGCGATCCTTCCGGTGTTCGGCCTGCGCGTCTTCCAGCAGTGCAGCGACACGTCCGGCATGACGGGTCTTCCGTTCCGTCCGCCGCCCGCGGACGACGGAGGCGGACCGCCCGCGCTCAGCCGGGAATGATCTCATTCCTCCGGCCGCGCGTTTTCCCCGTTCGTCCTCGAAAAAACACAGTCCATCCCGGAGAAAGAAGTCCTCTTTCCCGGACAAGAACAGCAACCATTTGAACAGGAGACTCTTTCATGTATCAGCCATCCCCGGAACGCTACAAACAGATGAAATACCGCCGCTGCGGCAGAAGCGGACTCCTGCTTCCGGCCATCTCCCTCGGTCTGTGGCAGAATTTCGGTTCCGTGAACATCATGGAAAACGGCATTGAAATGATTCACACGGCATTCGATCTGGGAATCACCCACTTCGATCTTGCCAACAACTACGGTCCCGTGCCCGGTTCGGCGGAAGAGAATTTCGGACGCATTCTGGCCGGGGACCTGGCTGCCTACCGGGATGAACTGGTCATTTCCAGCAAGGCCGGCTACACCATGTGGCCCGGGCCCTACGGAGACTGGGGATCGCGCAAATATCTGATCGCCAGCTGCGATCAGAGTCTGAAACGCATGAATCTGGATTATGTGGACATCTTCTACCACCATCGTCCCGATCCGAATACGCCGCTGGAGGAGTCGATGGGCGCGCTGGACACCCTGGTCCGCAGCGGCAAGGCTCTTTACGCGGGCATCTCCAACTATCCGGCGCCCGAGGCGGAAAAAGCGATTGCCATTCTTCGGGAGCTCGGCACCCCGTGCCTGATCCATCAGCCGCGGTACAATCTCTTCGACCGCCATCACGAACGCGAGGGACTCTTTGACGTTCTGCGGCGCGACGGCGTCGGCAGCATCACCTTCTCCCCTCTCGCCCAGGGACTTCTGACTGGCAAATATCTGGACGGCATCCCCGCCCGTTCCCGCGCGGAGGCAAAGCGGACGCTCTCTCCCGACGACCTCACCGCCGAACTCCGTCAGAAAATCCGCGCGCTGAACGACATCGCCGCCCGCCGCGGGCAATCCCTGGCGCAGATGGCCATCGCCTGGAATCTGCGGCTTCCGGAAGTGACCTCCGCTCTGATCGGCGCCAGTTCCCCCGCACAGATCCGGGAGATCGTGGGCTGTCTGAATCATCTCTCCTTCTCCGCGGAGGAGCTGCGGGAGATCGACACCCTCCTCGACCGCTGATCCCGCAGAAAAACGAAAGGACTCCCTGATGCCGCTGCATATGGTCCGGGTTGATCTCTCGGAGGCTCCGCGCCTTCTCCGATTCCCTCTGCCCGTCATGGACTTCGGAATCGTGACCGAGGAGAACAACAGCTTCCGCGGACGGCATCACAATCAGATTGAATTCTGCGTGCGGATGAGTTCCGACGACGAATTCGCCATGGACACGGTAGGGGAAACGATATATACCAACCGCTTCCCCCACGTGTTCGTGAAGGTCGACGGACCGCTTCATGAGTACCGCTACCGCGGCCGGAGGGAGGCCTTCTTCTTCATCTACCACTCCTCGCTTCTGCCGAAGTTCGCCGAAGCGGGGATTGAATGGAATCCCCCCTGCTGGGAGATTGTTCTCACGCCGCGCGTCATGGATTGCGTCCGGGAACTGACCGCACTGCTGCCGGAATCGCAGGAACGGGGGGTGGCCGACCGCGTGGACGCCCTCTGCTGGCAGCTGCTCCTTGAGCTCACTCTTCTGCGGAAGAACCTTCGGAAAGCCGGCGATCCGAACGAGGAGAAAATCCGCCGGATCGCCTCCCGTATTCAGCTTCATTACAAGGACACCCCCGATCTCGACGCCCTGATTCAGGAGCACGGCTTCTCCCGCCGAACCTTCTTCCGGCACTGGAGCCGCTTCTATTCCCGGACCCCTTCGCAGATGATTCTGGATCTGAAAATGAAAGAGGCGCAGCATCTCCTGGCCTCCGACTCCATGCCGGTCTCCGAAATCGCCGAACTGCTTCGCTTTTCCGGAAGCGCCTACTTCATCAGCTCCTTCCGGAAGTATTTCGGTATGACCCCTCTGCAATTCCGCAGAAAAAGAAACGGGTTTTCCTGAAAAGTCCGCACAAAAAGGACGAAAAAGCTCTTTTTCACCCCCTTGAAAACCTTTCCCGGTTGAATTTCTCAAATTCCGGATTAAACTATCGGAAAAACAATCCGATCAGAAGAAAGAGACTGTATTTGCATGAAGACGTTTTCATTTGAACCCGATCCCATGGTCTGCTCCCGCAAAATCACGGGAACCATCGACGGAAACCGGATTGAATCCATCCGTTTTCTCGGCGGCTGTCCGGGCAACCTGATCGGGATCTCCCGTCTGGTCAAGGGAAAAACCATCGAAGAGACCATCGAACTGCTCAAAGGCATCCGGTGCGGCGCCAAACCGACCTCCTGTCCCGATCAGCTCGCAAAAGCTCTTCAGAAATATCTCGAAAAAAATCAGCAAACGACTTGAAAAGTAAAAAATAGGAATTACTATTAAATATAACAGACAGACGAAGTGAAAAAGCAGCTGAAAAGCTGTTTCAACCAAGAAACAACGGAGAAGAAAAATGGCAGAATTCAAAGACAGCAAGACCGCAAAGAACCTCGCTTACGCATTCGCTGGAGAGTCCCAGGCCCGCAACAAGTACACCTACTTTGCAAGCGTTGCGCGCAAGGAAGGGTACAATCAGATTGCCGACATCTTCGAAGAAACCGCCGGCAACGAAAAGGAACATGCGAAACTCTGGTTCCGGCACCTCGGCGGAATCGGAACCACAATTGAGAACCTCAAGGCGGCCGCGGCGGGCGAGCACGAGGAGTGGACGGAAATGTATGCCAACTTCGCAAAGGAAGCCAAAGAGGAAGGCTATGACGAGATCTCCCGTCAGCTGGAACGCGTAGCGGCGATTGAAAAACGTCACGAGGAACGCTATCGCAAACTTCTGGCGAACATTGAAAAGGGCGAAGTCTTCATCCGCGCCACCCCGACGAAATGGATCTGCATGAACTGCGGCCATGTCTATGAAGGCGAAAAGGCTCCTGAAATGTGCCCGACCTGCAAGCATCCGAAAGCCTATTTCCAGATCCTCGCGGAAAACTATTGAAGTCTCCTTGCCGATTGACTTCGGCACTTGCCCCGGAAAAATCCGGGGCTTTTTTTTCTTTCGGCCGGATTGTTTTCCGGGCGGGAAACGCCGGATTCACCGGACGGCTCCGCGGCTGCGCCACCGTCCGCTCCAAAGATAGATCAATGCCACAATGTTGGAAACCAGGGAAGCCAGCGGCGCGGCGAATCCGACTTCAAACAGAGTCGCTCCGCTCATCCGGCTCAGAAGATACGCCGCGGGCAGACGCACAAAAAACGTCCCCCCCAGATTGTTCGCCATGGAAAAGAACGAACGACCGCATCCATTGAAAAATCCGTTGGTGCAGAAGACAATCGGAACCAGGACAAACTCCCAGCTGAAACTCCGGATGTAACTGCACGCCGCCGCAATCGCCGCCTCCGCCTCCGCTCCCGACGGATTCAGAAACAGCGTGATGAACAGACGGGGAAAACATTGCAGAAGCACCAGCGCAACCGCGCCGAAGGCCATGGTGCAGCCCACCCCGATCCAGAGAGTCCGGATCGCCCGATACGGTTTCCGAGCCCCGATGTTCTGGGCGGTCGCCGCCGAAATCGCCATGGAGAAGGCAATGGCCGGAAGCATCGCAAAACCGTTGATCTTATTGCAGATCCCATATCCCGCGGATGCGGCAACCCCCATCGAATTGACGATCGTGAAAATAAACAGGAACGAAAGCCCGACAATGATTCCCTGTACCCCGATCGGAACCCCGATCTTCGCATACAGCCACACCAGATTCCAGGTAATCCGGAACTCCCGGAACTGAAAGCGGAATCCGAAATCGGACCGGAACAGAAACACCAGGGCAAACACCATGCTCAGAGCCTGCGACGAGACCGTGGCAATCGCCACCCCCGTCACTCCAAGCGGAAAGACAATCACAAGCAGAAGATCGCCAAGAATGTTCACCACACAGGCAATCCCCACAAAAATCAGAGGAGCCGTCGAATTTCCCAGTCCGCGGAAAATCGCGGACAGCGCATTGTAGCCGAAAATAAACACGATTCCCCACGAGCAGATCGTTCCATAGGCCACGGTCTGTTCAAACGCCTCCGGCGGCGTGTTCAGCCAGCGTGCAATCCGGGGGATCATCGGCACCATGACCGCCGTCAGAACCACGGAGGCAAGGAACGAAACCGTCAGCGTCATTCCGATGCAGTTTCGGACGTTCCGATAATCCTTCGCCCCGTAATACTGTCCGATCATCACCGTTGCTCCGGTGGTCAGTCCCGCGATCAGCGAAGCGACCAGCTGCATCACCTCGCTTCCGCTGGCGACCGCCGCCACATCCGAACTGCCTCCTCCGAACCGGCCGACGGCAATCACATCCACCGTTCCGTAAAAAATCTGCAGAAAAAACGCCAGCAGAAACGGAACGGCGAAATGCAGAAGATTCCAGGTCGCGTTTCCGCGTGTCAGATCCCTGCTTCCGGCAAGACTCATCGCGCCTCCCCCTTCCCCGCGGCCGCATCCTCCGCCGAAAGGAGTGTCGACGGCGACAGATGCAGCTTCCGTTTCAGATATTCCCGGATCCGCTGGAACGACGCATAGAGCGCCGGCGTGAAGACAATTCCCACCAGAGTCGCCAGCACCATTCCGGAAAAGGTCGTGATTCCGATCGCCCTCCGGCTGCCGGAACCGGCTCCGGTTGCAATCACCAGCGGGAAGACGCCGAACAGAAAACTCCAGGCCGTCATCAGCACCGCGCGGTAACGGAGATTCGCTCCGTTCAGCGCCGCTTCAAACACACTCTTTCCGCTCTCCCGCTCCTGCTTGGAGAACTCCACCATCAGAATGGCGTTTTTCGCGGCAAGACCGATCAGCATCACCATTCCGAGCTGCGCATAAATACTCAGGGTTTCTCCGGTAATCAGAAGACCGAGCAGCGCCCCCAGAAGCGCAAAGGAGACCGCGAACATCACGGGAACCGGAATCGTCCAGCTCTCATACTGCGCAACCAGGAAAAGATAGGCGAACAGCAGAGCCAGCGCCATCAGATAGACAATCTGTCCCTGATTCTGCTTTTCCTGATAGCTCAGCCCGGTCCATTCCACATGATAATTATCCGGCAGTTTTGATCCCTCGACCAGTTCAAAGAGTCGCTGGGAGCTGACCCCAGTCGCGGCCTGCGCATTCATCTCTGCGCTGGTCATCTTGTTGAAGCGCGTGATCTGGTTCGGACCGACCGTGTAGTGAAGCGTCCCCAGGGAACTGAGCGGGACCATCTCGCCCGAATCGTTCGGGACCTGGATCTCCCGGATGTTGTCCAGCGTGGAACGGTTGTTCGCGGTGGACTGCATTTTCACCTCGTAGTTGCGCCCGAGAAACGTGAAGTCATTGATGTAGAGGGATGCCAGTTTGCTCTGAAGCGTTGAAAAAATGGTCCCCGTGGCAACTCCCAGCGTTTCCGCCTTCTCCCGGTTGATGTCCAGGAACAGCTGAGGGGTCTCGGCGTTGTAGGAGGTCATGGCCGAACGGGTTTCCGGCTTCGCTCCCAGATCCAGGGCAAAGCGTTTGGCAATCGTGGAGAGTTCGCCGGGATCAATGTCGCCAATGCCGCAGAGATTGAAATTCGCACCGCCTGCCGCACCGAGTCCCATGATCGCCGGGGGAGTGAACGAAATCACCGAGGCATCTGAAATGGACCTGGTCCGCTGCTGAATCTGGTTGATAATGGAGTCAAGACCGAGCTCCGGCGTTGTCCGCTGATCCCAGGGATCCAGACGGATAATGCAGCGGGCGACGTTCTCGCCGGTTCCGGACATCACGCTTTTCCCCGAAATAATCATCGTCGAGCGAATTCCCCGGATGTCGGCGATCTTGCGGAGAAACTCGTTGAGCACAGCATCGGTCCGACTCACGGAGGCCCCGCGCGGAAGTTCAATGTCGCACATGATCTCGCCCTTGTCCTCCTGCGGAAGAAACGAACTGTGCACCCGCCCGAACAAAAACCAGATCACTCCGCAGACCGCGGCCAGAAGCAGCAGCGTCAGAATCGAACGGCGGACCAGAAACGAAACAAAGAAAGAGTATATTTTCCGGCTGCCGTCCAACACCCGGTTGAACGGACGGAATATCACAGGAACGTGTCCGTCCGGCTTGCGGAGAAGAAGCGCGCAGAGCGCGGGACTCAGCGTCATGGCCACCACCGTCGAAAGACAGAGCGCAATACACATGGATACCGCAAACTGCATGTAGATGTTTCCAACCATTCCGCCATAAAACGCCAGCGGAGCATAGCAGGCGACCGTCACCAGCGTCGTGGCAATGATCGCCCCTGTGATCTGATTCATACATTTGAGCGCCGCCTCCTTCGGGGAAAGCCCTTCCCGCTCCATCAGCGCCTGACAGTTTTCCACCACCACGATCGCGTCGTCACAGAGAGAGCCGACCACAAGAATCAGTCCGAACATGGTCAGCACGTTGATGCTGTAATTGAGCGCATACAGAAACGGAAACGTGCCCATCAGCGCCACCGGAATCGCAATCGACGGAATCAGCGTCGCCCGCCAGTCCTGCAGAAAGAGCCAGGTAATCAGCACCACCAGAAGAAGCGCGAAGACCAGGGTTGTGACAATCTCCTTCATCGACACCTTGATGAACTCCGTCGGATCGTACGCCACCGTGCAGCTGACCCCTTCCGGCAGCATGGAGTTCCACTTTTCCAGTTCGGCCTTGATCCGGTTGACCGTTTCCAGCGCATTGGCCTCCGGCGTCCGGTAGACCCCCAGACCGACCGATTCCCTTCCGTTGAACAGACTCTTTCCCGCATAGGAGCTCGCCCCGATCTCCACCGTGGCAATATCCTTCATGCGGACAATGCTTCCATCCGCATCATGCCGGATGACGATGTTTCCGAACTCCTCCGGCGTCACAAGACGCCCCTTCACGTTCAGCTTGTAGTAGACATACTCATTGGAGTGCTCGGTGCCGATCGAACCGGCCGCTGCCTGAATGTTCTGCGATTCCACCGCGGACGTGATGTCCGACGTGGAAATTCCCAGCCCCGACATCCGCAGAGGATTCAGCCACAGACGCATCGAATACTCCCGCGACGCCATGATCTCCGCAGAGGAGACTCCGGGAATCCGGCAGATGGCATCCTTGATGTTGGAATCCACATAATTGTTGAGTTCCATGAGATTCATTTTGCTGCCGTCGGTCAGAAAGGCGAACATGGCGAGGAGGTCGCTGCCGCGCTTTTCCACGGAAACCCCGTTCTTGGTCACATCGGACGGGAGATTCACCTCCGCCCGGCTGACCGCGTTCTGAAGATTGACCATGGCGATATCGGTATCCGTACCGCTCTGGAATGTCACACGGCAGGAGTAGTTGCCGGAGTTGTCACTGGTGGAGGAGAAGTACAGAAGATCGTCGACCCCGTTGATTTCATCCTCCAGAGGAATGGCGACGGTCTGCACGATGACTTCCGCACTCGCGCCCGGATAGGTGGTCGAAACCAGAAGAGTCGGCGGAGCAATATCCGGATACTCCGCGACCGGAAGCTTGAAGAGAGAGATCAGCCCCGTCAGCACCATCACCAGGCTGAGTACCATGGCAAGACGCGGCCGTTCAATGAAAATTCTGGAAAACATGCGCTCACTCCTTCGTTCCGAAATCTGCTTCCACCGTCATTCCCGGCAGAGCCTTGTGGGTGCCTTTCGCGACCACGGTTTCCCCTTTTTTCAGACCATCCTTGATGAGCTGGAGTTTCGGAGTCGCGTTGCCGGGCGTGACATATCGTTTTTCCACCTTGCCGGAGGAGTCCAGAAGATAGACGTAGGAGCCCTTGTCATCGTGCATCAGGGCGGAAGGGGAGATCGCGGGCAGACGCTTTCCGTTCTTCCGGGAGAGCGTCACGGAGAGCGTGCTGCCCTGAATCAGTTTTCTCTCCCGGTTGGGAAAGGTCGCATAGATCTGAATGGCGTCGGTTCTGGGATTGACCTCATTGTTCAGAAGTTCAATTTCTCCTTTTTCGCTGAACGGACTTCCATCGGCCAGTTTCACCTGAACACGGCCGTTGGTCATCAGTTCCTTATGACTGCCGAACATGGAAAGAAGATCCGCCGAACTGATCGAAAACGCACCCGGATCGGCTGAACCTGAATGATCGTCAGAAGCGTCCCGGAATTCGGAGTAATGTAATTGCCCCGGGTAAAGGCGGTCACGCCGACAACCCCGCCCTGCGGAGCCGTAATCACGGTGTTTTTCAGATTGTCCTTCGCGGTAATGAGAGCGGCTTCCGCGGATAGCAGGGCGGCTTTGGCGGCCCCAAGCGTGGATTTGGCATTCTCCATCGTGTCCAGACTCGACGCCTGTTTCTGATACAGAAGACTGATCCGGTTGAAATTGCTTTGTGCATAGGTAAGTTCCGCCTTGCATTTTTCGATGCTGGCCTCCGCGCCCTTCACCGCGGCTTCATATTGAACGGGATCAAGTTTGTACAGCATCTGTCCCTTGCGCACGACGTCGCCGTCCTGAAACCCAATCTCCAGGATCTCGCCCGAAACGCGCGCAACAATGTTCACCACGGATTTAGATACCACCTGCCCCGTATAATGACGGGTCTCGTAATCCTCGGCTTCCGTGACCTTCTCGGCCCCCACGACCACGGTTCCGCCATTATTCCTCGGAGCGGCGGACAACAAACAGGACAAACTGCATGCAAGCAGACAACTCAGTTTCAGAATCCTCATCTTCATGGATGATTCCTCTCAATTATGAAATTTTCTCTTTCGCTTCGATCAGGTGATCGAGCACTTCCATAAAAATTCTGATTTTCTCCGGGGGAACTCCTTCCAGCAATTGGTTCATCAGTTTCTCAAACGAATCGGTGATGCGCCGATGCCGTTCCAGTCCGGCTTTCGAGAGCGTGATCCGGACAGAGCGCCGGTCCTTCTCGTCGGGAACCCGTTCCAGGGGACCTTTCCGCACCATCTTGTCTATAATCTGCGACGCGGCCCCCTGCGTAATTCCCAGCCGATCCGCAATCTCCTTCACGGAACACCCATTCGGACTGAATACAACGCAGTGCATGACTTTCGCCTCGGCAATTGTCGTCTGAAGCGGCGGTCTCTCCACCAGATTCTCCCTGTGGTGAAGCTCCCGGATCATATCGGTCACCTGCAGAAGTCGCATCCAGATATCCTGCGATTTTATCGAACGCTCCACTTATATCAGCTCCTATATTATTTAATAATCCATATAATATAGTTGATAATATTCTTTTGTCAAGTCCTCCCGAAAGAATCCGAAGGGATTGTGACGGAAGATTTTCCTTCGGGAACGGGAAAACTCTGGAAAAGCGCAATTTTTCGTATTATAGTATTCCGGGAGATGGAAACGCCTGGTTCATCGGACGGAAAAGAAAAAGGAGACACGGTTCATGATGGACGAAATCGAACACCTGGCGCAACGCAATCAGCAAAAGGCCGGGGAAGTGATGGAAACATGCGGTATTGTCTCCGCCTGGGAGAGCATCGGTGCGGAGGTGCATCTTGTCGGCTCCCTGAAAACGGGACTTCTGCTGAAACACCGCGACATCGACGTTCATCTTTATACGGACACGCTGGATGTGGCGGCAAGTTTCCAGGCGGCAAGCCGGATCGCCGCCGTCCCCGGAGTCATCGGAATGGAGTTTTGCAACCGGAAGGAGACCGATGAACAGTGCCTCGAATGGCATGCTCATTATTGTGCCGGTCCCGGAGAAGTTTGGCAGATTGATATGATTCACATTCTCAAAGGCTCCGATTACGACGGGTTCTTTGAACGCGTCGCCGAGCGGATCTGCGCCGTTCTGACGCCGGAAACCAGACATGCGATTCTGACGTTGAAAAACGAAACGCCGGCAACGGAAAGCATCCCCGGAATCGCCTACTGCCAGGCGGTTCTGCGGGATGGGATCCGGACCTATGCCGAATTCATCGAATGGTATCAAACCCATCCCCTTCAGGGAGTCTGCGAGTGGATGCCGTAATGGGACGTTTCTTTTTCCCTGACCTTCGGCGATACGGAGGGAAAAACTCGTTTCCGAATCGGCTTTCCGACTCCGGAAGATCGGAACAGAAACCGGAGAACTCCCGTCGATACCGGCGGATCACCTGAAAAGAAGGAAGAGGAATTCACGACGCTTTCGTCCATTCTCATTCTGTTTCTGTGGGGGCTCTCATCGCCGAGGCGGTATTGGAAAGCGAAGTCATCGGGCCTCTCCCTGCCGCGCCGCTCCTGCCGTTGTTTTTCTTTTCTCGGGAAAAACAGAAAAGACAACAGGATACGATGTGTTCCGGATTCGGAAGATCTTCCCGCGTTTCATGAAAAATCACGGAAAAGTGAGAAAATGAGCTTGACATTTCACGGAAGAAGTTTATAGTATAAGCATTCTTTGCTCCGGCATAGCTCAGCGGTAGAGTAGGTGGCTGTTAACCACTTGGTCGCTGGTTCGAATCCAGCTGCCGGAGCCATTTTTGTTTTAAAGCAACCGCCTCAAAATCAAATGGTTGCAGTAAATGCC
>CALXRL010000094.1 GCA_944390735.1 uncultured Victivallales bacterium | reverse complement strand
AAGCGATGTTGTAAACTTTTTTCGACTTTCTTATCACGATTCCTGTTTAAGATCACCGCCGTTTTCCGGCGCAGACTCACAATTTAGCACACTTCCTCTTTTTGTCAAGCGTTTTCTTCTCTTTTTTTCTGAGAAATGTCGGTTTTACCCCCATTAACCCCCGCTCATGACTTACCTTCCCTTCTGATTTTAATCCGCTTCAGCTGATTTTTCTTCCCGTTTTTTCTGCGTAAGAGAGATTTCCGGGGGTGCTTTTTTACGTTTCTTGTAAGAGATATTTTTGGTGAGGGAATGTTTTTGCGCTGCGCGCTTTGCCGCTTACGCGGATTCCTTTTGCGCTGCGCGTGTCTGCCGCTTACGCGGATTCCTTTTGCGCTGCGCGTGTCTGCCGCTTACGCGGGGTGCTTTGCGCTGCGCGCTTTGCCTCCGGCGGCCAGCTTATTCAGCTGGACCGAAGCAGGTCACGGACCTGCACCATTATTACGGCTTCGCCGCTGGCTCTCAACGTTTTCATCTGGTCAAAACGGTCGAAGTCAATGCTCTCAAAATAAAAAACCGTCGGGAGCTTATCGTCGTTTATTCAGACGTCAGCAATCCCGAACGGCGTCAAATCATGCAGGAGGATTTTATGAAATTAAGAAAAATTGGTCAATTGGCCGCAACCAGACGCATCTCATCCAGATGCACCTCCCGACCAAGACGCTCACTCAGCACCCGCTCAATCGAGGCGCGATCCATGCTATCCATATGAACCGCAATCATCTGGGAACGATCCATCCGGTCAAGGGACGCATTTTTGACTTCACTGGTCGAATAATAAAGCGTTTTGTTGTTGTAGTCAAGCACAAGCGCAACGACTCCGGGAATGATTCCAAAAAAGAATCCACAGCAGTCGAGCACCAGAACCACCGGGTCGATCTGCGTCGAGGGTTTCCGACTTTTCCGCTCCGCATGGAACAATGTTCCACATGCAGTCAGCTGGAGAAGAAACGCCCCGGCGAGAAGAATCATTACAATTTTTTTCACCATTTTCCGCATCCTTCTTTTTTAATTTGTTTTGTTGCCTTCCTGCATAAGCCAACAAACTTATAGTAGCATAAAACAAATCGAAATCAAGGATTTCCACAAAAAACTGAGAATTCTTCCCCGAGCTCGCATTTCCCCCTTTTCTTCAGAGGGACCCCTTCGTGGAGGGAATCCCTTTCTCCCGGGGATCCATTTCAACCGCCATGCGAAGCGTCCGCCCGAATCCCTTGAACACCGCTTCCAGAACATGATGCGTCTCCCCGGGATTCAGAATCCGGATATGCAGATTCATCGCGGCAGCATTCGAAAACGCCCGGAAAAACTCCCCGAAAAGAGCCGTATCCAGCTCCCGGATATACGTCGCGGAAAGCGGAACGTCATACACAAGAAAGGGACGCCCCGAAAGATCAAGTGCCACCTGGGCAAGAACTTCATCCATTGGCAGAAGCATATGCCCGTAACGGGTGATCCCCGACTTGTCGCCAAGAGCCTCCACAAGCGCTTTCCCCATCGTCAGCCCAAGATCCTCCATGGTGTGATGGCAGTCAATCTCAAGATCCCCAACGGCCTTCACGCGAAGATCAAATTTGCCGTGTTTTGCAAACAGCGTGAGCATGTGATCCATGAACGGAATTCCAGTGGTAATTTCGGAGGCTCCTTCGCCATCCAGATTCCAGGAGACGGAAATATCGGTCTCCCGCGTTTTTCTCGCAACTTCGGCAGATCTCATAAACAGCAGCTCCTTCCAGGTTTCTTTCCGGAATGTATCGTGAAAAATGGAAAAATCAACAGCTTTTCTGCAAAAAAATTCCTTCCGGCCCTTTTTTTTCATGAATCAGACTGGAAAGATTTAAGAATAAGTGTTAGATTTCCGACGTATGATCAGAAATGAACCGGAATTTTCCGGAAATGAAGGAAAGATAGACAGTATGCAGAATGCTCCTAAAGGTTTACGGCTGCAGATCGGCGTCTTCGGAAAACGGAATGCTGGAAAATCCTCCATTCTGAATGTTCTGGCGCGGCAGAAGGTCTCCATTGTCTCCGACACGCCTGGCACAACGACCGATCCCGTCGAAAAGGCAATGGAAATGCTTCCGCTGGGTCCTGTGCTCTTTATCGACACGGCTGGACTCGATGACTGCGGCGAACTCGGTCTCATGCGCATCGAACGAAGCAGAAAAATGATCGAACGCACCGATCTTGCCCTCATCGTCTCCCCGCAGGGCCGATGGGATTCTCTCGAAGAAAACCTCCTGACAGAGTTCCTCGCTCGGAAAACGCCCGTCATTGTCGTCTTCAATAAAAGCGATCTGGGGGAACCGCCGGCGGAACTTGTCGCTCGGCTCGACAGGGAAAAAGTACCGCATGTCACCCTCTCCGCCGCCGAAAAAACCGGTTTCGAAGCCCTCCGACAGAAAATCATTGAACTTGCGCCCGAGGATTTCCTGAGCGCCTCCCGGATGCTCGGAGACCTGCTCCATCCCGGAGAATGCTGCGTACTGGTCACACCGATCGACCTCGAAGCGCCCAAAGGACGCATGATCCTTCCGCAGGTACAGGCGATCCGCGATACGTTGGACAGCAATGCCTACTGTCTCGTCGTCAAGGAAAACGCTCTCGCATCCGCGCTGGCAAACCTGAAAACCGATCCGGAACTCGTCGTGACGGACTCGCAGGCGTTTGCCGCGGTCTCCGCCCTGACTCCGCAGCATATCAAGCTGACCTCCTTCTCCATTTTGATGGCGCGCCTGAAAGGAGACCTTGCCACCTGTGCGGCGGGAGCGGCAGCCATTGATCGACTGAAACCGGGATCCCGGGTTCTGATCGCGGAGGCCTGTTCGCATCATCCCATCGGGGAAGATATCGGAACCGTGAAAATCCCCGCCTGGCTGAGAAAAAAAGCCGGAGGAGAACTGGACATCACTCATGTGCAGGGACACGATTTCCCGCGCGATCCCTCCGGATATGAACTCGTCATCCACTGCGGCGCCTGCACCTTCAACCGCAGAGAGGTGCTTTCCAGAATGGAATTCTGTCGGGCGAAAGAAGTTCCGTTCACCAATTACGGGGTGGCAATCGCGCATTGCGTCGGAATTCTGGAGCGCGCATTGCGGCCCTTCCCCGGCGTCTACGAGGCCTATCGCAAGCAGAAAGAAACCTGAAACAAGCAAGGATTATGCGCAGTTCCGTTACATTTGAGCTGAAAGGCAATCTGAAGTCACCGGGGTTCCGGCCGTTTATCTGGCGCGTCGTATCGGAAGCGCATCTGGGGGGCTGGGCGGCGGAAACTCCGGACGGTGCGGTGCTGCGTCTCGACGGAGAGGACGAGGAAATCGGCGATTTCATCCGTTCGCTTCCGGGAAAACTGCCGAGAAGTCTTTCTCTCACGGCGATCCGTCTTGCCCAGAAGACTGCGGCGCCGGCGCCCTCCCCGGAACCGCGACCGTTCAAAATTCTCGGTCCGGTTCTCTACGAGGCCCATGTGGAGGCGGACAAGGCCCCCTGCCCCGACTGCATCCGGAAAATGCTGGATCCGGATTCCCCCTCCTATCACTATCCGTTTGTCTCCTGTGCGAACTGCGGTCCCCGCTATTCGGTGCAGACGCTTTCGCCGTTCAACCGGCACAACTCGGCGTTCATGGCATTTCCTCCCTGCCGGGAGTGTGCCGAAAAGATCCGTGACACGGAACAGCACAAAGGCAATCCGGATCAGGCCTGCCCGTTCTGCGGACCCAGCGCGCTGCTGATGGACCGCTCCGGCTCCATCGTCGACTCCTATTCGCCGCTGGAAACGGCCTGCGACTCCCTTCAGCATGGAGGGATTCTCTCCGTCAAGGCCAACGATGGATTCATCACGCTCTGCAACGCGCTCGACAACAATGCCATTCTGGAGCTGCGCCGCCGGAAGAAACTCTTCAATAAACCGGTCTCCATCATGGCAAGGGAGATCGACGTGGTACGGAAATACTGCTTCTGCTCCGAGGAGGAGGAGAAACTGCTGACCTCTCCCGCCGCTCCGGTGGTGATTCTGAAGCCGAAACCGGACATTCCGCTTGTCTGCGCAAATATTTGCCCCGATTTTCCGGAGACCATGGGCGTGGCGCTTCCGCCGACAGCGATGCTCCGCCTTCTGTTCGAAAGTCGGCCGACTGCGGACAGTCTGCACGGTCAGTTCGACCTGTTCGCCTTTGTCGGCGGACCGAAGCCGGTTGATCCCGACGACGCGGGCGGCGACGAGGATTTCAACGCGGTCGCGGCCTATTCCGACTATGTTCTGAATCATGATCTGAAGATCTGGCAGAACAGCGGATCATCAGTGATGTCGGTTCAGGACGGAAAGGTGATCACGTGGCGGCGCTCGCGGGGGATCTGTCCGACGCCGGTCAAGCTGCACCGGAATCTCCGGCGGGTGGCGCTGGCACTGGGATCCGATCACTCCTCGGCGGTTGCCCTCGGATATCGCAACTCCGTGGCGGTTTCGCAGCAGATGGGAACGATTCTAAATGATCGAAATGCACGCTCCCTCTCGCTGGTGGGCGAACGCTTTCTGCTGCTTTTCGCCCAGGTGCCCGACATTGTGGTCTGCGATATGGACATCAATGCGCTCTCCGCGCGGGAGGCGCTCCGTTTTTCTGAAAAATACTCGCTGCCGCTGGCGACCGCCCAGCGCCATCACGCGAACGCAATCGCCTGCATGGTGGAACATGGGCTTGACAACGCTCTCGCCCTTGTCTTCGACGGAGGAGCCTACGGCCCGGACGGGATGATCTGGGGTGCGGAAATGATGGACATCTCCTTCAACGCCTTCCGCCGGCTCGGCTCTTTTGCACCGATTTCCTCGCCGGTGCCGGAACGGGGAGCCTTCTCCGATCCGCAGCTTCTCTGCCTTCTGAACATGGAGCGGCTCGGACTGCCCATTCGCGACGAGCTGCTGCAGAATCTTGCCCTTTCCCGCGAAACCTGGGAATCGGAACGGACCCGGCGGCAGAACGCCGAAGTGCGCAAGACCCATGCGGCGCTTCCGCTTTTCAAGGCGGTTGGAGCGGCGCTCGCTCTGCTGCCGTTTCAGCAGACCTATGACAATCAGGTCATGATCCGGATGGAATCGACGCTGTCGCATCTGCAGTCGCGGGAGGCGGCGGAACGGCTGGTCCCGCGGTTCGGCTTCCAGCTGGCCGATGACGACGGACTGATGATGGTCGACTGGTCCGAGACCTTCCGCAGCCTGAGCGATCCGTCCTGGCAGAAAGATCAGCCCCGGGCGGAACTGGTCATGGCGTTTCTGCTGGCGGTCGGAAATGCGGCGGGGAAACTTGCGGAGCACGCGGCGGACCGGACCGGACGCAGACAGGTGGTGCTTTCGGGAACGGCGTTCCTGAGTCCCAGCCTGACCAGAATCGTCAAAGAGACCCTGACGCAACGGGGCTTTCAAGTCTACACCCATGAAAAAACATCTCCCGACGAATCCTCCGTCTGCATCGGCCAGGCCGTGTTCGGAGGAATGTCCTGAGCCTTGAACCGGAGGATCGTTCCATGTTCCCGCTAAGCCATCGCATTCTGACGCCGGTTGTTCTGGCGCTGACTCTTCTTTCCGCGTGCGCCCCGTTCCGCAATGAACGGCTGAGCGGAGAATATACCGTCCGCGCCACCTATGGAAACAATATGGTGCTTCAGGCGGAGAAACCGGTCCGGATCACGGGCACGGCTGCTCCGGGAAAAGGCGTTCTGGTGACTCTGAACGGAAAAACCGTGTTTGCCGAAGCCGGCAGTGACGGAAGCTGGACTGCCCTTCTCCCCGCCATGAAACCGGGCGGACCCTATTCGCTCACCATCGAGGGAGCGGACCGGAAAACCGTCTTTGAAAATGTTCTTTTCGGCGAGGTCTGGCTCTGTTCCGGCCAGTCGAACATGGCGATGGCGGTCAAGTCCTGTCTGAATCCGGAAAAGGAGATTGCTCTGGCGGCGGACTATCCGCAGATCCGTCTCTTCAAAGAGGCTCGCAAGACCGCGTTCCACGGACCGCAAAGTCAACCGGAGGGCTCCGGCTGGGAGATCTGCTCCCCCGCGACCGTTGAAAATTTTTCCGCCATCGCCTATTTTTTCGGCCGAAAACTTCAGACGGATCTCCGGGTGCCGATCGGACTCATTGACAGTGCCTGGGGCGGAACCCGGATTCAGGCCTGGATCGGCAGAAACGCTTTTGAATCCGCCGGACTGACGCAGGATCTCGCCATTCTCCGCGATGCGCGCAGCCAGACACCGCAAACCCTCGAACAGCGGCATCGGGAGTTTCTCCGGCGCTTCCGGAAATGGGAATCCGATTTTCTGAACAGCAACCCGGCTGCGACACGCGCCGCCGCCGAATGGAAGAAGGAATCCATTCCCGAGACCGGATGGACCGCTCTGGATCTTCCCGGGGAAGTGGATGCCAATCCCCCCTTTTTCGATCTTGACGGAGTCTTCTGGATTCGGAAAACCATCCAGCTTTCCCCGGAGTTTGCCCAAAGCGATCTCACCCTGAAAATCGACCGCATCGACGACTGCGACGAAGCCTGGTTCAACGGGGTGCGCATCGGCGGAACCGGAACGGAAACCCCCTCCTACTGGAGCATTCCGAGAAATTACCGCATTCCGGCGGGAACGGCCAGAGCTGGCGCAAACACGCTGGCCATCCGGATCATCGACCACGCCTCCGCGGCGGCCGTCGGAGAGCTTCGCCTGGTCTCCTCCACAGGAAAAACAATGGATCTGGCGGGAAGATGGCTGGCAAAACTGGAATTCGCGGTGGATTCCAGAAAAATTCCGCCGCGCCCGCAGCCGCCCTTCCCCTACAATCAGAATACGCCGAGCGTCCTTTACAATGCGATGATCGCGCCCTGGACCACGTATCCGATCCGTGGAATTCTGTGGTATCAGGGCGAGGCCAATGCCAGCGATCCGAAAGCCTATATGACCTATTTTCCGCTTCTGATCCAGTCCTGGCGGAAAGCGTGGAACGAACCGGCCATGCCCTTTTTATTTGTGCAGCTGGCGGCGTTTGAGCGTCATCAGCCGCAGAAGAAACTGCCGCCCGACTTTTTCCGGAACCGCCGTCCCTCCGCCCGAGGCGGCTGGGCGCCCCTCCGGGAAGTGCAGGAGGCGGCGCTTCTGCTTCCCAACACCGGAATGGCGACGGCCATCGACATCGGCGATCCGAATGACATCCATCCGAAAAACAAGCAGGAAGTCGCCCGACGGCTGGCGCTGGAGGCGGAACGCATCGCCTACGGCAGGGAACCGGTCCGCGCCGCCGGGAAAGGCGAGCTGGCATCCGCGGAAAAGGTCATGACCCGAGGCCCCATCTACGAAAAAATGAAAATCGAAGGCGGACGCATTCGTCTTTTCTTCCGTTTTGTCGGCAGAGGACTGATGGCGAAAGGCGGAAGCCTGAAACAGTTTTCCATCGCCGGAAACGATGGAAAATTCGTCTGGGCCAATGCCGTCATCGACGGGAAAACCGTCGTGGTGTGGTCGCCCGAGGTCCCCTCCCCGAGAGCCGTCCGCTACGCCTGGGACAGCTATCCGGAAGGCGCCAATCTCTGCAATCTGGACGGACTTCCGGCGGGCTCCTTCCGCACCGACAAACCGGATTATCTGATTAAATAATTCCTCCGCCCTCCGCACCGGAATCCGGGATTCCGCCCTTGAAAAAAAGGGAAGACGGCACTATATTTGCTTACTGATCTGTCTTCAGACATCCGGAAAACGGAGGACTTCATGAGGGAATTTTTCAATTTAGCGTTTCAGTTTTTCATTCTTCTGACGCCATTTGCGGTTCTTTCCGCCTTTCTCTCCATGACGCAGGACTACACGCGCCAGGAGCGTTTCCGCGTGGCACTCAAAACGGGGATCGCGACGGTGATCTCCTGCGTGGCGCTCTTCTATTTCGGCAACTTTATTTTCATGCTGTTCGGCATCGGGATTGACGCCTTCCGAATCGGCGGCGGAACGATTCTGTTCCTGAACGCCATCGGGCTTGTCCGGGGCAACGGAAACGGCAACGGCAGCGCCCGCGCGGCGGAGGGCAAGGAGAATCCGGAGGAGTACGACGACATCGCCGTGGTTCCGCTTGCCATCCCGATCACCGTCGGTCCCGGCACGACAGCGGCGCTGATCGTGATGGGAGCCGATCCGACCGAATGGCTGCCCATGATCCGGAATCTTTCCTCGCTCCTGCTGGCCATCGCCGCGCTGACGCTGCTGCTCACACTTGGAAACAAGGCGGAAGAGATTCTGAAACGCAAAGGCATCACCATCATCAGCAAAGTGACGGGGCTCTTTCTCTCCGCCTTTGCCGCGCAGATGATCTTTCAGGGAATCCGGAATCTGCTGTTTCCGGCATGACGCGCCTCTCACTCCAGATGCCTGAGACGCTCCCGGAACTGCGCAAGCGTTTCCGCGGACAAGTAGGGATTCACACGCTTCTGCCGCCCCAGGGAATCGCTGGGAAACTCTCCGTAATCGTGTCCGGAATAGACCGTCAGGCAATCCGGCAGCGCCCGGAGACGGCGCAGAGAGGCAAACATCGGCTCCGCTCGGCAGAATCCGCAGCAGCCGACAAACAGGGTATCTCCGGTAAACAGCGCGGAATCATCCGAGGTTCTGTAGCAGATGGAATCCGGCGAATGTCCCGGCGTAAGAAGACATTCCAGAAATCCCTCCCCGAGCGGGAGACGCTCTCCGTCGTCCAGTTTCCGGTCGCAGCGCAGAGGCGTGAAACGCGAGGCGCAGACCGGCGCCGGGAAAAAACGCCGGACAAGCGAAATACCAGAAACATGATCGGCATGCGAATGCGTCAAAAGAATGTAAGTGCTTTTCAGGAAGGGAATTGCACTCTTTGCCGCATTCCATGCCGCATGAATTTTCTCCACATCACCGCAGGGATCCACAATCGCACAATCCGTCCCGTTCCGGACAAGATAAGAAAAGTTGGAATCGAATCCGCCAACCCGGATCTGCTCTGTCTGAAACATGATAAAACCCCTTTCGGGAAGAAAAATAAAGGGGAAAACGGCAAAATCAATAAAAATTCCGAAAAAAAGCTCTGTTTTTTTTGAAAAACGGATTTGACAACCTCTGATATCTATTGTAAGTTTATGCTGAGCTTGCAAATGGAAAAGATAAAATAATTAATATAATAAACTTAGGAGTAAAAGATGCGCGTTGTAAACAGGATTGTCAACATCTTGGTCTTGGTGTTTGCCATTGCGGCAGTAGTGTTCTCTTATCTGCTTTTCAACAAGCGGGAAAAGCTTGTCAGCGGGTGGGAGCAAATGACGCAGACCATCAGCCAGACAGCAAAAAATCTGGATGCGAAGTCAGGGACCAATCTGGCAGTCGAACTGAACGGCGAAAAACTGAACCATAAAAACTTCAACCAGAAAGATCTTTCAGAACTGGAAAAAGCGCTTCCGAAACTTCCGGAAGGAGCCAAGAAAATCATCGCTCAGCGCGATGCTCTCGCGGAAGCGCTGAATCAGGTTGGGAAATATGCGGAAATCAATAATGTGAAGACCGCGGATCTGGAAAAACTGGACACTTCCGCAGCCAAACAGCAGCAGATTGTCAGCGGAGCGAAACGGACCGCCGACCGCAACGCATCCATCTTCAAAGATTATGTCCGCATCTCGGGAAGCGCCGGAGCGGCCACATCCGTCGGAGAGCTCAAGAAGAGCCCGACCGAAGTTGCAAGAAAATTCACCAATGCGGTCAACGCCATGAAGAACCGCATCAACGTCTACAACCAGAACTTCGCGCAGATTGCCAGAACGGTCGGCGCACCCGCTCCGCAGCTCGGCGGCAACAACTACGCGGACGCCCTCAAGAAACTCCAGCAGGGCGTCAACAAGATGAGAGATGATCTCAACAAGACCAGACGCGAACTGGCTCAGGTCAAACGCGAAAGAGATCAGAAAATCAACGAAGGCAAAAACAAGGATAAACGCATCAACGACCTCAATGCCACCATCCGGAAAAAAGATGCGGAAATCAAAAAGCTGGCTCTTCTTCTGAATCCCGACGGCGGACTCCCGCCCAGCGATATGGAACTGTACAGCAAAATTCAGGGGAAAGTTGAAAAAGTCAATGACCGCTGGGGATTTGTGGTCCTCAATCTCGGAGCGAAGATTCCGGTGGTCAAGAAATTCAAAAAGGAGAGCAAGGTTCTGTATATGGATCTGCTTCCCGGCTACACTCTCACAGTTGCCCGCAACCTGACCACCAACAAGCCGCAGTTCATCGCAAAAATCGTGGTGACCCAGGTCGGTGACAACTATGCGGTTGCCAATATCGACAAGGCCTCCATCCCGTCCGAGGAACTCCGTGTTCAGCCCGGCGACGCGGTCTACTTCACCACCGAGGACACCGCAGCCAACCTCAAAATCAAAGACGAACGCGCAAAAGCAGCCGAAAAGAAATAAAAGGAGTTTCCCATGCACAATTCCATTTTCTTTACGATCACCTCGGTCCTGTCGCTGTTGCTTATCGTTGCGGCGCTTGTCCTGCAGGTTCTGGAAATGCATACCTATGGCATGCTTCCGTTCTGAACAGAAATCAAATCCGAACAGGAGTCTGCATTCCGGCAGACTCCTGTTTTTCTTTCCCATGAAACTTTTTTCTCTGGCCGTTGCCATTCTCCTTGCCCTTCTTCTCTGCGGATGTGAATTCTTCTCCACCCCGCAGGAACGCCGGGGCGTCAATCCCAAGCCCTTCAATTCCCAGGCCGGCTGGGAACTGACCCCTTACGGATCCTATCAGAACTGATTCGATCCTCCTTATTTTTTTTCTGAAAAAAATTTGACTTTTCCTTTTTTCCGTTATATTGTTAGTGATTGATAACTAACAGAGCAAGAAACCATGACCCTTACGAACCGACAAAATGAGATCATCGAAGCCGCGCTGAAACTGATGGCGGAGGGCGGCATCCGGGAACTCACGATCAAGAACCTGGCCGGGAAACTGAAGATTACGGAACCGGCGATCTACCGTCATTTCCGGAACAAATCCGAAATCGTGCGGACAATGATCCGGAAATTCGATGACGGAGTCGATGTTTCGAAGGAAACCTGCAAAGGATTTGACGGCATTGCCGCGTTCATCCGCAGCCGGATCCGTCAGGTTTCGGCCACCCCTTCGCTTGCCAGGGTGATGTTCGCCGAAGAGCTTTTCCTGGATGATCCGGAATGTTCCGAACTGCTTCTAGCCCTGATGCACCGGCACAAAGAGACTCTGGAAACTTTTTTTCTGGAGGCACAGAACTCCGGAGAGATCCGGAAGGACATTCCGCTCCGCCAGCTGTTCCGTCTTGTTTTCGGGCCGGTCCGTCTGCTGGTGAAACAGTGGGGGATGTCGAATCAGAAGTTCGATCTTTCCGCGGAGAGCGAAGAGATGCTTTCCGCTTTGCGCAAAATATTGAAATGACCCTTTTTCAGCGAAAAAATGTTAGTGATTACTCACAAACAAGGAGGTGAAAAATGAAACGGAAAATCATTCAGATCGACGAAGAGAAATGCAACGGCTGCGGGCAGTGCATTCCGAACTGTCCGGAGGGCGCCCTTCAGCTGATCGACGGGAAAGCCAGACTGATCAGTGATCTGTTCTGCGATGGACTCGGAGCCTGCATCGGCGAGTGTCCGCGCGGAGCGATCCGGGTGACGGAACGAGAAGCGGAACCCTACGATGAACGCAGAGTCATGGAAAACATCGTCCGGCAGGGCCCGGCGACAATCAAGGCGCACCTCAAACATTTGAAGGACCACGGCGAACAGAAACTTCTGGATACGGCAATCGAGTATCTGAAAGAAAAGAATTATCCGGTTCCATCGCTGGAGGCCCCCGGCAAACGGCCCTGTTCCTGTCCGGGAACGATGGCGAAACGTCTTCCGGGCACGGCCGGATCTCCGCTTCAAAGTTCCGCATCGGCGCTTCGCCAGTGGCCCGTTCAGCTGCGGCTTCTGAATCCGGCGGCGGAGTATTTCGACAACGCCGATCTGCTGATCTCGGCGGACTGCGTCGCCCACGCATTCGGAGGATTCCACAAGGAGCTTCTGGACGGCAGAATCCTGATTGTTTTCTGCCCCAAACTGGATCACGACACGGAAGAATATGTGGAAAAGCTCGCGGAAATTTTCCGCCGCCATGAGATCCGTTCCATCACGGTGGCAAGGATGGAGGTTCCCTGCTGCGGAGGAACGACCGCCATTGTCGAAGAGGCCCTGAAGGCGGCAGGCAAAACCATGCAGATCAATGTGACGATCATCGGCATCGACGGCCGGATCCGGAAAATATAACCAGAAAAGAAGGAGAGAAATCATGGGCATGTTCTGTTTTCAGTGTCAGGAAACGGCGAAAAACACGGGCTGCACCCTCATGGGGGTCTGCGGAAAGAAAGCGGAAACCGCAAACCGGATGGATGAACTGATCCGGGAACTGAAGCGTCTTGCGCTGACCAGAAAGCCGGATCGGGAGCTCGGGCTGTTCACGGCCCAGTCCCTTTTCCTGACGATTACGAATGCAAACTTCGACAGTGAACGGATCCGGAAACAGATCGACCGGGCAAAAGAACTGGTCGGACCGAATCCGCCGGAGATCCCCGTCGGGGTGCTGGCGTGCGAAAACGAGGACGTCCGCTCGCTCCGGGAACTTCTGACCTACGGACTCAAAGGCATCGCCGCCTACACCGATCATGCGGCCATGCTGGGAAAAGAGAACGATGAAATCTACGCGTTTCTCTTCAAGGGTCTCGCAGGCGCGGCGAAGGAGACCGATCCGGACACCCTGACAACACTCGTTCTGGAGTGCGGTGAAATCGCGGTCAAAGCCATGGAACTGCTCGACAGGGCCAACACGGAAACCTACGGGCACCCGCAGATGACCAAAGTCCGCACCGGAGTCGGAAAGCGTCCGGGAATCCTGATTTCCGGACACGATCTGCGCGATCTCCAGGAACTCCTCGAACAGAGCGCGGATGCGGGGATCGACATCTACACGCACAGTGAAATGCTTCCCGCGCACTCCTATCCGGCATTCCGGAAATATCCGCATCTTTACGGGAACTACGGCGGCGCGTGGCATCGTCAGAATCAGGAGTTTGCCTCGTTCCGCGGCCCGATTCTCATGACCACCAACTGCATCACGCCCGTGCAGGAGAGCTATCGGGACCGGATTTTCACCACCGGCATGGCCGGCTATCCCGGCGTTCCTCATATTCCGGACCGCGTGAACGGAAAACCGAAAGATTTCTCCGCGATCATCGAACTTGCCAGACGGTGTCCTCCGCCGGAACCGCTCGAAGACGGAGAACTCATCGGAGGATTTGCCCGCAATCAGGTTCTGAGTCTGGCGGATGCGATTGTCAAGGCGGTGAAATCGGGAGCGATCCGGCGTTTCGTCGTCATGGCCGGCTGCGACGGGCGTCAGAAATCCAGAGAGTATTTCACGGAGGTTGCACAGACGCTTCCGCCGGACACGGTCATTCTCACCGCCGGATGCGCCAAATACCGCTACAACAAACTGGCCCTCGGCGAGATCGGCGGCATTCCGCGCGTTCTGGATGCGGGACAATGCAACGACAGCTACAGTCTGGCGGTCATCGCCCTGAAACTGAAGGAGGCGTTTGGTCTGAAGGATGTCAACGAACTGCCGCTCTCCTTCGACATCGCCTGGTATGAACAGAAGGCGGTGGCGGTTCTGCTGGCACTGCTGGCGCTCGGATTCAAAGGAATCCGGCTGGGACCGACCCTCCCCGCGTTCCTGTCGCCCGGGGTGGCAAAGGTTCTGACGGAAAAATTCGGCATCCGGGGAATTGCCGATGCGCCGACGGATGTCGACGCCATGATGAACGGGAACTGAGAATCCCCGGCTTTCTCCCCTCTCCGCGTCCGCACCCTTCTCCCGCAGGGACGGCGCGGAGAGCTCTTTTTCCCCTTTTCTCCGGCGGAAACGGACCCCCCGGCATCCTCCCGGCGCCTCCTGCCAAATATTTTCAGAAAACGGGTTGAAAAACGGCTGAAACGCACTATGTTTTCCTAGTCACAAAATCAACGAATTCTGGAGTTTTTTATGCCCGGGGAAATCACAGAGGAAAAGAGGGAATTCAAATTCCGGTATGTCATCATACTGATCCTTCTTCTCCTGTTCATTCTTTCCATTCTTTCGCACAATCAGGCGGATCTTGCGGTTCTGGAACATGGAAGCGACGAACCGATCCGGAATCTCATCGGGCCGGTGGGAGCGAAAATCGCACGGGTGCTGTTCTATCTGTTCGGACTGGCAATCTATCCGATCACGCTGTTTCTGCTGTTCTGTCTCGGGAGGAGTTTTCTGCGCATTCCCACCCGCCGGAAAGGATACTGGGGAGCGCTGGCCGCGATCATTCTCGGCATTACCATTCTGATGGCAATGTGGCCCCAGGACATGGTGCAGTGGACCGAACCGCTCGGAATCGGACACTCGGGAGCGCCGGAACTGGCTCTTTCCGGAGGCGTGATCGGAGCAAAACTCGCGGCGCCGGGAAGCGAATATCTGCCGGCGGGACTCATCCGCAGACACATCGGAACGGTCGGCACGCTGATTGTCGCCATGACCTTCCTGATCTGCGGACTGGTCTTTGTGTTCCTCGCGGACTGGAAGGACATCTTCTTCTCCCGATTCGATTTCAAGATCAGCGTCCGCAAGAAGAACGCGGAGGACGAGGAGGATGCCATTCCCCTGCGTCCCGCGGCCGCCTTGAAGACGCAGGCAAAACTCCAGAGGAAAGAGCCCTATCGACCGGAACCCGTCCCGGAAGAGGAGACGGACGAAGAGGAAAATCCCGAAGAACTGGATCCGGAAGACAACGGTCTTCCCCCCTTTGAACCCGATCCCGCAGAACCTGCCGGACACATGGCCGCCATTGCGGAACCGCAGCTTCCGCCTCCGCCGCCGAAACGCACGCCGCCGCCCGCCACCTACAGCAACTTTGAAGGCGGAACCGGACACGGGCTCCAGCCCAGACAGCATCCCGATCAGCCGATTCCTCAGCCGCGGATCACCGACGCGATGAACGGGTCGAATCAGCGTTCGCATATCACGGCGAATCAGTCTCAGCCGACGACGGGGAACGCCGCGCACGCGGATTACTGCCTCCCGCCCATCAAACTCTTTGACGCCGTCCAGGACGCCAAAACGGAAGACCGGGAGCATCTGGCACGCACCCAGGAAATTCTTCAGGCGACCCTCGACAGTTTCGGCATCGACGGCCGCGTGTCCGACATCGTCATCGGGCCCCGCATCACCCGTTTCGACGTTTCACTGGAACCGGGCGTGAAAGTCGAGAAGGTGACCAGCATCACCAACAACATCGCCATGGAAATGCAGGCGGAAAGCGTGCGGATTCTGGCGCCGATTCCCGGCAAGAACGCGGTCGGAGTGGAGGTGCCGAACAAGGTCTCGACCAATGTCTACATCCGCTCCATCATGGAAGGGGAGGACTGGAAAAAGGCAAAAGCGGGAGCCAGCAACATTCCGATCATTCTCGGACGCGATGTCGCGGGAAAAGCGGTCATAGCCAATTTGGCGAAAGCGCCGCATCTGCTGATTGCCGGATCGACCGGCAGCGGAAAAAGCGTCTGCATGAACACGCTCATCATGAGTCTGCTGTGCAAGTTCTCTCCGTATGATCTGCGTCTGATTCTCGTGGACCCGAAATTTGTGGAACTTGCAATGTACCGGCCGCTTCCGCATCTGATCACACCGGTGGTCAACGATCCGAAACTGGTGCCTCTCGCCCTGCGCTGGGGAGTCAATGAGATGGAACGGCGCTATCAGATTCTGGCGGCTGTCAAGGCGAAAAATCTGGAGAGCTTCAACAACCGTCCGGTCCCGCCGGAGCCGGAACTGGACGAACACGGCAACGTGATCCCGCAGAAACTGCCGCTGCTGGTGGTCATCATCGACGAGCTGGCCGATATCATGATGACGGAGGCCAAGGCCGATGTGGAAACCTCCATCTGCCGAATCGCCCAGAAGGGGCGCGCCGCGGGAATCCATCTGGTCATCGCCACGCAGACGCCGCGAAAAGACATCATTACGGGAGTCATCAAGGCAAACCTTCCGACCAAGATTTCGTTCCGGGTCGGTTCCGGCATCGACAGCCGCGTGATTCTGGATACGGTCGGGGCCGAGAAGCTCCTCGGAAAGGGCGATATGCTCTTCCTTGCGCCGGGCGGCGAAGGAATGGAACGCGTACAGGGTTCCATGGTTTCCGATCCGGAAATCCAGAGAGTCGTGGATTTCGTCTCCGCACAGGTGGAACAGAAGTTCGACAGCAAGGTCGTGGCGGAAGCCGAAATCCAGGAAGGCGAAGACGAGCCTCCCAGAAAAAAAGGGAAAAATAAGTATACCGTGCATAATCATATGAACGGCGACGAGGGAAGCGTCTATGAAATGGGCGGCGACGAGGACGACATCGACGGAGGAGTCTCCTCCGAAGCCGTCAACTCCATCGCGGCCAAATATCTCAAGCCCGGCGACAGCGATCTGATGCGGAAGGCTCTTGAGATCATCATCAACGAACGCAAGGCCAGCACCTCCTACCTCCAGCGCCGTCTCGTGATCGGATACAACCGGGCGGCCGAACTGATGGATCAGCTGGAACAGCGCGGCATCATCAGCGCCCCCCTCCCCGGCGGACAGAAACGGGATATCCTGATTCTGGACGATCTGATCGAAACCAATGAATACCAATAAAACAGGACGGAACATGACCATGAACGATGACACCACGGTCCGCAAGGACGGATACTCGGAAGACGATCTCTTTTCCAACGGGAACGGTCCGGCTCCGCATTCCGCCGCCCCTTCCACGAAACCCCTGTTTCCCGCAGCGGAAAATCCAGCGGTCCGGCCGCTCTTCGAGTCTCCGCGGACCGCTTCGGATTCCGTGTCGGCGGCCGCCCCGGAGCAGCCGTCTGTTGTTTCCGCTCCTCCGCCGCAGGCCCCGCAGGAGATCACGGAGGCGTTCATCGAACGGAAACTGAAAGAGGCCGGCCCGACCGCCTTTGTCAGCTCCGTCCCCCAGGCGGGAACCCAGGAGGAAATGCTGGCAAAAGCGGAAGAAGCATCCTCCAGTTATCTTCCCCGGGCGGAAGCGCCCGAAATCCGCGATCCCATCGTCGTTCAGAGCAAAGCCGCGGATGAAGAATCCGAACCGGAAATCGAGCTACCCGCCAGCAATCCGCCGCAGGAAGCCGTCATGACCGCCCTCCCCCCGGAGGATGCCAGGACCTCGTTTGCGGAATCCCATCAGAAGGAACACGCTCCGGCGAACGAACCCCCTCCGGCACAGGAGACTCCGGAAGAAACGAACTCGAAACTCAAATCGGCGCGTCCTCTTCCCGCCCCGGGTCCGCGCTATGGAAAAATCCGTACACGGGAGGCCATCATCCCGCCGGACATCGACCGCAATAAAATCGCGATCACGGCGGATCCCGCCACCTCCACGATCGGTAAACTTATGCAGAATGCCAGAAAACAGGCGGGAATGAGTCTGGAACAGGCGTCGGCGGCCACCCGGATCAAAAAGAACTACATTGCGGCGCTGGAGGAGGATGATTTCAAAAGTCTGCCGTCCGGCATTTTCCCGAGCGCCTATGTCCGAACCCTCTGCGGAACCTACAACCTCAACGAGGAGAGCCGGACAATCGCCCTCCGGAAGATCCGCGAATCCGCCGGTGCGCATGAGGACGTTCCCGAACAGCTGATCCACCATCTGGAACAGGATGTTCAGAAAAACGAGGAAGAGGAAAAACGCATCAACAAGATCTTCTACCTTGTCACATCGGCGGCCGCGCTGGTTCTGATTCTGATTGTTGCGGGAATCGTCCTTCTGACCCTCTCGCTGCGCCAGCCGGAGGCGGAGAAGACCGCTTCGACGCCCGCTCCCGCGGGAAACACCGCCGAAGTCCGGACGGCTCCGGTCCGCAGTTTCGATGCGCGTCAGCTGGAATCCCTGACGCCGCCGCAGTTCCCGGCCATCATGCGGGAACTGGTCATTCCCTCCCGATAAGCAGCCGGCGGTGGCAAGATGCTGATGAAATGTCCAGAATGCGGAGGAACCGTTTCCGACAAAGCGTCGGCCTGTCCCCACTGCGGAGCTCCGGTCGAGCCATCCGTCGTCGCGCCGGCCTCGCGTTCCAGCAGACGCAGCGCGTGTTCCGAGTGCGGAAGACCCCTCCGCGAACCCGATTCCCCCTCCGGCGAGGATGAGGAGGAGTGCTCCCTTCCTCCGCCCCGGAAAGGATTTGATTTCGCCGCGCTCTTTCTGCGCGTCATGAAGTTCTGCTTTCTTCTGCTGACCATCCTGATCCTGGCAGGAGCGCTCTTCTTCTTTGTTCTGCGCTATGATCTGGGCGGCGCGGCAACCCGTCTTCGCGCAATCGCGGAATCGGATGCCGGGGACGGCTCTCATATTGACACCTCCAACTACCGCGTTCTCTTCAAATACCGCCTCGGCGCTTTTCTGGATTCGGTTCAGGGGAAGGAAAAGAAGGCGGAAGCGCCCGCTCCGGGCACCTCGGTCGAAAACGCCAGACAGCTGCCGGATGCGGAATCGGGAGAAGCCCTCCCGGACAAACTGCCGACAGACAAGGTGGAACGCTCCCCGATCGAACTGCCGCCTCCCCCGCCCGGAGAGAACGGCGAACCGGAGAAAAAGCCCTCCGAATCCCACCCTGCTCCCGAGGGTCCCGCCTCAATCGGCGAACCGCCCCAGGAGCCGGGCGAAGGGAAGATCGGCGGGAAGGAAATCAACTGATCCCAGTTCCGAGGTTTTCACCCAGCGGAACTCCTGTCCCTCGCGCGCCACCAGTGTGGACTCGTCCGGAAGCAGACAGCGGATGAAAAAAAGAGTCAGAACTCCGGAGGGATACGGATGGTCGATCTCGTAGATCACATCCAGCGGAAGAATCTCCGCGTTCAGCTCCTCCTTCAGTTCGCGGACGATGCACTCGTTCAAAGATTCCCCCGGTTCGACCTTTCCGCCGGGAAACTCCATTTTATCGCCGAGGATCGTCGCTTTCGGACGGCTGCAGATCAGCGTCCGACCGTTGCGGCGAATGACCGCCGCGCACACTTTTCGTTTCATTTCCATTTTTTTTCTTCATTCCACTTGCTTTTTCCGCGGATGATGGTATAAGTACTTTCAGGAGGCAGGGTAACATCCTCTGAACGTTAAATACATCAAAGTCGCCAAGACTTTACAGTACCTTATCTAGTTGGAGCGGTATTGTTTTCCCTGCCTCTGTTTCTTTTTTAAATTCCCGGCACGCGCATCTGCTCCGCCCGCGGGGTCCAGAAGAGATTCATCTGATAGCCCAGCGGAAACACCCGCACATTGTGATAGCGGCTGTTCAGCGCATTCAGCGAATAGGAGGAGAACAGAAAAATATACGGCTGCTCCTCGTGAATCAGACGGTGAAACCGATGATAAAGCGCCTTGCGTTTTTCCGGATCGAACGTGACGCGCAGCTCCTCAATGAGCTTGTCCGCTTCCGGATTTTTGAACTGAATGTGATTGCTGGAGGCCTCCAGATCCGCCTGACTCGAATGCCAGATCTGATACGGATCGGGCTTGATGCCGCCCAGCCAGCCGAGCGCGCAGACATCGAAGCGTTTCTTTTCCAGACGCTGAACACAGACGGACCATTCCAGTCCCAGCAGATCCATCTGCACACCGGCCTTTGCCATATCCTCCTTGATCATGGCCAGCATCCGCTGATAGGTCGGCGCGGCGTTCGGATACATGACCGTGAATTTGAGTTTCCGGCCGTCGCGCTCCAGGATTCCATCGCCGTCGACATCCTTCCAGCCGGCGTCGGCAAGCATTTTTCCGGCCGTCTCGATCGAGAAGGGATAGGGCTGAATGGATTTGTCATAGGCCTCCCCGTCCGGGAAGAACGGACCGGAAACCGGACGCGCAAGCCCGTGATAGACATCCTTCACCAGCCGGTCGCGATTCACCAGATGACTCAGCGCAACCCGGGTCGCGGCATCCTTGAAAATCGGATTGGTCAGATTGAATCCCAGATAGTTGTAGGCAAGCTGCGGGAACTGGATCTTTTTCAGGTATCCCTTCTTTCCGAACGCGGGCACATTGGTCCGGTTGACCCACTGATCCGGCTGAAGCCCCGCCTCATCCAGATCTTTTGAGATCAGCGCCTGAAGGCGCGTGTTCGGATGCTGAATCACATCGAAGGAGAGATCCCGGATCGCCGGCATGACGCCCAGATTCTTTCCGTAATATTTCTCCCAGCGGGTCATCAGAACCCGCCGTCCCTTGTCCCATTTGACAAAGCGGTAAGGTCCGCAGCCGACAATGATCCGGTTGCGTTCGTTGTCGTTGTTGAAGCGCTCCGGATCGAACGGCCCCTCATACGCGTGATAGAAATGGCGGGGAAGCGGCTGAAGCCCGAGCGTCATGTCCAGCGACAGAAAATACTTCTTCCGCCAGACCACCTCGAATTCATAATCATTGATGACATTCACCTTCTCCAGATCCTGAAGATAGACCCGCATGGGAGCGGCATCCACTTTCGGATTCTTGACCACATCGATGTAGAATTTGAAATCGGCCGCGGTCACGGGGACATCCTTCCACGCTTTTCCGGTCACCGGATCCGTGAAATCATGCCACAGAATCCCTTTCCGGAGTTTGATCCGATAGGTCAGGCCGTCCGGGGACATGCTCCAGGATTCGGCAAGCTGCGGTTCAAAGGTCTTCAAATCCTGATAGTTCAATTCCGCGAGGGAGTCCATCGCCTTGCTCCAGATCGTCGCAATGGTTGCCTCGTTGTTGATGATGTAGTTCATATTCTTGGTGTCGGAGGCGATTGCCGTGACAAACCGATCGCCGGAGACCGCGTTTTTATCATAGAATTCCGAATTCGCCAGAGGAATGACCGACGTTCCCACTGCGGACGGTCCGAGCGCCGGAAGCGCCGCGCTCCGCAGAGTCGCCGTTTCCATTTTCTCCCCCAGCTCCCGCACGGTCGCATGCAGTTTCTCCAGTTCAAACCGGGTCCGGTCCAGGGCGGATACCAGCGCATAGCCGATCACGGCGGCCACCACCAGCGCCACGGTGAGAACGACTTCCAGGTAACGTCTGTTGTTCATTGTCTGCCTCATAGTTCAAAGGGTTCGGGAGGGAGTCCTCCGCGTCAGCGCGCGGGCTCGACCTCCAGATTCAGGTAGAGAGTCTGCCTTCTGCGGTCCGGCGGAGACGGCAGCACCGACAGACTCCGCAGAAACGATGCCACAGCCGCATCCACCGCGGGAATCCCGCAGCGCTTCACGATCGACTTGCTCAGAATCCGGCCGGAAGCATCGATCAGGAAAGACAGCTGCACAATCGGTTTTGTTCCGCGCAGCGCGATGGAATCCGGCTTGTAGGGCCGCCAGCGAGTCTGAATGTAGTTGGTCAGAATGGCATTGTAGCGGTCGTAGACACCGCCGGATCCGGAATCCGCGGTTCCGCCGTTGCCGATCATGTCGGAGATGTCGTCGGCGATGCCCGCCAGCTCCCGGCTTCGCGCGGAGGAACCGCTTCCCCCCGCGGGATTCGTGTTCTTCGTGACGCGGATTCTTTTGCCGCCATGCTGTTTGCGCCATTCGCGGATGCGCTCCTCCATGGTCTGCCGTTTCGGAGACTCCGCTTTTTTCACCGTGGTGGCACTCTTTTTCACCGGCGGCGCGGGAACTTTCGGCGAGGCGGTTCTCACCGGGGGCTTCTTCGTTTTCACGGGAAGCTCTCTCGGCTTCGGAGGAGTTTTTTTGAACTTGGGAACATCGGGAACGTCGGGCAGATCGGGAATGGCGCCGGGCAGATCGGGGATGTCGCCGACTTCGGGCGGAGCCGCCACTTCACGGGAGTTCTCCGTCTCGGTTTTCTTCCCTGCGTTGGACGGCATGCCGCGCTTGCTGAAAGGTTCCGGCGTCGGATTTTCCACCAGAGTCACGCTGATCGCCTTCTGCGGAGGATTCAGCCAGTTCATGAACAGATACCAGCAGAACGGAAGCACAAACACGGAGCAGTGCAGAACAAAGACCGTCCAGAAAATGAAACGCTTCATCCCCTTCCCGATAAAATCCCGGGAGAGGACGGGGTAAATGCGCATCGGTTTCGGGAACGTCAACATCGGAGCTCTACTCCTCGGAGGAGGTGATAAGGGAAAGCTCGGTGAATCCCGCATTCTTGATGGTGCGGAGAATGTCGATCACGGTTCCGTAGCGGAGATTCTCGTCGGCCCGGAGAAAGAAGTTGTATTTCCGGCTGCTGTCCCGAAGCTCTTTCAGCCGGCGCACCAGCGCATCCATGGTGACGGTGTGATTTTCAAAGAGGATCGTCCCGTCCGCCTTCACATTGACAATTTTGGAATAGTCGTTTGTCTTGATTTCGGAGGCGTTGTTGGAAGGGGGCGTCACATCCATGCTGTATTCCAGCAGAGGCGCCGTAATCATGAAGATGATCAGAAGAAAGAAGAGCGTGTCGATCAGAGGAGTCACATTGATCTGATCGAAAGGCTGATTGGGAAATCTGTGTTTGCGCGCCATGATCACTCTTCCTTTCCGGACTCCGGAGGCTCGGAATTCTCCAGCTGCTCGATTTTAAGCTTGGCGATGAATTCCTCGACAAAGTTATCCATATGCACCGTCACCTGCTTGATGTAAAACGTGATGGTGTTGTAGCCGACCAGCGAGGGAATGGCCACCAGCAGACCGAGCACCGTGGTCAGGAGCGCTCCGCTGACGCCCGGAGCAAGCGTCTGAATATCGGGACGGCCGGCCATGGCCATCTCGGTGAACGCCAGCATGATGCCCCAGACGGTTCCGAACAGTCCCAGGAACGGACTGATGCTGACGGCGGTCATCAGTACAATGATCTTGTCTTCCAGCTTCAGGATCTGATCGGCGACATTCTCCTCCATGGTGGCCCGGACCACTTCGAGTTCCACGTCGTTGAGCACGCGGCGGCCGCCGGCCATCATATGCTGTTCATCGCCGTGCAGCTGACAGATTCTGGCATAGGCGCTCTCGTAGATGCGCGCCACAGGCGAAGGATCGTTCTCGGCACGGTTCCGCATGGTCATCGGATTGCGCTTCTGCCGGAACTCCTCGATAAACCGGCGCGAGCCCTTGTAGGCGCGGTTGAGCCCGATCCCCTTTTCCAGCATCAGCGTCCAGGTGGCGACCGACATCAGCGCCAGCACAATCACGATTCCCTGCCCCATCGCATCGGAATGGATGAAGGCATAATAAACGGAACCGTCGGCAACGGGCGGAAGGACGAAAAAAGAAAAAATGCTGCTCATTCTGATAAAAACTCCGATTTTCCTGTTTAAAATGTCGTTTGTTGTGCTAAAGTATAGTTCTTACTATATAAAACTACTTGCTGGAAGGCAAATTTTCAAACAGCAGTTGATGAGAAAACGGCAAAAAAGGAGTAAAAAAATGAGCAAACCATTTCCGGTTCTCGGATTTGACATCGGCGGCACGAAAATCGCAGTCTGCCTGGCGCTGAGCGACGGCAGAATTCTCGCATCGGGACGTGTGGACAACCGCATGCGCAAACCGGACGAAGTCCTCCCGGATCTTGTCAAAGAGGGCAAACGTCTTCTTCAGGAAGCCGGCATCCGCGACGGAGAACTGCGCGCCATCGGCATCGACTCGCCCTCCCCCATGGACTTTGAAAAAGGCCTCATCTGCTCGCCCTGCAATATGAACGGCTGGGACAACGTTCCCATCCGCGACTATCTCGCCAGGGAATTCGGAACCGAAGCGTTCTTCGACAACGACGCCAACGGCGCAGGACTTGCGGAATGGATCTTCGGCGCGGGACAGGGCTGCAAAGACATGCTCTACCTGACCATGAGCACCGGCATCGGCGGCGGAATCATCTGCAACGGAAAACTGGTCCGCGGCAGCAAATACCTCGCGGGAGAGGTCGGACACTTCTGTCTCGATCCCCATGGACCGAAATGCAACTGCGGACTCACCGGCTGCTATGAAGCCTTCTGCGGAGGACTCGCCACGGCGAACCGCATCCGCAGGGAACTCGAAGGGAAACCCGAGCTGAGCATGATTTCGAAACTCGTCGAAGGGGATCTCTCCAAAATCGACAACGCGGTTCTGGAAAAAGCGGTCCGCGCCGGAGACGACTACGCCGTCCGCTTCTGGGAAGACATGATGGAACACAACGCGCAGGGCATCGGAAGCCTGATGAACATTTTCGATCCGGAAGTGATCGTTCTGGGCACGATTGCGGTTCACACGGGGGACCTCTTCATGAAGCCGCTGCTGGAGAAACTGCCGAAATACACCTGGCCGCAGCATGTGAAGGCCTGCCGGATTCTCCCCAGCAAACTGGGACGCACGATCGGGGAACTCTCGGGGGTTTCGGTCGCGCTGAACTTCCTCTACGAACGCGGCGAATGGCAGCTTCCGTGGTAAGACGCGGAAGGAGCTGATCTGAATGAGAGCCGAAATCACCTCCCGGTATTCCTGCAAAAGGAAAAAGGATTTTGTCACGATCACCGCGATTGCGATGTTCTCGGCCATTGTCCTTTTTGAACTTTATCTGGTCTTCTATCTCCCGGTGCAGCTGCGCCGGGAGAACGCCATGCAGAAGCATGTGGCGCGCCAGCGCGTAACCGAACTGGCCGACATTCTCCGGGCGCAATGCAGCACCAATAAAAAGACGTCGCTGCAGAAAGGCGAAATCGAACTGATCCGCTCCTCGCTGGACATTCTGGCCATCTACATGCGGGAAAATCAGGAAAAGCTCTCTCTGGCGCAGATCAAGGAGCTGGATTCCATGCTGATGAGAATTTCCGCCATTGTCAATTCCTGGGCCGGCAACCGCTATCTGATCGAACGGGAAACCTTCGACACGGGGCCGATCGTCAAGGCGCTGGAGCTGAAACTTCAGGCGCTGGATAAAAAGCAATTCAACTGAGGGAGTGTCATTCATGCCTGTTTCATTCAAGCGCTTCCGGGAGATCCTGGACAACTGCAGGGAACGCCGCATCGCCGTGATCGGGGATCTGATGCTTGACGTTTACCTGACCGGTTCAGCGACCCGCATGTCCCAGGAAGCGCCGGTTCCGGTGCTGAACGTCAAAAACAAAAGTGCGCGTCTCGGCGGGGCGGCCAACGTGATGAGGAACATCACGGCGCTGGGAGCAAAGGCGACGGCGTTCGGCGTCGTCGGACGCGACGAGCCGGGCAGACTCCTGAAACAACTCCTCGACGAGGAACACATCGACATCTCCGGACTCTTTGAGGATCCCCGGAAAAGAACCACGGAAAAAATGCGCGTCATGGCGGCGTCCCAGCAGATCGTGAGAATCGATTTTGAAGACGTCTCCCCCGCGGCACCGGAGCTGATCGCCGGCATGGAGGAAAAACTTTCCGCCCTCATCCGGGAACGCCAGATCGACGCCCTGATCTTCGAAGACTACAACAAGGGACTTCTCGACCGGGACATGGTTCAGCGGATCACCGCTCTGGCAAGGGAATACAAGGTCTACACCTCGCTGGATCCTCATCCGGGGCATCCGATGGAGGTCTCCGGACTCTCCATCATGACGCCGAACCGGTCGGAGGCGTTCGGACTGGCCGGCATGTACTGTCATGACGCCGTCTCGCCGGTAGAACAGGACGAAAATCTGAAAATCGTCGCCGAAAAAGTGCTTGCCGCCTGGAAATGCGACTCTCTGCTCATCACGCTGGGCGCACAGGGAATGGCGCTCTTCCAGAAGGGCAGAACCGTTCTGGCCATTCCGACCAAGGCCAGGGAGGTGTTTGATGTTTCCGGCGCCGGAGACACGGTCATTGCCGCCTATACCCTCTGCCGCGCCGCCGGAGCAACCGATTCCGAGGCCGCGGAGATCGCCAATCACGCCGCGGGAATCGTGGTCGGGAAAATCGGCACGGCGGTAACCACCGCGGAAGAGCTTCTGCGGGTTTTCAAACAGGACAACGCTAAATAAACAGGATCTTGCCGATGGCTTCGCGCAAACAGGAAAAAATCAATCGGATTTACGAGGAGCTGGAGAATCTGTACGGTCCCCAGCAGTGCGCGCTGGAACATGCGAATCCGCTTCAGCTTCTGGTGGCGACCATTCTCTCCGCCCAGTGCACGGACCGCATGGTCAACCTGGTCACCCGGGATCTGTTCCGGAAATACAGGACGGCGGCGGACTTCGCCTCCGCCTCTCCCGCGGAGCTGGAACAGGAGATCCGCAAATGCGGCTACTACCGGGCGAAGGCGAAAAACATCATCGGCGCCTGCAAGCGGATCGTCTCCGACTTCCACGGAGAGGTTCCGCGGACCATGGAGGAGCTGACCGCTCTGCCCGGAGTCGGAAGAAAAACCGCGAATGTGGTGCTCGGCGATGCGTTCCACGTTCCCGGACTACCGGTGGACACCCACGTCAAACGGCTTACCCGTCTTCTGGGGATCTCCTCGTCTGACGATCCGGAGAAAATCGAACGGGAACTCTGTGCAAATCTCAAACCGGAACGCTGGAGCCAGTTTTCGCATCTGCTGATCGTCCATGGAAGGACCCTCTGCAAGGCGAACCGTCCCGCCTGCGCGGAGTGCAAACTGAACCGACTGTGCAATCATGGAAAAAAACAGATCCCTGAAGTATAACTTCCGTCAGATCAAAAAACTTCCGGACTGGCTCTTCGCGCCCGCGGCATGGCTGATGTTCTTCTGCCGGTTCTGCATGAGAACGGAAGTCATCGACCGCTCGGGAGAACTGACGACGAAAACGCCGCCGGCCGTCACGGTGACGTGGCACAACCGTCTGCTCTTCTTTCCCGTGATGTTCACCCGCTGGTACCGGACCCATACCATGGCGGTCATCAGCGCCTCGCGCGACGGTCAGTACATCGCCGATCTGGTCCGGCAGATGGGCATTGAAAGTCTTCGCGGCTCCAGCTCCCGGAAAGGATACCACGCGCTTCACGGAGCCGTCAAGGCGATCCAGTCGGGCCGATATGTCAGTTTCACTCCGGACGGTCCCCGCGGTCCCCGCTACCGCATGAGTATGGGTCCGATCTATCTGGCAAGCCAACTCGGGGTGCCGATCATCCCCATCGCGGTGAACTACTCCTCCTACTGGTCGCTGAAGAGCTGGGACGGCTTTCAGATTCCCAAACCCTGGGCAAAAGTGACCCTGCTTCTCGGGGAAAAAATCCATGTCCCGCGCAACGCGGGAGAGGCGGAACTGGAAAAATACCGCCGAATTGTGCAGGAAAAACTCAACGAGATCTCGGGAGTCGGGAACTGACGCGCGGAAAAGCGGAGTCCTTGCCGCGGAAAACACGCCGACCGGCCGGAACGGAATCGGAACAAAGCCGGAACGAGAACTCCCCCCTGCGCAAAATTCCGGAAGAAAGGATTTGACACATCCCGGCGGCCGATGTATATTCACTCATCTAGCAAAAAGGAGTCTGACCGCCATGAAAGTCGCACTGTTATGTATCGGGGATGAACTGCTCAAGGGCGCAACTGTCAATACCAATTTAGCGTTCATCGGGGAACGGCTCCTGCGAAACGGCATCATTCCGGAGCTCTCGCTGGAGATTCCGGACCGCCGCGAAAGCATTCTGAAAGCACTGGACTACGCATACTCCAAGGCGGACACCGTCATCACCTCCGGCGGTCTGGGACCGACCTCCGACGATATCACCAAAGATACCATTGCCGAATATTTCGGTCTTCCCCTGGAACAGAACGCCGCGCTGGAAAAGCATCTGACATCCTGGTGGAAGAAACTTCATTCCGGTCCCGCGCCGCTGCACTGGGAGCGGCAGGCCCGCATCCCCGCCGGAGCGGAGATTGTTCCGAACCGCTTCGGCTCCGCTCCGGGCATCCACCTGGAACGGAACGGGAAATCCATCTTCCTGCTTCCGGGACCGCCCGCGGAACTGCATCCGATGTTCGAAGACGAGATGCTGAAGAAGATCCTGGAAAAACGGGAGGAGACTCTTCACGCTTCCCTGACGATCATCGTCGGCATCGGAGAATCCATTGTGGAGGAACGGACTCAGCCGCTGCTGCGCGACGGAATTTCCGTTGCCTACTGCGCCTCGCCCGGACTGGTCAAACTCTTTTTCACCTGCCGGGACGAGGCCCTTCTGAACGAAACGACCGCCGAAGCGAAAAAAATCTTTGCCGGCGACACGCTTTCCGACGGAATCACCTCCCTGCCTGCGGAAGTTCTCCGTCTGCTGGAGAGGAAGAAACTCACCCTTGCGACGGCGGAATCCTGCACCGGCGGCATGATCTCGGCGCAGCTGACCGCGATACCGGGCTCCTCCGCGGCGTTTCTCGGAGGAGCGGCGACTTACTCCAATGACCTGAAACGTCTCTTTCTCGGAGTCCGGGAAACCACGCTGGCGCAGTTCGGCGCGGTCAGCCGGGAGTGCGCGGCCGAGATGGTCGAGGGCATCTGCGCAAGAACGGGAGCGGATGCGGGTATCTCCGTCACGGGAATTGCCGGACCCGCCGGAGGAACTCCGGACAAACCGGTCGGCCGGGTCTATATCGGAGTCCGGCTCCACGAAGCGCCCCGGATTCTGGAATGCAATTTCCGCGGGGGCCGCGAACAGGTGCGCATGCAGACCGCCTCGCGGGCGCTGAACGAGCTGCGCAAACTTCTGCTGGAGCAGGAACCATGACGGAGAGCTTCTTCCCGCCACCGGAAACGGCGGACGAGGATGGAATCCTCGGATTCACGGACACTCTCAATACGGAAATGCTCGTTGACGCCTATTCCCACGGGATCTTTCCATGGCCGTACGAGGAGGCGACCGTTCTCTGGGTCTCGCCGCCGAAGCGGAGCGTTCTTTTTTTCGACCGTCTTCACGTTTCAACACGCCTGAAACGTTTTTTCCGCCATTATCCGTTCACGCTGAAAATCTCCGAACGGTTCGACGATGTGCTGGAAGCCTGCGCCAGCGTCCCGCGCAGAGGACAGGACGGGACCTGGATCACACAGAAAATCAAACGGGCCTACAAGGAGTTTCACCGTCTCGGGTTCGCCCACAGTTTCGAGGCCTACGGAGAGGACGGATCGCTGGCCGGCGGAATGTACGGCATCTCCCTGGGAGGCATCTTCTGCGGGGAAAGCATGTTTCATTTTCAGACCGGAGGTTCCAAATTTGCCCTTCTGGCCGCCGTGGCCACCCTGAAGAACTGCGGAGTTTCCCTGCTCGACACGCAGGTTCTCAATCCGCTTCTGGAACGATTCGGAGCGCAGGAGATCGACCGGTCCGAATTCCTGAAGATCCTGAACGGGCGAATCGGCCGGCCGCTCACGGCGGAATTTCTGCGCAGCCGCGCGACACTCCCGGAGATCGGAACATGAATTTCCCTTCCAGGCAGCAATGGAAAACGGCCCTGATCCTTTTTGCCGCAGCCTTCGTTCTCTTTCTTCTGTATGCGCTTCCCGGTCTGCTGGATCCGGAACTGCTGATGCGGATTGATTCGGGAACCTATCTCGGGCCGGCACGCTCGCTGCTGCAGGATTTCAGCTACAAATCCTCGCCGGAAGCAGCGGGACCGACCGGTCTGAGGGTGCCGCTCTATCCGCTCTATCTGGCGCTGGGTCTGCTGATCGGAGGCAATTCGCTGAGCGTATGCGTCGTCATGAACTGCCTGATCTCCGCGCTGGCAATTCCGCTGCTCTACTTTGCGGGACTGGAATTCTCAAAACCGGATCCGGATGCGGAACCGAAAGCGGTCGCGGCGGCCCTGCTTCTGATGCTCTCGCCAACCGAAATCGCGTTTGCGCCGATGTTCCTTTCGGAAGGAATGTTCGTCACAGGCGTGGTGCTGGAAATCCTCTTTACGGTACGGTACGTCAGAAGAGGCGGAACGGGCGATCTGGTGCTGGCGGCGGCATCCGGAGGAGCGGCGGCGCTGATCCGGCCGCTGAACATTCTCTGGATTCTGCCGTTTGTCTTTGTCTCCTTTTTTGCGGAGGGGATCACGCTCCGGAAGAAAGCGCTCCACGCGCTGCTGGCAGTGGGAATCTTTGCGCTTTTTGTCATGCCGTGGATCCTCCGGAACAGAAGCATCGGCTCCGGATGGCGGATCGACGAGGTGGCGGCCGATTCCCTCCGTCACAACGCCTCGGTGGTGGAGAGCCGCGTCCACCATCTTCCGGCAAACTTCTACCGGGAAAAATACGCGCTGCATTTCGAACAGCAGTTCCGCGACCGGAAACGCTTCCCGGATCGCGACGCCCGGCTCTCCTATGAGGAACGCTACCTGACCGGCATCATCCGCAACCACATGGGCGTCTATTTCTCGCTGTTCTTCAATCCCTCGAAACTGGTGCCGGACGTTCCCACGTTTCTGGAAAACCTGCGTCTGACCACCGGCGGAAAGGGCACATGGGATGTCATCGTCAAAGACGGGCTCTGGGCCGGAACAAGGCACTATTTCGAAGATAAACTCTACCTGCCCTTCCTGATTCTGCCCCTGATGCTGGTTCTTCTGGCGACCTATGTGGGAGCGTTTGCCGCGCTGATCTGCGCCGTCCGGAAAAAACAATTCCGGATTCTTCTTCTGTTCTGTCTTTTCAGTTTTTATTATCTGATGGTGGTGGGTCCGGGCGGCTATCCCCGTTTCCAGCTGCCCGCGCTTCCGTTTCTCTGTCTGCTGGCGAGCCGCTTCACGGGCCTGCTGGAACGCGGAGGACGGCCGGCGCATTCGCAGAACGAAACGGACACGCGGCCCCCCGGGGACGATCCCTCCGGGGAGACGTCCGAATCCCCCACCTCCAGCAAACAATCAGCAACAACCGGAGAAATCCTATGAAGTATGTCGGAGCCCATGTATCCATTTCAGGCGGCGTGGAGAACGCCCCGCTGAACGCGGCGGCGATCGGTGCAAAAGCATTCGCCATGTTCACCAAAAATCAGAGACAGTGGAAAAGCGCCCCACTCACCGAAGAGTCCATTCAGGCGTTTCAGGAGAACTGCCGCGCAAACGGCTTCTCCCCGGAACACATTCTGCCGCATGACGGCTACCTCATCAACATGGGAAATCCCGATCCGGAAAAACGGAAGCAGTCGCTGGAGGCGTTCGCCGATGAAATGAGCCGCTGTCAGCAGCTCGGACTCGACCGTCTGAACTTTCATCCCGGAAGCCATCTGAAGCTCATTGCCGAAGACGACTGTCTGAAACTCATTGCCGAATGCGTCAACACGGCACTCTCGGAAACAAAAGGCGTCACCGCCGTCATTGAGAACACCGCGGGCCAGGGCAGCAATCTCGGCTACCGCTTTGAACATCTTGCGCGGATCATTGAACTCATCGACGACAAAAGCAGAGTCGGCGTCTGCCTCGACACCTGCCACACGTTCGCCGCCGGCTACGACCTCACAACCCCGGAAGCCTATGAAACCACCATGCGGGACTTCGACCGGATCATCGGCTTCCGCTATCTTCGCGGCGTTCATCTGAACGATTCAAAAAGCCGCCTGGGCGGCCATCTGGACCGGCACAACAGCATCGGAGCAGGCGAACTTGGAATCGAACCCTTCCGTCTTCTCATGAACGATCCCCGGTTCGACGACATTCCGCTGGTGCTCGAAACCATTGACGAATCCCTCTGGCCGCAGGAGATCCGTCTGCTCTATTCCCTTGTCCGCTGATGTGCGCATCCGGAAAGAAAAAAATGAAAAAATCCTCTTTTTTTCTTTCCGGTCACAATAAAGGGGATCTGTTCCCCGTTTGAATGGGTATGGTATTGCAATCAAACAACAAAGGAGCAGTGGTATGAAAAAGCTGACGGCATTCCTGATCCTCGGCGCCTTGACGATCTCTCTGACCGAACTTCCGGCGCAGGAGACCGGCCGGCCGACTCCGCGCGGTCCTGTCCGCGGGGAATCCTCCGAGACCGCCCGATCCGCCGACAACGCACGCGAACAATGGTCCGCCATCCAGTCGCAGCTGAAAAAGGAGTTTCCGAAGGAATATGCGGAAATCGAAACGCTTCAGAAGACCAATCTGTTTGCCGCATTCGAAAAACTCCAGGCGCTTGCCAGAAAAGCCGATCTTCAGACTCCGGCACCATTCTCCAGCACCTCTCCCCGCGAGCGCCGGCGCACCGGCGGACGCGAACGCGGAGGACACGGATTCCCCGGAGGCCGGAGACGCGAAGGCGGAGCGTTCCGTCCGCGCGGCGACACCCGTACCGCGATCGAAGCAAAACTCAAAACCGATTTCGCAACCGAATACGCGGAAATCTCCAAACTGCGCATCGAAGCGGAAAACAAGCTCGAAGCTCTCGCGAAAAAAGCAAAGCTGGTTCTTCCGGAAGACTGGAACTCCTATCAGCTGAAAATCGAAGCGCTCCGCCTCAGCGGGAAATACAGGAGTGAATTTGAAAAAATCGACGAACTCCAGAAGAAAGGCGATTTCCGAACCGTCTTTGCAGAAATCGGCCGTCTCGCGGAAAAGGAGGGAATCAAACCGCCCGCCTTCGGTCCCCGCGGCGGACGCCAGGGACGCGGCGGAGCCGACGACGCGCCTCAGCCCAGACGCGCCAATCCGCTCCAGAAACTCCGGGAGGTCCGCCGGAAATATCCCGAGGAAGTCCAAAAGCTTGACGCCATCCGCCGGGACGATCCCCGCGCCTATCGCGAAGGTCTCCGCAAACTGATCGAACGCTTCGACGCCGAACAAAAGGGAAAATAACCGTCATTCCCCCGGACAGGAGAATTCATCTTCCATGAAAGTTTCACGAATGAAAGAGTTCTGCGTTCTGTTCCTCTGCGAGGAACGGGCGCAGTGCTGCCGTTTCCGGAAAACCGCCGGCCGATTCCGTCTGAAGGAGTACGACTCCATGCCGATGAATCCGGCCGATCCGGCGGAAACCTGCCGGAAACTCCTGCACCGGACCGGATATGGAAAAGACATTCCCCTGATCGTCTCCTGCGCCATGAAAGAGGGAATCTTCTTCCGCTGCGGCTGCGCCAGACTCCCCGCAAACGCCATGCGCAGCGCTCTCGAATTTGAACTGCCCCGCCGTCTTCTGCACGAACCGGAAAACGGCATCATTCAGTTTCTTCCCCTGAACGGGGAAACGGAGGAGGGAGTCCCTGTGAATGTCTATGCCTTCCCCGGAAGCGCGATGTCCCGTCTTGCTGCCATCATCACGCAGAGCGCCCGCAAAGCGGATTTCTATCTGTATCCCCTGATCGCCCTGCGGGAGGAGGACGGTCCCCTCTATCTGCCCGAACTCGAACCGGACTTTTTCTTCGACCGGGGCGAATGGCATCCCGTCGCCGCCCTGCCGTCCGAGGATACGTGGCTACCTTCCTGGGAAAGCGAATTCCGGAAACAGTTCCAGCTGCCCGCCGGAGGAACGTTCCGGATCCGCGACTATCTTCCGGTTCTTCTCACCGCCCGACTTGTCAGCTCCGCCGAATTTCAGGAGCATTCGGGCGGACTCAACATTCTGCCCGCGGAACTGCGTCCCAGCCGTCTGCGCAATCAGATCTCGCTGCTGATTCTGCTGCTTTTTCTCCTGCTGCTGAACTTCTTCTGGGGAATTCTCGGGGACCTTTCGCAGAACTATCGCGAATATACCAGACTCAACGCGGAACGCGGCCGGCTCGCCACCCAGGTGCGAACCACGGCGCTCAAACTCAAGGCGGCGGAAAAGGAAAACCGGGAACTGACCCGGATCGCCAATCAGTCGGCAGGCGAACACGACATCGTCGGAAAACTGGCGGAATTCTCCAGCCTTCTGCCGGACAACGTCATGGTCATGAGCGTGCGCTGGACCGAAGGAGCCGTCGACATCACCATGCGGAGCGAAGCCCAGGACCTGAATCTTCCCGTCCTTCTCAAACCGCTTACCTACTGGAAGGTCTCCCAGCTTCAGCAGCGCCGCCGCGGCAATGAGACCGCCAGCATGATCACCATGAAACTGATCCCCGCGGAGGGAAAAAGATGAACCGCAATTTCAAAGCCTTTCTGAAAACGCCGAAAGGGAAACTCCTCCTTGCCTGCGCCGCCCTCCTTCTGAGCTGGATCTTTCTGCTTCTTCAATTCAGCGGTGACCTCTCCGCCTGGCTGCCCAACGAGTCCCGAAAAGAGGCCATGAACCGCGAAATCCGCAAATACAGGGCAGAACAGCAGACCCAGCTGACCAAACAGAAGGCAATCGACGCCCTCCGGAAACGCTGCCGGGATATCGTCGCCGCCGGATGGCAGGTCCGTCGCGACGGCGATCCGGCCGTTCTCCTGCGCCAGAAAATCGAAACCGCGGCAAGAGAGGTCGAACTCCCGCTGGAAAACATCGGGTCCGTCCGCACGACCGGCATCAGCAGCGATCTCTATTTTGCGGAAATGGATCTCTCCACCTCCGCGCCGTTTGAAACCATCGTCCGCTTTCTCGGCAAGGTCCGGGATCTGCGGCCGGCGGTCAGCTGGCGGAGACTCACCATGAATCTCGCATTCCGCAGATTCCGTCAGAACGTGTCCGGCACGGCACGGACCACCAATCTGGCGACACCTTCCTCCACCTCAACGGAAACCAGACTCATGCTCAACGGAACCATCCGCATCATCGTATACGATCCCGTCGAAACCGCCGCTTCCGGAAACGGCGGGGGAGGTCCTCACTGATGAAAACGCTTCTTCTCGCAGTCAATCTTCTTCTTGCCGCCCTGGTGGTCTGGAGCGCGGCAAAGCGCTTCGGCGCCATCGCCGGCGGACCTCAGGTAGAGTACACGGTCAAAAAGACCCCCCGAACCAAACCGTCCTCTCCGGTCAAACCGCAGAAAATCGAGTCGCCGCGAAACAAAATCCAGGATCCTGTCGCAACTCTGATTGAAAAGAACATCTTCGATCAGGACCGCTGCCCGAATGCCAATGTCCCCGGCGGACGAAACACCAGAGTGGAACTCTCGCTGGTGGGAACCTTCACCGTCGGAAGCAGCGCGGGAGCGATCATCCTTCAGAAAACCTCCGCCGGCAACCGCAACTTCTGGAATTTCATGGGCGGATTCCCCGGAGGACCGGGCGGTCCTGCGGGAGGCCGTCAGATGGGAATCGCAAACCAGGGCGGCAGCAACCGGAACGGACCGCGGGGCAGAAGAGCTCCCGGAGGAAGAAACCGAACGGGAAACACCCGCACCGCACAGGGAATCGACAACCGGACCCAGGGAAACGTCGTCTACAAACAGTATGTCCGCCTCGGCGAAACCCTCAGCAACGGATACACCCTGACCGAAGTCAACTTCAATAAAGTCACGCTCAGACGCGGAAGCGACAAGCTCGAACTGGAACTGCTCGACGCCTCCCAGAACGCTCCGCAGACCGCCCAGAACCAGAACCGCCGCACCAGCCGCGGAAATCAGTTTATGCAGATCATGCAGAACATGCAGCGAATGCAGTTCATGCAGAATATGCAGATGATGCGCATGATGCGCGACAACCGAAGAGGCGCCGCTCCGCCCGCTCCGCCGAACCCGCGCACCAACAACCGCGCCCGCGGCAGATGATTTTTGAAAAACATAACCACTCCATAAGGACCCATTAAACAGGAATCAGCAAATGAAACTCGGTCAGTTCAACAGTTCGTTCAGGAAAATGCTCCGGCTCGCGCTTCTCCTCACCGCCGCCGCTCTGCTCGGCTCCTGTGCAAGTGCAACTCCGGCATCGGAAAAAGAGAAGAAAGAGGAAAAACCGGAAGACCTCTTCGCCTTCCTTCACAAGGACAAGGAACTCGTTCCCAAACAGCCGGAAGCCCCCGAAACCACTGAACAGGAACTCGTCAAAACCGATGACCGGGAAAACGATTCCAACGTTCAGGAAAAAATCCGGAAACTCCCCGAAAAAGCCATCCAGCCCAAAGAGGAAAAGAAAAAACCGCCCCTGCATTTCTATGACGATTTCGTCATTCTCAACGGCGATGAGGAACTCGATGTCAAACTGGTCTTCAACAGTGCGCCCCTGCTCGACGTAATCCCCTTCTTCGCCGACACCCTCGGCTTCAACTTTCTCGCGGACAGCGACCTGAAAGGCGTCGTCACTTTGAACATCGACCAGAAAATGACCCGCCGGGAACTCTGGAACACCTTTGACCGCATGCTGAATCTCTCCGGCGCCGGCGTCACGGTCGATGGAACGCTTCTGCGCATCGTCTCCCTTTCCAAGCTGGCGCGCCAGTCCGACTCCCGTCTCGCCCGCGACGGCTCCGGCGAACTCTTCTACTACCCCCTCAAGAACACCACCGCCAAGGATGTCATGAACCAGATCAAGCCGTTCCTCGGCCGGGACAGCATCTGCGTGGAACTCACCCGCCCCAACGCGGTCATGGTCGCCGACGACCGCGCCAACATGCCCAAAATCAAACAGCTGCTCGAAATCATCGACCGGAGCGGAAAAAGCAACTGGAAACGGAAGGTCATCAAATGCGCAAACATCCTTCCGAGCAAACTGACCGAGGAACTCAAAACCGTCCTTCCGGTCCTCGGCTTCAACGTGCTCCAGACCACCGACAAAACCGAACAGCCCGGCTCCATTCAGCTCACCGGACTCGACCGGCTGCAGCTGATCGTCGTCTCCGCCGCAACCGACGAGGCCATTCAGGAAATCCAGCAGTGGGTCGATCTGCTCGACAGTTCCGACTCCCTTGATCAGGAGCGCGTCTTTGTCTACAAGGTCCGTCACACCAAGGCGTCCCAGCTTGCGCAGGCGCTCTCCATTCTCTATGACACCCAGGGAGCAAGCCTCACCATCGACACCACCACCGGCAACACCCGGACCGACACCCTCACCACCTCGGTCAACAACAACCGCAACCGGACAACTCAGAACCGGAACAACAATCCGACCGCCGCCATCAACAATGTCGAAAACACCCGGACCGACAAGAAATCCAACGTGTTCGACACTCCGGTGCGCGTCTTTGCCGATGGCGTTCTCAACCGGCTTGTCGTCCGCACCACGCCGCGAACCTACGCCTCCATCAAAGCTCTGCTGAACCGGCTCGACGTGGTGCCCGCCCAGGTGCTTCTTCAGGTTCTTGTCGTCGAAGTCTCGCTCACGGAGAGCACCCAGTTCGGACTCGAACTCTCCGGACAGACCCGGATCGGCGGCAAAAACTCCCTCATCGGCACCAACTACGCCAATCTGACCACCCCCTCCACCACCACGACCACCGACAGTCAGGGCAATGTCTCGAGAAACGTCAGCAAACAGGACGGCTTCACCTATTTCCTCTCCGATCCGGACAATCCGGACAACAAATTCGCCTACATCCGCGCGCTCGCCGGAAACGGCAACATCAAAGTGGTCTCCAGTCCCCAGCTTCTGGTTTCGAGCCACACGGAGGCCACCATCAATGTCGGAAGCAAGGTCTCCGTGCGCACCCAGTCCCTGGTCAACTCCAACTCGGGCGACGGCAACATCACCTACAACTTCCAGTACGAGGACACCGGAATCATCCTCACCGTGACGCCCGAAATCACAAGCAACGACCTCATCTCCCTTCAGGTCCGGCAGGAGCTCTCCAGCATTGACGATTCCGTCGTCACCGCCGACAATCCGAACCCGAACATCGACCAGCGTGTCGTCGAGACCTCCATGACCATCGCCCACGGCAAGACCATGGTCCTCGGCGGACTGATCCAGGAGAAGAAAAACGACTCCCTCAGCTCCGTGCCGATCATCAACCAGATTCCCGTGCTGAACCGGCTGCTCGGCTCGACCGACGCCTCCGTCTCGCGCACGGAAATCCTCGTGCTCGTCACCGGCTACATCGTCAACGAACGCAACAAGGTCGAAGAGCTCATCGCCCGCTACAACGACGCCCTCCGCGCCCTCAACGATTTCGACGAAAACATCAAAACCCGGAAAAACAGTCCCCAGCAGCGCAAGCCGCACGTTCTGACGGACAAGGAGTTCTGGAATGCCCTCTGATACGGAACAGCCCTCCCCCGCGGACCGTCTTGCCGCCTTCTACGCGGCGCGCTTCCCCGACGCGGGAACCCCCTCCCGGGAGACCGACCGGAAACTCCTTCAGGACAACCGGATCACCGAAACCGGACTCGCCGCGCTCTATTCGGAAGCCTTCCAGGTGCCTGTGCTCCCGGAGGATGAAATCCGTCCGCCGGAACCCTATCCGGACGCCTCCATGGATTTCTTCAACGCCAATCTCTGTCTGCCGTACGAATGGGACGAGGATAAAATCATCTTCCTTGCCGCCGATCCCTACGATCTGGATCAGATCATTTTCCTGGTCCGGAAAACCTGGAAAGCCGAAGCGGAATTCCGATTCGTGCGGCGCCCCTTTCTGGAACGCATGCTCTCCAAAATCACCAGCCGCGAAGAGGAAAAGGAGGAGGAACTCGTCGACGTCGAAGATGAAAACACGCTCCGCACCATGGCGGGCGAGGCCCGGATCGTCCGGCTCGTCAACGACATCTTCTCCCAGGCCATCGAACTGGGAGCCAGCGACATTCACATTGAACCCGGGGAAGAGCATGTGGCGGTCCGCTGCCGCGTCGACGGCGTCCTCACCGAAATTCTGAACTGCCCCCTGAACCAGTTCCCCGCGATCGCCTCCCGTATCAAACTGCTCGGCGGACTCAACATCGCCGAAAGCCGTCTCCCGCAGGACGGCCGCACCAATGTCCAGCTCGGACGCGCCGTTCTCGACATGCGCATCAGCACCATTCCCATCCTGACCGGCGAAAGCATCGTGCTGCGTCTGCTGAATCAGGAGGCGATCACCTTCGATCTCCAGACGCTCGGAATGTCCGACGAACACCTGAAACAGTTCAAACGTCTCATCAGCATTCCTCACGGCATGATTCTCGTCGTGGGCCCCACCGGAAGCGGAAAAACCACCACCTTGTACAGCGTCATCAGCCAGCTGAACGACAACCGCAAGAAGATCATCACGGTCGAGGACCCCGTCGAATACAAAATGCACGGACTCTGTCAGATGCAGGTCAATCCGAAGATCGGCGTGACCTTTGCCGCGGGACTGCGGAGCATCGTCCGCCAGGACCCCGACATCATCCTCGTCGGGGAAATCCGCGACCGGGAAACCGCCGACATCGCCATCAACGCCGCCCTGACCGGACATCTCGTGCTGAGCACGCTGCATACCAACGACGCCGTCGGCGCCGTCACAAGACTGATCGACATGGGCGTGGAAAACTTTCTGGTCTCCTCCGCGCTTTACGGAGTGCTCTCCCAGCGGCTGGTCCGCAAGATCTGTCCGGTCTGCCACGGGAAAAAGAGCGATTCCACCGGAGGCAAATGCCGGAAATGCAACGGAACCGGATTCAAGGGCCGCTCCGGAATCTTTGAACTGCTCTTCCTCGACGATGAACTCCGCGCGGCCGTCAACCGCAATGCCGACAGTTCCGAACTGGAAGCCATCGCCGTCCGACACGGCATGATCACCCTTCAGCAGGACGGACTCGACAAGGTCCGCCGGGGAATCACCACCGCCGAGGAACTCAGCCGTTCCACCGCGGAACTCTGACCGAAAGGAGCAGACGAACTCATGGGACTTTACAAATATCTCGCCGCCGCACAGGGCGAACCTCCGCAGGAGATGCTCATCGAAGCCGACAGCCCCAGAGAGGCGCTCGATAAACTCCGCAGCCGCCGTGTGCTTCCGGTCCGCTTCTACGGCGAAGTCTCCATGGGAGGAGAACGCTTCTCCCTGCGCCGCAGCAAGATCAACACCTATGAATTCACCCGGCAGCTCGCCCCGCTGCTCGACTCCTTCATTCCGCTGGAAAAGGCGCTCGGCATCATTGCCGAAAGCACCGAGGAACCGGAACAGAAAAATTTTGTCAACTCCCTCCGCCAGGGACTTCACGAAGGGAAAAAATTCTCGGAACTGGTCCGATCCCACGGCGCGCTCTTCCCGGGATATTATGCCAATCTCATCGAAAGCGGCGAGGAGACCGGGTGTCTGCCCGAAGTCGTGGAACAGCTCTACAAATTCATGGGGGAAAGCAAGGAACTGAAGGATTTCATTCTCTCCAGTTCGATCTATCCGCTCGCAATTCTGACGGTCACGCTTCTTGTCACCATCCTGCTCTTCACGGTGTTCGTCCCCCGCTTCGCCAAAATCTTTCAGGACATGGGACGCGCCATGCCGCCCTCCATGAATTTTCTGCTGGGCATCAGCTCCTTTGCCTCCTGGGCGTGGTGGCTGCTGCCGCTGCTGGGCTTTGCCGCATGGCTCCTGCTCAAACATCTGTTCGGGGAAGAGAATCTGAAACTGAAATTCTGCCGGTTTGTCCTGGCGCTTCCGCTGCTGGGACAGATCCTCATCTCCCTGGAAATGTGCAAATACATCCGGACGCTCTCCATTCTGATTGCCAATCATGTGGAGATCATCCGGACCGTGAAGATCTCGGGACGGATCATCCGGAACCCGATCATCGCCGCGACCTTCGCGGATCTCGGACGCAAACTGAAAGGCGGAGCCAAACTTTCCGCCGCCCTCGCTGGGAACCGCTATCTGCCAGGCGGAATGGTTCCGATGCTCCGCGTCGGCGAGGAGTCGGGCACGGTCGGAGAGATGCTTTCGCGAATCGCCACCCATCTGGAAAACGACACCCGGCTGAAAATCCGTCGTCTTCTCAGTTTGTTTGAACCGGCGGTCATCATCTTTCTGGCTCTGATGGTGCTGGTCGTGGTGGTGTCCATTTTCGTGGCCATGATGGAAATCAACTCAATCAATCAAGGAGGACCGAAATTATGAAGAGAAGAATGAGAAGAAGAATGAGTTTCACACTCATTGAAGTCGTCGTGGTGATCATCATCCTGGTGACGCTGGCGTCGATCGCCACCCCGCTTTACCTGAACTACGTCAAAAAGGCCAATGTCGGCGCGGCCAAAACCCAGCTCAAGCTGCTGGAGGACGCCCTCACCGGATTCCGCCTCGACGTGGGAACCTATCCGGATTCCGCAACCGGTCTGCGCGCCCTCGTCGAAAATGTCGATCAGAACACCAAGTGGGCCGGCCCCTACATCAAACCGGCCGTTCCGAAAGATCCCTGGGGCAATGACTATGTCTATGTCTTCCCCGGCGAACACGGAGAGTTCGATCTCATCTGCTACGGAGCCGACGGACAGCCCGGCGGCGAAGGCGAAAATGCCGACATCACCAACTATCAGCAGGAATAATCAGGGCTCTCTTCCTCATTTCCGCCGGGTCCCGGATCCGGCGGAAGCGCCCCTCTCCCGCTTCTCGACGGAACTTTTCATGACGGCACTCCAATTCCATTCTTCGCCATCGAACGGACGGAAGTTCACCCTTCTGGAACTTGTCGTGGTCATCACGATCCTCGCGCTGGCCTCCTCGTTCGCGGTCGCGACCTTCCGCGGCGAATCCCCCGCCCGGCAGATGGAAAACGCCTCCCTTCAGTTTGAGGCCTTCTGCGCCAAAGTCCGTTTCAACGCCATGGAAAACGGAGAGGACCGGATCGTTCTGTTTCAGCCGGAAAGAGGCCGTTTTCTCGTGAAGGTGCCCGAGGAGTTCCAGTCGGAGGAGTCGAAAACGCCCTCCCCGGAGGGAACCGGCGCCTTCCACAGCGCCGAAGAAGAGGAGGAGAGAGTCTTCCTGCCGGAGTGGGCGCTGCCCGAAAACTTCTCCTTCGAGAACGCCGATTTCGACTCCTCGGAGCTCTCCGAGGACGGAACGCTTGAACTCTTCCGTTTCTTCCCCGACGGGGGAGCCTCCGGTCACCGTGCCCTCGAACTGCGCTATCGGAACCTCCGCCGGATCTTCGAAATCTCCCCCCTGACCGGACTCATCCGCTCCAGAGAGGAGCAAGCCGAATGAAACACGCGGGATTCACACTGATTGAAGTCGTCGTGGCGCTGGGGATTCTTGCGCTCTCGATCGCGGGTCTTCTCTCCCTGCTGACCAGCTCCCAGAACCGCATCGGAAAAAGCATGGAAGAGTGGAAAAACATGCACATGCTCGCGCAGGCCGCGGAATATTTCATGCTTCAGAACGAGGATCCCGGCGGAATTGAGGAGACCTTCTTTCCCTACCGCGATCATACCGTTCACGCTTATTATCAGGACGCGGAGGGACTGCCGGACGAATTCGGAGACATCGTCAATCAGCTTCCCCTGACCAGTCTGGTCATCGAACTCCGGAACGCCTCCTCGGGCGAGATCATCGACAAACTCATCATTGACCGGTTCAGCTATGAGAACACCATTCAGGACGAATAAAACCCCCTTCACTCTGGTGGAGCTTGTCGCGGCCATGGCGATTCTGATCTTTGTGGCGCTGATTATCGGCACGGCCTCCATGACCTTCTACAACGCGTGGCGCCGCTCCACCCGCGCGGCGGCGTTCCTGAAAACCTGTCAGAGCATCGACCGCGTCATGGACAACTGCGTGCGCAACATGATCGTCTTCCAGTGGTACGACGACATCGAAAACCGCGACCGGGTCATCTTTCAGGGCGATCCGGATCTTCTGCACTTCGCCACGCTCCGCCGCAGCTACCGCGGCGACAGGGGAGCGCTTCTGTTCGTGCGGCTGCGCGTCGAAAATGAACAGCTGATCGCGGAATACTCCTTCTACCCGCGGCCCCACTGGGCGGAAGAAGACGAATATGTCTGGGAACGGGAGGTTCTGGCCGACAAGGTCCGCTCCGTCCATTTTCTCTACGCCCTGAAAAACAACAGCGACGAAATCGAATGGGACGAACAGTGGGAGGAGTACGACAGTCAGTCCCTGGAAACCAATTCCAACATCACCACCATCCCCCTCGCCGTTCAGATGACAGTCGAGTGGCTCGACGGCAGCAGCGAAGTCTGGCTCCGCCGTGCCGCGGGAACCGCCGCCAACACCCGTATGAGGGATATGAGACCATGAAGCAGCGCCATCCATCCATCTGCCGTTCCGGAAGCGAATCCGGGTCCGCGCTCGTCGCGGCGCTCGTTCTGATCTTCTCCGCCTCCATGCTGACCATGGCGGTTCTCGCCATCTCCCAGACCGCGACGCTCGACATCCGTGCCCATACGCAGCTTCAGCGCTCCGCCTATATCAATGAAGGAGTTTCCAACCGTATCCAGTGGCTCATCGCCGCCGACAAGCATCTCTTTCCCGGCACCCCTCCGGGAGAGATCGAATACCTCGACTACGACCACGACCGCTATCTGCCCGACGGCGTTCATCACGTCATGGACTACTACGGCACCCCCGTCGCCTTCCGGATCTTCAGCGGCGTCTCCGGATGGGATCTGAATCCCGACGCCTATCAGGACACCCTCCGGCGCTTCACCTCGCGCATCGACGTGGACACCACCGTCACCGACGCCGTCGAAGAACTCACCGACAAGCTCCGCGACTACTTCGACAATGACGACGAACTCTCCACCAACGGCATGGAGGTCGACGACTATGACGCCGAAGCCATGGCCCCCCTCCCCCGGAACCGTTCCAGCGGATTCTGGCGCGAAGAGCTCTTCTACATCAAGGGACTGACCGCCCTCTTCCCCCCGGACCGCTACGGCCGACTCAGCGGACTGCGTCTGCCGAACACCCCCCGGGGCAATCCGAACTTCTTCACCGCCTCCTCCCTGATGCTTCAGATCTACTGCAATCTGGAGGAAAGCCAGGCGGAAGAGGTCATTGCCGCCCGCGAAGTCTGGTTCCGCGAACGGATCCAGATCAAGGATCAGATCGACACGCTTCTCTACTCCAGCCTCGGCTCCCTCTCCTGGAACGACAGCGACACCTACACCGTGCTCATCGAAGGACCGCGGGAAGCGAAACAGCCCTCCCGCCGTCTGGTCTTCACCTACCGCGGTTTTCCCCCCACCGGACCGACGGACAACATGGTCGAATTCCTCGAATGGACCTTCTTCTGAGCGCCCCGTCCGCCGCCCCCCTGTTCCGGAGCATGAAGAATCGCGATTTTCTCTCCGGATTTTCCTTCCGGGTATTTGATTTTCACAGTAAAAGATGCTATAGTAACCGGTACACTGTTTCCAACTTGAATTTCAAAAAGCAAGTTTAACATAACAAGAGAGAGACTGGAGAGTAAATTGAAAATACTGATGACAGGAATCACCGGGCTGGTCGGAGCAGCCTTCACCACCGCTTTACTAAGAAAAAATCCGTCCTTCAGGATCGTTTCACTCTGCCGGGGCTTCTGTGGAGAATCGGGTCAGCACCGCGCCGCGAAAATCATCAGGAAACAGTGCGACTTCGACGGAATCAACGATGCGGAAGAGCTTCTCTCCCGGATCACCATCATCGAAGGCACGCTTGCCGACCTTCCCGCGGAAGCCATGGCAAAAGAGGGCCCCTTCGACACCTTCTTCCACTGCGCGGCGGATGTGAATCTCGGCAAGGATCCGGAGGGGAAAACCTACGCCACCAATTTCGGCGGAACCCAGGCGGCCCTGGCCCTCGCGAAAAAGGTCAATGTTCCGACGTTCCACTATGTGAGCACCGCCTATGTGGCGGGGAAAACGGTCGGCAGAGTCATGGAGGACTCCATGCCCGCCACCGATTTCAACAACTCCTATGAAAAAAGCAAATTCGATGCGGAAAAACTGGTTCGCAATTCCGGATTCCAATATACGATCTACCGTCCCTCCATCGTGGTCGGAAGACTTTCGGACGGCGTGATCCGCAAACCGCTGGCATTCTACCGGCTGCTGGAATTTCTCGGCCAGGTCAAGCGCGTCGGCTGCTCCAAGGCCGGAATCCCGGCCAACGGCGTGTTTGCCACCAGCCTTCGTCTGGAAGCGGGAACCACCGACAAGGTCTACTTTGTTCCGATCGACTATGTGCAGAAGGCGATTTCCAGCCTCTTCCTCAAACCGGTGGAAAACAAGACCTATCATATTACCGGGGAAAGCCCCGTCTCCACGCGCGACATCGAAAAAGCGGTCGGAGAGGTTCTCCAGACCACCGGACTGTGCGTCATGGACAAAGTCGAAAATCCGACGAAAGAGGAGAAACTGGTCCAGAAAATGATCGGCGACCTGATGCCCTATTTCGCCTCCGAAATCATTTTCGACGACTCCAATGTGCGCGCCGCGCTCGGACCCGAAATCGTCTCCTGGAAGATGAATCTCCCGTTCCTGCGCAAAATGATTACCGCCTACTACAAGGCGGAAAACCCGGAAATCATTCCCTGATCCTCCGGGAACCGATCCGAAGCCGGCCCAGAAAGCCGGCTTTTTCTGTTTCCGGACGGGAGAAATGTTCCACCTTTCTCCGGAAACCTTCCGGAACAGGATTGATTTTTTCCTCTTTCCGGGCTATTATACGGCACAAGTCTAGCATGGAAGGCACAGCAATGAGAAGCATGACAGGATTCGGCCGGGCCGAAGAATACAGCAACGAACTGAACTGCGGATTCAGAGTCGAAATTTCCTCCATCAACAAAAAACAGTTTGAACTGAAACTCAATATTCCCAGGGAGCTTTCGCCACTGGAAATCGAACTGCGCACGTTTGTCGCGGAACGGCTTGCCAGGGGCTCCATTTCCCTGCGGGTCGAACTGATTCTGCACAATGAGACGCAGTTTCATTCCGTGGATTTCAGCAGGGCCGTGCTGCTTCTGAAGGCGGCGTACAAGTTCCAGCAGGAACATGGACTGCCCGGAGAAATCACCATTTCCGACATTCTTGCCATTCCGGATGCGGCCGTGATTCAAAATGCGGATCTGGCCGGAGAATCGGTCGGAGCGTTTCTGAAGGAGGTCATTTCCGCTGCCATCGACCGTCTGGTCGAAATGCGTGAACGGGAGGGAGAAAACCTCAAACAGGATATTCTGGCGCGTCTTGCGGATATGGAACGCATTGTCGGAGAGATCGAACCGCTGGCGGCAAAACTGCCCGAACTTCAGGCGCAGAAGCTCTACAAACGCCTCAAGGAACTGGAACTTCTGCCGGATGCGGGAGATGACCGTCTCCTGCGGGAAGCCGTGATCTTCGGCGATAAACTCGATGTAACGGAAGAGATCACCCGTCTCCGCTCCCATTTTGCCAACTTCCGGAACATTGCGGAGGATCCGGTTTCCGCCATCGGAAGATCGCTCGACTTCATGATCCAGGAGATTTTCCGGGAGTGCAACACGCTGGGAAACAAAGCGGCCTCGACCGAGATTTCACCGAAAATCGTCATTCTGAAAACAGAACTGGAAAAAATCCGGGAACAGGTTCAAAACATCGAATAATTTTTACGGAGGAAAGCAGATGAAACAATGCACGGGCCGACGCGCGTCCGCGGACGCGGCGAACTTCATCGACGCCGTCACAGCGGAAATCTCCGCCTCATATCAGGACGGCATCGGCGTCAATCACAACGAAGGCTACAATCTGCCCAGGGAGACGGAGGTGCTTTCCATTCTCGCCAAACTTCTGGAACTCATTTTTCCGGGATTCGCGCAGCGCGAGGCCTATTCGATGGAAACGCTGAAGTTCTCGGTGGGCGAAACGGTCTCCTCGCTTTACATTGAGCTGAACGACGTCATTCATCGCGCCTGCAAGTACCACTGCATGCTGACCGAATCCTGCGACGACTGCAAATGTCTTCAGCGTTCGCGCGCCGCCACGGAAAAACTTCTCCGGAGTCTTCCGAAGCTCCGCGCGGTCATCAAGAAGGACATTCAGGCGGCGCTTGACGGCGATCCGGCGGCGCGCTCGCTTGATGAAATCATTCTCAGTTATCCGGGAGTCAAGGCCATCACCATTCAGCGTCTTGCCCACATTCTCTACGAGGAGAAGATTCCGCTGATCCCGCGCATCATGACGGAATATGCGCACAGAATCACGGCCATTGACATTCACCCCGGCGCGAAAATCGGCGAAGGGGTCTTTATCGACCACGGAACCGGGGTTGTCATCGGAGAAACGGCGACCATCGGCTCGAACGTAAAAATCTATCAGGGGGTCACGCTGGGCGCGCACTCCTTCCCGAAGGACGCGTGCGGAAAGATCATCAAGGGAGCGAAGCGCCATCCGAATATTGAGGACGGAGTGACGATCTATGCGGGAGCGACGATTCTCGGAGACATCACCATCGGAGCCAACTCCGTCGTCGGCGGCAATGTCTGGCTGACGGAAAGCGTCCCGCCGGGAACCAAAATCCGGATTGCCGATCCGGAGCTCACCATCAAAAAACCGGAAAGGAAACAGTCATGAGCGTCATTGCGGAACATCTTGCGCGTGTGAAACAGCAGATTGAGGAAGCCGCCCGGACCGCCGGACGCAATCCGGAAACGGTCAAACTTCTGGCCGTCTCCAAAACCTTTCCGATCGAAGACATCCGGGAGGCCTTTGCCGCCGGACAATGCGCGTTCGGCGAAAACCGCGTCCAGGAACTGGAAACCAAAGTGCCCGCCGCTCTTCCGGGCATGATCTGGCATCTGATCGGACATCTGCAATCGAACAAGGCGGAAAAAGCGGTCGCCCTTGCGGACTGCATTCATTCCGTCGATTCCATCAAACTGCTGAATAAAATCGACGCGGCGGCGGAAAAAAACGATAAAATTCAGAAGATTCTTCTGGAAGTCAACGTCTCCGGAGAGGAATCCAAGTTCGGAATCTTCGGCTATGATTCGCTCCGGGAGATCACGGAACTCGCCCTTTCCCTGCATCATGTGAAAATGCTCGGGCTCATGACCATGGCGCCGCTGGGCGCGGAGAAAGCCGTTCTGCATAAAACCTTTGCGGGGTTGCGGGAGTTCCGCGACCGGCTGGCTCGCGAATTTGACGTTCCGCTGCCGGAACTCTCCATGGGAATGAGTCAGGATTTCCCTGCGGCCATTGAGGAGGGCGCGACCATTGTCCGGATCGGGACTGCCATTTTCGGCGGTCGCCCCCGGCTCTGACGGACTCGTCCGCATCTTTCCGCCTCTCTGTTCCCCTCTTTTCATGCGGCATTCCAGTTTCCGGCCGCATGGAAACTTTACAGCGATTCATTCTCCCTCCCCGTACTCCGGAGAGGGATTTTTTTTCGATTTTTCATCCTGTTTTCGGAGGAACTCCGCTCCGGAACGAGGAACATTTTCCGACCTAATTTGTCAAAAAAAATATTGCACAACAAAAAATATCCTCCAAAAAATCAGGAATCGATCCTGAAAAAAAACAGGTACAAAAAACGAGAACTGAACAGGAGAAGGCGATTCTGAACGGAAATGGATTTATTTGTAAAAGATTTTTTTCATTTCCGATTGACTTTTTCATCTCTCGTGATACCTTGTATAAGAAGAGCATGCAAAGGGGATTGGCAGGAGAGCAAAGGACTGGCTTCGCGGCTGGATCGCGGAGAAGGTTCCAGGGGAGAGCAGTACCGCCGAAAGTGGAAATCAACAAAGAAAAACGGAGGCAATGCGATGACGCTGGAACACGGAATACTGGGATTTCTTTCCCACAAGCCCGCAACGGGGTACGACCTGAAGAAGCAGCTGGACACAACGGGAGCGCGATTCTGGACGGCGGAACATCCGCAGATCTACAAGGCGCTGAAAACGCTGGAAAGTCGGGGCTGGATCGCGGTCAAGGAGATCTGTCCGGGGAAAAAGCGGGACAAGAAAGTCTACGAACTCACCCCGGAAGGCAGCAGGGAGCTGATCCGCTGGCTGAAACAGGAAGACTATTCGACGTACCGGATGAAAAATCCGATTGTCATGCAGTGTTTTTTCAGCGGGAGTCTCACTCTGGATGACCGGATTCTTCTTCTGAACCGTTATTACCGGTCGGTGAAGCAGCAGAACCGGATTTTTTCGGATTGTCTGAAAAAGGAGAGCAGGGAACCTGTCGGCGGCAGTGCGGAAGACTGGACGCATCGTCTCTCCCTGCATCAGATTTTCCGGTACAGCATGATGAGCAGTCAGACGCTTCTGAAATGGCTGAGACTTTCGCTGAAGGAACTGCAGGAGGAACGGAAAACGCTCCGCCGGACGCCTTCCCCCCTCCGGAATGGAAAAAATGGAGGTACACCGCAGCCATCCCGCACCTGAAAACCTGCTGACGCGCCCCGTTTTCCGGGAAAAGAAAAGAGGGGATCATCTCTGAAACGGGGCGGGAAATCGTGGAAAGCGAGAAAAAAATGATTTTTTTTTCATTTTCCTGAAAAACGGGTTGGACTTTTTCAGAAAACCGTTGTATAAGATATGGCAGGAGATATACTTATGCGTAAAATTCTGCACAGATTCAACATGGTCGAGATCGTTCTTGCGATCGGAGTGGTTGCCATTGGAGTAACCGGAGTCATGGCGCTTCTGCCGCCATCCCTCAATGCGAACCGGGACGTTGCCGCGGACGCCTTTGCAGAAGAAGCGATGTCCAAGATGGTTGCTCTCATCAACTTTGACTATTCCGGAATGAATATTCCAAACACCAAACCGAATACGAACTCCCTGGGAAGTCTCGGTGAATCCACGAACGATTACAACAATAATATCAAGGATTGGAAGATTTTCAAATATTCGACGAACGGTGTCTTTATGCTGAGCAACTCCGACGCCTCATCCCAGGTGCAGGCGCTGGTCTGGCAGGAACAGGTGACGGATCTGTTTCTCGGACAAACGGACAACTATGTTTCAGTCCCCAATACAAACGCTGTCCGGATCTTCGTGGAAACGAGCTGGCCGATCAATGCAGCATACGAGAACAGACAGAAACGTCTGGAAGTCATAGACTTTTTCAACTGAAGCGTGAGATCATGAAACGAAAAGCTGAACTGTTTGCCGGAAGAAGAAAAGCTCCCTTCACAATCGTGGAGCTGATTGTCGCAATGTCCATCTTCGCCATCCTGATGCTGATCCTCATGCAGATCTTTTCCGCGACACAGGATGTCTGGAGAAGAACGGCTCAGAAATCAGACGCCGCTGAAATGGCGAGAACCGCCCTGGATCTTCTGACAACCGATCTACAATCCGCCATCTACATCAATGACTTCGACGGTCCGTCCTTCTACTATGACCAGACGGCCGACATGAATGGAAGAACCCTCTGGTTTGCCACTACGAAATCTTCGCTGACGGAAAGCAACCAGCTCTCCAAAAATGTGGAAGTGGAATATGTCCTGACAAAAATGGAAGACTCCCCCAAAGACGGAGTCGACCTCTATCAGCTGGAATATTACATTACTTCAGACGATTTCAAAGATTACAACTCCAAAAACTCGGAATGGGATTTCGAAACCAATAAAACGAATCCCTATGCGAACAATTCCACCAGGAAGCAGAAGGGAATCCTGATGGACAACATTGTCAAATTCAATTTGTCAGTCCTTTACAAAGGAGTCAATCCCCCCTATCAGGATAAATTGACAAAACTCCCGAACTCCCTGCAGGTTTCTGTTCAGATTCTGGATGACAACACCGCAGCCAGACAACAGTACAAGAAGGCGTCCGATGAAGATAAAGATCTCATTGCCAAAGAGTTCCGCCGGATTATCTTCCCGGATCGCAATCAGCAGTTTACTCCTGCCCAGATCCAATAAAAATTCAGAATATGACAAGGAACGACCATGAAACAGCAACAGTCAAGAAAAATATGCCGTTCGAAGGAAAAAGGGGTTGCCCTGCTCTTTTCTTTAGGAGTTCTCGGTCTGATGACGGTGCTGGCCCTCACATTTGCCTCGGTTTCCATGACAAACAAGACCATTGCGGAAAACAACATTCATCAGCAGTTTGCAAAGAATTATGCAAAGTCGTTGATTGACAGGATCCGTTTTGCCTCAGCCGAATATATCAATCCAAGCTCCCCCACGGATGGATTTACCATCAAACCGCAGAATCTCCATCGTTTCTTCTCCTCCGGCCCCGACAAACATTTCGATCATTTGTGGAGACTGGGACTTTCCGGAAGTTCCATAGAATCGGCTCTCTTCAATGTGGATTATCAGGGCGCTTTTGCCTACGACACAAATGCCAATCCCACATGGCAGTATATTAAAAATACAGATGCCGACAATGAAATTGTAGGTCGATATGCCTATATGGTCATCGCAGCGGATCGTCCTCTTGCCGATCTGTCCACGATGGTGTTTGCCCGGAAAGAGCCCCTGAAGGAAGGGGCCACCGAAAAGAGAACTCCGGGAACAGCAACTGATTATCAGCGAGCCGGCCTTGTTCCGGAAGAACTCAATCCGAATATTCTCTGGAACGCCATAGCTTCCCCGACCGCTTATGCCTCCACCTTCAATGCCGAGATTGGGAAACTGGAAAATCAGACCTTCTCCAGCTACGAACAGCTGGATCCTTTCGTCAACAAAACGGCCACCACCGCGACCCAGCTTGAAGAAAAATTGAAAAATTTTTCCAGTGTGATTGTCAATGATGCCTTCAGTGAAGGAACTCGAAAATTTCCGGAACTCTTTGTTTCGCAAACGGACCGGACGAAACAATATCACCGGTTCAATATCTACAAGATTTTCAAGGACTGGGAAGGCTCCAAACCGTCTCTCACAGATCGCCAGAATCTGGTAAACCGAATGATCAACGAGGGGTTGATCAAGGAATACACCGCGGAAAAAGTGACGGACAACTCCCTGCCCTGGCTTGCAAAATTTGAAAATCCCGCGGACAATCCGAATCAGAACAAGCAGATCGCGGCCAATATCGTGGATTTCTTTACGGAAAGCACGGAGCCGACCTCCAATCTGACAGATGCGGACTGGTCAAAAGCTGTCGAAAGCAACACCGCTCCGGAATACACCGGCCTGAAAAAGACCTCCTACATTTCGGGAATCGGTGTGGACATCAAACTGGATGCCACTCAGGAAGTTACGCCGATTGCAGACACCACAAATTTCACTCATACCTATCATATTTCCGTAACGGCTACGCCGATTGTGGAAATCATCAACATGTATGAAGGATTGACGGATGAAACTCTGACGGCCACACTGAATGGCGATCTCACGTTCACTCTGAATCTCTATCAGGAAAACACGGAATCCGCCGCCGTTGTCAAAACGCTGGACATGAAACTGAGCGACACGGGAAAAGCCAATGGATTCCAGGTCGTAACCCTGGAATCCAGCAGCAAGGGACCGGAGGCCTACAGAGCAAAACTTCTTTCCCTGAAACCGTTCACGTTTGAAGCGCAGATCGGAGAGTTCTCATTCGTGGACGCAGACAACGTGCTGAAACCGCTTTATTATGAGATCAAAAACATTGTCTTCAAACCGCAGAAAGTGTCGTTGAATTCCGTAGGAGAATCGACCAGCACGGGAATTGACTTTGCCGTCATTGATGCCAACGACACGACCGGAAAAGTCGAAGATCCCACCACACCGGTAAAACAGGAAATCACAGCAACGGATACATTCAGCGGGAATCCGGCGACCATTGCCTATCGTGTCTCGGATCCCCGTCACAATCTTCCCTCCTCGGCCTGGAACCGTTCGGTCAAACTGACCGACGGCGGATTCTGGGCCACCGCTGAAACGCCCAACGTAACCAATACCAAGGATGCGGTTGCCTCCGGCTCCGACACCGCCTATAAGGATATCTACAAGAATTCCGAGGATGCCTACGCCCCCCTCAGCGCACCGACCTATTTGCCGCAGAAAGCAATGAAAACTCCTTGGGAACTGGGAGCCATTCACAGGGGCGAACCCTGGAGGACCCTCAACCTTCTGACCTACAACGACTCCCTGCGGGAAGGACTTGGCGGAACCTCCTACGACAAAGGCGACGCCAATCTTCTGGACCAGATCAAATTCACGGATGAAACGGTGCAGTACGGGAAAATCAATATCAATGAATTATCCGGAACCATCGACGGAACCCCGGGGAAAAATATGCGCATCATTGACGCGCTGCTGAAAAACGTCACCACCGTTGCCGAAAGCGATGGAGGCTCCAAGGATACGGCGCTGACCGAAACCGGCAGCAAACTCCTCCTTACCCCATCCGATGTGGAAGTGACAAATGATCTTTTCGGAGTCAAAAGCGCGCTTGCCACGGCACTCTTCAATAAGAAGAATACCGGGGACATCACAAAACGGTATTTTGCGTTCCGTTCGGAAATCCTCTCCGATGCCAATGTCAAAGAGGCGTTCAAAAACAAGCAGAAGGATGATGCCGGACAGGAAGAACTCTTCCTCAAAACCGTTATGCTGCTGGACGCTGAACAGACATGGCTGCCCAGAAGAATTTATGTGATCGGACTGGTTCAGGTCATCAGGGATCTCGGTCCTGTTGCTCCCGCGAAAACCACGGCCTACAGGGACTGGAACCAGAGCGGAACTTTCTCGGAAAACGCGAAAAAGGGAATCGGACTGTATTCCGCCGGATATCAATATCCCGAAGTGAGCACGAGTCCTTCCAATGAAATGACGAATGCACCGACCCTCTCCGGCTCAATCGACACACAGAAAGGGACGTATGACAACGGAGCGGATCAGATTCTCGCAGAACAGAAAGTCTTTGCCGTTCTGGACCGGGATTACAATTCCAGAACATGGAAAATCGTGAGGTTCGAATATGTGGACTAAAACACTCTCTTGTTTCCTTCTTGTTCTTTTTCCTTTTGCCTGTCATGAACTGACCGCACAGGAGACGAAAAAGAGCACGGGAAAGCCGAAATCCCAGACAAATGCGTCCGCACAAAACGCGTATCTGGACAGAATGCGTTATCTTTTGAACCGGGATCCCAGAACATCTGAACTGACTCCTGCTCAGGTGAACAATGCGATCAACAGAATTCAGAACGTTTTTATCAAAAAGGAGTTTCCGGATTCCATCCGGGATACCTCCCGGACCAGGGTGGGAGCCTCTCATCTGCGCATGATTGCGCAGACGTTTCAGCAGATGGTCCGGCATCCGGATCTGGAAGAGGTCAGTGGAAACCGTCGATCCTGGTACCGGAAGATCGGACAGGACCTGCTGCTTCTTGCCCCTTCTCTTGCGGAAATGGACCGCGCATTCACAACACAGGACAACGACCGGTACCTGAACGCCAGAAAAGAATATGAAACTGCTGTAAAACAGCTTGAACAAACGCTGAAAAAGCCGGTCAAGGTTCCCGCCAGAGAACTCACGGCTATGAAAGTGAAAAACATCCAGCGCAGAAAAATCGAAATTCAAAAAGAGATTCAGGAGCTGAACAAGAAAAGGAGAACTCAAGGATGAAACCGGCAAAATTTACCATCATTGAACTCCTTCTGGTCGTAGCCATCGCGGGGATCATGCTTGCGGTTGCGGTTCCTTCGTTTTCCAGAATCATGAAGGGTTCCGGGCCGGGGCTCGCAGCCCGCGAACTCATGGGCAAGATCAATGCGGCAAGAGCCTATGCTTCCGCCAATCGAGTCAGTGTCGCGATTGTTTTCCCCAATGCGGAAAACACTGAACTGGGGAAAACCGGTTTCCGAAGCGGAATCAAGGAAAATTACGCCTATCAATCCTATCGGGTCTGCGAAGTCTATTCCGGTGACGGAGGAACCAGCTGGCAGTTTCTCCGCTGGGTTCCCGGAGAAAACTGGAAACAGGTCCCGAAAGGCGTACTTATCGGAACCAAAGACGACGCTTCCGGATTCGAAGCATTTCAGCAGGCGCAGACAGGAACCAATCCGGCAGACAGCGACTTCGAGGGAAAACTGCCCACCTCAAGCGCCGATCTGAATGCCGATCCTCTGCAGGGCTGTGTCTTTGAAAAAAGATTTCATACTTCCGGAAATACGGAAATCACCATTCCCATATCCAACTATCTTGTCATTCAATCCAATGGCATGATGAAAAATATGATTCCGGCCCTGATAAAGATCCGTCAGGGCTCCTTTGATGGAACGAACATCAGACAGCCGGATGCAAAAGCGTATCTTCCTCTTGTCGTCCGATTCAATGGAAAGGTCAAAGCCTATAACGAACTGGTGGAACCGTAATAGCTTTTTGTTTCACCATGCAGGGCGGATAACGGTTTCGCCGCCGGACCACGACCAGTTGCAAAATGATGCAATTGCAAAAGCGCAAATCCCAAAAAAGGATTTGCGCTTTTTTTTTATTTCATGACGGCAATTGCGGTATTCACGTTCCCAAACGGCGCACTGATCTGGACTCCGGCAACACGACCGCGAATCGAGGCTATCGCCTCCCGCGCAATCTCTATGCCCACCAGACGCTGCTCCTCCTTCGTCTTCGGCTCCGCCATGCGGACCATCACGGAATCAGGAACAATCACCCCCGGAACCTCATTCTTCATGAATTCGGCATTCCGATAGCTCGCCAGCGGCCAGATTCCCGCAATCAGAGGCACTCTCCCGTCGCGAAGTTCCGGAATCGCATCCATGAACCGGAGCAAAGGCTCCACATCAAAAACAGGCTGTGTGATAAACGCCTCCGCGCCAGCTTCAATCTTTTCCCTCGAACGGCGAATCTCACGCTCCATGTCAATGGCATTCGGATCAGCGCCAACAGCGATAAATGTCTTCGTCGGAGCATCAATCGCTTTGCCCGCGACATCCACTCCGCGGTTCAAGCGGCTCTGGATGCGGACCATCCCGATCGAATCCATGTCAAACACTCCGGACGCAAACGGATAATCCCCCAGCTTCGGCGGATCCCCGGTAATAAACAGAATGTTGCGGATATTCATGGCGGCACAGCCAAGAAGATCCGCCTGCATTCCAATAAGATTCTTGTCGCGGCAGCAGAAATGCAGAATCGTCTCGATTCCGGCTCCTTCCTGGATCTTGCAGGCCGTCACCAGCGGCGAAACACGGGAACTGGCACGGGGACCATCCGGAATGTTCACCGCGTCAAATCCGGCTTCCGCACAGATCTTCGACTTCTCCACCGTCTGTGCCAGCAGATATCCCTGCGGCGGCACAATCTCCACGGTATGAACCCATTTCCCCGTCGACAGCTTATGCGCAAGACGTGATTTTTCCGCCGTGGGAACAGGATCCTTCAGGGGAACCGACGCCTCAAAAACATGCGCCTTCGCCGCTTTCTCAATCTTCGCCATCGGATGGACACTCCGCGCCAGATCCCGGATATGATCCGGAGTCGTCCCGCAGCAGCCGCCAACTCCCCGCGCCCCAAGCGCCAGATACCGCATGGCATAGGTGGTAAAATACTCCGGACTGCTCATGTAAATCATCCGGTTGTCCACATTCTTCGGAATACCCGCATTCGGCTGAACCACGATCGGATACGGACAATGATGCGCAAACTGCTCCAGCGCCGTCAGCATCGCTTCCGGCCCCGAACCGCAGTTGATTCCAAACGCCGTCGGCTGAAGCTCGCATTTCCGGAGAAACGCGAGAATCGCGGCAACGGAATCCCCCGTCGCGGTCTCCGCCCCGGCATCCACCTGAACACTCACCATAAACGGCATTTCCGGCACCGCATTCATCGCGGCAACGGCAATTTCAACATCCGCAAGCGAACGCATGGTTTCAAACAGAATAAAATCCGGAGACTCCTCCGCCAGCGCACGGATCTGCTCCTGAATCATCGCAACGGCATTGTCCCGGGTGTATACCGTCCCCCGCGGAAGATCGCCGATCGGTCCCACCGATGCCGCAACCAGGACCGAATCCCCGGCAGCACCCCGGGCTATCCGGACCGCCGCCCGATTGATCTCCCCCAGCTTTTCCGCAAGACCGAATTTCGATAGTTTGTTGAAATTCGCTCCGTAGGAGTTGGTCGTCAGCACCTCCGCGCCGGCCTCCACATAGCTTTCATGGATCGAGGCAATCACGTGAGGCGCCGTCAGGCAGAGATTCTCATAGGAGGTGTTCACAAAATAGTTTTTTCGATAAATCTCCGTCCCCATCGCGCCGTCGAATACGACAACTTTGGATTCAAGAGCACTTTTCAGCTTGTCCTGCATGACCTTCTCCAGTGAAAATTTTTTCCCGGGCTTTCATTCCTTCTGTCCCGGAAGGCTGCACCCACGGCTCCGCCCGTCCTGTCGGACGGAATGCAATCCCCGTCTCCCGACGGCAGACTCCACAAAACGGAACGCTATTCATCAAGCACAGCCGCCGTTCTCAGTTGTTCTCCACAAACTCCGCATGAAGAACAATCTGCGCCTTTTTGAAGTCGTCGCGATTCACCATGAACTGAATGTTCACCTGACGCAGAGTCTGGTCGATGGCCAGAATGTTGATTCCGGCATCGTACAGGCGCTTCGACGCGCGCGCCAGAAATCCGGGAACACGCATGTTCGTGCCGATCACCGAGATCACACCGACTTTCGTCGTCTCCACCTTGGAGTCCGGAAAGGTCTCCCGGATATCGTTCAGACAGGCATCCAGATTCTTGTCGCGCTCCGAAATGAAATGCGTGATGGTATTGGCATTCGTCGTTTTGGCAATGTAATTGATTCTGTGATTCTTGAGGCAGGCGCAGAGCCGGTAGTCGTAGCCGCTCTCCCCGACCATCTTGGGATCATGAACCTCGATGGCAATCAGATCGTTCCGCCCGCAGATCATCTCAACGCGGGGAACCGGGGAAATGTAGTCACGGCTGATCAGCGTTCCCGGATGCTCCGGATCAAAGGCATTCTTGATGCGGATCGGAATGTTCCGGCCCTCCATCTCCTTGGCGGCCTTCGAGTGAATCGCCTCCATGTCCATATCGGAAAGCTGATCGGCGATGTCGAAATTCGTATTGCCGATCACCTGCACCTTATCCTCTCCGATGAGCTTGGGATCGCCGGTGGAGAGGTGGTATTCCTTGTGAATGATTCCTTCGCGGGCGTCGGTCAGCACGGCAATCTTGCTGAACGTGATTTCGCTGTATCCGCGGTCGAAAGTCTTCATGATTCCCTGGTCGCATTTCACATATCCGGTGACGATCGGCATCTCATGAGCGAAATCAATTCCGTTGAACGCCTTCAGAATGGCGGAATCCAGATCCAGCGACTCCATGGATTTCCAGCCGGAAAGATCCACGAAACGGGCATTCACTCCGTTTGCCTGAAGAATCAGCGTGGAGTTGTACGCGCTGTGCGCCTCCCCGACAGCGGCCAGAAACTCACGGGCGGCGGGAAGATACTCCCGGGGTTTGAAGTGTCCGAACGTGCGCAGCGTCATAATGTCTTCCAGCGAAACGATCAGTCCATCCAGCCGCTGATCGACGAACTCGTCGGCCATCTCCACATCGAGTCCGATGTCGGCGAAGGTGCGGTTCAGCCGTTTCATCTCCTCGCGGGTCTTCTCAAGCGCGGGCCGCCACTCCTGCGAATCCATGGCAAAGAAGCCGTAGATCCCGGGAGCGCCGGTTTTCTTGTTCTCCAGAAGGAGATTCGTGATTCCGCCGTACGCGGACACTACAAAAATCCGGTTGTACAGCTCCTGTCCGCTGCGTTTGCCGAGAATGACATTCTTCATGACATCGGCAAAACGGGTCATGGATGTTCCGCCGATTTTCTCCACCGTATGAAAACCGCTCATGTTCAGAGATCCTCGATTCTTATGAATTTGACTTTATTCAAAACATCCGAAAGCCGACTCATCTCGGCAATCGCCGCCTTCATATTGCTCTCTTCGCAAAGATGGGTCAGAATCACCAGCGAAACATGTTCCGCATCCTTGCGCTCCTTCTGCACCACGCTCGAAATGCTGATCGAATGCGCGGCCAGAATATTCGTGATTTTCGCCAGCACTCCCGGCAGATCCACCACCTGAAGACTCAGGTAATAGCGCGATTTGACCTTGTCAATCGAAAGCACATTCTCATAGAGATTGCCCGCGGTGAATCCGGGAATCCGCCGGTTGGAACCGAATTTGAGATTCAGACAGACATCCGTGATATCCGCCACCACCGCGCTGGCCGTTGCGTTGCGCCCCGCGCCGCGTCCGTAAAACATCGTATCGCCGACGAAATCGCCGTTGACCATCACGGCATTGAACACATCTCCGACCTTCGCAAGCATTGACTGTTTCGGAATCAGGGTCGGATGAACCCGGACTTCCACATTTCCGTCGCTCTGCTTGATGATTGCCAGCAGTTTGATCTTGTACCCGAGTTCATCGGTGAGTTTAATCTCCTCCAGCGTGATGTCCCGGATTCCCTCCACGTAGACCGGATCCATGCCGAACCATTCGCCGTAGGCGAGCGACGCCATGATCGTGGCCTTGTGCGCGGTGTCGAATCCGTCGATATCCAGCGAGGGATTGGCCTCGGCATATCCGAGTTTCTGGGCGTCGGCGAGCACCTCCTGGAAATCCGCCTGATCGCGCTCCATGCGCGTGAGAATGTAGTTGCAGGTCCCGTTCAGAATGCCGTAGATGCGGTTGATGCGGTTGCCGACCAGCCCTTCGCGAAGACTCTTGATGATCGGAATTCCGCCGCCGACGCTCGCTTCGTAAAAGATGTCGGTTCCGGATTGTTCCGCCGCCTCGAAGAGTTCCTCTCCGAATTTGGCCAGAAGCGCCTTGTTGGCGGTGACGACGGGCTTTCCGCGCTTCAGCGCTTCCAGAATGATCTCTTTGGCAAACGTGGTTCCCCCGACAAGCTCGACAATGACATCGCACTGCTCAAGCGCCTCGGTCGCGTCTGTGGTAAGGACCCCCGCGGGGACCTTCACGCCGCGGTCGCGGACGATGTCCAGATCGGCGATCTTTCTGATGACCGGTTTCACGCCGGTGCGCTTTGCAATCACATCACCGTTTCTGAGCAGGCAGTCCGCGACTCCCGCCCCGACGGTGCCAAACCCGATAATGCCAATTCCTAGCTCCTTCACGGGGACTCCTTGTTGCTGGTTCCAATTTTTAAAGATAACTTTTTAATATATCATTCCCCCCCGGGAAAGTCAACGCCCCCTCCCGAAAAGAAAGTATGATTTTTCTCCTGAAACGGGGTTTCTTTTTCTCCTTCCGGATCCTATATTACAGCCCGTCAAAAAAACAGGAGGAGAAACAATGGGAAACAGACTTGCAATGTTTCTGCTGGGGGCAACTCTCGCGCTCGGGTTTGCCTGGTCGGCGTACATCATTTCCAATGCGGCGGTCAAGGTCACGCAGAAGGACACGATCCGGGTGAAGGGATCGGCCTCCCGCTCGCTCACATCCGATTTCGCCATCTGGAGCGGACAGGTCATCGTCAGGGCGAAAACGATCGACAACGCCTATCTCCAGCTTGCCGCGCATCGGAAAAAAGCCGAAACGTTCATTCAGAAAGCGGGATTCCAGCCCAAGGAGATCCGGTTTGCAAGCATCTCCATCCAGGAAAACTACAAACTGGACGAAAAAGGCCGGAGAACCAACGAACTGCTGGATTATCAGCTCTTCCAGAATGTTGAAGTTTCCAGTGCGCGAGTCTTTGAAATCGAGAAACTCTCCCGTGCCTTCACCGAACTGGTCAAGGAGGGCGTCGTCGTGCGCGCCTACGCCCCGATTTTCCTTGTGCAGAAACTCGACGAGTACAAGATGGAACTCCTCGCGGAAGCGACGCGGAACGGCAGGGAGCGGGCGGAGATTCTCGCAAAGAACTGCGGAGGAACGGTCGGCAATCTTCTCTCCGCCTCGCAGGGAATCTTCCAGGTGATCGCTCCGGGCTCCAGCGACATCTCCGACATGGGAACCTATGACAAAACCACCATTCAGAAGGAGCTCAAAGCCGTCGTCACGCTGGAGTTCCGAGTGAAATAACTCCGCATCATTCCGACAGTGCAGCCGAAGCCGGAACGGAGAAGAATGCTTCCGTTCCGGCTTTTTACTCTCCGTTCAGAATCCGCTCCGGCGCTTTTTGAGAACGGTATCCATTTCGATGCAGAATTTCTTATGGGCCGTGGAATTTTTAAGCAGCCGTTCGATCTGCCGGTTGACCGTCTGAAAAAAATTGAAGCACCCGTTCTCCGCCGGTTCCGCGGAATGGATCACGCAGGGATGCCCCAGCATGGAAAATCCCCGGTCCAGCGGCTCCCCGACTCCGAGATCCAGAAGAGGATTCTCCAGCACCCCCGAATAATTCATTTTCTGCAGTTCACTTTTCAGAAAGGCGTTCTGTTCCTCGATGGAGAAGCGGGAGGTGAAACCGCGCGGGAACTCCAGCAGATGAATGCGGATTCCCAGCCGTTCCGCGGCGGCGAAGACCCCGTCGCAGGCATAGCGGTTGAAATAGTGCTCCTGACTGCCCGAAAAGACCACCAGCTCATGCTGCCCCGTGAGGGAATACATTTTGCGGACCGCCGCCATGCCGAACCGGACGTTGTCGCCGGTCACCTGACTGAAGTCCACCCCGGGATAGACTCCTGCCCGGAAATCGCCGAGGAAAATCACCGGCAGCGGCAGTTTCATGCAGATTCGCAGCTCCTCCTCCCCCAGCGAGGGTGCATGAAAAAGCAGACAATCCAGATTCAGCGACTCCGCCAGTCTTCTCATCTCAATCTCGAAATTGCGCCGGTTTTCCCCCGCGGTTCCAAGACTTCGAATCGTGAAATTGAAATCCGGTCTCCGGTTCGGCGGCAGCGCGATCCGACAGAGAAAATCGAATCCTCTCCCCCGGGTGAGATTCGAATAGAACCCGGTCAGAGCCACCTCAAAGACCTCCTTTCCACTTCGTCCCGAAACAAAAATTCCCCTTCCCTGCTCCCGGCGGATCAGATTTTCCGCGGCCAGCACCTCCAGCGCCCGCACCACGGTTTTCGTGCTGACGGAAAGCTCCTCCGCCAGTTTCCGGACGCTGCTCAGCCGGGTTCCGGGCGGAAGATTTCCCTCCTTCACCGCGCTGCGCAGCGCCTCCAGGACCTGTTCATTTTTGGAACGTACGGAAAAAAGTCCCATTTTGCCGAACCTCCTTTTTGTTTTCTACTGTTTCTATAATACAACAGATGGAAACAGTTTTCAAGAAAATGATTTTTTTTTGCAAGAGAAAAAAGGAATTTTTCGACCGTTTCCGATTCGGAAAACCGGAAAGAATCCGGCAAAGAGAGGAACCTTCCGAAGAAAGAAGGTACATGACATTCCGGAGAAAACGTTCTCTTTTTACAATTTTGTAAGAATCAAAAAACCATTCTTTCAAAAATAGTATTTTTTTCGGGAGGAAAATTGATTTTTCCCTGAAAAAAAGGTACATTAACGGCAAATGGGTCCAATCAACCAAACAGAAAGGTGATACCACATGAACAGCTATGCACAGAGAGTGCTTGAGGGCATCAAGCAGTCCGCGGGATGGGAAAAGGAATTCATCCAGAGCGTAACGGAAGTCTTTGAGTCGCTGGGAAAACTTCTGGAAAGCGACAGCAAGTATGAAAAGAACAAAATTCTGGAGCGCATCGTCGTTCCGGAACGGATCATCATGTTCCAGGTTCCCTGGGTGGATGACAAAGGGGAAATTCAGATCAATCAGGGCTATCGCGTCCAGTTCAACAGCGCGATCGGACCTTACAAGGGCGGTCTCCGCTTCCATCCGTCCGTGAACCTGAGCATCCTGAAGTTCCTCGGATTCGAGCAGATCTTCAAGAACAGCCTGACGACCCTCCCGATGGGCGGCGGAAAAGGCGGAAGCAATTTCGATCCCAAAGGCAAATCCGATCGTGAAGTCATGGCATTCTGCCAGTCTTTCATGCGCGAGCTCTATCGCCACATCGGCCCGAGTACCGACGTTCCCGCCGGAGACATCGGAGTCGGCGGCCGTGAAATCGGCTATCTCTTCGGTCAGTACAAACGCATTGTCAACAGCTATGACAGTGTTCTCACGGGCAAGGGCCTGAACTGGGGCGGCAGTCTGATCCGTCCGGAAGCCACCGGATACGGCAACGCCTACTTCGCCACCGAAATGCTCAAGACGCGCGGCACCTCCTTCGAAGGCAAGAAAGTTCTGATTTCCGGTTCCGGAAACGTGGCCCAGTTCTGCGCGGAGAAGGTCACGCAGCTCGGCGGAAAGGTCATCTCCCTCTCCGACTCCAACGGCACGATCATTGACGAGGACGGAATCGACGCGGAAAAACTCGCGTTTGTGATGAATCTGAAGAACGTCCGCCGCGGCCGCATCCGCGAATACGCCGAACAGTACAAGAGCGCCAAGTTTGCGGAAGGCAAGAGACCCTGGCAGCTCGTCAAGGCCGACATCGCCATGCCCTGCGCCACCCAGAACGAGCTCGATCTTGAGGACGCCAAAGCCCTGATCGCCAACGGCTGCATCTGCGTTGCCGAAGGCGCCAACATGCCGACGACCCTCGAAGCCACCCAGGCGATCCAGGCCGCCGGACTTCTCTTCTCGCCCGGCAAGGCTTCCAACGCCGGCGGCGTCGCGACCAGCGGACTGGAAATGAGCCAGAACGCCATGCGTCTCAGCTGGACCCGCGAAGAGGTCGATGCCAAACTTCACGGCATCATGGTCAGCATCCACAATGCGGCAAGAGAAGCTGCCACGGAATTCGGCGAGCCCGACAACTACGTTCTCGGTGCCAACATCGCCGGCTTCCGCAAGGTCGCGAATGCGATGATCGATCAGGGAATCTGATTCGACCGTCTCATCCGGATCAAAGCACAAAAAATCCCGCGGAACTTCACTTCCGCGGGATTTTTTTTCATGCGAGAACGAAGCGGACGTTTCAACGCGACTTCGTTTCCGATCGTTCTCCCGATTCTTTTCCGCTTCCGGGCACGGAGTCTTTTGCGGAGATTCCGACCGGGCGCCGCCGGATCAGAGAGACGCGCATCCGCTGTATGGATTCGACGGCGCGCCGGGGATTCCCTCCGCGGCAGTCGCGGCGTCGAGTTCCTCGATCCGGTCGATGGAGCCTTCCAGCAGTTCGAAGATCCGGAGACGCGCTTCTTCCAGACGGGCCCTCACTCCGGCATTCCGGCGCTGAATCACTTCCAGTCCGAAGGGTTTTGCGGTTGCCAACCAGTCGGCACGGAACCGGGCATCGAACTCATCGAGCATCGTAATTGCGGCGGGAATGAGCTCGTTGGCGACTTTCTTCAGCGCGGTCCGGTTCTTTTTCCCGTATGCCTTGAGGAACTCGCGGCGGAAACGGATCTTTGCCGCGACGGCATCCGCAAGCGCTCCCGCGACCTGGAGTTCCGATGATGATTCCGGCTCGGAACTTGCGACTTTCTCCGAAATCTCCCGCATCATCTTCTCATACACGGGAAGCAGCTTGGCATCCTCGTTTCTCAGGGACGTTTCCACCATTCCGAGCAGAGGATCATCCCAGAGGAGCTCTTCGGGATGAATCGCGCCCGCTCCGCCGGGCCGCAGAGGACGGCTGAAGTCGGAAACGGCCAGATAAAGATCGTAATCCGCGCCCCAGACGGCATTCAGACGGGCACGGAAGATCCGGTTGTCGTTCGGCAGCAGACCATACGCGAGACCGGCGGCGAATTCGAGTCCGGCACAGGTCGAGCGATAGGCGCAGTAGCCGCCGTTGTCGCCCCACATGGTGAAGAAGATCTCCTTCAGCCGGCTCTTCCGGCAGGCCTCGATGCAGGGAACGACCGTGGCGGATGTCTGGGCATGATCGTACCAGCAGCGGGACCAGGTCCAGATGCCGGAACCGAGAATCGGTTCGAATCCGAGCGAACGGTGCAGCTGAATGAAATCCCCGTAGAAATCGGCATCGGTATGATAGTAATCCCAGTAGCAGAGCTGAACGTTTTTCGGGATTCTGGCTTTGACTTTGGCCGGGATTTTCGTTTTCAGGTCGTAGTAGTCCATATTTTTGTTGCCGAGCCGGAAATACATGTCGGACCAGATGATCGGGGAAAGACCGTTCCGCTTGCAGATCTCGTTCACTTTTCCGAGGTGACGGTTGAAGAGCTCGAACGCATTTTCATAGCCGTTGCGGTCCATGAAGCGTCCGCGCCCGAGATCGTGCGTCTCGTCCATTCCGATGTGAATGCGCCGGCTGGAGAGCGCCTCCTTCCAGAATCGGACCATCTTCTCAATGAGCTGATAGGTTTCCGGAGCGTCGACCAGCAGAACCTGCGAGGTATCGCGGACCTTGCTGTAGGCGTTCCAGCGCAGGATCTGTCCGAGATGACCGAGCGTCTGGATGCAGGCGATCAGCTCAATTCCGAGTTTTGCGGCGAAAGCGTCGAGTTCCTTCACCTCCTGCATGGAGTAGCCGCCGCGCATATAGCCGAAGAAGGGTTCGCCGGGCAGCTGATAGGTGTCCTCCGTATAGAGCATCGCCATATTGTAGCCCATGAGCGCGAGACGCACGAAATAGTGTTTCAGAAACTCCAGGGTGAAAACCTTGTTGCGCGAGCAGTCGATCATGACGCCGAGCGTCCGGAACGGCGTGGATTCCTTCGCGGAACATCCCGCCATCGCGGAACCGATCCCGCGGGCGCATGCGGAAAGGGAACCGCTTTCGATGAGAACTTTCTCCTTTCCGTTTGTCACTTTCAGCACGCCGGCGGCAGCCTTTCGGAACACCAGTTCGCGTTTGCCCTGCTCCGCGCTGATCTTCTCCGGGTACTCCGCGCTGAAAATCTCCAGCATGGCGTTCAGTTCCGGCGAACCTTTCTTTCTGTTCCAGAAAAATTCCGACATCTTTCAACTCCCTGTTGTTTTTTGGTGGTTTGAGGATACATTAAAAGAAAAAAAGAAAGAAAAAATGGATTTTTCCACTCGATGCATTGTAAAAAACGAATCCGGCGGAGAGGTCAACTACTCGCCGGTTCCGGTCCGGTTTGCCCGGGAACTGGACAAAACGGGTCTTCGCATCCATGTTTTTTACGAACATGTCTCCTCTCCGCCCGTTGAAGCGGCCCCCTCCGCGTCCGCGCCGCTTCGCGCCTTCAGCTTCTACTGTCTGCTCCAGCTGCTCGACGGCGATGGATTTTTCTATGATCCGGAAAAGGGGGAAGTCCGCCGTTTCGCTCCCGGATACGGACTTCTTGTTCCCCCCTCGTTCCGCCATCGCTACGGAGGATTCCAGAAACCGTTTACGGAAGACTCCATCTGTTTTTCCGGTCCCGCCGCGGACACCCTCTACCGGACCGGACTTCTTCGCGGCGGAATTCTCTATTTCGGCCAGGAACGCAGAATTCTTCCGATCATCCGTCTGATCCGGGAGGCGACCCTTCCCTCGCAGTTCGCGGCGACCGCGCTTCTTCTGAAACTGCTGGTGGATCTTCACGGAGAGAATCTGGAGACGAATGCGCAGGAGACCTCGCCCCATGCCAAGCTGAATCTGCTGATGCGCGAAATCCGCTCCTCCCATCGCTGGTGGACCGTCGAGGAGATGGCGGAATATGCCAATATGAGTGAAAATCATCTCCGGAAACTCTTCCGGGAACAGACCGGCACCTCCCCGAAACATTTTCTCGATCAGCTCTGGCTCAACCGGGCGATTGATCTTCTCTGTTCCACCCCCCACCCCCTCTCCGAAGCCGCCCGGAAGACCGGATGCGCCGATCCCTATTATTTTTTCCGGCGGTTCAAAAAGCTCACCGGCTGCACCCCCGCGCAGTACCGCCGAATCTACGGAAGGAAATATCCCGCCGCCGGAAACGGGGAAGCTCCCGGAACGGAGAAGAGTATTCCGGACGGGAAAAAATCCCCCGGGTCTCTCTGAAACCACCGGGGGATCGCGAACTCCCGCTTTTTCCCCGCCTTACCAGTTGTGGAAGGCGTCCACATCATAGAAATCGAGTTTGTCGATGTAGGGCGACCAGGAGTCGGCCGCCTTGGCATCCTCGGCCACCACTTTCAGCGGTCCGATGACGCCCCCGTCTCCCCAGCGATCAAAAACGCGGATCATCAGGATATTGTCCTCTCCGAACTTCACAAGGGAGTCCGGGATCGGATAATTCCGTTTCGCCTCGTAACTCTTCGGATTGTTCCGGAAGGTGGTCTCGCCGATTCCGGTGCCGTTCCAGTAGGTCCAGTCGCAGTCGTCGATGGGCCCGCCGACCAGCCGGAGCGTATGACCCTTCCATGCCGCCGGGATCTTCACGGTGCAGCGATACCAGGCGTATCCTTCATACGAGCGTTTCAGAGCCTTCGGAACATTCGCCGGATACCGGTAATGCGGATTGGGCTGCTGATGTCCCTGATTCTCCCACGAAAGTCCGAGTTTGATCGGAACAAAGCCCTGCGAATCGGTGACTTTGCCTTCGTTCTTCGGATCAAAGCGGATGCCGCAGTTCACGGGCTCCACCTCGCCGTAGCAGAAGCGGAGGGTGTTGTGACGCGATTTCGCCGCACGGAAGAGTTTCAGGTCTTTGCCAAGCCCGATGTTCATATTGGTGAAAATCGCCGACCAGACACGCGCAACCTTCTCCGAGTTCCAGAGGCCGTCGATCTGGTCGGGAGCCAGGTTCAGCACCACGGTTGTCGTGGCAATCCGATCGAGTTTCGCGAAGAGGGCCGGCTTTGTGCAGACCATCCAGTCCGGAGCGGAAACCAGCACCGGAAGATTCCGCGCGTTGCGGAAATAGAGATCGGCATCCGGAATTCCCGCAAACAGCGGATCGTTTTTCGGAACCGAGGAACGGAAAAGCAGTTTTTCTCCGCGCTTGAGTTGATCCGGCAGCAGCTCCAGCGGCGCGCCGGGAAGCGCCACCACGGAAACGGTGTTTCGCGCAAGCAGTTTCTTCAGAGCGTCGCGTTTGTTTTGCGGGACCGGATCCGAACCGAGGATCAGCACCTGATCCCCGGAGATCTCCCAGAGACGATCCGCACGGAGCTTCCGGAATTTCATTCCCATTCGATTCAGCAGCGACTCCTCCTTCGCGTTTCCGAGAAAACAGACCCGCTGCGGTCCCACCGGCACGAAACGCTTGCCCATCTCCAGCAGCAGATTGTCCACGACGCGCGTCGCCGCCGGATCCTTCAGATACCGGTTTGTCACATCCAGCTGGCAGAAGAGCACGATTCCATGCTCCCTGCGCAGTTCCATCAGCGAGGCGAACATCAGATTGAATCCGCAGTCGACGATCGTCCGGAAGTTGCCGTAGCTTGGTTTGCGGATCACGTTGCCGGAGACGATTCCTCCGTTGCCGCATTTCCATTTCGAACGCGGATAGTGCGGACTGTTCTCCGCCGAGAGCACATACGCCGGAACCGAATCCGCCGCGCCGCGCCAGTTGCTGAAATCCTCCTCTTCCAGTCCGGCGACATACGGACTGTCCGGACGACGCAGAAATGCGTTCCGGTAACTCGGCGACTCAAACACCAGATTCGCCAGATTGCACGCCTTCTGTTCAAAAATCAGCACCTTGAGACCGCTTTCGATCAGTCGGGCCTCCTCGACCTGCTTCAGCAGTTCGGGATTGGCGTTTTTCAGGGCGTTCCTGCCGATAATCAGAAGACGGCACTGCTTCACCTCGTCCAGCGTGCGGACTTTGCGGAACGGGAAACCGGCCTGCTTCAGAAGAGCTTCCGTCGCGCCCTCGGGATCATACAGTCCGGCGGAGACGTCGCGAAAATCCGGACGAACCCGTTTCGGGAAGAACTGAAGAGCAAACGAATCCTCCGTCAGGAGCGCGTCGTCCTTCAGCGCCATCAGGCGGAGTTCCGCCTCCGTCCGCTTGTAGACGTGCGGAGCGGTGAGCTCAATGGGGAGCTTCAGAATCGCGCCCGGAGCGGCGGTTTCCGTCCGTTCGCCGCGCTGAACGGTCTGTCCGTTCATGATCAGCTCCCAGCGATACGTCACGGTCTGATCCGTGGTGCGATCGTTCACAACGACCACGCTCTTGCGGAACTTCTCTCCGGCAAAGAACGCATGATCCTTGTTGGTGAAATCCTCGGGCATGCCGCCCAGAAAGATCAGAAGAGGCTCAAACGAGGCGCGGATCACATGATACAGCCCCTCCGGCTGGGAGTAGTCGGTCAGAAGATGCTTCTGCGTTTCGCTCCAGCCGACGGGCACATCGGGCTTGAGACCCGCGCTTTTGACCTGGTTGTCCAGTTCATAGACGACGTTGTGATCGTTGTAGGTCCGCGCAGTCCGGACCATGTCGCGCTCCCCGGGGAAATCGCCGAGCGCCGACATGTCGTACGCCCGCCATGCCCGGACCACATTCCGGTACAGCATCGCGCCCAGATCAAACATGTTGGCATTCCAGTTCGCATACGGAGAACTCAGCCACATGCTCGAATGCGGAACTGGACGATCCTCCCTGGCGAACACCGCATCGCCGAAATAACGCGCCGCATGTTCCGCTGCGAGTTCAAATCCGACCCGGCTCAGCGACCCCGTCTCAAAATGCCAGTACTGCGCCGGATACGGGAATCCCGATTCCACCACCATCAGCGGCTGCGTATGCTTCTGCGACCACTGCTTCGGCCAGTCCTCCTGTTCCTGAAGCGGCGTCCCGAACGACTGATAGTTCATCGAGGTGAAAATCCTGCCCGAATTGCCCCCCGCATGCTGGAAGAGTTCCCGGCTCGGATCCAGCGACCGCATCACCTTCTCCGCCGTCTGCGCCCGTTGGCGGGCATGAATCTTCGCCACCGGAACATACGTCGTGTCATTGAGTTTGGCGGGATCCTGATCCCAGGCGTACCCGCAGGTATTGAAGTCGGTATACCACATCAGAATCGACGGATGGTTCCCGTAATGCTCCAGAAAACGGACCACCTCCTTCGTATAGCTCTTCAATTCCTCGTCCTCATAGGGAATCATCTGAAAGAGATTGTAAAGACCCTGCCGGTCCGATTCGCGCAGATATTCCTTCCAGGCCACCTGGGAACTCTTTCCGAACGGATCGAACCGCACGGTGTCATAGTTCATCTCTCTGATATGCGCGACGAACTGTCCGGCGGCCTTCGGATTTCCGAAGTAGTAGCGGAGACGGCCCAATCCCGGACTCGACCACATGCGCATCCGCATCTTTTTTCCGTTCATCCGGAATTCGCCGTTTTCCACCCAGGCTTCGCGGAACCCGAAATCCTTAGCGGGGAAAGTGTCCGCACTCCTTCCGTTCTGCAGAAGCGAGACGCTCATGGTATAGAGATTGGGCGATTCGACATCCCACAGCACCGGATTCCTCCACGCGCCGCGGAAAACCACGGACTGTTCCGCGGAACCGTCCAGAACGATTTTCTTTTCAAAGGATTTCGCGGTTTTCCCGTCGCGCCGGAAATCGAACCGGACCGAGGCCGCCCCCCGGATTCCCGCGGGATTCTGAATCCGCGCCCGCATCGTCAGCTCTTTCTTCCGGAACGACGGCAGCGCAACCGCGGCTTTCAGCGACACCTTCGACGGTGCTTGTTCCAGCCAGACATCATCCAGCGCAATCTCTCCGTGATCCCCGATGCTCGGGACCCCCTGCCAGAGCCCCACATAGTGCCGGTCGAGGAACAGCGTCAGCACATTTCCCCCGCTCCGGGCAAGCAGATCCGTGACATCCAGACGCCGCGCGTTCGGCACCACGGTGAAGGTCTTGAAATCCTGACGGAATTCGTCAATGAGTTTTCCATTCAGATAAATTCGTCCCGCATCGGCATTCAGATTGGTGAAATTCAGGTAGACGCGCCCGTTCTTCCGCAGCTCCGGCGGCACCTCGAACAACCTCTGATACCATCCGGCGCGATACTCTATGAGCTTCCTGTTGTTCCACTGCCAGTTCGCCGGCTCCAGTTTTTCCTTTCCGGCACGATAGATCTGATAGAGCGGCGAACGGAAACTGCCCGGCACGCGCATGTATCCCCAATCGCCCGCGGGCGGCGCGTAACTGAAATCGTTGACCGGAATCACGCGCCAGTATCCGTTCAGGCAGATGCTGCTGCGGACTCCATCCTTCATGCGCTGCGCATCGGAAAGATCCCAGAGCGGCTTTTCCACCGGCAGAACCGCACGCGCGGAAAGACGAGCCTGCTGCTCCTTCGACGCCACCGTCGCGGGAGAAGCCAGTGTCACGCCTTCGATTCCCTCCGCTCCGGAGATCTTCCCAAAGGGCTTTTTCAGCACGGCAGTTCCCTGAACGGCGTCGTCCAGCAGAAAGGTCAGAACGGAATCCTTCTGATTCAGAGCGATCTTATGCGGCTCGTCGAGTTTCAGCGTATAGGAGCTTTCGACGGTCTGTGTTTTTCCTTCGGCTTCGACAATCATGGAAAGCTTGCCGGAGGCGCCCATTGCGGTAAAAGTGATCGTCTTTTTCGGATGGTCCCCCTTCAGGACCATCAGTTTCCGGGGACCGGAATAGCGGGCCTCTTTTCCGCGGAAGGCGAACGAGAGGCTGTTTCCGTCGCGCAGAGCGGGAGCAAGAGAGAGAGGAGCAGTCTTCTCTCCCGCGCCGCCGGAAGCCAGCATGAAAATCTCCGACGGATTCAATGCCCGACTGAACAGTTTGATCTCATCATAAACACCATTGCCGACATTTGCCTTGAAACGATCGGTGCTCTCCTGACCGAAATAGAGATTCAGTTTTGTCGGCTCCTTGATGGGCTTGAACGCATTGGGCACGACCCGTTTGCCGACTTCCCGCCCGTTGATGTAAAGCCGGACCTCCCCCTTCGCCTGTTCCCAGGTGAAGGCGACATGCGTCCACACTTCCGGCTTGAACAGATTTTTTTTGAGGATCTGAACCTGTCCGGGAGAACAGACACTCAGTTCCATGCTGCCGTTTTTCGCTTTGATGAAATAAAAGCGGAATCCCTTCCAGGCGGCATCCCGGCCGAACAGAATCCAGTGTCCCTCCGGATCGGTCTCCTTCCAGTGCGGTTTGAACCAGAAGGAGACGGTTCCGCTGTTGCAGTCCATCGCGGGCATCTTCGTAAATGTGACCGCGGTCACCTGATCGTAAGCGTGACGTCTGGCATCCAGCGCCTGACCGACAACTCCCGGCTGATACCCCGCACGCCCGTGCACGATGCCCGATGCCACTTTCGCCCCCTTCGCACCGATCACATCGGCGGAACCGTCCATCGGCATATAGAAAACGGGCTCCGCCGCCGTTGCAGCGGCAAACGGAAGAAGCAGTGAAAGCAAATACCATGAATTTTTCATAAAAACATTCCTGTTCTGGTGAAGGGTTGTTTATTTGCCGGAGCGAAGCGCCAATGCCGCGATCTCCGCGGGCGGAAGGGCCCGGTCGAACATCAGGACATCATCATACAGACCGCTTCCGCATTTCTCCGAAAGGACCTTGCCTTCCCGGCCGAGAAAAAGAGCCAGACTCATCTCTTCCGCCCCCGTCTTGTGAGCGCCGGGACGCGTCCGCCTGCCCGCTTCCTTTCCGTCAAGATAGAGCACGACTTCATTTTTGCCGGAGTCCCAGGTGAAGGCAATATGAACCCATTGCCCCGTCTGCATCGGATTCGTGCGGAAAACCTGCACCTGTCCGGGGGAGCAGACACTGAGATCCAGTCCGTTTTTCGCCGTTCTCAGCAGATAGAACCGGAACCCCTTCCATTTCTCGTCGCGAGCTGAAATGATACACGTTTCCCGCGACTTCTTCCAGTCCGGCCGGAACCAGAGCGCCACCGTGCCCGCCGCACAATTCACCGGGGGAAGCTTCCGGAATTCCACAGCCGTCCCCTGCTCCGCGCTCCCGCCGATCTTCAGGGCCTTCCCCTTTTTTCCCTCCGAATAGACGGCCTGTCCCTCCACGGCGCCCGTCCCGAGCATCGTTCCCCCGGAACCGAACACCTGGACAGAGCCGTCCAGCGGAATGCGGAACACCGGTTCCGCGGCAGTCAGACAGAGCGGCAGAAGCACACACAGCCATTTCAGTTTTCGACTCATTCAGCAATCCTTTCTCTTTTATCAATCGTTCATCAAATCAAAGAAAATTTCCCGTCTCTTTCCGCCTGTTCCGGATTCATGGGAGAGTCAGAAGCACGACATTGTTTCTCCGAGCCTCCACCCGGAACGTCTTCCGCACACCCTCTCCTGAAAGTTCGTATTCGCCGGTAAATCCGGAAAAGGACGCTTCGCCTTCCGCATCGGTCTCCACCTCCAGCGAAGTCCGCCATTCGCGGTTGAAAAGAGAATGCAGCACCTCGTAGGCCGGTTTATGCGTGAAATCCTGACGGATCAGTCCTCCGAGGAAATAGTTTTCGCCGGAATTCAGATCCCCCGCGGAGGCTCCGGCGGCGTATCCATCCACCAGATTCCAGTAAACGGCTCCTTCCACGGCGGGATGACTGAACCAGATCCGATAGAGATTCCGCAGAATTTCCGCCTGAATGTTCTCATCGTCTGCATTGCAGCTGTATGCGGGAATGGTGCATTCGGTAATCTGAAGGGGCAGGCCGAAGGAGGCATAACAGTCGAGGACATCGTAGATCCGTTCCGGGTCGTAGTACGGAGCGGTCATTTCCGCCTCCTTTTCGCGGCGGTGGAACATATGAAACTGCATGCCGATTCCATCAATCCGGACGCCGTTGCGGAGCGCCCGCTCAATCTGCATGAAATAGGCGCTGCGGTTTCCGTAGAAGCTGAGATCGTCCCAGATCCGCTGCTGCATCTCGTTGATGAAGAGTTTGTTCGCGGGGAAGAACCGTTCCGCGGTCCGGAAGCTCCACTCCACATAGTCCGGCTCGGAGAAAAAGGCGGAACGGGACTGGAACGACTTCCATTTATAAAAGGTCTCATTGGTGACCTCCCATTCGGGAATGCGCCCGGCATAGCGCTCGGCAAGCTCGCGGAAGCGCCTGACCAGAAGCATTTTTTCCGAATCGACGTCCACCGGCATCCAGTCCGGCGCATGACAGGCATAATTCAGGCAGTGGGCCTTCGGTTCAATCCCGGCGGCCTCGCAGAACTCCAGACAGAGCTCCACCGGAGGACGGCGGTATCTGCGGCTGCTCCCCTTGCAATAACGGGTTCTTCCGCGCTCCGGTTCCACATCCCGCCAGTAGAATGGCAGAGTGGCCAGATGAAACAGCGAACGGAACGCCTGTTCGTATTCGCCATTGCGCGCTTCATCCTCGAATTCCCCGAGCATGAAAAGATTCGCGCCGCATTTGAAGTCCCCGCGTTTCTGAAGGACACGGAGCTTCACTCCGGGAAGCGGATGATGGCCGGCATCCTCCAGACGGATCCGGCACCAGGCCTTCCGGTTCGCATCAATCCCCTGCTGAATGCGCGATTCCATGTATTCCTGTTTTTTCCGAAAGGGAAGCAGAACGGCTTCCCGGTTCATCGAACTCATATTTTTCTTTCCTTTCCTGTCAGCGGTAGGGCCGCCATGGCAGATAGTTCGGGTGGGTCGGAGTATAAGTTCCCGCAACTCTTGTATAATTGCGGCATTCCACATGTCCGTCCATGAATGCGACATTCATTGCGGTGGAACCGTTGTGCCGGTACGCCCCTTTGGCCACCCGTTCCTGCGGACCGTTTGTCAACCAGGCGGCAAGAGAACTGGTCCAGACCCAGACACGCCCCTCGTTGTTGGTCTCCAGGAATCCGAAGCGGGTCGAAGGCGCCCGCACCCGGTTCAGGCGGAAAAGAAGATATTCTCCCGCCGAAGTCTCGCCGCTCGGCAGCTCTCCGGAGGTCGGTTCCCCGGTCATCGGAATGCCGTAGACCACTTCCAGCTGAACGTATTTGACCGAATCGATCCGGGGATCTCCGCTGATCGGGAAATTCTGCTCCGCACAGACCGACTTGCGGCTCACATACTGCGGATATCCCTTCACACGCGGAAAATTCAGGATGTCTCCGAATCCCGAATTGCCAAACCATTTGGTATATCCCTTCAGATTGTACGGCACCCAGTATTCATCATATGTGGAGGCATACTGCACCGCGGCCATTCCCAGACTCCGGATCGAGTTGCCGCAGCTGATCGTCCTCGCCTTTCCGCGGGCGCTGTTCAGGGCGGGAAGAAGAAGTCCTGCAAGAATGGCAATAATTGCTATCACAATTAAAAGCTCTATCAATGTAAAACTTTTTCGCATAAAAAAACTCCTATGTTGATTCGATTCCGATCTTCAGCAGTCTGGCCTTGGTATCGTCTTTTCCGGCGAAGAGGTTTTTGAGGACCTCCGTGATCTGCTTTCCATATTCCTCGAAAGGAACAACATACGCCAGCCGGTGGAACGGCTGCGTGGGCGGAACCACAATTCCTCCGGAGGCGACCAGCGTGCAGCGCTTGCAGATTTCCGGATCAATTTCACGCAGATAATCTTCGATCACATTGTAGGTGAGCATCTGTCCGTAAACGGCGTCGACCGGGATGCCGTAGGAGATCATATCGCGGATTTTTTCATGAGCGGTATAGCAATCCTTCAGGAAGAAATTCTCATTGAGCTGGATTCCCTCCTCGCGATACGCCCGGAGAAGTCCCTTGGCCTCCAGACTCCACGGGAAAACATTCGGGAAAAAGACCACGTTTCTGCGGCCTTCCCGAAACAGAATTTTTCCGCACTGATATCCGGCTCCCTCGAAATCAAAATCCACGGAAGGAATCCCCTCGCAGCTGCAGCCGCCCAGCACAAGAGGCATTCCCTCGCTGCGGAGACGTCGGCAGATTTCAAAATTCTGCCGGGCCGGATTGTGCCAGACCAGTCCGTCCAGCCGCTCGTTGCGGATCTCCTCGTAAATATGCTCGGGATCGCTTGCGGACAGCGAAACCAGATGCACATAGCACGGCAGAAACGGAAGATGATTCAAAAGCGCCCCCAGCAGACGACTCGAATAAGAACTGTAATGAACCCCCATTCCATCCCCCTGCAGAACCCCGACCAGCGGAACATTCTTCTCCAGCGGACTCGACAGCTCCACCCGGAAGTTCGGATTCGTAAACGAACCGATCCCCCGCTTGCCGATGATATACCCCTCCTCGGTCAGCGCTTTCATCGCCTTGCTCACGGTCGGACGGCTCACTCCGAATTTCCGGGACAGCTCCAGAATCGTCGGCACCTGCACCGACTGACCGTTGGCGCGATAGATCACATTCATCATATAGCGCCTGATCTTCATATATTCCGAAATCGAAGAGTCCGACATGACAACCTTACATTAGCATTTGTTAGCATTTTTTAGCTTTATTTTAATTATACAACATTTTTTCTTTTTTGTCAATCCCCTTTCTTGAAATTTTCTCCGATCCGCGTTCATCCGATTTCCGGATGCAGAAGAGCTCAATTCTTCCGCTCTCCGCCGCCGGTTCCGCCGCATCGGAAATCTTCCGTTTTTTTTCTCAACAGGGGGTTGACAAACTCTTTTTTTATTGTATAATTTAAAACATACCAAATGGTTTTTTTTATTCAGGAGGAGGAATGGGCCAGACACGCAGCAATCAGCCGCGCAACATTACGGAAGCCAAGATCCGGGATCTGATCCGGGAACGGCTCTCGGTGGGGCAGACGGCGTTTCCGTCGGAGCGCGAACTTTCCGTACGAACCGGCGGCTCCCGGAGCGTCATCCGTGAAATTCTGGAGGAGATGGAACGGCACAACCGCCTCCTGCGCACGGCAAACGGGCGCTCCATCAATCCTGAGACAAACCGCATTCCGGTTCTGTTCGTGTCGCGCGGTCGGAATATGATCGACAATCCCGCGTGGGCGCGTCTCTGGCTGGCATTCGTGAACCGGACCAAGGGAACTCCTCTGGCGCCGGAACTTCAGCTCATGCGCTACTGGCCGGAAGAGATCGAACAGGATCTCGGGGATCTGTCGCGGAACGAGGCGCGCTACATCATTCTGACCAATCACCGCGATCTGGAGCCGCAGATCCGGAAATGGAAACAGGACGGAAACAAAACCGTGATCTTCACGGACGAAGCATACCTGAATTACGATCTCCCCGTGATCACACTGGACAACACCGCGGTGGGCGAACTCGCAGCCGAAGAGCTTCACCGGCACGGATTCCGCGCCCCCGCCCTCCTCACGCCGGACTTCTCCGACCACTGGTACACCCCTTACCTGAACCGCATCAACGGATTTGCCGAAACATGCGCGAAACTGGGCATGCAGTATCAGAACGACCGGGACTGCTACCGCGTCTTCTACGGAAAGGGACGACTTCAAAGCTACATCCGCCAGACCACCCGAATCGCAGAGCAGAAACGCTACGACTCCCTCTTTCTGACCACGGACGATCAGCTGCCCCTTGTTCTGGAAGTTCTTCATGACCAGATGCTCTACATTCCCGGCAAATTCGGCATGATTACCCTCAACTCCCAGAACAACGCGGTCACGGGCAACACTCGCGTGACCTCGGTCTCAAACGCCACCAATGAAATCGCGTCGCATCTGGCCGATCTCATTCTCGCCCATGCCGACGGCAGAATCCGCAAGATTCCCTCGCAATTCATCCATCCAACCATCCATCAAGGAGAAACATTATGCATCCGGAACTGCGACTGAAGAAAAAAAGAAGATTATCTTTCACATTGATCGAGCTCCTGATCGTTATTGCAATCATTGCTATTCTTGCCTCATTACTTCTTCCGGCCCTGAATTCGGCAAGAGAAAAGGGGCTTTCCGCACAATGTCTCGGCAATCTGAAGCAGTGCGGCACGCTGGCAGCCTCGTATGCGGATTATTTTGACGGGAAACTGGTCGTGCTTCAGAACGGGCGGCCCTGGAGCCGGAATCTGTATGACACGCTTTCGCTTTCCGGCAGTCCGGCGTTTTTCAGCTGTCCGAAAAACACCAATCCGTCGAAGTGGGCCCGGAACAACCCCTACTCGACCTACGGCACGTTCTGTGCAAACGGAGATGCGAAATTCGCCGCCTTCGCCAATTCCGGACAGACGCCTTATGTCCGCATTCATGAAGAGGAGTATCTGGTTTATCTCTCCTATCCGAAAGCGAAGCTGGCGTCGGCCTCGCCGTTTCTGTTCGACAGCTGCAGGGAAACCGGCGAATTCTGGATGGAAACCCAGGTTGCCTATCGGGGCGAGGAAAACTATTCCTATGCTGCGCTCCTTCACAACAATCAGGTCAACGCGGCCTATCTGGATGGTCACGCCTCCTCCAAACGGATGTACGGCTTTCTTTCCGACTGCTACACCGCGTATTTGAATTTCATGCCCTACAACAGCGGCATGGCGTTCCGGAATTCGTTCATGACCGTTCTTCCGGACATCAAACGCTGACACAACAACCCATCACTTTATAAGGAATCTCATTCGATGAAACCATGGATCATTCTTCTCTCGGGAGTTCTTCTTCTGGGAAGTGTTCACGCCGGCGAATGGAGCCATCTCTCCATCCGCAGCTCCGCCAGCAAACGGGATCTGACGATCTTCTGCGGAAAGGAACGAAAGGGGTCCGTCCGCGATTTCCAGAAATCCGGACTTGTCACCCTCTCCGAACAGAACGGAATGCTGCTTCTGAACACGGAAAAATTCCGCAGGACCTTTCCCGGGAAATCGCTGGATTTCTATTATTTTCTCTCCTCCCCCAACCCCGGAAAAACGGTCGTTCTGGAAGCGGAACTTGCGGGGCCAGACGGAGCCACGGCCGATCTCTTTTTCGAAGGATCGACCGGGAAACACTTCTGGAGAAAAAAAACGATTGTCCTGAAGGAGAAGCCGTCGCTTTTCCGCTTTGAAATAAAATTTCCGGAGAATCTCCGGCAGGTCTCGTTCCGTATCACGTTCCGGGATCTTCCTTATCTGAAAGTCGGCAAGATCACCTATGAGGTCAAAAAAGACGATGCAAAGATCGACTCCCGCGCCAACCACATCTTCAACGGGGGCGCGGAACGCGGACTGTACAATGTCTATCCTCCTTCGGAAGTCCGTCTGGCGCGCCCCTCCATGAAAGTGACCATCGACAACACCGTGTTCCATTCCGGACATCACTCCTTCCGGCTCGATCCTGTCAAAGGAGGTTTCAACCGTCTGGTCTTCAACGCGGTTCCCTACCGGGTCGGAAAGCCGATTGTGTTTTCCGTGTACCTGAAAGCGGAAAAGCCGGATACGGCCGTTGAGATCGGTCTGTTTGCGGCGCATGGTTCGGCCTATGCGAAAAAGGTCCGGGCCGGAACGGAATGGAAAAAATATGAACTGGCCGTTCCCGTCTTCGGCGGGAAAGCGCCGGGAGTGGTGCGGGTTGGCAATCCGGCTTTCACCGAATCGTTTCACCATATCTCCCCGATCGTCACGGCCTCCGGACGGGTCTGGCTGGACGACGCCGTCTGTCAGCTGGCCGCCCGAAGCACCGATCTTCCCCTTCCGGAACTGTTTCTTTCCGGGGAGCTCCGGACGAAATCCGGATATCTTTATGCGGGCGAACCCTTCCGCGGAACCCTCCGGCTGGATTCCGCCGCCGCGGGGACGTGCCGTCTGAACTGGGAACTGCGCAACTGGAGAGGCGCCGTCCTTGCCTCCGGGAAAACGGCGGAACGCGTTTCCGTTCCCGGGGAGCACTCGTTCTCCATACCGGTTCCCGAAGGAGCCCTCGGTCCGATGAACCTGATTTTCCAGGCGGAAACGAAAAAGGGAACCTGCTATACCCATACCTTCTACACCGGAGTTCTCCGCTCGCCGGGCTCCCCCCTGCACCGCTGGGGAACGAATGTCCACTCCTCGCCGCAGGATGACGCATTCACGATCCGCCTCTTCCGGGATTTTGGAATCGGCGCGGTCCGTCTCTGGGCGAAACCCAATGAGAAAGGATGCGGAAGTTTCCGCTCCGCCACCCGTTTTCATGATGCGGGATTTCTGGTGATGGTAAACATTTCCGGAGCCGAACCGGGGGTTCCGTTTTACATTCCCGGGGACTCGCGCTCCTATCTCACGACGTTCTTCCGGGACGCGATTCTCCGTCACCGCGGCAAGGTCGACTACTACGAACTCTTCAATGAACCTGAAATCTGGGGCGGACGCACTCCAAATCCCGATCCATCGAAATATTACGCCGCCACTCCCGAATCCTGCGCCGAAGCCACCCTCCGCATGGCGGAGGAGATCCGCAAGCTGGATCCGAAGGCGAAAATTGCCGGTCCCGGCTGTCACGTCAAACCGGACTTTCTGGAAGCGTGGCTGAAAGCCGGTGCGGGGAAAGCGCTGGACGCTCTCTCGGAACACCCCTACCGGCAGCTGCCGGAACTGCCGGATCTGGAAGAAGCGCAGAAGGGCTTTCAGGCGGTTCTGAACCGGTACCGTCCGAATCTTCCGATTCTCAGTTCCGAAAGCGGAAACATGAATTTTCCGACTCTCCCGGACAACCGGATCCATCCGATCGCACTTCAGAACGCGGCCCGGGATCTGCGCTATGCGCTGATCGAATTTGCCTGCGGGATTCGGACCTATTTTCATTTTCAGTCCACGGGCATCGACATCGGGTATGCCTGGACCGGAGTGCTCGGGGATCCGGAACGGCACTGGGCGCCGGCCCCGTATCTTTACGCGGTGCGGAACGCGGCGGATCTGCTCGGAAACGCGCCTGCCGCGGGCCGGGTCTCCATCGGCATGAACAAGCGCTGCTACCTCTTCGATGCGGGGAAAAAACGGATCGCGGTCCTCTGGCAGTGGGACGGCCCCCCCGAAACGCTTGAATTCTCCCGACCCGTCCTCCTGCATGATATGATGGGAAATCCCCTTCGGACGCGGAAAATCCGGCTCGATGAGTATCCCGTCTATCTGGAGAGTCCCCTTCCGACGGAGGAGCTGAAACAGTTTATTGCCTCGGCAAAACAGACCGGCATCCGCAATCCGGTGCGCTATTCGGTGGAGCTGCGGGATGAACACTCGTTTGCCATCCGTCTGAAAAATATCACCTCGCAGACCATGACCGGATCTATGGAATGTGTCTCCCGGAAGCTCCCCTTCAAACTCTATGGAGAAAAGACGCTTCTTCTCCCCTTCCCCTCCCCCGCGCCGGTCTCGCCTGTTGCGCAGGAGCTGACCATGAAGCTGCATGTGGATGGATTTGAAGACACGGAACAGAAAATCCGGGTGCGCGGCATCCCGGTTTCGAAAGCGCAGTCGGACCTCCGCATCGACGGGGATCTCTCCGACTGGCCCGCCGACGCCAGACCCCTCGTGCTCGACGGCAAAAACGCCCGAGCCCTGGTTCCCTGGAGCGAATCCGACTGGCAGAACCGGGCGGAACTCCGTTTCACCTGGACGCCGTCGGCCCTGTATCTTGCCGTCACCGTGCACAAGGCCCGCTTCCAGCCGGAAGAACGGTTCGGCGAAATGGCAATCTGGCGCGGAGACAGCCTGCAAATCGGCATCGACACCATGAAAAACGCCTCCAGGGAGACAAAAGGACTTCAATCGGATGATTTTGAATATCTGATCGGCGAATTCCGGAAAGCACCTCTGGTCTGGCGCCTGAAGGCCTCCTCCGCCACCTGGGACAGTTTTGCCAAATCCATCGGCAGAACCGGGGACGTCAAGCTGGCAATCCGCCATTCTCCCGGAAAAACCGTTTACGAAATGGCCTTCTCCCCGGTCTCCGTCAGTCCGTTCCGCCTGACCGCAGGTTCCGGGTGCCGGATCAATGTCCTGGTCAACTTCTCCGACGGGGAAAGACGGATCGGCTGGCTGCAGCTCTCGCAGGGGATGGGCGACATGCCCCATCGCCCCTCCGAGTTTCTGGATCTTGTCCTCCGGAAGTAGGAGTTCTTCTCCCGGAAGAAGTTGCCGATGTGCCCGGCTGTTCTGTCTCGACGGCCGGGCCGCGAAGAAAACGATCCGGTTCAGAAATTCAAAATCCGTCCGGTGAGTCCCCGGACATGAACGCCGGAACCGAGCGATCCGGCCATCCGGATCAGCTCCTGATCCGAATAGGTCGGCAGAGCACTGAGCTCGTCGTCAATTACCTCCACCGGATTGTACTGCTGAAGAACCCAGCGCGTCACGCCGAGAGCCCGGAGCTCCTCATACATCCGGGAGAGATCCTCCTCCGAAAGCAGACGGCGATGCACAGTGGTCCTGACATCCAGCTCCGCTCCGGACGAGAGCGCCAGCTCCAGGGAGCGTCTCACCCGATCATACACTCCGGCATCCTCCGCTCCGGTCAGTTCCGCGTATCGCGAAGCCGGAGCCTTGTAATCAATTCCGAACGCATTCAGTGCCGAATCGGCAAGCAGCTGCTCCAGCACCTCCGGATGCGAACCGTTCGTGTCGAGTTTCACGAGGAACCCCTCTGCGCGGACCTTTGCGGCAAATTCGGGAAGATCCTTCTGAAGCGTCGGTTCCCCGCCGGAAATCACCACGCCGTCGAGACGCCGTTTCCGGGTTTCCAGAAAATGAAAAAAATGAGGCCCCGTCACCTTCGGCTGACTTGCCGGATCAAATACCAGACACGGATTGTGACAGAACGGACAGCGGAAATTGCATCCGCCCGTAAACACCACACAGCTGATTTTTCCCGGATAGTCGATCAGACTGAAGGTCTGAAGCCCTCGTATGTCAATCATAAAGCAAACATCCCCTGTTCTTCCGGAACGCGGACCGGAAAAACTCCTTGATGACCATTGATGAAAAAATGCCCCTTCCCTGAAAGAAAAGGCCGACGAAAAAAACGTCGGCCTCGTCCACACGGAAACGGCGGATTACTTCTGAACCGGAGCCGTCCTGGGGCATGCGCCCGCGACTTCGTAGGTCTTGCGATCCTTGAACTCCTCCTTCTTTCCCTTGTTCCAGTTGGAAACAGGTCTGAAATACCCGCACACTCTGGAATAGACTTCCGTTTTCTCTCCGCACTTTGCCATTTTGCCTTCTTCTCCTTCCTTTTTTTTTTGATGATATCATTTTCAGATCCGCCCGTCGGGACGGACATCTTCTATGCTTCCAGAGGACACGACGTATGCTCGCCGGGAATGTATCCGTGCACCGGACAGATGCTGAACGACGGCGTCAGCGTGAAATACGGGATGCGGTAGTTCTCCGCCATCCGCTTCACCACCGAAGCCACCAGCTCCGGATCCTCGATTTTCTCGCCGATGAACGCATGGAACACGGTTCCCCCGGTATAGAGCTTCTGCAGAGGCTCCTGAAGGTCGAGTGCTTCAAAAAGATCGTTGGTGTACCCGACCGGCAGCTGCGTCGAATTGGTATAGTAGGGGTTGTCCTCTCCGGCGCAGATGATCTCCGGATAGAGCTTCCGGTCGATCTTCGCCAGACGGAAACTGGTCCCCTCCGCCGGCGTTGCCTCCAGATTGTAGATATGCCCCGTGCTCTCCTGGAAATCCTTGATTTTCTCCGCCATATGCTTCAGCACCCGGACCGAGAACTCCTGCCCCTCCTTGTCGCAGATGGACGATCCGAGGAAATTCAGGCAGCACTCGTTCATTCCGACCAGTCCGATGGTGCTGAAATGGTGTTCCAGCGTTTTCAGATAAATTTTTGTATAGGGCAGCAGGTCGCCGTCCAGATGCTTCTGCACGACCTTCCGCTTGATCTCCAGCGAATCCTTCGCCAGATTCATGAGCTGATCGAGCCGGGCGAAAAACTCCTTTTCATCGTGCGCGATATAACCGATGCGCGGCATGTTGATGGTCACAACGCCGATGGATCCGGTCTGCTCGCCCGCGCCGAAAAGACCGCCGGTCTTGTTGCGCAGCTCGCGCATGTCCATCTGAAGACGGCAGCACATGGAGCGGACATCCCCGGGCTTCAGATCGCTGTTGATGAAGTTCTGGAAATAGGGCAGTCCGTATTTTCCGGTCACGGCGAAAAGCAGCTTCGCGTTTTCGGTATCCCAGTTGAAATCCCGCGTGATGTTGTAGGTGGGAATCGGGAACGTGAAGATTCGTCCGTCGCGGTCGCCCTCCGCCATGACCTCGAGAAACGCCTTGTTGATGAGATCCATCTCCGCCTGATAATCGCCGTAGCAGTCGCCCTCCAGCAGCTTGCCGCCGATGATGACGGGGTGATCCTTGAGATCGTCCGGGACCACCCAGTCGAACGTCAGATTCGTGAAAGGCGTCTGCCCCCACCGGCTGGCGATGTTGAGTCCGAAGACAAACTGCTGAATCGCCTGCTTGACCTGCCGGTAATTCAGCGCGTCGCGCCGCACAAACGGAGCCAGAAAGGTGTCAAACGAACTGAATGCCTGCGCCCCCGCCCATTCGGTCTGAAGCGTGGAAAGGAAGTTGACGATCTGTCCGAGAGCCGTGTCGAAATGTTTCGCGGGAGCCGCGCTTGCGCGTCCGCCGCTTCCCTGGAATCCGCGTTCCAGCAGTTCACGCAGACTCCATCCGGCGCAGTACCCCACGATGCCGCAGGAGAGATCATGCAGATGAAAATCCCCGTTGGTATGCGCATCGGCAATCTCCCGGGGATAGATGTTCGCCAGCGTGTAGTTCGCGACAACCGCCCCGGAAACATGGTTCAGAAGACTGGCATACGAATAGCCCGAATTGGAATTCTCATTGACGCGCCAGTCCTCCTGACCGATGTAGCTGGACACAAGGTCCTGCACATCCATCATCAGATGCCTGGCCTCGCGCATCTTCTGATGCTGCGAGCGGTAGAGAATGTAGAGCTTTGCCGCCTTGGAAAGCCCCTTCTTGATAAAAGCGTGCTCGACAAGATCCTGAATAAGTTCGACATCCGGAATGGAATCCTCCGACTCGAATCCGCGGATTTTCAGTTCCTGCACGACCTCCTTTGCGATGTTTCTGGCGATTTTGTCACTGCCGGTCCCCGCGGCTTTCAGAGCCCGTCCCGCGGCGATGGCAATCCGTTCCGGCTCGAACTCGACGATTCTTCCGTCGCGTTTTTTCATTTTCCGGATCTGGGTTGCGATTTCCATTTTCCCCACTCTCTTCCTGTATGACAGATTCACGAAACTTGAAAGAAAACGACCGTCTGTTCCAGCGCTCCCGGTCGTCCGACAAATCGTACTCTAACACATTATATAGATATTTCAAACAAAAAACCACATTATATTGTGTTCTTCCCTCAAAAAAAATATTTCTTTTTTTTCAAGAAAACCATTGACTTTCCGGAAAAGGCATCCCGTGATTTCTTTCACAGGGATTCGTGGGGTCCGGTTTGCCCCGACGGAACCGGAAAGGGAAGATCGGACCCGTTTCCGGGGACTTTTCATCCATGGAAAACGCGGTTATGGAAGATGAAAAACGACTCCTCCGGAAAGGAGTGCCGCCCGCGTCCCCTCCCCGCGGCAGAAAAAGAGACGATATTCTGAAAAGGGAACCGTTTCAAGATATGCCGTCCATCCCCCCCGCCCGGCGGAAGGGAGACCGACGAAATTCGGAAAGAGAGCCGTTCTTCGAAGGGGAACCGGAATTCCGGCTCCCCTTCGGATCCGGTCGTTCGCCGACCGGGGAATCCGCTGCCCGATCCGGGATTATTTCCAGGCGCCGCGGACCAGCTCCGCCGTTTTGACCAGCGCTTCCGGAACGCACCGGATGTCACCGATCACCGGCATGAAATTGTTGTCCCCCACCCAGCGCGGAACAATGTGAAGATGCAGATGATCCGCCACCCCGGCTCCCGCCGCGACACCGAAGTTGAAGCCGACATTGAATCCGTCCGGACGCATCAGATCCTTGAGCACATCCTTGGCCCGGGCGCAGGTGTCGATCATCTCATGGCGCGTCTCCGGCGAAAGCAGCGAAAGATCCCCGCAGTGCTCGTAGGGGGCGATCAGAAGATGCCCCGCGGCATAGGGATACCGGTTCAGGATCACAAAGCAGTGCTCCAGACGGGCGACAAGGAGTTCCTCCTCCGGCGTCTGAAAATTCTCTTTTTTCCCGCAGAGGAAACAGCCGGGGGTCTTTTTCGAGCGGATGAATTCAATTCTCCAGGGGGCCCACAGCGGACGATTCTCGTTCTCCATTTTTTTCCTTCCATCATTTGATTTTTCTTAAAGTCCGGTTATATTATTTTCTTCACGGCTGCGTGTCTTTCAACGGGACGCATCCGGATGGAAAAACGAACTCTATAAATAAGATAACCACAATTGACAAGGTTTGCAAAAAATGAAAGAAGGAATTCATCCGAATTATGGTCCCGCGAAGGTGATCTGCGCCTGCGGAAAAGTCTGGGAAATCAACTCCACGAGAAAAGAGCAGAGAGTCGGTATCTGTGCGGAATGCCATCCGTTCTTCACCGGAAAACAGAAACTGGTGGACGTTGCCGGCCGCGTTGACAAGTTCAACCGCCGTTATGGCAAAAAGGCTCAATAAGCCCGTTTTCGACAAACCCGTTCCATTACCGGAAATTCACTCCCCCGCCTTCCGGTCCATGCAACGGGTTTTTCTTTTTTCAGGAGAGACGATGAAACCGGAAGATATCGCAGTTCATATCGATTCCATGAAGGAGCGTTTCGCTGAACTCGAAACAAAACTCGCTGATCCGAACATCTATGCAAAACCGGCGGAATGCAAGGCGCTTTCCCGCGAACGTCAGTGCCTTTCCGATCTGTTCCGCCACTACGGGGAGTGGACCAGAACCCTGGAGCAGATTGAGGAGAACAGGCGCCTTCTTCAACACGAAAAAGACGGGGAGTTTCTTCAGCTCCTCGAAACCGACCTTCAGGATCTGGAGCAGAAATCCGCGGCAATCGAGCAGCAGCTCACGCTTGCGCTGATCCCCCGCGACGCGGCCGATGCCAGAGACACCATTGTGGAAATCCGGCCCGCGGCCGGCGGCGAGGAAGCCGCTCTCTTCGCAGGAGAGATGTTCCGCATGTATACTCGGTTCGCCGAACACAAAGGCTGGAAATGGGAGACGCTGGATCTTTCCGAAAGCGATCTCGGAGGTGTCAAGGAAGCGCTCTTTTCCCTCGCCGGAACCGACGTTTATTCCCTGATGAAGTTTGAAAGCGGAGTCCACCGGGTGCAGCGTGTGCCCTCCACCGAAGCCTCGGGACGGATTCACACCTCCACCGTCACCGTCTCCGTTCTGCCGGAGGCCGATGAACTGGATGACATCGAGATCCGCCATGAGGATCTGGAAATTTCCACCTTCCGCTCCTCGGGACCGGGAGGACAGAATGTCAACCGGACCGATTCCGCCGTGAGAATCGTGCACAAACCCAGCGGACTTGTGGTGGCCAGTCAGCAGGAGCGCTCCCAGATCCGGAACCGAGAAATCGCCCTGCGCATTCTGAAAGCGAAACTTCTGGAAATTCAGCGGCGCGAAGAGGCGGCGAAACATGCCGCATCCAAACGCATGCAGATCGGAACCGGCGACCGGAGCGAACGAATCCGCACCTACAACTTTCCCCAGAACCGCATCACCGACCACCGGTACGGGATCTCCACCTACGATCTGCCGGGACTGATGGAAGGAAATCTGGATCAGATTCTCACGCCCATTCTCGCCGCCGAAAGTCAGCGGGAAATCGAGCGCATCCTCTCCGGAAAGGAGTGACGCCATGCAGAGAATCGCAATTGTCTGCTGTTATTTCGGTTCTCTGCCGAACTATTTTTCTCTCTGGCTGAAGTCCTGTGCGGCGAATCCGACCATCGACTGGCTTTTTTTCACGGATCAGACCGTGGAGAATCTTCCGGAGAATGTTCATCTTCACCACACGACTCTGGATGCCGTCGCAGATCTTGCGCGTGCACGGACCGGATTTTCAACTCTGGTCCTGCCGACCCCCTACAAGCTCTGCGACTACAAGGTCATGTACGGGGAAATCTTTCAGGATTATCTCAAGGATTACGACTTCTGGGGATACTGCGACTTCGACATGCTGTTCGGCGATCTGCGGAAATTTCTGCCTCCGGAGCGTCTGGATCATTTTGATAAAATCTTTGCGATGGGACATCTCTCCCTTTATCGGAACACGCCGGAGTGCAATGCGCGCTACCGGCTGCCCGGCGGGAAATTCTCCTGCCGCGAGGTCATGGAAAACCCGGTCAACTACGCTTTCGATGAATGGCGGGGAATCTACCGCATCTACAAGGAGAATCATCTGCCGATGTTTGACGAAGCGCTGTTCGCCGATCTGACATGCAACCGCAAACGCTTCTCCCTTCAGAAGCGGACCTCGGACCGATATCCGGCGCCGGCGCCGGATTATCCGCATCAGCTCTTCTACTGGGAAAACGGACACGTCCTGCGGGCCTTTCTCACGCCGGAAAAGAAGATTCTCACCGATGAATTCGCCTACATTCACTTTTTCAAACGCCGGTTCCCGACGCCCGACCGCGCCACGGAGCAGGCGGAAGCCATTTTCTGCACCCCGAAGGGTTTTCTCCCGAAGGAACCGGGAATCCTTCCCACGGAAAAGGAGATCCGTCAGCTGAATCCCTATCCCGGCGCCCTGTATGAAAAGATCGAGTTCAAAATCCGAAGGAAAATTCTGAAATATCGGAATCACAGGATTTTTGCCGGCCGCAAGGCGCAATCTCCGAAGCGGCAGACCGGGAAGATCTGACCGCTCCGCCATCCGGATCCGAACACGTTCCCGGGCGAACGGGACCGCGCCACGGACGGAAACGGCCACAACGGTCCGGAGCGTTTCAGACGCGCATGTTGCGGTATTTCTGAGGAGGAAGACCGTAGTGGCGCTTGAACTGACGGCAGAAGTAGTTGCTGTCGGAAAACCCCACGCGGTCGGCAATGTCGCTGATGGAAAGTTCCGGATTCACCAGAAGAAGCAGACTCTGTTTCAAGCGCAGCATCAGCAGATATTCGTTTGGAGGATACCCGGTTGCCCGACGGAAATGCCGCGTGAGGGTGCTGACCGACATTCCCGCCAGCTTGGCCATCCGCTCCCGGCTCCACTCCTCCTGCGAGCGGTCGGAAATTTCATTCAGGAGCCGATAGAGTTCGAACGATCCCTCCTGCGCCTGTTCCTGACCGGTGCCGTGAAGACGCGAGAGCTTCACCGTCAAGAGGACCAGCCATGCGGACATTGCCGAGGCGAAATCCTCCTCTCTTCCATTCTGTTCCTTCTCAATCTCCGACAAGATCTCCAGGATCTCCGGCAGCTCCTCCGGCGACAAGCGCAGTCCCCGTCTCCGGCTCGAAAACCCCGGTTCCAGCAGGAACAGGCTCCGAAGAACCGGATACCGGCAGAGCGCAAACAGAGGATTGTTCACCTCATGCAGATCAAACAGCAGATTGCACAGCGCCAGATCATGCAGATTCTCATATCCATGACGGGTCTGTTCCTTGATGAGAAACACATCGCCTGCGCAGATCGGACGCCGTTCGCCGAAAATCAGGTGCTCCCCCCATCCGCGGTACACGATCACCAGTTCGGAAAACTCATGGCTGTGCAGACCGTATTCCTCCTGCGGATCGCGACGGATCAGCCTCAGCGGAAGCCGGCGGTCGGTCAGAAAATCGGTCCGGGAAAGAATCTCTGCCATAGCATCTCCTTTTTGGTTCAATAATACTATAAAATGGCACATTTGTCAAGGTTATTTCCCATAGAGATGCTACTTTATTTCCAGAGAACGGAAGAAATTGTCAACTGCGAACAAAAGGAGGCGCAGAATGCCGTCCAGAAACATGGAACACAACTACAAGTTTGCCAAAGAGTATTATGCCACCATCGGAGTCGACACCGACGCCGCGCTGAAAAAGCTGGCCGCCATCCCGATTTCGCTTCATTGCTGGCAGGGCGACGACGTCAGCGGATTTGAACCGGATGCCGGAGGAGCCTCCGGCGGCATTCTCTCCACCGGAAACTATCCCGGACGCGCCCGGAACCCGGAGGAGCTCCGCAGCGACATCGACAAGGCCTTTTCCCTCATTCCCGGCATGAAGCGTCTGAATCTTCATGCGATCTATCTGGACACGAAACAGGCGGTCGAGCGCAACCGCATCACGCCGGAGCACTTCCAGTCCTGGATCGACTGGGCGAAGGAGCGGAACGCGGGTCTGGATTTCAATCCCACCTTTTTCGGACATCCCAAGGCGGCGTCGAACCTGACGCTCTCCCATCCGGACTCCGGCATCCGGAACTTCTGGATCGAGCACGGAATCGCCTGCCGGAAAATCGCCGAGGAGATGGGACGCCAGCTGAAGACGCCGTCCATCATGAACACCTGGATTCCCGATGGATTCAAGGATGTCACAATCGACCGTCTCGCGGCTCGAAAACGTCTCGAACGGTCGCTGGATGCGATGTTCCGGGAAAAAATCTCCCCAAAATACATGAAAGACGCCGTCGAATCCAAACTGTTCGGCATCGGAGTGGAGAGCTGCACCGTGGGCTCCAGCGAATTCTATCTGGGTTATGCCGTGAAAAACGGGATTCTCCTTACTCTGGATTCCGGCCATTTCCATCCGACGGAGGTCATCAGCGACAAGATCAGTTCCGTTCTGCTGTTTGTCAAGGAGATTCTGCTTCATGTTTCGCGCCCGGTCCGATGGGACAGCGACCATGTGGTCTTCTTCGACGACGAACTTCAGGCAATCGCCCGCGAGATCATCTACAACGGAGCGGAAAAGGTGCATATCGGACTCGACTACTTCGACGCCACCATCAACCGCATCATCGCCTGGGTCGTGGGCACACGCAACATGCAGAAGGCTCTTCTGAAAGCCCTGCTCGAACCGGCGGATCAGCTCAAAAAAATGGAAAAGGAGTTCAACAACGGACGCAAAATGGCCCTGATCGAAGAACTCAAGATGTTCCCGCTCGGCGCCGTCTACGACTACTTCTGCGAACAGCAGGGCGTGCCTCCCGGAATTGAATTCATTTCCGAAATCGACAAGTATGAAAAGGAGGTTCTCTCCGGCCGCTGATGCCGTTTCCCTCTGTTTTTCCAGCCGCGGAGCCTCCCTCCGCGGCTTTTTTTTGTCTGCCGGGAACAAGCGCAGGGGAAAGTCCCCCGCACGGGAGGAGAAGAGCGTATGCGGTTCTCCCGCACACCGGAATCGCTTCCGGGATTTCCTCCAAGAAGCGGAACGCCCGGGTTTTCTCCGATCCGATTCTCCGCGCCCCGGATCGGAGAAAGGTGTTTCGGCTCCTCTTTTCGCGATTCCCCGTCGTCACAGCCGAGAGGAAATCGCTCTTTTTCGGGATTTTCTTCGGGAAGGACACAGGCTTGGAGAGGAGAAGGCCTCCCCTCCCCGCTTCCGGAAATCCTCTTCAACATGAAACGGAACATTCTGTTATACAAAAGGAGCTCCTCGCGCCCAAGCGGACGGAGTTTCACAACAAGCGTAAATGGAAACACCGGTCATCACGAAAAAAACAAGGAATTTTCTTTTTTTTTCCAGATTACCCCCCTTGCGAAAATCAGAAAATGTTGTATAATTTAAATAAGCTGGTACCCTCTGGTACCCATCAAAAGGAATTGAGATGGCAGGCACGAACATACACGAATACATCAAGCTGCGGCAGTATTTCATCAATCTGACGCTGCATTCGGACCCGGAAAATCCGCTTCCGTCGGAACGCGCGCTTGCGGAGATGTTCTCTGTGGCCCGGAAAACGGTCCGGCGGGCGCTGGAAGACATGGTCCGGGATCATTATCTGATAAAACGCCCGCGCCGCGGCTATTTTGTCAATCCGTTGTCGATGCGGGAGGATGAACGGAAGATGAAAATCATCGGTCTTCTCCACCGCAACGGCATGCACGCGCTTTACAATCAGGAGGATGTCCGGTTCATGGAGGAATTTTTCCGGGAAATCCGCCGTTACCGAGCCTGCGCCCAGCTGATCATGACCTCCAATCCGGAAATGATCTACAATGACATTGTCAACAGCAAGCTCGACGGACTGCTCTGGCTTGGAGTCCCGAAGCCCCATATTCCCGTATTTGAACGGATTCACCGGGAACATGTCCTTCCGATCGTCGGACACTTCGATCTTGCACTCCCGAACTGCGGAGATTATGTCTACATGGACCACTTCAAGGAGGGATATCAGAAAACGAAATATCTGCTGGATCACGGATGCAGAAGAATTCTTTTTGTTCAGACCCCGGGAGTCGAACGCAGTCATGATGGATATCTCGCAGCCCTGAAAGACGCCGGAATCGAACCGCTTCCGGAACTCCTTGCGGAGGAAACCAGCTATCTCCAGAAACTTCCCGCCCTGCTGGAACAGTATCGGATCGACGGAGCAGCCGTCCGTTTCGATCAGGCGGACCGAATTCGGAATTTCGCCCTTTCCCGCGGAATCCGCATTCCGCAGGATCTCCAGATCATCACCGGCTTTATGTACTACGACTGGAATCCCACCATGACGGCAAAACCCTTCCGGACCATCGTATCCCTTCTGCTGAAGCAGCTGTGGAACCGGATCGAAGGAACAGACACCACTCTGCAGAATTCCACTCTCGAATGGGAGATCATCGAAGGAACTTCAACCAGACAAGCGGAGGATGCATGAAACGGAAAACAAGATTCACATTGATCGAACTTCTAATCGTTATTTCAATCATAGCAATTCTTGCCTCCATGCTTCTTCCCGCTCTGAATTCCGCGCGGGCGAAAGCGCGGAACATTGCCTGCGTGTCGAATCTGAAACAGAATGGAATCCTGTTTCATGAATACTGTGGAGAAAACAATGAGCATGCCCCGCAGCTGGATGGCGTTTACACCTATGTCAGTCAGGTCGCACCGGTTCAGGAGAAGTATCGAACAAACCGCTTCACGAAACCGGCCGGAGCATTCTACTGCCCGGAAACGGAAAAATCCTCCGCGGCGAATGCAACATACGCTTCCTCCTATGTGCTGACTCTGGGGAAACAGGGAGGAGCTCTCCGGGAAACGGAAGAGGGCGGCAGAGAATCGCGGCGTCTGGGGCAGATCGCTTCCGGCGCGGTGATCTTGCTGGAAAAGACCTCGCTCTATCTCTGGGGAACCCTCTGGGGACCGCACCGCAACTCCTGCTATCCGGATTATACGCCGGGAACCTATGTCCCCGGAATGGCCATGACGGACAACGAAATCAAAACGTTTCCCGGCTACCGGAATCATGGCGGCAGAAGCCTGAACATTCTCTTCCTCGACGGGCACGCGGAAACGATTCACTGGATGCAGAAATTCAACAGCAACTGGACAAAAAAATAATCAAATCAGAACAAGGACACAACCATGAAAACATCTCTTGCCTTTCTGTTTGCCGGACTGACCATCCCTCTTGCAGCCGCGTCGCAGCTCCCTGTCGACGACTTTTCCCAGTGGAAAACACCACGGGACTGGAAGGCGGCCTCCGGTCAGCTGGAACATCCGTTCACAAAATGGACCTCGGCCTCCACCACTCTGAAGCTGAAAAAAGAGGGAGTCCATCGCGTGACGTTCCGCTACCGCACTCCGGGGGCAGCAGGAGTCCCGCTGAAAATCCGGATCGGCACAAAGGTTGCGGCAGCTTTCCCGGCAACGGAAAACTGGAGTCTAGCCACGGTCTACTTCCGCGAAAAGAGCCCGGTTCCGTTTGCCTTCATCGCAGAGAGAAAAAAGCCTTATACATTGCAAATCAAAGAGATGAAACTGGAGGCGCTCGAGAAGACCGACTGCCGGAAAATCCGGCTGAACGCCGATGACGGAGTTTCTCCCTTCCGAACCATGAAAGGAGAAATGCATCAGACCATCAAGGTCAAAGATCACATCGACGAGGGGGCGGCATTTCTCTGCCGCGGAAATGGAGCAAAAGATCTCCGGTCGATTGAACTTCCGGCCACCCCGGGCAGACGCTACCGTCTCTCCTTCTGGACAAAAGGCAGTTCGGGGACCCTGCGCGCAACCGTGGACGGAGGATGGTTCCCGAAAACCAAATACTGGTCGTTCGGAGAAACCATGCCTGTCTCGGAACAATGGAAAAAACATTCCATGGAATTCCGCTGTCCGACCGAACAGGAGTATCCGTATCTCAAGCGCGGACTCATTTCCTGCCGCTTCACCGTCCCCGCCGAACAGATGGAACTGTTCCTCAAGGGAATCGAACTCGAAGAACTGCCCTGATCCCAAGGATTCCCATGAAAAATATTCTCTCCCTTATCTCCGTCTGTGCCATTCTTTCCTGCGCCGAAGGGAAAAATCTGCTGCGGAACTCCAGTTTTGAACTCGGAAGCGCCGAGTACAGCATTACGGCCGGGATTCCGTACTCCGCATCGGACTTCTCCCCCGGGAAAGCGGAAACGGACGCTTCCACCCGGATTCATGGAAAATACAGTCTGTTTTTCCCGAATCCGAAAGGAAACACGATGCAGTTCTCCTCCCACGATCTCCGGCTGATCCCCGGCAGACACTACACGTTCTCCTGCTGGATCAAAGCGGAAAAAAATACCGAAGTGGAAGTCCGGTTCCGCTCCTGCTCTTATGATTCCAAAGGATATCACTGGAAAAACGCATTGACGGTCTGGAACGTTACCCCCGGCTGGAAACAGTACCGCTTCACATTCCCCGCAATGCCGGAAACCAATCCGACCGGAAATCTCCTTCTGATCTGGATCGCGGAAAAATTGTGGCTGGATGCGGCATCCTTTTCCGAAACATCCGCGCCCTATTCGCCCGCGGAGCCGATCGAGACGGCATTCGATCGCGGAGGAAATCCGCTCCTTTTCCCGGGGAAACACCATTTTCCTGTAAAAGCGGTGAACTATTCCAATCAAAAAACAAGGCACCGGGTTGCTCTGGAACTTTACGATGTCTTTTACCGGAAGAGTGTCCCGCTGAAACCAGTCGTCTTCGACCTCGATCCGGGAACGGTTGCGGAACAGACCGTTTCCGTGAATCTGGAACGGTACGGAACGTTTGAACTTCGGATGAATGCGGACAGCACGCCGCTGCTGTTTTCCGTCATCGGAGAGCTTCCGGTCCGCAGCTATTCGTTCCGGAACGGTTTTTCCGTCGGAATCAACGGGCATCTGTTTCACATTCAAAGCACCCGTTTCCAAGCGGAGGACCCCGACAAATCGCCGAAAGCACCTCTGTTCGGAGCTTGCGGAATGAATCTGGATGAATTCTTCGCCCGGACCCGCCAGTGCGGTTTCGGTTCCATCCGTCTTCACGACGACGGCGTCTTCTACTGGTGGCGGACAGAACACGAATGCGGCAGGTACGACTGGCGAATTACCGACAACATCATCCGCAAAGCCCGGAAAAACGGACTTGATGTCCTGCCCCGTCTCGGGAGTTCGGAATTTGTCGCTTATGGCAAGGATAAATTCGCCGGCACCTGGATTCGGAAAGCCGGCAAACACACCGGAGTGAAAGTGATCGGCCGCGCCTGGAGAATTCTTCCGCCTCCCGAGGCCTGGGAACGCTTCATTTACGAATTTGTCTCCCGTTACCGGAACGAGATCCAATGCTATGAAATCATTAACGAACCGAATCTCTTCCTGACCCCGGAACAGTACACCGATTATCTGAAGCGGGCATATCGCGCGGCAAAGAAGGCCGATCCGGACTCCGTCGTAGTCGGATTCTGCGCCACCGGAGACCTGAATGGGAATCTCGGGAAATTCCTCGAAGATTGCGGAAAACTCGGAGCGTTTCAATTTGCGGACGCCGTCTCCTTCCATCCGTACAGCGCACAGCTGGATGACTCCCCCGTTCCCGCGGAACAGCAGATCCGGCAAGTGTTCGCGATCCTCCGCAAATACCGGAAAGACCTGCCGGTATGGAACTCGGAGCTGTACTTCATCCAGAGTCTGAAAGGACTCCGGAAACCGGTCGCGGAACACGGAGAATTCCCCGTCGGCAATCTGGTCCGCCGGTATCTGATTGATCTCGGAGAGGGACTGGCTCAAAGCATTCCGGCATGGGCGCCGCGCATCACGGGGGTCGATCTCCGACCGGAATACAGATGGCCCAATTATGCCGCATCCACGTTTATCCCGAATGAATACGCAGCCGCAACCAACGCGTTCTCCCGTTTTCTGGAATGCGGAAAAGGCAGAGGGGCCGTCCCTCTCCTCCGGGGCTTGAGCGCATGGAGCTATGAGGATCAGAACGGCTCGCCGCTCCTCGCCTGCTGGGCAAAAGACGAAGGAGAAACCTTCCTTCTGATTCTGCCGGAAAACATGCAGGCATACGATCTCTTCGGAAATCCTCTGCCCGGGAAAAAAATAGAGACCGGAAACAATCCAGTCTACCTGAAAAGCCGGGACAGAAATCCGGACTGGAAAGCCATTCAGGTCATTCCACGGCGGAAACTGCAGGTGACCGGAGCCAGAATTCTTGCCGGACAAGGCAAACGCGTTCTGGCTGTCGAGATCCGCAACAACACCAATCAGGAACAGCAGACAGCCGTGCGGATTCCCGGTACTCCAAAACAGGAATTCACTCTGAAGCCTCAGGGGATGCGGACGATTCATTTTCCCGTCCCGGCAGCCGAAAAGGAGGAAGTCGGAATCATCGTTTCGGACGGTTCGGAAATCCTGACACACCGCATCCGTCCCGTTTCCGGGAAATTCTGCCGTCCGGGGGAAAAACAAACGGTCGGAAGAAATGCGGAATTTCAGATCCGGACCACCCCGGAATTTCTGGAGTTTCAAATTCAGGTCCGGGATGACAAGCGCGGCGGAAGAATCAAGGATGCCCCGTGGTCCGGCGACGGAGTCGAACTGTTCCTTGATACGGCTCCCGGACGGGAGCTTGATCGCCAGGCTTATACGGATTCCTGCTACCGCCTGTTTCTCGTTCCGGAATCCTCCAATGGACTTCCGGAAGCTTTGACGGGCAGTCCGAATCTGGATCTGCGCGGAATCGTCTGCACGCTGAACGACTCCGGAAGCAATTATACGGCGGCGATCCGGATTCCATGGAAAAATCTCGGACTGCAGGGGCCTTCCGGAATCGCGTTTGATCTGGCCGTGGACGATTCCGACGGAGAGCGGCGCCACAGACAGGACGTCTGGGCGGGAGGTGCGGAAAACTGGCGCAACCGATTTCTCTTCGGCTTCCTGCTCCTCCCCTGATCCAAATTCCGTCAAAGACCCCGTGTTTCCCCGGAAATTTCCAAACCGGGGACTTGATTTTTCTTCCAAAGGATATTAATGTTCTCCCGAACCAAGGGAGACATCTTTATGATTCTGATTTTTCTTCTGAAAGGCCTGCTTCTTCTGATCGCCCTTCTCGTTCTTCTCTCCTATGTTTCCAGTCAGATGCGGATCAAGTTTCCGCCAGGAGCCGTTCTTGCCCTCGGAGTCATTCTGACGCTTCTGATCGGCATTCCCTATGCGGGCTGGATTCTGGCGGCTCTTTTTCTGCTGCGCTTCACCACGGTGATGACCAATGCGGACTTCTGGCCGGAATCCACGGCGCTGGCGCTGGTAATCATTCCGCTGCTTGTGCTTCTGAAGCATCTTCTCTACTGAACGGGGATGCTTCGGCAAAAACGCGGGCAAATCCGAGAAAAGCACTTGCAATTCACTCATTCGCGGGCTATCTTTTCCATTCGACAAACGCGGAGTTGGAATTATGCAGACAATGAAAAAAATCAGAGCGGCTCTGGATTTCTCCTGGAACGAGGCCTCTCTGGCGCTGGCGGATGAAAACAATCAAGTTCTTGCATCGGAAACGTTTCTGTTGTCCGGGCATGACGCATCCAGTCTTCCGGAACGTCTGGAACGGGCGCTCCGGTCACAGAACCGGACGTTCTCCGAAGTGGGTGAATGGACTGTCGGCACGGGCCCCGGCGGATTCACGGGGCTGCGCGTCGCGTCGGCTCTTGTCATCGGTCTGGCCTTTGGAGCGCCGGAGACACGCGTCCGCGGAATGTCCTCCGCCGCCGGACTGGCACGCAGCGCCTTCGCCGGAAAACCGTATCCGGAAAAGGTCCTTGCGCTCTTCGACGGCCGCAGAAGCGAACTCCTCGCCTATGGACTCCGCCTTGAAAACGGCTCCTATCTTCACGACGGCTACACCGCGGTGTTTCACTCGCCGGAGGAGCTGGCTCAGGCGCTGGCGGACTACTCCTGCACGGCGCTGGAAAAGGACCGTGCCGCCATTGCGAAATTCGATCCGGAGGCGGAAAAACGGATTCTCTTCACGCCGTCCATCCGGGCGGAGGAACTCATCTTCAATGATCCGGAAAACTTTTCGGCCTCGCCCACGGATCTGATCTATCTGCGGGCGGCGGTTTTTGTCGCCCCCCGAATTCCCCGGAAAATCTGATCCGCAGAAAAGGCCGGTCTGCCATGAGGAAACGCTGTCTTGTTTTTTCCATTCTCGCCGGAACACTTCTGCTTCTTCTGGCTCTTGCCGTGGTGCTGCTCGCTCTGGTGCTGGACCCGACCTCGCCCGTGCGGAAATCGAAGGGAACCGATTTTCTCTCCATGCTCTCGATCATGCGGAAGCTCAATCAGGAGATGACGTCGATCGCGAACGCTCCGCCGGGAATCGAACGGACCCTGACTCTTACGGAATCTGAATTCAATGCTCTGGCAGGTTCGCTTTTCGGCAACTTCTTTGCCGCATCGCTGCCGATCCGGAACAACGGAAAAGCCCTCCTGCCGAAAGAATGGAGGAACACGCTTCTGGAACTCCGCGACGGGATCTTTCATCTCACCTGGACACGCGACACCGGAAGAAAAACCCCCTTCGGATCCTGTCTCAATCTCTTCTGCCGCTTTACCGTCCGGGTGGAAAACGGGATCCTGAAGTGGGATATTCTCTCCTTCCGGATTGGCGACCTTCCGCTTCCCGCGGCACTGGTCCGGTCCTATGCGAACCGTCATTTCCAGCGGAAGTTCCGGGGATCCCCCGCGGAAACCATCCTTGCCGAAGGCATTGTTCTGCTGGAAGCGGACAGAACGGGAAATCTCGTTCTGCGCTATCGCCCCCGGGAGACCGTGGATGCCGCCGACCGCGTCTGCTTCGGTTCCGCCAACAATCGGATCCGTCAATTTCTGAATCGTTATAAAAAATAAGGGTCCCCCCCTTTCCCCTCTTTCCGACGCGCTTTTGTCAGCGCAGGAACTCAAGGTTTCCGGTGTACGGCGACTCCTTCATCCGGAACACCGCTCCCGCATGATGGGTCTGATATTCCCCGTCGTTCCAGGGGTAGTTTGCCGTGGAAACGAAGAGGTCTCGCAGATCCTCGCCGCCGAAAGCGACACCGGTGACCTGCCGCATCGGGAACGCATATTCCGCCACTTTCTCGCCGGCCGGGGAGAAGCGGACCAGCTTTCCGCCTTCCCAGAGAGCGGACCAGACACATCCTTCGCGATCCACGGTCAACCCGTCCGGCCGTCCCTCTTCCCGCGGGATCTGGACAAAGACATCCTTGTTGGAAACATGTCCTCCGCGGGCCATTTCAAAGTCGTAGCTGTAAATTTTCCCTTCCGTTGTGACGGTGAAATAGAGTTTTCGATGATCGGGAGAAAACCCGAGTCCGTTCGGCATTCCGCTTGTTGCCGCCTCAATGCAGGAAAACTTTCCCTGAAGATCCATTCTCCAGAGGGATCCGATTCCGCCCTGAAGAAGAGGGGCGACGGTGCAGAAGACCGTTCCGTCGGGCGCGGTCACCACTTTGTTGAAACGGGTTTCGCTGGCGATCCGGAGCGTGGTGTAAAGCACGGGCTCCTTTCCGGGAATCCATTCCCAGACTTTTCCCGCTTCCGCGAAGAGCAGAATCGACTTTTCCCGCGTAAAGGAGATGCCGCCGATTTTTCCGATGTTCCATTCGAAGCGCTCAAACTCCTCCGGATTTCCGCCGTCACCTTTCCTGCGGTAGACGATTCCGCCGAGGACATCCAGCCAGTAGAGAGAACGGTCCCATTCGCACCAGACGGCGCTCTCCCCGAGAACCGCCCGGGTATCTGCAAAAAGCTCAAACAGTGCACTCATATTTCACCACCTTTCCTGCTGACAAGAAAAAAAAACGGATTCCCGAAGCACCCCGGGAATCCGCCGACTTCGCTCAAAAAAATGGAGCGGTCATTCTCCAAACACAACGGTCTTGTAGGAGCCGTAGATGCCGAGAATGTTCACGATCTCCTGATTGACCCAGGCGACCTTTGTGATTTTGGCTTCCGCGCACGCCGCATTGATGGAAGCGTCTCCGCTGGCGAACAGGCCGAGAATGCTCTGGCATTTTGCCTCGCCCTTCTTGGAGAATCGCATTTCACCGGTACCGACTGTCACCGGCTGGTTTGTGCTCGTATAAACCAATCCCAGGGGAAATGAGGTGGCACATCCGGTGAGTACGACCAATGACGTTACCGACACGGCGGCAATCACAGCTTTGAATCCGAGTTTCATCAGCAGCTCCTTTTTGATTTGTCTGATTTCATGGAAAACCTTATTCTCTTCCGGCAATATACAATACATTCCGGTGCAAAACAAATTTAAATGGCGCATTTTCTTCGATAAAAATGAAAATCGCGCAGGAAAAACGGATTACGGAACCCTTTTCCATCGGATCGCAGCGTTTGCGCCCTCTTTCTCTCAGGCTCCGGCGGAACTCAGAGCGTTCTCGCCCCCCGGCGGAATAGACGCGGTGAAATTCGGTGTCTCTTCCGGAATTCCGTGGAAAAATTCATCGGATTCTCATATCCGACCTTCGCGGCGATCTCCTTTACGGAAAGTTCCGTCTCCAGCAGGAGTCCGACCGCGCGGCGCATCCGCATCTCGGTCAGCATCCGGTACGGAGTGGAACGGCAGTGCTGGTGAAAAAGACGCATCAGATGCGATACGGAACAGCCGTAACGCCGTGCCAGCTCCCGCAGGGAAAACGCCCGTTCCAGATTCGACTCCAGAAAGGCCAGAAGCTCCAGAAGTTTCTCCGGCATCTTCTCCGAGGGAACCGGCTCCTTCAGCAGAAGAATCAGATCGTATGTCCGATGCTCCAGTTCCTGAAAAATTCCGCTGCGGAACTCCCGCGCCAGCGTCTTGAAGGATTGGAGAAGAATGTCAAAACGCTTCACGTTGACATTCGGCAGATAGTTCCTGGTGGCAAGCCCCGTCTGCCGGAGCATGTCGTCCAGGAGATTTCCGGACAGGATCAGGGAATCCTTGACGCAGAATCCATCCGGCCCCGTCATGAATTCCAGATCGCCGCCGGGACGCAGAAGAAAAAAGTCGTTTTCCTCCGCCAGAAACATCTCCTCGCCCTGCCGGACATACAGGGACCCTTTCTGAATATGTTCCAGCGCCAGAAAATTGGAGTCGATCCGCCGCATGTGACAATCTCGGTTCATCTTCGACTCCCAGATCGAGGCGCACCAGAACAGCGCATCCGGCGGTTTCTGCGGAAGAAACGTCGTACACTGCCATTCATGACTGCCGCCGGCAAAATAGGAACACCCCTCCTTCTTCATCTGGAAGTGAAGAGGAGTACGGCGAAAGACGGATCCATCGGTCAGAGGTTTCATCGTAATGAGAATTCAGCAAATATATTTAGTATTTTTTGAAATAAAATATAGACCATGAAAAACTATTTTTCAAATATTTTGTGCTATAATAAAATAGAAAACAAAAATACGGAAAGAGAAAGGAATCCAATGAATCATCGAAAATTTCATTTCACGCTGGTGGAGCTGCTGATCACCATTGCAATCATTGCTGTTCTTGCTGCGCTGCTTCTTCCGGCCTTGAACGCGGCAAGGGCGAAGGCGCAGACGATCCGCTGTGTCGGAAACATCCGTCAGGTCGGAACCTTTCTTCTGGTCTACACGGAGCAGAACAACGACCTGATTCCGCTGTGCAATGGGAATCAGGATGGATATTATCAGGGCAAATGGATCGACTGCGCCTATGCCGTCTACCGCAACACTTCGCCCAGAGACCATATCTGGCTGGAAAAGACGGGGGAGCGGTATGTGGCAAAGGAGCCGTTCCAGTGTCCTGCTTCGCCGGTCAGGGAGATCAGGAGCATCGACGATCTCCGGTACATTGTCGCCCGTCACTTCGGCATGAACAGCAAACTCAGCGGAGTGCGGCTCACGCGGGTGGCCACCCCCTCGCAGAGATCGCTGCTGTTCGACATGGATCAGCCCGGAATCGCCGGATGGGTCAATCCGGAGTCCAACAAAGTGGACAGAATGGTCAATCTTGACGAGGGCGGCCGGTGGCGCCATTCCAACGGCACCGGAGCCAATGTCCTGTTTGCCGACGGACATGTCACAGGAATGCGCGAATCGGCCATCCGTGCTGCAAGAAATTTCTGGTGAAACCGGTAGAAAAAGGAGTCTGTTTCCGATGCGGAAAATGTTTCTTCTGACAATTCTCATTCTTCTGAATCTCCCGTTTCTTTCCGCGGGGAATCCGCAGATTGCCGATGTGGATTTCAACCGTCATTCCGGCATTCTGCATGTTCAGGGTAAGGGCTCCTATTCCGGACCGATGCCGCAGGGGATGAATCAGGATTTCACCTCGTGGTCCTCCGGAGTCTGCCGGGCGGAAAGCGGAACCGATACGCTGGGAGATCCGTTCCTGCGCTTCTTCATCGACAAACCCGGCGTCCAGTTCAACATCCGTCTTCCCGGTCTTCAGGCGAAGAAGCTCTACAAGGCGACGTTCGTGGTCCGCAATCAGCTCTCCGGCGAGATCACCCCCTATCTGCGAAGGATGTATAAGCCGTATACTCTGCTCGGAATCAAGTTCCGCATTCCCCGCGATCCCTCCTTCCGGACTCTGGTGTTTCCCTTCTCTCCGAAGGCGGTTTACGACGAACCCAATCCGCAGGGACTTTTTCTGCATCTCACGGCAACCGGCATCCTCGACTTCAAACGCATCCGCATCGAAGAGATCTCGAAACGGGAATACGACCTTCTGGAAATGGAACAGATGCGGCGGGTCATCCGAAAACCGGCCGGAACCGTGAATTTTCTGCGCAACAGTACGCTTCCGCATGGATTGCAGAGCGGCTGGTGTCAGCTCGCGGGAAACCATCAGGCACGCGCCATTGTCGAACCGGATCCGACGGTCATCGGCCCCTCCGGGGAAGCGGCACTGAAACTGGATTCCTCAACGGATGAAGAGGTCGGAATTTTTTCGGAACCGTTTTCCGCAAGCGATCCGCTCCGTCCGGTCACAGTCTCCTTCTCCTACCGGGGGAACGGGAAGTTCGCGGCCGTGCTGATGGCGGACGGGCGACGATCGCTCACTCGAAAGGAGCTTGCGCCGGAGGAGGGAAAATGGAAACGGACGGCTCTGACTGCACGAATCCCGATCCGCCGGCTCGCGGCCGTGCTGAAAATTCAGGGAAAAGGAAAACTGCATGTCGACGCGTTCCGAGTCGCAGAAGAGGGGAAGACGGAGTACCGGATGTCGGGCGAACATGAGATTTCGTTTTTTCTTCCGCCCACCGACCTTTCGCCTGCGCGCATCCAGCTGGAAGACGAGAAACCTCTTCTGAATTACGATCTGACCGGAAACGCGGAAGATGTGATTGTCAAAAGCCGTGTGACCGATCTGTACGGAAAGAGCTTCACCCTCCCCGACGTCAAGGGGAAACGCGGCACCCTCCGCTATCTTCCCGAAACGGGGAAACCCTATGGACAGTTCCGGATCGAAGCACAGGCCTTCCGGAACGGGAAGGCGGTTTCCGTGGTCAACGAAATGGTTGTCACCCGTCTACCCCGTCCGGTTCACGAGGGGAAGGATGCGCCGGAGAGTCCCTTCGGCATTCACATGAATCTGAAGGAGACCTCCATCCGGGCGATGAAGGCGGGCGGCTTCAACTGGGTCCGTCTTCACGACGGCTCCCGCCACCTCTCCTGCTGGTACTTTGTGGAGCCCGAAAAGGGGAAGTGGCATTTCGCCGACCGGGAGATTCAGGCGTTCCGGAAGAATCACATTCTTCTGTACGGACAGCTCGGGGGGAGTCCCGCATGGGCGTCGGACGTGAAAAATCTTCCCGGCTTCTGGAACAGCTATGCAAAGGTCTACTTCACGCCGCTGCCGGAACATGAACCGGACTTTGCCCGGTACTGCGAAACCATGACCCGGCGCTACAAGGGAATCATCGACGACTGGTTCATCTGGAACGAGCCCTGGCTTCCGCTCTTCTTCCACAGGAGCTACGATACAGCAAAGCGGCAGTATCGGACCTACGGGAGTCTTCGCGACAACGCCGAAGCGTACGCCCGGCTCTCGAAACTGGCCTGTCTCGGAGCGAAGAAAGGCAATCCGGACTGCCGGATCACGGCCTTCAGCTCTTCGCGCGGCAGCACGCCCGCCTGGAACGCCGCGCTCTATGCGGCGGGCGGATACTCCTTCTGCGACGAGATTGATTATCACACCTATCATCAGAACGCAGCGGCCGGCTTTCCCGGCGACGGTCTGGAGGAGACCCTGCGTCTCTCCTTCCGCGAAGTGCTGCGCAAGGAAGGGAGAATCCGCAAACCGGTTCTGATGTCGGAAGGCCAGTCCGGTTACGCGACCGCGGAGGAAGGCGATCCCCGAACCGGCCTCTACAAACACACCATTCCATGGCGCAGCGCGGAGGATTATCACAGGATTGCGGAGGCGGAGATTCGTTTTCTTCTCTCGCACCTGACGTTCGGCGTCAAACGGGTCTTTCTCTACACGTCGCATGCCTATTCGAGTCTGGCGCAGGGGTCTCCGCTTCAGATCATGCTGGGCGCGGATGGATTTCCGCATCCGGGACTGGTGGCGATGTCGGCCTTCGCCGGCCGGATCGAAACGAAGAAATTCATCTGCTGGCAGAAGCTGGCCGACGGCGTGTTCGCCGCGCTCTTCTCCGACGGGAAACAGACCGTCGCCGTTCTGACGGGCGAACCGGACAAAAAAGCGGAAATTCTCGTCTCCTCCCCCCTTCCGCACCGCATGGCCGACCTGTACGGGAATCCGGTTCCGCGCCTGAGTTACCGGGGCCGGCTTCTGTATCTCACGGCGGACGGTCCGCCGGAGCTTCTCCGCTCCCGTCTCCGCGCGGCGCCCCCTCTTCCGGAAAATCAGGATAAAACATTCCGATACCACAAACAAAAATAAAGAAAGGCAGAAGAATGAAACCACAACACATTCTCCCTCTGGGAGCCGTGCTGCTCCTCTCGTTTTCCGTCATCGGCGGACCCGTGATCTCCGAAACGGATTTCACCCGGAACGGAAAAGTCATGAACTTTGACTACCGCGCCAAAGGCTTCGGCACCTTTCACGGATTTCTCCCTAAAAACTGGCATGAAAACGGAGCCGCCTGGAAAAAGAGCGACGCCACGACGAAAATCGTGAAGGATCCTTCCGGCGACTATCTGAAATTCTCCGTTTCCGGAAAAGGATCGCAGTATTTTACCCCGCTGCCGAAACTGAAGAAGAACTGTCCGTACCGTCTGACGGCGGTCATCCGGAACAAGGGCGACAAACCGGGCTCCGTGATTCTGCGCGCGGGAAAACCCTACAAAGTCTGGCAGACCCTCCCCGTTCCCGTCTCGCAGGAGTGGCAGACCCTGACGCGGACCTTCCAGTTCACGGAGGAGCCCGATCCGACCATTACCCTGTTTCTGCTGCTCAACGGAAACGGCGAAACCGATGTGCGGAGCATCCGTCTGGAAGAGGTCGGCCCCCTTCCTCCGTCCTCCGCGAAAAAATAAGCGAAGAGTGCGCAGGACCTTATGAAAACGCGATCCATTCTTATGCTGGGAGGAGTTCTGATGCTCCTCTCCGCTCTTCTTTCCGGAGGAACCGTCCTCTCGGAAACCGACTTTTCCCGGAACGGAAGGGAACTCCATCTGGACTACCGGACAAAAGGATTCGGCACCTTTCACGGCCCCCTTCCGAAAACCTGGCGGGAAAACGGAGCCTCCTGGCAGAAATCCGACACGAAAACCGAAGTGGTCCGGGATTCCGCCGGAGACTATCTGAAATTCAAACTTACCGGCGCCGGAAGTCAGTATTATACCGAGCTGCCGAAATTGAAGAAGGACTGTCCGTACCGTCTGACGGCGGTCATCCGGAACAAAAGTGACGGAATGGCATCGGTTCTTCTTCGGGCGGGGAAGCCCTACAAGGTGTGGGCCACCCTCCCTGTTCCCGCTTCCGGCCGGTGGAAGACCTGGACAAAGACCTTTCAGTTTGATCAGGATCCCGATCCGACCCTTGTTCTGTTCCTCTCCCTGCGGGGGAACGGGGAATTCGACGTGCGGAGCATCCGTCTGGAAGAGGCGGACAGGGAAAACAAAGTTCTGCTCTCCACGGACTTTTCCGCGACAGGCGCTTCCCTGACCGCCGCGGGAAAAGGCTCCTTCCGGGGCGGTCTTCCGGAGAACTGGAAGGAGGACTACACGCACTTCATCCGCGCCGAGGTCTCCACGGAGCCCGGAAAACGGGGAACGGAACGGTTCCTCCGCTTCCACGTGAACGGCGCAGGCGCCCAGTTTCAGGCCCCCCTGCAAGCTCTGGAAGCGGGACGGTATTACCGCCTGACCTTCACCGGCGACAACCGGACCGGCGAACCGCTCGCCTTCTCCCTGCGGCAGATCGCCTCTCCGTACACGCTTCTTGCCTATGCCAGCGCGAACGGCTCCTCCGGATGGAAAACACAGACTCTGACCTTTGCAGTCGACCGGAGCATTCCCGGCCCCTCCGCGCTGTTTCTGACGATCCGCGGAACCGGAGAACTGGATCTCGGATCGCTGCTGCTGGAAGAGCTTTCCGATGGAGAAATCGTCACGAAACGGCCTGATGCGAAACTGGTCAACTTTCTGCGCAACAGCCGTCTTCCGCTCGGTCTCCAGAGCGGCTGGACGCAGGAGTCCATGGGCTCCTGGAACAACATCGGGAAAGACGGACGCATCGAACCGGATTCCGCCGTCCGGGGGCCCTCCGGAGAAGCGGCGCTGAAAGCGGCATCCGAACCGGGGCGGAACATCGGACTCTATTCGGAACCGTTCAATGTGGGCAATCCGAATCTCCGGCACAGTGCGTCGTTCGCCGTCCGCGGAAGCGGAAGTTTCGTTGCGGAAGTCATCACGGAAAAGAAGAGCTACGTGCCGCTGAACCGGACACGCTTCCAGGCGGGACCGGAATGGACCAGGATCGAAGTGCCGTTTGATCCGCCGGAAGACGCCCCGGCTTTCGCGATCCACATTCGGGGAAGCGGAACGATCTGGATGGATGCGTTCCGGGTTGCCCCGGAGTCGGAAAAGGGATACCGGCCGATGATGCGGAACGAGGTCTCCCTGGCCTTTCCGGACTCCTCGGCCTCGGAAGCGCGGATCCAGTTCCCGGACGAGAAGGCGGAACTGAAGTATTACGTATCGGGCAAGCTGCCGAAAGAAGCGGAGCTTCGGGCATCGGTCACGAATCTGTACGGGGATCGCGTCCAGCTTCCGCCCGTTCCGGTGACGGAGGGGAATCGAAGCGGACTCCTCCGCTATGATTGTTTTCCGAAACGGCCTCTCGGTCAGTTCCGGGTGGAAGTTCAGCTGTTCGGGAACGGGAAGGCGCTCTCTCCGGTCAACGAGATGGTCGCGACCCGTGTGGTCCGGCCGCGCTACTGGAACAAGGATGCGCCCGACTCCCCCTTCGGCGTGCATGTGGTGCCGCAGAGGGAATCGCTGCTGGCGGCGAAGGCGTCCGGTGCGAACTGGGCGCGTCTGCACGATGCAGGACTCTTCCTGATCGGCTGGGCGTTTCTGGAACCGGAAAAAGGGAAATGGATCTTCCGGGACAAGGAGCTGATGGCGTATCGGAACGTCGGACTGCGTCTGCTCGGGGAGCTCGGAACCGCACCGGAATGGGCCAGCTATTTTGATCCGGTGATCCGCTGCGACTCCGGATACTTCAAGAACTATTTCGCGCCCCGCCGGCCGGAGGAGTTCGCCCGCTACGCCCGCACCGTTGCCCAACGCTACCGGGGCGTCATCGACGAATGGTTCCTCTGGAACGAGCCGTGGTATGCGCCGTTCTTCGCCTTCGGATACGACAAGACGGGGAAGAAGAATCCCTCCCGATACTGGAGCGCTCCGGACGCTCCCGAACAGTACGCCGCCTTGAGTGCGGCCGCTTACGACGCGGTCAAGGAGGTCAATCCGGACGCAGTGGTCTGCGGCTTCAATACGCGCGGATTCGATCCGAACCGCTGGTCGGAACGGGTCTATGACGCCGGCGGCATGAAAAAATGCGACGCGCTCGACTATCACTTCTACGCGGGCCGTCTTCTCGGCTATCCGAACGACGATTACGCCCGGGAAGCGTGGCAGAGCGCCTTCGGCGCCATCGCGGAAAAGGAGGGCGGCAGAATCTCCAAGCCGATCTACATGACCGAAGGACAGGGTTCGCCGGAAAGCGCCGGCAGCAGCGAATGCCGCTATATCGGACTTCTGAAGCACACGATCCCGTGGGAGGGAAAAGAGGATTATCACTGGCTGGCGGACCGCAATGCGCGGCTGCATCTTTCTCTTCTGGCGATCGGAGTGAAACGGGTGTTTGTCTATTCGATGCACGGGAACAGAAACCTTGTGGAGCGTGCGCGCCTCCGTGTGATGGTGAATGCGGACGGATATCCGGGACCGATGCTGGCGGGACATTCGGCGCTGACCTCGCGTCTGGAGGACAAGAAGTATGCGGGAACCCGGATCCTGGAGCCCGGATTCGGCGCCTATGTGTTCTCCGACGGGAAAACGTCCGTCGCCGTTCTCTCCGGGAAGAACGACATCCGCGACCGGAAGGTGTCCTGCACGCTTCCGAACGCATCCGCCTCGGATCTCTACGGCAATCCGCTGCGCTTCCCGGTCCGGTACGACGGACTGGTGACCTATCTGGAAGCCCCGGTGCCGGCGGAGACGCTGAAACAGTCGCTGGTTCTGAATCCGTAACGAAATCAGGAAAGGAAGCGAATCATGATGGAAAGAAAACGCAAATTCACACTGCTGGAACTCCTCATCGTCATTGCGATCATCGCGATCCTGGCCGCGCTTCTGCTGCCCGCGCTGAACTCGGCGCAGGCGTCGGCAAGAAAGATCAACTGCACCTCCAATCTCAAGCAGATCGGCATGGCGGCGATGCAGTATGCGGCAACCTTCGACGAGTTCATCGCGCCGCCGATGAACAACAACGCCTCCGGCATGTCATGGGGGCAGTCGCTCTACCACTGGGATTTCGCCTATGGAACGCGCTTCATGAATGCGGCACTCCGCGTTTCGGAATCGACGTTCCGGGAGGCATACGGACCTTCCTGGAAACCCTTTCACTGTCCCGAGGACAATGTGATTCTGGAGGATCCGGCGGCAAATGCAAGACGCTTCCTGCCGCCAAGAAGCTACTGCATGTTCCGCCCGATGTTCGAAGTCGTCAACGAAACGCCTCCGCCGCGCATTTCCCGCATCGCGAGAAGCGCCTCCACCTATCTGATCGCGGACCGGAATCCGGCAATTGCCGTCATGGCGGCTCCGGTCTGCGGCCGGGCCTCGTCGGCACTGGGCAGCATCGTCTACATCGACTACGGGGAACGGGTCGGCGCGGTCCATCAGCTCTATGCGAACTTCCTTTTCGCGGACGGTCATGCCGCTGCAAAGAAACACTGGGAAAAACAGTACGAAACCAGTCCCTACAAGCTGGAAACCATTCAGGATCCCTGATTTTCCGCTTTCCCCGTTTCCCTCTCCGGCCTTCCCGCGCAGGAGCGTTCGGAAAGCCGGAGCAGCCCTGTTTTCCTCCTCGGAGGCTCCCCTCCCCGTTCCGCCTTCGGCTTTCCGGAGGCGGCGGATTTCCGCCGGAGCAGCGGACCTCCGGCTCCGTTTTTTTCCCCGAAAAGCAGAATCCAATGCTGGCAAAATGGAAATTCGGTGCTACACTATTTTTATTCGATCTTCAAGGGACAGCAACGATTATCAAAGGAAACCAGCATGAAAAAAAGAATGACGGCGATTTTCGCCGCGGCCGCGATGGCGCTCGCCATGTCCGCGTGCTGCACTTCGGTCCCGCCGGAAAAGATGGCGGGGAACTTCACGGTTCACAAGGTGTTCGGCTCCCACATGGTTCTGCAGAGGGAGACTCCTGTGACCATCTCCGGAACAGCGGAACCCGGAAAGGTTGTGAAAGCGACCCTGGCCGGAAAAAGCGTCTACGCGGAAGCGGACAGAAACGGCGAATGGAAAGCCGTCTTTCCCGCGATGGAGGCCGGCGGTCCCTATGTTCTGGAAGTCAGCGGAAAAGATGGGAAAAAAGAGGTGTTTGACGACATTCTCTTCGGCGAAGTCTGGCTCTGCAGCGGTCAGTCGAACATGCAGATGCCCGTGATGGGAGGCCAGTTCTGGCAGGTCAAAAACGCGCAGCAGGAGGTGAAGAACGGAAATCATCCGACGATCCGGCTCTTTGCGGTTCCGCTCACGCGGTCGCCGGGCTACATTCAGAAGGAGACGAAAGGAAACTGGACGCTCTGCACGCCGGAGACAGTGCGCAAATTCTCGGCGGCAGGCTACTTCTTCGGCCGTCAGCTCAACCGGGATCTGAACGTGCCGATCGGTCTGATCAACGCCTCCTGGGGCGGAACCCGGATCGAGCCCTGGATCTCCGAAGCCGCCTACATTGCCGCCGGACGCAACGAAGCAAATCTTGTGAAAGCCGCGCGCACCCCCTCCCGGGAGCAGGAGCAGAAGCTCAAAAAGGCTCAGGCGGAATATCAGGTGAAATTCAACAAGTGGATCAAAGCCTTCCACTCCACCAATCCGGCTGCGACGGCAAAGGCGAACGAGTGGAAAAATCCCTCCTGCGATGACAGCAAATGGGCAAAGGCCGTCCTGCCCGGCGGAATCCCGACGGACGTCGACGGAATCGGCTGGTTCCGTCACAGTGTCAATCTCCCCGCGGACTGGGCGGGAAAGGATCTCCTCCTGAATCTCGGCGCGGTCGATGACTGCGACGAAACCTTCTTCAATGGAACCAAAGTCGGAGAAACCGGACCCGACACCGAAGGGTACTGGGCGAAAAAACGCTGCTATCTTGTCCCCGGGAAACTGGTGAAGGCCGGCAGAAACGTGATCGCCGTCCGCGTGGCGGACCATTTCAGCAACGGCGGTCTCATGGGCGGAGAAAAGGAACGCTTCGTCACGCTGAAACAGGGCAAGGCCGCACGCATCGCGCTGCCCGACAGCGGATGGAAATTCAAACTGGAATTCGCCGCGGACATGAAGAAGCTCGGTCCCCGTCCTTCGACTCCGGCGATGCTCTCCGGCGGCGTCAACTCCGCGAGTTACCCCTCCACCCTCTTCAACAGCATGATTGCTCCGTGGACCCGCTATCCGATCCGCGGCATCATCTGGTACCAGGGCTGTTCGAACGCCGGAAGCGCCGACTACTATCCGCTTCACAAGATTCTCATCAACGACTGGAGAACGCAGTGGAAGAATCCGGAAATGCCGTTCCTTCTCGTGCAGCTTGCCGGATTTGAATCCCATACGCCGAAAAAGCGCCTCGCGGACGACTACTGGACCCGCAAGGCTCCGCAGGATCGCGTCCCGTATGCGCTGACCCGCGAAATTCAGGCGGAAATGCTCAAACTGCCGAACACGGGAATGGCGGTCGCCATGGACATCGGAGATCATTCCGATATTCATCCGGCGGACAAGCAGACCGTCGGCTACCGGCTCGCCATGGAGGCGGAACGAATCGCCTATCACAGCGGAAAGGTCTCGCAGGGACCGCTCTTCAAGTCCATGAAGATTGAAAACGGAAAGATCCGTCTCTTCTTCACGAACGTCGGAAAGGGCCTCGCCACCAAGGACGGCAAAAAACCCGGAGCCTTCGCCATCGCCGGCAAGGATGGAAAATATGTCTGGGCCGACGCCGTGATCGACGGCGACACGGTCGTGGTCTCCTCCCCGAAAGTCAAGGATCCCAGAAACGTCCGCTACGCCTGGGTTCAGTACCGCGGCGACGTGAATCTCTGCAACAAGGACGGCTTTGCCGCCAGTCCCTTCCGCACCGATAAGCCGCAATACAAGTAACGCTCTTCCGTTTCACCGGAAAAACAGCGGGCGCCGTACCCCTCACAGAGGTACGGCGCCCGTTTTTTTGTCGGCCGACAGGCTGGACCTGTCGTGCCGGAACCATCGGCTGTCTGCGTCCGGAAACGGGAATCCCGTGTCAGGATTCCCGCTCCGCATCCGCGGCCCCCGGCGGAGGCAGTTCAATCACAAACGTGGCTCCCTTGCCCGGCTCGGACTCGACATGCACCGTTCCCCCGTGAGCCAGAACGATGTGTTTCACAATGGAAAGTCCGAGTCCCGTTCCGCCGAGTTTCCGGCTGCGCGCCTTGTCGACCCGGTAGAAGCGCTCGAAAATGCGTTCATGCTCTTTTTTGTCGATGCCGCATCCATGGTCCGTCACGCGGATCTCGATCGATCCACCGTCGCGGGAGACGGCGGAAACAGTCACGCTGCTTCCCGCCGGACTGTATTTCACGGCATTGTCGATCAGATTCACCACCGCCTGCTCCAGCAGAGAGGAGTCGGCCCGGACCGCAAGATCCGGAGAGCACTCCAGCTCCAGCGCAACTCCGGCGGCTTCGGCCTTGGAACGGCAGAGTTCCTTTGCCGTCGTCAGAATATCCAGCAGCCGCTCCCGCTGGAACGAGAAGCGCATTCCCTGCTCGGAGGAATTCGATTCCAGAGCGGAAATGCTGAGCACATCGCCGACCAGTGCGGCCAGGCGGTCCGCATGACGTTCGATGATCCGCAGAAATTTGCGCAGCGGTTCCGGAAGATCGCTCCCGGCCTCCTCCAGCGTCTCCACCGAGACTTTGATGGCGGTGACCGGCGTTTTGATCTCATGGGAGACATTCGCCACGAAATCGCGGCGCATCTCCTCAAGACGGCGCATTCTTGTCACATCGCCGATCACGATCACAGCTCCGGAAGGTTCTCCGCTCTCCTCGTCGATCATGATGGAGCCGCGCATGACGAGAATCCGCTTTTCGCCGAACGTTCCCTCCATCTCCTCTTCCCGGGATTCGCGGGACGCAAGCACATTCTCGGCGAACTTCTGCATCCGCGGGTTCCGCAGCACCTCATAGAGGGAACGTCCGGAAGCCGATTCCATATCCAGATTCAGAATTTCCGCGGCGGAGCGGTTCACAATAATCACGTTGAAGCTGGAATCGATGGCTATCACCCCCTCCTGCATGGAGGAGAGAATCGTTCCGAGCTCGTTCTTGCGGCTCGTGATGTCGCTGATCCGAAGTTTCAGCTGGACGGCCATGGAATTGACGGCGTCCGCCAGAGCGTTGATCTCCTCGATGTTGGAGGAGGGATGAATCTTCCGATCCAGAGAGCCGCCGGCCATCAGCTCCACCGCGCGACGGATGTTTTCAATCGGCCGGCTGAGTCTGCGGGAGATCAGCAGTCCCAGCAGCATGGAAAACACCGCAAGGAAAAAGGCGAAGAATCCAAGTTTGAAATTCAGTTTTCCGATGTTGGTGTCCACCGCTTCCACCGGAAGAGAGAGGCGCAGCACCCCGATCAGTTTTCCATTTGCATCCAGAAGCGGCTCCGCGGCGTAGAGCATGTCCTTCAGCAGCGTGGAACTGTACCGGATGGCAACCCCGTTGCGATGGTCGACCAGAGCCGCCTTCATCTCCGGACGCGCGACGGAATGATCCGGCATGGAGGCATAATCGCCCTCCGAATCGTACAGGACCTTTCCGCCGGGATCAATCACGGTCACGCGGGCCCCGGCGCTTCCGGCAATGGCTTCGCAGGTCTGCAGGAACTCCTTTTTCCCGATGGCGGCAGCGACGCGTCCATTCATCATGTTGGCGCGGATTAGAACTTCGTCCCGCAGATTTTCAATGTGAAACTCCTGGAAGATCCGGGTTGCAAACCAGGCGGTCGGGATGATGGTCAGGGCTATGATGATTAGAAAACCGGGATAAATTTGAAAAAAAATGCGTTTTCCCATTCTGTTACACTCCTTCCGTGACCGTCGTCAGCGCGGCATTTTGAACTTATAGCCGACTCCCCGGACCGTCTCGATCAGATCGGCGGAATCGAGTTTTTTCCGGAGTCCCACGATCTGGACATCCACGGAGCGCTCCGTCACGGGATAGTCCGATCCCTTGATCTCGTTGACGATCCGGCTGCGGCTGTAAACCCATCCGGGACGTCTGGCAAGAAGATGGAGAATCTCAAATTCCGTAAAGGTCAGATCCAGCGGCTTTCCACCCACCGAGACCTCGCGCCGACCGGAATCCAGCACGAAATCCCCCCGGCGGATCACCTCGCCGGACTCCCCGGACTCCTCCGAGGAGGAACGGCGCAGCAGCGCCCGGAGACGGGCTATCAGAACCTTCGGACTGAACGGCTTGGGCACATAGTCATCGGCGCCGACCTCCAGACCGGAAACCATGTCCGACTCCTCGCTTTTGGCCGTCAGCATGATGATGGGCACATTTTTCGTATCCGGATTCTTCCGCAGCTCCCGGCAGACTTCAATTCCATCCAGTCCGGGCAGCATCAGATCCAGCAGAATCGCGTCCGGACGCACCGCGGCGACATGCTCCATGGCCTCCTCCCCGGTTTCCACACAGTCGACAAGATAGCCCTCCCGTTCCAGATTGTACTTCAGCAGAGTCAGAATATCCTCTTCATCGTCCACCGCAAGAATTCGTCCTTTACTCATAAACACTTCTCCATAGTAGTTTGGCACCATACCCCATACTATATTCAGTCTTTATGTGCAGGGTATCAGAGGATGATTAGATTTCTGTTAATCCGCACGAAAGAACGCAGCTGTTCCTCCCGGCTCCTCTCAGCGGCCCGTCAGCAGAACGATTCCCGCCAGCGCGGCGGTCTCCACCCGCAGCACCCAGCGCCCGATCCGCAGAGGAAGCGCTCCCGATGCGCGCAGCTGCGAAAGCTCTCCCTCCGAAAACCCCCCCTCCGGTCCGACGAACCATCCGACATCCCCCTCCGGCACCTCCGCCGGTTCCGAATCCGACGGCGAACCGAACCGGATCATGGAACAGCTCCCGCAGCTCTCCTCCAGCGCATCCGCAAAACGCATGGGGGCCACCGTCTGCGGAAGAAACGGATTCCCCGACTGCTTGCATGCCTCAAACATCGCCTCGTTCCAGCGTCCGGCAACGGAGGCGGCATCCGGCTCCGAAACCCGGAAGTCACAGATCAGCGGAACGATCCGCCAGACGCCGAGTTCCGTCGCCTCCCGAAGAATAACATCCATCTTCTGGCGGCGCGGCGGCGCAATGTAAAGATGCACGCGGCGCGCCGGCGGCGGGATTCGCCGGAGTTCAAGAAGCTTCACCTGTCTTCCCGGAACCACCTCCGCGGAAGCGATGGTCCCGCGGCCGTCCAGCAGCTCGATCCGCTCCCCCGGCGACGCACGAAGAATCTTGAAAAGATGATTCTCCTCCTCCCGCTCCAGACGGAATACCGATCCGACCGGCTTCTCCAGATTTCCGCAGCGGAACTTCCGGGTGCTCATGCTTTCCTCGAAATCGGAAGCCACTTGAGAATGTGCTGGATCTCGGCGTCCCAGAACGCCCAGGAGTGACTGCCGGGACCATCGCGGAAGACCGCGTCATATCCGATGCGTTTCAGATGATCGCGGAATTCCGTATTCACCTGATAGAGGAAATCCTCCGTTCCGCACACCTGATAGAGCATCGGGCGCGGTCCGCCGCTCTTCACCACCTCCTCGGCCTTGAAGTAGAGATCGTTCTCCGAGCCCCGGATCTTGTCCAGCGGCCCGAAATCGAATTCAAAGAGCGTCTTGTTTCCGCTGTTGAGCCAGTCGTTCCGCAGCGCTCCGGAGAGACTCGCCGCCGCGGCAAAGCGCTCCGGACAGTTCAGCGCAAGTTTGAACGCCCCGAATCCGCCCATCGAAAGCCCCGCCACGAACGTGTCCTCCCTCCGGCCGGAAACCTTGAAGAAGCTCTGCACCAGCGCGGGCAGCTCCCGGGAGACAAACTGCCAGAATTTCATTCCGTCCGGCGTGTCGTTGTAGAAGCTGCGGTTCACGCACGGCATCACCACCGCCAGCCCCAGCTCCGAGGCGTAACGCTCAATGGAGGTCCGGCGCATCCAGATGGTATGATCGTCGGAAAGACCATGAAGCAGATAGAGCACCGGAGTGCCGGTCTCGTTCACAACTCCCTTCATCCCGATCTGGGAAAACGTTGTCTGCGGAAGAATCACATTCATGGACGCCGCCATGCCCAGCGATTCCGAATGAAAATTGCATTGAATGAAAGCCATTGTCGTCAACTCCTTTTCTGAAACAGATCCAATACATCGACCCAGAGAGCCTCCGGATCGGAAGAGACAGCGCGCACCATTTCCTCGTAGCGCGCCCACAGCCGGGGATCGTCCTTCATCTCGTAACTGTGTCCCCAGAAATAAAAGACTCCGCTTTCCCTCGCTTTTTCCAGCCGGAGAGCGAAGTCCGGATTCAGCCAGTGCATGCTCGTTGCCGCGACAAGCGGTTCTCCGCAGGGGAGAACCCGGTCCGTGTTCGCGCAGGTGCGCCCGTAGACGAACCCCTCCTCGCGGAGAATCCCGATGCACGTCTGATTGTATTCCCCGAACGGCCAGGCGAAGCCGCGCGCCTCGCACTGTCGCAGATCTTCGATCCATTTGCGGGCGTCGACCGCCTCGCGCCGGAACTCCTCCGGGGAGATCTGCGAAGGATGCGGATGGGTCATCGTATGCGACGCCAGCGGAAATCCCTCATACACCGAAGCGATTTCATTCAGGGAGAAACGCCGGATGTCGAATCCCTCCCAGGTCCGGGCAAGCGTCCGCACCTGTTTCCGATACCGTCCCGGAGTAATGTTGAACGTTGCCTTTGCTCCGTATTTCCGGCAGATCTCCATGATCCGCAGATCGCTGACGTTTCCGTCATCCCAGCACTGGGCAGCCAGATACATCGCCGCTCCCCGTCTTATTCCGTGACAAGATCGACCACATCGACCCAGCGGGCCTCCGGATCCGCGCTGATGTCGCGGATGATCGACTCGTACCGCTCGCGCAGCCGGGGATCGTCCTTCATTTCGTAGCTGTGCCCCCAGAAATAGAAGACGCCCGTCTTTTTCGCCTTCTCCCGGATCCGGTCGAAATCGGGATTCAGGAAATGGCAGTTGCTGGGAAGAGCCATCGGTTCCTCGCAGGGGATCACGGAATCGACATTCCGGGTGGTTCGGCCATAGGCGAAGCCCTCCTCCCGGAGGATTTTCACGCACTCGTCGTTGAAATCGCCGAAGGGCCAGGCGAAGCCGCGCGCCTCGCGCTGCCAGACATCCTCGATGTATTTGCGGGCGTCGACCGCCTCGCGCCGGAACTGCTCCGGAGAAATCTGCGAAGGATGCGGATGGGTCATCGTATGCGACGCGACCTGAAAGCCTTCATACACGGACGGCATCTCATTCAGCGCCAGACCGTAGACGTCGAATCCCTGAAAACTCCATCCGCATTTCCGCTTTGTCCGGTCGCGAAGTCCCGGATTGATGTTGAAGGTTGCCTTTGCCTGGTATTTCCGGCAGATTTCCGCGACGATGATGTCGTTCACGACACCGTCGTCCCAACACTGAGCCACTCGATACATCTTGAAACCTTCCTTGATTTTGAATGTGTGTCTGTATGGGGTACTATGCCAGTGAGATGGTTTTTTTTCAAGTCGTTCCGTTCCGGAAGAAAGGGTTTTTCCGGAGAAAATGAGTTTTCTGAGAAAGAATTCCGGGAAATGCCGCTCTTTTCCGCTTGAAATCCGACGGACGGGGTGTACCTTTTCTCTGTTTTTCATGGAGTAAATCATGCGGGATCTTATTGATAAAATCAGGAACGGTTCCGCCCGGATCACTTTGATCGGGCTGGGATATGTGGGACTGCCTCTCGCCGTCGAATTCGGCAGAAAATTCAGCACCGTCGGATTCGACACCAAGCCGGAGCGGATCCGGGAACTCGAAGAAGGGCGGGACCATACGCTGGAAACCTCGCCGGAGGAGCTGAAAGCGGCCGCCCGGCTGACCTTCACCTCGAATCCGGAGGAGATCCGGAACCGGGATGTGTACATCGTCACGGTTCCCACTCCGGTGGACAAAAGCAATATTCCCGATCTGACCATGCTGCGGAAAGCCAGCGAAACCGTCGGCAGATCCATCGGCAAAGGCGCGCTCGTGATCTATGAAAGCACGGTCTATCCGGGCTGCACGGAGGAGGAGTGCGTTCCGGTCATCGAACAGTTCAGCAATCTGAAGTTCAATCGCGATTTCTTCTGCGGGTACAGTCCGGAGCGGATCAACCCCGGCGACAAGGAGCATACGCTCACCCGGATACTCAAGATCACCAGCGGGTCCACGCCGGAAGCGGCCGATGCGGTCAATGCGCTCTACGCCTCCATCATCACGGCGGGCACCTGCCGCGTCTCCTCCCTGAAGGTGGCGGAGGCGGCGAAAGTCATTGAAAACTCCCAGAGAGACATCAACATTGCGTTTGTCAACGAGCTGTCCAAGATCTTCCGTCTGATGAACATTGACACGCATGAAGTGCTCAAGGCGGCGGGAACCAAATGGAACTTTCTGCATTTCACGCCGGGACTGGTCGGAGGGCACTGCATCGGGGTCGATCCCTACTATCTCACGCACAAGGCGACCTCTCTCGGCTATCTGCCGGAAGTGATCCTCGCCGGACGGAGAATGAACGACGGCATGGGCCGATATGTCGCCTATGAACTGGTCAAGCTCATGATCCGGAAGGGCTGCGCGATCCACGGAGCCCGGGTGCTGATCCTGGGAATGACCTTCAAGGAAAACTGTCCCGACATCCGCAACTCCCGCGTCATCGACATCATCCGCGAACTGGAAAGTTTCGGCTGCCGGGTCGATATCCACGATCCGTGGGCCGACTCCGGAGAGGTCCGGAAAGAATACGGAAAAGAGCTGCTGAAGGACTTCTCCCGGATTCATCCGGAGGAGTATTCCGCTCTTGTGCTGGCCGTGGCCCACCGACAGTTCCGGGAGCTGGATTTTTCGCTTTTCCGCCGCAGCGGATGCGTCATCTTCGACATCAAGGGAATCCTGCCAAGAGAGTGTTCGGACGGACGGCTATGAATACCAAAACCATTCTTGTCACCGGAGGGGCCGGATTTATCGGCTCCAACCTCACGGAAGCGCTTCTTGCCGAAGGCGCTCATGTGGTCTGTCTTGACAACTTCTCCACGGGAAAGGAGGAGAACATCCGGCCGTTCCGGAATCATCCGCGCTTCCGCCTGATCCGCGGCGACATCCGCGACTGCGAAATTTGTCTCCGCGCCTGCGAAAACGCCGATCTGGTCTTTCATGAAGCCGCGCTGGGCTCCGTTCCCCGCTCGGTCCGGGATCCCGTCACGACGAACGAGGTCAACATCGGCGGATTTGTGAAGATGCTCAATGCCGCGCGCGAATGCGGTGTCAAACGGTTCATTTACGCGGCCAGCAGCTCCACCTACGGCGACAGCAGAACGCTGCCGAAAGTCGAGGAGCAGATCGGCAGACCGCTCTCTCCGTATGCGATAACAAAATATGTCAACGAACTGTACGCCGACGTGTTTCACTCCCTCTACGGGATCGACTGCATCGGTCTGCGCTATTTCAACGTTTTCGGGCGGCGACAGGATCCCGACGGCGCCTATGCGGCGGTCATTCCCCGGTTTGTCCGCGCGATGCTTCATCAGGAACGCCCCGTGATCCACGGCGACGGCACTTCTTCCCGCGATTTCACCTACATCGACAACGTGGTGCAGGCGAATCTTCTTGCGGCGGGCCCCCTGCCCGCGGAGGCGCTGAACACGGTCTACAACGTCGCCTGCGGAACGGAAACCGATCTGAACACGCTGTTCCGTCTTCTGAGACGCTTTCTCTCCGAATACGATCCGGAGATTGCAGGGATCGAACCGGTTTACGGCCCCCCGCGCCCGGGCGACATTCCGCACTCCCTGGCCGACATTTCCAAAGCACGGCGACTGCTCGGATACCATCCTTGCTTCGACGTCGAAAGCGGACTGCGTCATGCCGTCCAATGGTACACGGGACAGCGGACTGCCGCCGATCCGCGCGCCGGAGAGTCCGGCACCCCATGAGAATCGCCGTCTTTTCCGATCTGCACTATTCCGACCATCCCAATGCGGGACATCCCCGGCGGCGCGGCGAAATCGTTCCGGAGATTCTGGAACGGGTCGTGGATCGCCTCAACGGGGAGTTCCATCCGGATCTCGTGATCTGCGCGGGGGATCTGGTCGACGACCCGAAACGCTCCGATCTTCTGCCGGAAGTCGTCCGGCACCTGAAGCGTCTGCGCGCGCCATTCCTTGCGATTCCCGGCAATCACGATCCCCTGTCGGAGGAATTCTATTGTCATGTACCTCGTCCGCCCGTCGTGCTGGATCTTGACGGAATCCGTTTTCTTCCGTTCACGGACGATCCGGAACGGCCCGGCTGGAACGCCGCCCGGACTCCGGAGGAGATGGATCGAATGATCCGGAGCGCCTCGGCATTTCCGGGACCTTCGGTATCGATCCAGCATGTGCCGCTGTACCGGCCCGGAGTCGGCACGGCCCGCTATCACTACGAATACGCGGAAACGATTCTCGACGCGATGCGGGATTCCGGCGTCCGGCTCTCCATTTCCGGACACGATCACCAGGGAATGCGGCCTGTTTCCGACGGCCGCGTCACGGCGCTTGCCGCGCCCGCCCTCTGCGAGGAGCCCTTCCCGTTTCTTCTGTTTGAACTCGACCGGAACGGCCTTCTGAGCGACTTCCGGACCATCGAAGGAGCTGCGCGATGAACTCATTCTCCCGCTCCGGCGGATGGCTCTGGGTTCCCGGGGTCTACTTTGCGGAGGGTCTGCCGTTTGCCGTGGCGACCTCGGTCGCCATGGTGATCTTCACGACGCTGGGGATGTCGAACAGTTCCATGACGTTCTGGACGGGCGTCATCGGACTGCCCTGGAGTTTCAAGTTTCTCTGGGCGCCGTTTCTGGATTCCCGATGGACCAAACGCGCGTGGATGCTGGGTGCGCAGTTTGTCCTCGGACTCTGTTTCGCGGCAACGGCCCTGACGTTTCAGGCGGAACATCCGGCGCTTCCGCTGATTGTGGGTCTGTTTCTTCTCACGGCATTCGTCTCCGCGACCCACGACATCGCGGCGGACGGCTACTATATGCTGGCTCTCTCCACGCACGATCAGGCGGCGTGCTCCGGACTCCGCAACATTTTCTACAAATGCGCCATGCTTGCCGGACAGGGCGGACTTGTCCTGCTGGCGGGCCGCTTCCAGGAGGCGGGATATCGTGCCTCCTCCGCCTGGATCTATCCGATGGCCGCCGTCTCCGCCGTTCTGTTTCTTCTGTTTTTCTATCATCTTTTCACCACCCCTTCCACGGAGCGGTCCGTCTCGGCGGAAAGCGGAACCGGAAGCGGATTTCTGGAATCCTTCCGGAGTTTTTTTGCGCGGGAAGGCGCCGTCAGCGCGGTGGCGTTTCTGTTTTTCTACCGTTTTGCGGAGGCGCAGCTTGGAAAGCTCTCGATTCCCTTCATGCTGGCGCCCCGCACGGAGGGCGGACTCGGACTCACCTTGAGCCAGCAGGGAACCATCTATGGAGTCGCGGGAACGATCTGCTTTCTGGCCGGAGGATTTCTTGCGGGACTTGCCGTCGCCCGTTTCGGATTCGGGCGCTGTCTCTGGTTCATGGCGCTGGCGCTGAATCTGCCGGATCTGTTTTACGTGTATCTGTCGTTTCATCATCCCGGACTGCTTCCGGCGGCAATCTGCATCGCTCTGGAACAGTTCGGATACGGACTGGGATATATGGCGCATGTCCTCTTCATGGTGCAGTTTGCCAACCGAAGCGGAACATTCAAGACCAGTCACTTTGCCTTCATGACGGGCATTGCGATTCTCGGCATGACGCTGGTGGGCATGTTCTCCGGACACATCCAGGAGCTGTTTGCCCGCCTCTCCGTCCGGCTGGGAGCGGAGGCGGGATACCGCTGCTTCTTCCTCTGGATCTGTCTCTGCACCGTGCCGAGTTTCCTTTCGGTGCATTTCGCGGGAAAACATCTGGATGCCGAATTCGGAAAGAAGGTCCCGGAACCGGAAGGCAAGTGAAGCGACACGCCGTCTCCTACGCTCGGGGATGCGCCTTGTTGTAAACGCTTTTCAACCGCTCCGCACTGATGTGCGTATAAATCTGCGTGGTGCTCAGATTCTCATGTCCGAGCAGCTCCTGCACGCTTCGGAGATCGGCGCCGGCATCCAGCAGATGCGTGGCAAAGGAATGACGAAGCTTGTGGGGCGTCATATCCAGCGGCAGACCCGCCTCCCGAAGATAGAGCTTGAAATTCCGCTGGAAGGAGCGCGCGGTCAGCCGCTGACCGTCCCGGTTGACAAACAGCGGAGCGCCGCGCCGCTCGTTGGAAGTCCGCATCCTTCTGGCGACCATGTATTTGCGCAGGGCACGTTCCGCCGGACCTCCAAGTCCGCAGAGACGCTCCTTCTTCCCTTTTCCCCGCACCTTCATGACCCCGGAAAAAAGATCCACATCGCCGATGCTCAGGCCGACCGCCTCGCTGATTCGGATTCCTCCGCTGTAAATGACCTCCAGCATGGCGGCATCGCGCGCGGCGGAAAATTTTGCGCTCTCCTCATCCTTTGCGAGATCCTTTTCATAGGCCTCCTTCCAGAATTTTTCCGGTGCGTCAAGCAGACGCCCGACCTCCTCCACCGTCATGTATTTCGGAAGGAGCTTCTGTTTCTTCGGAGGCGTGAGACTGGCAAACGGATTCTCCTTCGCCAGCCCCTCCCGCAGCATATAACGGTAAAACGAACGCAGTCCGGAGAGCTTCCGCAGAATCGACGTCTTGGAAACCTTCTCCTCCTCCTGAAGGATCACGACAAAGGAGCGTGCCGCATAAACATCCACGGAATTCCAGTCGATCCGGGAGGCGGCGGCATCCGCTTTCAGCACCAGTTGCGCAAACTGTTCAATGTCGATCCGGTAGCTCTCAATCGTATGCGGAGAGGCGTTGCGCTCGTGATCCAGATAGGAAAGATAGGAGGCCAGCGCCGGATCCGCCAACTCCTCCGATCTCCGGTGCTCCCGCCGGATCTCCTGCTCCGCCGTCCTCGCCATGCAGAACCTCAGTTCCGGTCGCGGTACGCGAGAGCCGCGCGGATGAATCCGAAAAACAGCGGATGCGCCTTCAGCGGCGTCGATTTGAATTCCGGATGGAACTGACAGGCGACAAACCACGGATGATCCTTCAGTTCCACCATCTCGACCAGACGGCCGTCCGGAGAGGTTCCCGAAATGACAAGACCGGCCTCCTCGATGCGCTCCTGGTATTTCGTATTGAACTCATAGCGGTGACGGTGACGCTCCCGGATCTCTCCGGCATGGTAGACCGAAGCCGCCTTCGTTCCCGGACGAATCGTGCAGGGATACGCACCCAGACGCATCGTTCCCCCCTTGGCGGTAATCGTCTTCTGCGCCTCCATCAGGTCGATCACCGGATAGGGGGAATGGCGGTCGAATTCCGTGCTGTTGGCATTCTCCATTCCGCAGACATCGCGCGCAAACTCAATGACCGCGCACTGCATTCCCAGACAGATTCCGAAGAAGGGAATCTTGTTTTCTCTTGCATATTTCACCGCCTTGATCTTTCCGGAAACGCCGCGGTCGCCGAATCCGCCGGGCACCAGAATGCCGTCGATTCCGCGGAAAATTTCCGCCGGATCGCGGCTGTCCAGCTCCTCGGCCTCCACCGGACGGAACTTCACTTTCGCGGAATTCGCGATTCCCGCATGAGAAAGCGCCTCGTAAATGCTCTTGTAGGCATCCCGCAGGGAAATGTATTTTCCAACCACCGCGATCTCGACGGTCCCATTGGAGGGATTCAGCACAGTCGAAAGCATTTTCTTCCATTCGGAAAGATCGCTGGGACGCTCCGGCAGCGCCAGAAGTTTCAGCACGCAGCTGTCCACGCCCTGTTTTGCAAGATCCAGCGGGACCTCGTAGATGGAATTCTTCACATCCAGCTCTTCAATCACGTTCTCTCTGCGGACATTGCAGAAAAGCGCCAGTTTCTGCCGGTGGTCCTCCTGCATCGGGACCTCGCAGCGGCAGACGAGAATATGCGGCACGATCCCGATGCTCCGAAGAACGGCGACAGACTGCTGGGACGGCTTCGTCTTCAGTTCCCCCGCCGCACGGATGTACGGCACAAGCGTCAGATGAAGGAAAATGGAGTTGTTCTCTCCGAATTCATGATGGAACTGGCGGATCGCCTCCAGAAACGGCAGGGATTCAATGTCGCCCGCGGTTCCGCCGATCTCCGTAATGGCGATATCGACATCGTCGGAGTGCATCGAGGCAATGGCCGCCTTGATCTCGTTGGTGATATGGGGAATCACCTGCACGGTTCCGCCCAGATACCCGCCTTCCCGCTCCCGGTGAATGACGGCGCTGTAAATGCGTCCCGTGGTGTAGTTGCTTGCCTTGGAACAGGAGATGCCGGCAAAGCGTTCGTAATGTCCCAGATCGAGGTCGGTTTCCGCACCGTCGTCGGTCACGAACACCTCCCCGTGCTGATAGGGAGACATCGTCCCCGGATCGACATTGAGATAAGGATCCAGCTTCTGCATCGCGACTTTGTATCCGCGGCTTTTGAGAAGCATTGCGATGGACGCGGCTGTAATTCCTTTGCCAAGGGAGGAGACCACGCCTCCAGTAATAAAAATATGTTTCGTCATTCTGTCAGCATCCCCATAATAAGGTGTTCCGTTTTGAACCTTTCAATATACTCCCTTTTCCGGGAAAAAAAAAGCCGTTCTCCAAAGATTTCAAAAAAAATAATTTTTGCGGAGTTCCGGGAAAGTTCCCCGGAAAACAAATTGAATTTTTCACGTCCGGAGTGTATATTTCCTGGATTTGCACAATTGCCTCTTTGTACCGGACAGGCTCACTCCGGGGCCTGCGGCACACGACATCCCGGGCAGGATCAGGAAGGATCATAAAATGGCTGATACATACGACTGGAAAGCGCAACGCGAAAAAAAAGCATTCCTCGCCCTTGAGGACGGCTCCATCTTCAGAGGCCGTTCCGTCGGCGCGAAAATCGACCGGACCGGCGAAGTGGTGTTCAACACCGGTCTCACCGGCTATGAGGAGATCCTGAGCGACCCCTCCTATGCCGGACAGTTCGTCACCATGACCTATCCTGAAATCGGCAACTACGGAATGAACGCCGCCGACATGGAGTCGCGCGCCCTCTTCCTCAACGGATTCGTGATGCACGAGTACAACGAACCCAGCAACTGGCGCTCCGAGGAGTCGCTGGCGCAGGCGCTGATCCGGGCGGGCGTTCCCGCCATCGACGGAATCGACACCCGCGCCCTCACCTTGAAACTGCGCTCCTCCGGAACCCTCAAGGGCTATCTGCACTGCGACGATTCTGAACTCTCCGAGGAGACCGCGGTCGCCCGGGCCCGCGAATGGTGCGGTCTCGACAATCAGGACTACGCCTCCAAAGTCACCTGCCGCGAAAACTACCGCTTCGATCCGGACGGATCCATCACGCGCTCCTGGCCGATGACGGAGGAGCTGCCGCCGCTGGAACATAAAATCGTCGCCGTCGACTTCGGCATCAAATGGAATATTCTGCGCTCCCTCCGCCTCTGCGGAATGGATGTGCAGGTGGTCGGGGCAAAAACCACGGCGGAGGAGATTCTCGCGCTTCATCCGGAAGGGGTGTTCCTTTCCAACGGTCCCGCGGACCCGGCGGCGCTTCCGTACGCGTCCGACATGGCGGCAAAGCTCATCGGGAAAGTGCCGCTCATGGGAATCTGTCTGGGACATCAGATCCTCGGACGCGCGGTGGGAGGAAAGACCTACCGCCTGAAATTCGGGCATCACGGCTGCAACCATCCGGTCAAGAATCTGGCGACCGGCTCGGTCGAGATCACCTCCCAGAACCACAACTTCGCGCTGGATCCGGATTCGCTGCCCGATTCGGTTGAAGTCACACACATCAACCTCAATGACGGCACCGTCGAAGGACTGCGCCACAAAACGGCTCCGATGTTCTGCGTGCAGTACCATCCGGAGGCCGCGCCGGGACCGCATGATCCGTTCTATCTCTTCCGTCAGTTCAAAGAGATGATCGAACAGTAAGAACCATGGACCGGCGATCGGACAGACCCGCGGCACGTTGGCCGGTTCTGATTCCGGTGATCGTTCTGCTTGCCGTTCTTTCCGTCTCCTGCTCCACGGAGACGGAGGAAACGCCTCCGCCCTCCCAGACCCGTCTGGTGCGCATGGCCGCCGAGCGCCGGTACCGGATGCTGCTTCAGCGCGGCACGCTCCGGGTCGCGGTCAGCAGCCGGAGCGGATCCTTTGTCCATGTCACCGCCGACGGAGAGTTCGAAGGCCCGGAGGTCCGGAAGATCCGGAAGGCCGCGGAAAAGGCGGGGCTTCGTCTTTTTCTTTTTGACGTCCGGCCGGAGGCGATTCCCGGACGCATCCGCAGCGGACAGGCCGATCTGGCAATCGGCGGATTGAAGAGCGGGGAGATCCGCTCCATGCTCCTGACTCCCGTACTGGAATACCGGCAGGGCTCCGAGGAATACGCGTTCGCCGCCTGGGAGGACGCACGGGAGCTCCGGGAACTCCTCGCCCGCTGATTCCATCGCGCGCGTTTGCGATTTGCAAAAGCGCACTTGCCGTGTTAAATTATACATTTGCAAACTCAATGGAGAATCTTTATGCCGGAATTGAAATACATACGGAATTTTTCGATCATTGCCCACATCGACCACGGCAAGTCCACGCTCGCCGACCGCCTGCTCGAAGCGACCGGAACCATTGAAAAACGCGACCTGACCCACGATCAGCTTCTCGACGCCATGGATCTGGAACAGGAACGCGGCATCACCATCAAGGCTCACCCGGTGCGCATGGCCTATCAGGCGTCCGACGGGCAGGAGTATGAACTGAATCTGATCGACACGCCGGGACATGTCGACTTTGCCTATGAAGTCAGCCGTTCGCTCTCGGCCTGCGAAGGAGCGCTGCTGGTCATTGACGCCACGCAGGGCGTTCAGGCGCAGACCGTGGCAAATGTTCAGCTCGCGATGCGCCACAACCTCCACATCATTCCGGTCATCAACAAGATCGACCTTCCGGCGGCCGATATCCCGATGTGTCTGGATCAGATGGAGGAGATTCTCGCCATCCCGCGCGAGGAGGCGATCGCCGTCTCCGCCAAGGAAGGCACGGGAATCGCGGAAGTGCTCGAAGCGATCGTCCAGTTCATACCTCCGCCGAAACCGTATCCGACCGCGGGAACCAGCGCCCTGGTGTTCGACTCCATTTACGACGCCTATCGCGGAGTCGTCACCTATCTGCGGGTCTTCAACGGCACCTTCAAACGGGGCGACAGACTGCGGCTGCTCAGCACCGGACTGGAAAGCGAAATCAAGGAAGTCGGCGTGTTCAAACCCTCCATGACGGCAACGCCGGAGCTCTCCGCGGGCTCCGTGGGCTACATCATCCCGAACATCAAGAGTCCCACCGACACCAGAATCGGCGACACCATCACCGAAGTGAAAGATCCGTGCACGGAACCGCTCCCCGGTTTTCAGGAGGTCAAACCGATGGTCTTCAGCGGCATCTATCCGATTGATTCCGCCGACTACGACCAGCTCCGCTTCAGCATGGCAAAACTTCAGCTGAACGACGCGGCGTTCACCTATCAGGCGGAAACCTCGGCCGCGCTGGGATTCGGATTCCGCTGCGGCTTCCTCGGACTGCTCCACATGGAGATCATTCAGGAACGTCTGCGCCGGGAATACAACATGGACATCATCGCGACCTATCCGAGCGTCATCTACCATGTCTACCTGACCAACGGAACCATGATCGAAGTGGACAATCCCGTCCGGCTGCCCGATCCGGCGGAAATCGACCGGATCGAAGAACCGCTGATCTCCGCGCACATCATGTCGCCGAACCAGTACATCGGAGACATCATGAACCTGGTCATGCAGAAGCGCGGGATCTGCACCAAAACCGACAGCGTCGACGGCTCCCATGTCCTGATCACCGCCACCATTCCCATGCACGAAATCCTCATTGATTTTCACGACAAGCTCAAGTCCATCACCCGGGGCTACGGCAGCATGGATTATGAACATGCCGGATACCGCGCGGACAAACTGGTCAAACTGGACATTCTGGTCAACGGGGAACCGGTCGACGCCTTTGCCACAATCGTTCATGCCGACCTTGCCTACTCCCGCGGTCGGATGCTGGCCGAACGTCTTGCCAACGTCATACCCCAGCACATGTTCCAGGTGGCGATTCAGGCCGCCGTGGGCGGCAAGGTCATTGCACGCGAAACGGTGCGGGCCTTCCGGAAAAACGTCCTTGCCAAATGCTACGGCGGCGACATCACGCGAAAACGCAAGCTGCTGGAAAAACAGAAGGAAGGAAAAAAGCGCATGAAGCAGATCGGAAAAGTGAACATTCCTCAGGAAGCGTTTGTCGAAGTCCTGAAATCCAATGCGGAATAACGTTCGGAAAGGATCGCTATGTTCTCCTATTTCAAGCAGCGGAAACTTCGGAAGAAAGTCCGGGAGCTGACCCTCAGTCTCCGGCGCCGTCTCGTTTCGGATGACGACATTCTCTCCGATCAGCAGAAAGAGTCCCTGACCGCCCTCCTTGTGGAAGCGGAGGCCCTCAAGCACAAGGACACCGCAGCCATGGAGCAGTTCATCGCACGCAGCGAATCCCGGATCGACTCCCTGATGGCTCTCCACGGAAATATGCGGAAACTCCGGAATTTCCTGGATGTGCTGGCGGTTGCGTTCGCGGTCGCGTTCGGCATCCGCGCGCTCTATCTTCAGCCGTTCAAGATCCCGACCAGCAGCATGCAGCCGACCCTCTTCGGCATCCATTATGTGGACCGGAAAGGTCTGGAAGCATTCGGCGGACCGATCTCCGGAACCATGCTGCCGCTCTTCTCCCCGCGGGCAAAACTGGAAATTCAGGAAGACGGAGACCTGACCGCCTACAACACGCACAGCAAACATCTGTTCGGAACGGAAACCTCGCTTCAGATCGGAAACCGGGTCTATTCTCTTCCGGGAACCATCGGCAATGTCGCGCGCTATGTGAATCTCCAGCAGGAGGGCTATCGGAAAGGCGAACTCCTCTGCGACGGCTATCTCTCCACGGGAGACCATCTTTTTGTGGACCGTTTCTCGATCCATTTTCTGCCGCCGAAACGCGGAGATGTCATTGTATTCACAACGGAAAACATTCACTCTCCGACCCAGCCGCTCGGCGGCTACTACTACATCAAGCGTCTGGTCGGCCTGCCCGGCGACACGCTGAAAATCGTGGACAACATTCTCTACATCAAACCGGAAGGGGAAACCGAATTCAAGCCCGCCACCGCATTCTCGGACAAGTTCCGCCGTCTCTACTCCTTTGAGGGGGGATATCAGGGACACATCGCCTCGGAACTGCTGGCGCCCGGCCTGGAACTCAAGGTCCCGAAAGACAAGTTTTTCGCGCTCGGCGACAACACCTCCAACAGTCTCGACGGTCGCAACTGGGGATTCATTCCCCGGAAAAACATCATCGGACGGGGTCTCAACGTATTCTGGCCGATCTCCCGCCGCTGGGGATTCGTCGACACAAAACCCCAGCTCAAAGGAAAAACCGTTCTGCCGGACTCAATGGCTCTGCAATAAGGAAAGGAAGAAATCATGAAAGACACAAACGCGGTGTTCCTGATCCGCTGCATGGATAAAAAAGGACTCGTCGCCGGAATCACCAACTTCTTCTACGAACTCGGACTGAACATCCTGAACTGCCAGCAGTACACCGACTGCATGACCGGACAGTATTTCATGCGTCTGAAACTCGATCTGGCCGATCTGGCCTTCAGCAAGAAGGATCTGGAAAACCGTCTGACGGAATTCGGAAAGCCGCTCGGACTGGAGTGGTCGGTCCACTATTCCGACTATGTGCCGCGCATGGCGATCCTGGTGTCCAAGGCGTCGCACTGTCTCTACGACCTGCTCGTCAAACAGCGGGAGGGAACTTTGAAGTGTGAGATTCCCCTGATTCTCTCCAATCATCCCGATCTGGAATATGTGGCCGAACAGTTCCGCGTCCCGTTCTTCTGCCTCCCGGTCACCAAAGAGACCAAAAAGGAACAGGAGGAGAAAATCACGGAGCTTCTCTCCATTCATCATATCGATCTTGTGGTTCTTGCACGCTATATGCAGATCATCACACCGGCGTTCATTGATCTCTACCGGAACCGGATCATCAACATCCATCATGCGTTTCTGCCGGCGTTTCAGGGGGCGAATCCGTATCTGCGGGCATTCCAGCGCGGCGTGAAGATGATCGGAGCCACCGCACACTATGTCACCGCGGATCTCGACGAGGGACCGATTATCGAACAGGATGTCGTGCGCGTCACTCATGAATATGGACCGGATGACCTCTCCCGCATTGGACGCGATGTGGAGATGATGGTCCTCTCCCGCGCGGTCAAGGCGCATCTGGAAAGCCGCGTGATCGTCCACGAAAACCGGACCGTTGTCTTCACCGGCGGAATCGGAGCCTGACCACAAGCGTTCCGTCGTCGGAAACGAGTCGGAGAACGGATTTCACCAACCCGGAGACAATTCTCCGGGTTTTACAGCAAACCCATCCCGGTCGGCCGGGAAAAAGAAAGGGAAAGGCAATCATGGAAAACAAAACAAAATTTCAGGGAACGCCCGTCAGCGTGGCGGGAACATTTGTCAAGCCCGGGGACAAGGCGCCGGATTTCAGCCTCACAAAAGAAGATCTCAGCCGGTTCACTCTGGCGGATGCTAAAGGGAAAAAACTTCTTCTGAACATCTTCCCGAGCATTGATACGCCCGTCTGTTCCGCCTCGGTCCGGAAATTCAACGAGATGGCGGCAAAGATGGAGGACACCCTCGTGCTCTGCATCTCCAAGGATCTGCCCTTTGCCCAGGGCCGTTTCTGCGCAGCGGAAGGAATCCGCAACGTCATTCCGCTGTCGGATTTTCACTATGCGTCCACCTTCGGGAAAGATTACGGAGTTCTGATGACCGATGGCCCCCTCAGCGGCCTCCTCGCACGCTCCGTGGTCATCATCGACCGGGATGGGAAAATCACCTATGCCGACATGGTCCCCGAAATCGTCAACGAACCCGATTACGACCGGGCGCTGGAAGCATTGAAAAAGGCCTGACGCTTCCTTGATGCTTCTTTGATTTGAATGCGGGAGGAGAGAACCGCTTTGCATAAAAACGGTTCATCTCTCTCGCATTTTTCTTTTTCCCGCCGCGTTTTGAACGCCTTTGTGTCTGCCGAAAGGCTTATGGGATTTTCCAGCAGAGGATGAGTCTGTTTTTTATTTCTTCTGGCCGTTTGCGAAATAGTCCAGAAGATGTTTCGGCAGTTCGGGAATATCGCAGCCGCAGTTGCCGTTGCGCATGGAGTAGTGCCCCATGCATCCGGCGGCGACGGCATTCCGGGCGTCGACCGGAGAAACATCCGGCGTCACGCCATCCCGGACAAAGCGGATGAACGCCTGCAGGATCAGCGGATCGGCGCCGCCATGCGTTCCCGGCAGAGGTTTCAGATGGTAGACGATATCCGGTTCGCTCCGCCTTCCCCGGCAGGTCCAGACATGGATCTGGGTCCCTTCGCCGCCATCGCCGATGTTTTCCACTCTTCCATGCGTCCCGATAAAGGTGTAATTCCGTTCGGAATCGGGAGCGTACATGCAGTGCATGTAGGTTGCCTGCACACCGTTGTCGAGCTGCATCAGAATCATGTTGTGGTCTTCCACGTCAATCCGGGGAGAGAGTTTCTTCTGTTCGAGCGGCGGCCATGCTTCGTCGGTGAAAGCGATTTTCCGGTCCGGTTTTTCGCCTTCCTTCAGACGGTCGGTGGTCCGGTTGTAGACGGAAAGTTTCCCCATGGCGCTGACATGCTTCGGAGCCCCTCCGGCAAGCCACTGGATCACATCAATGTCATGCGCGCCCTTCTGAAGCAGGAGTCCCGTACAGTTTTTCCGTTCGGCGCACCAGTGGTGGAAGTAGCAGCTGCCGTAGTTGACAAAGTGACGCACCCAGACGCACTGGATTTCCCCGATGATTCCGGAATCGATGATCTCCTTCATCTTGCGGACGAACGGCATATAGCGCATGTTGTGTCCGAGGAAGAGTTTGCTTCCGGTCCGGTACGCGGTTTCCAGAATGCGGTCGCATCCTTCGATGGTGATCGCCATCGGCTTTTCCAGATAGACCGCTTTTCCGGCTTCCAGGGCCTTGACCGCCAGATCCTCATGATAACAGTCGCGCACCATGATGAAAACGCCGTCGAGCTCCTGTTTCAGCAGCTCATCGACACGGGTGGTGAAAAACGCCTTCCGATCCGGATATTTCTCCTGATAAGCCTTCAGCATATCCGGGTTGATATCCGCAACCGCGGTGATTTCCGCCTCCTCTTCCGGGAGACAGGTTCCGACCATTCCGGAACGGAGATTCGGATCCGCGCCGATCAGTCCCATTTTCCGTTTTTTCATACATTCAGCTCCAGCGTTGTTTGATGTTCCAGGCATTCCGATAGAAGAACTTTTCCTGTTCCTCCTCCCGGCCCCATCGGTAATAGAGTTTTCCAACGAATTCAAAATAATATCGCCAGAAATCGCAAAGTTTCAAGGACTGTTCGTTTTCCGCGGGGATTCCGTAGAAGGAATCCGTGGCGAAGAGCATCTTGTCGTTGAAATAGCGGTCGGTGCCGTCATGACAGCGGCGGTCGAGGATCTCATTCAGGCGCCCGATGGACCGCCGGTACCCGCTGACGTCATGACAGATGTTTTTATAGTAGTAGAGATTCTGTTCCATCTCCTCGATCCACGGCCAGCCGACATGTCCGCCGATGATCGTCAGATCCGGGAACGCCTCCGCGATTCCCGCCAGATGCGCCGGCCGCATGTTGTCCGGACCGAAACAGTGCCCGTTCGAATGTCCGCGCCAGGGGGCTCCCTGCGCCACAAGACCGGTATGGAACAGGATCGGCATCCTCAGCTCCTGCGCCCGCCGGTAGTGCGCGTAATACGATTCATGATTGTAAGGGAGCGACGGTTTGTAGGGTTTGAGTCCGACGAACCCCATCTCCTTCAGGCGGTCGATCTCCGAGACCTCCTGCCGGAAGTCCAGAAAACCGAACGCCGACACCCTTCCCCTGAAATCCTTTGCCGCCTGAAGCACCTCCTCCCGGGTTGCCAGCTCGTATCCGGGCAGTTCGACCCCGGAGAGATCCATCAGCCAGATTTCCTCGTAGACGCCGGATTCGACGATCCGGTCGAATCCGGTGTGATTGTGGAGCAGATGCGCATGAGCGTCAATGATTTTCATGATGCGTCTCTCAGATGTTGTACTTCGGAGCGGTCGCGGTACGAATGTCCGTCGCGATGATGTAATTCGGATGGTGGCGCAGATGGGTGACGGGATAATCGTCGCCGGCCTGTCCGAGCGCCGCGATGCGGATAATCGTATTCGCCCAGAGGAATTCCGTGGACTCATTCCGTGTCATCAGCAGCAGTTTTCTTGCACCGAGACACTGTTTCATCCCGAGCGTGATCGCCCTGCGCGGAAAGTTCTCCAGATTGCCTCCGACACCGCAATGACGGGTGGAATCAATCGTCCGGGTGAACTCGTTGATCGTCAGAATGCGCGGATCGGTATCCGCCACGCCGGGAGACGGTTCGTTGAACGCGATATGGCCGTGAATGCCGATGCCGCCGTAGCAGACTTCGATTCCACCGGCGTCTTCGATCATTTTCGGAAGATCCCCGAGAATCTCCGGACGCGGAAAGATGATCTGATCCTCCGGCATCAGAAGATCGGGCCGGACATGGTTGAAAAACAGATCGCCGATCTGTCCGCGGAAACTCAGAGGATGCGTCTCCGGAATGAGCTGGTCGTTGTCGTCGCAGTACTCGTCCATGAAGAAGAAGCGAACGTTTTTCAAGCTCAGGTTCCGATCATTGATCTTTGCCGCCATGATCCGGTACGGCTGAGTCGGTCCCACCGGCATGATGAAGGAGACGATCCGATCCCCCTCCGCCGCCTTCCGGAACTCTTTCACCATCTCCTCGGCGAGAAACTCATAGAGCTCCTCCAGCGTTTCCGTGACTTTGAAATGGCCCTTCGCCTCCCGGATCATCTCCTCCACCGAAAGCGAGAGGAGTCTTCTGACCTCTTCCGAACGATTCATTTTTCTTTTCCTTTCTGATATTTCTGTTGCGGAACTGTCGTTTGCTATTTTTATTATACTGCATTAAATTATGGTCCGGAATACCGTTTTTGATGCAATCATAATACTTTTGATGCAGGAGAGAAAAAAATGCGCAAAATCATCAGCCGTCCGGATCCGCTTCAGCTTCCCGCGCTTCCGCTGCCGATTCATGTGCGGTCGGTCGGATACAACGAAGCCGACTGCGGATGGTATGAACGGGTTCCCGGCAGACAGAAGAACTTTGTCCAGCTCTTCTGGTGCGTGGAAGGGACAGGCGAGATCGTGTTTGAGGACCGGATTGTCCGTCTCTCTCCGGGCGAGGTGTGTTATCATCTGCCGCGGGAGGAGCATTATCACCGCTCGGTCAATTCCGACTCCCGGTGGTGCTACCACTGGTTCACCTTCGACGGCCCCCGCGCGGCGGACTTCATGATCTCCTACGGCTATCCGCAGACGAATCTTCCGGCCGGAGAGTGTCCCGTCCGCTGTTTTCTGGAGATGGAATCCCTGCTCAGACAGCGGACCCCGTATGCGCAGCGTCACGCGGTAGCGCTCGCGGCGGAACTGCTTGCCCTTGCGGGCGGGAAAATGACGGGATCCCGGGAGCACGATCTTGTCAAACGCTTCATCGAACTGGCGCATGAGGGATTCGCCGATCCCGATGTGACCATCGCTTCCCTGGCAGAGGAACTCGGAATTCACAGGACCACGCTGAACCGCCTCTTCTTCCGCATGATGGAGCTCTCGCCCGGGACCTATCTGGATCAGATCCGGATGCAGCATGCGCTCTCGCTGCTGCGGGAAACGGAATCCTCCGTAAAGGAGATCGCCTATGCGTGCGGCATGGTCCATGTCAGCTATTTCTGCCGTCTGGTCCGGAAGCACACCGGCATGACTCCGATGGAGTACCGGAAACGCTCCACCATGGACTGACCGGCGGCTGGAATCGCGAAAAAGAGATTGATGTTTCCCGCTTCCCGATGTATATTGCCGGAGTTCATTGCAACACCGGAAAAAGGAAAGGGTCGTGAAAAATGAAAAAAGTGCTGCTTCTCGGGGATTCCATCCGGATGGGATACGATCAGTTTGTCTGCGAACTGCTGAAGGACCGGGCGGAGGTTGTCTATCCGCCGGACAACGGACGCTTCGCGCAATACACGCTCCGGCAGCTTCAGGACTGGAAGGCGCAGCTGCATCTCTCCGGAGAGGATGTGGATCTGGTGCACTGGAACAACGGACTCTGGGACGTCGGCCATCTCGGCATCGGCGAGACCGGAGAGGCCGCCGCCGACACCGCGCATTATGTCGCCGGATACTACACCTATGAGGAGGAAAATCTCACTCCGCCCGATTTTTACGCCCACATGATCCGGCGCGTCCACAACCGCATCCGGACCCTCTTCCCGCGCGCAAAGATCATTTTTGCGTATACCACTCCGGTTCTGGAGGACCAGATTCCCTCGTTCCTCTGCCGCAGAAACGCGGAGATCCGCAACTACAACCGGATCGCCGAAACGACTCTTTCCGAATTCGGAGTCGAATGCAACGATCTCTACACCTTTGCGGAAAAACAGCTCACCCGTCTGCACCGTGACTGGGTTCACTACAACGAGGATGGCTCCCGGAAAATCGCGGAGGAGATCGCCGGAGTGATCCGCCGGGCGCTGGCGCTCTGATCCGCGCCGACAGGAATCGCGGAAAAAGAAAACCTCCGGGAATCAGAGCAGCCGCTTTGCGGAAAGCGCACGCTTCCGGTATTCGACCGGAGTGCAGGCGTACTGCCGCTTGAACAGATGGTAGAAGCGGCTCAGACTCTGGAATTTCAGTTCAAAGGCGATTTCGGAAATTCCCAGATCGGAATCCGCCAGCAGCCGCGCGGCATGGTTGATCCGCAGTTCGTTGATAAACTCCGTGGGACTCTGACCGAGATATTTCCGGAAGGTCTTGCAGAGATATTCCGGCGTGTAACCGGAGAGTTTCTGCATTCGTTTCAAGCCGGGAATGAAATTTTCCGGCTGTCTCATCCGGGAGCAGAGCATGTTGAGCCATTCCGGAGCGGCCGGATTCGTCGCACGCTCCGAATCCAGAAAACAGCGGGTGAAGAGCTGGAGCAGAAGCATTTTGAACCGGATCTTCCGGAGGGAGGGCGCGATGTTCTGCGCATTCAGGTTCAGAAGCTGAAGGGAAAGATCGTTCATCTGATTTTCCGGCAGACGGCAGACCGCGGGCAGAACGCTCTCCGTATAGCGGTGGAGGAATTCATCGTTCTCCAGATACTGACTGAGGGTGTAGAAGAACTCCAGACAGAAGGAGAGCAGAAGCAGTTCACAATGTCCGCCCTTCTCCGGAGGCAGGAATCCGTGGCGGTCGCTGGGACGCACAAAAGCAACGTCGTTGGCCTCCAGAAGCTGCCGTTCCCCGTTCACGAGATGGACGATCGAACCGGAAAGCAGCAGAATCAGTTCCCCGAATTCATGGGTGTGCGGCACCGTTCCGCCGGCGGGAAGAGAGTGATAGTGCAGATTGCCTCCGCTGGGAATCGAGGTCTGCTTGTGCTCCCGGTTCCAGCTGATGGAATGAAACGAGACCTCCGCGCCCACGGCCGGATTGATGAAATTGTCCAGTTCCAGAGTAATGGTCTGCATCATAAAATTAATATAGAGCAAAACTTTTCAAAATACAAGAAGACATTTTTCTTTTTCACGCATAAATTATGACGGGAACAGAAGGGATTCCCCTCTTCTCCGGAGACCGGAAGAAGGAAAGCAGACGACAAAACAAATTCATCAAACGGCAGCAAAGCCGGACAGAACACCTGTAACACAAGGAGATTGACCATGACGGATTTTGAAGCGCTGCGGACCGCAATCATCAAAGGAAAACGCAACGACGTGACCGCCATCGTTCAGGCCGCGCTGGAGGAAAAGGAGGACATCAACCGTCTTCTCGACGAAGGCATGATTCCCGCCATGCGCGAAATCGGCGACAAGTTCTCCCGGAACGAAGCCTATGTCCCCGAACTTCTCATCGCCGCGCGCGCCATGCAGACCGGTCTGGCTCTCCTTGAACCCCTGATTGCCGCGAGCGGACGGAAATCCATCGGCAAGATTGCCATCGGAACGGTCAAGGGAGACCTCCATGACATCGGGAAAAATCTCGTCGCCATCATGCTCAAGGGCGCCGGATACGACGTCATCGACCTCGGCGTCAACTGCGACACCGCAAAATATGACAGTGCCGTAAAGCAGGGCGCGGACATCGTGGCATGCAGTTCGCTTCTGACCACGACCATGCCCTATATGAGAGAGGTGGTGGAACACTTCAAGGGCACCCATGTCAAAGTCATCATCGGCGGAGCCCCCGTCACCCAGGCGTTCGCCGACGAAATCGGCGCCGACGGGTACAGTGAGGACGCCAACGGCGCCGTCAAGCTCGTGGACTCCCTTTACCACCGCGCCAGCTGACTCCGCGCCACCGAACCGAACGCAGGAGCCGCCCATGACTGAACTGACTGGAAAAGAACGGGTTGCCCGGCAGCTGAAGCATCAGCCGGTCGACCGCATCGCCGTGATGGAGCAATTCTGGAGCCACACCATTTCCCACTGGGTGGAACAGGGGGTGTTCCCTGCGGGGGAATCGCCGGAGGACCATTTTCATCTTGACATTGCCATGAACTGGAGCTTCAACCTCAAAATCAATCCGGACATGCAGGACAGGCTCGTGGCGGAGGACGAGGATACGAAAACCTTTCTTGACGGCAACGGCGCCACCATGCGCCGCTACAAGGGGCATGACACCACTCCGGAACATCTCGGCTACTCCATCAACACCTGCGAGGACTGGAAGGAGAAAGCCAAACCGTTTCTCACGCCGGAGCGGAAACGCATCGCCTTCGAAAGCTATCGCAGAGAGAAACGTCACTGCGAGGAGAAGGGACGGTTCTTCTGCTGGGCGGGCGTCAACGTCTTTGAATCAATCCACCCGATCTGCGGGCACGAAAACTTCCTGATGGCGATGGCGCTTGATCCCGACTGGGTCAGGGACATGGTCGACACCTATGCCGATCTCTGGATTCATCTGATGGAGATCCTCATTGCGGAGGAGGGAAAACCCGACGGAATCTGGTTCTTCGAGGACATGGGGTTCAAGGGACGGCCCTTCATGTCGCCGGAGATGTACCGGGAGCTCATTCAGCCGGCCCACAGCCGGACGATTGCCTTTGCGCACAGTCTCGGTCTTCCTGTTCTCATGCACTCGTGCGGATTTGTGGAACCGCTTCTGCCGGGCATGGTGGAAGCGGGAATCGACTGTCTGCAGGCGATGGAGGTCAAGGCGGGAATGGATCTTCTGCGCATCTATCAAAATTTCGGCGACAGGATCGCGCTCATGGGCGGACTCGATGTGCGCCCGATCACCAAAAACGACCGTCCCGGAATCCTGCGCGAGCTTGAAAGCAAAGTCCCGATCGTCATGAAGAAAAACGGTTTTCTCCTCCATTCCGACCACTCCATTCCGGAATCGACGGACTACGACAGCTACCGCTATTTTCTCGAAAACGGACTCCGGATCGGAACCTATCCTTCATGAAACTGGAACTGCACAGACGGAAAGCGGAATCTCTCGCGGACCTTCTCGCCGCGGAGGGCTGCGCGCTGGATCTGCGCTGCGGCGGAAACGGCAGCTGCGGGCGCTGCCGCGTTCAGCTTCTCTCGGGGACCTATCGCATTGACGGCAAAGAGAGATCGGTTTCTCCGCCGGGCATCTCCGCCAAGGCGTGCCGGACGGTGCTGGAAAGCGAACGCGGATGCGTCGACGTTCCGGACCGTTCGCTCCGCACCCTTCCGGGACGCATTCTGACGGAGTGGACGGGAAACCCGCCGCCATCTCTTCCCGATCCGGTGATCGGCATTGACATCGGAACGACCACGGTTGCCGCGGTGAAACTGGTCAACGGAACCATTGTCGCGCGCGCAAGCGCCTTCAACGGACAGAGCAGGTTCGGAGACAATGTGATCTCGCGAATCGTCCACGCGGGCAGCTCGAAGGAGGCGCTGGAGGAGGAACGGCGGGCCGTCCGAGAGACCATCGACGAGCTTCTCGCGGAACTGGATGCGTCGGACTGCGTCCGGATCGGCGTGGCGGGCAATACCGTCATGAGTCTTCTGTTTCACGGAGTGGACCCCAGTCCGGTCGGAACGATGCCGTTTCTTCCGCCGCTTCGCTGTTTTCCGATCCGCACGGCGCGCGAATGCGGACTGATTTCGGCGCCGCCGGACCTTCCGGTTCTGACCATCCCGGCGATTGCCGGATTTGTCGGAGGGGATCTGGTGGGGGGAATTCTGCGGACCGATCCGCAGCCGGGAGAGATGCTGGTGGACATCGGCACCAACTGCGAGATGGTTTTCCGGACGCGGGAAGGGATCTTCTGCACCGCGGCGGCCGCGGGGCCGGCGTTCGAAGGCAGCGGAATCCCGTGCGGGAGCCGCGCGGTGGAGGGAGCCGTCGACCACTATTTCCCGGATGGAACGTTTTCCGTTCTCGGAGGCGGAGAAGCCGCCGGCCTCTGCGGAAGCGCCATGATTGATTTTCTGGCGGTCATGCGCCGGAAGGGACGTCTGAATGAATTCGGCCGTCTTCAGCCGAAAGCGGAACAATTTGCCTTTACGGAGACGCTGTCGATCCGGGAGGAGGAGATCTCCCAGCTGCTGAAGGCGAAAGCCGCCGTCGCAGCCGGAATTCAAACCCTTGCGGATTCCTGCGGGACGCCGGTCAGACGTCTTCTTCTCGCCGGAGGATTCGCCCGTTATCTGGATCCGGCCAATGCCAGGGCGATCGGAATGCTGCCGGAGGTGGAGTGCCGGATCGTGGGCAACACCAGTCTTGCGGGCGCGGCGGAACTGGCGGCAAAACCGGAACTGCTCCCGGAACTCGAACGACTCTCCGCGCTGCCGCACGAACTGCCGCTGAATGCACTTCCCGAATTCGAAAACAACTTTATCGACGGATTGATGCTGCCATGAAATTCAAAGTGATCTCCTGCAATGTCTTTTCCCATGAACTTTCGTATGCGGCGATGGAATCGCCGCACCATCTGACGATTGAATTTCTGGAACTGGGAGAACATGCCCATCCGGCGGAACTGCGGAGGAAACTTCAGGAAAAAATCGACCGTTCGCCGGAATTCGACGCCATTCTTCTTGCCTACGGACTCTGCGGCAGCGCCGCCGACGGACTGTGCGCGCGATCAATTCCGGTGGTCATTCCGCGCAGTCACGACTGCTGCGGCATTCTGCTCGGGAGCCGCAGACGCTTTGAAGAGATCTTCTCCCCGATGCCGAGCACCCCCTTCGGATCCATCGGATTTGTGGAACACGGCGACTACTATTTCTCCGACGGGGAAATGATTCTCGGCGACGGCTGGGAGGCGCTCGTGGAACAGTACGGCGAAGAGGACGCCCGCTACATCTACGAGGCAATGCACCCGAAACTCAACGGGGAACTCCGGCCGATTTTCTTTATTCAGATTCCGGAGATTCCCTGTGCCGAAGCCATGGAACGCTGCCGGGAACATGCGGAGAAGGAAGGACGTCCCTTTCAAACTCTCCAGGGATCCCTGCATCTGATTCGCGCCCTGCTCGCCGGAAACTGGGCGGAGGAGGAGTTTCTGATGGTAAAACCCGGCGAAATGATCCGGCAGGTCGGCGACTGGGACCGGATCCTCCGCACCGTTCCGACCACTCCGGCAAAAGAGGAAAAGGAGAAAATCAAATGATGACCCCGCGCGAAAATCTGTTGAGTCTGTGGCGACGGAAAGGATATGAAGCCGTTCCGGTTGATTTCGCCCTTTCCCCGGCCATGGTGGAGAAATTTCTCCGTCACCATCCCGGCCATGGCGATGATTACCGGGAATTTTTTTCGTTTCCCGCCCGGGAAGTCAGAACCACGTTTCTGCGGCAGAAGGAGACCGACTGGAGACGGTATTATCCCGGAATGGAGTTTCTTCCGGAAACGACCTTTTCGATCTGGGGAACTGCGCACGAGAAAACGCCGGAATCCATGCACATGAGCCGGATGTACCATCCGATGAAGAATTTCACCTCGCAGGAGGAGTTCGACGCCTATCCGTATCCGGAATTCGATGAGACGCAGATGGAATCATGCCGGAAAGAGGTGGAAGCCATCCATGCGCGCGGTCTAGCCGCCTCCGTCTGCATGGAGTGCACCATCTGGGAATGCGCCTGGTACCTGCGGAGCATGGAGGAGATGATGATCGGCATGATGACGGACGATCCCATGACCGTGGGTCATCTGGAACGGATCACCGTTCTTGCGGAAAAGCGAGCGGCGGCGTTTGCAGCCGCGGGGGTGGACTTCATCCGTCTGGGCGACGACATCGGAATGCAGCATACCATCATGATGTCGCTCGAACTCTACCGCGCACACCTGAAGCCGCGCCTGAAACGGGTCATTTCCGCGGCGAAACGAGTCCATCCGTCTCTGCTGATCACCTACCACTCCTGCGGTTATGTGACCCCTTTTCTGGAAGACCTGATCGAAGCGGGAATCGATGTGCTGAATCCGGTTCAGCCGGAATGCATGGATTTCAAGGAAATTCACGATGCCTGCGGAGACCGCCTCTCCTTCTGGGGCACGCTCGGCACCCAGACCACGCTTCCCTTCGGAACGCCGGAGGAGGTGCGGGATGCGGTTCTCCGGAATCTGAGGATCGCCGGCGAACAGGGCGGACTGCTCTGCACGCCGACGCATCTGGTGGAACCGGAAGTGCCATGGGAAAACATCGAAGCATACGTTTCCGCCTGCCGGGAGGCTTCGGAAAAGAGAAGCGTCATTTCCGGATGACATCGCGGAAGGCAAGCGATGTCAGGAGCCAGCGGTCCTGCTTCCGCACCAGACCGGCATCCATCTCCTTGGTCTCGCGGACGGGCCGGCCGGAGGAGGGATCGCCCTCGAAGACGGCGGTGAAAGTGGCCTGTGCCTCCGGTTTCTCCCTGTCCACCAGGATTTCCATGTCGTAGAACGTGACTTTCATGGTTCGGAAATAGTTGCGCAGCGTCAGAGTGTTTGCCGTGATGTTCTGGCGGCTCATGGCGCCGACCCCATTGGGAATCCGGTCCAGTTTCAGAGTGCAGACGTCGTCAAAGAAGCGGGCGGTGTCGCGGGCTTTTTCCATAGCAACGATGAGGCCCTCCTTTCCGGTCTTCCGGGCGGTGGCGGACAACTCCTGAAAGGTCCGGCGGATCTGATGCTCCGGCGACTCCGCAAACAGGAATCGCCAGAGAAGCACGCCTGCGGCGCAGACCGCCACGACTCCAAGGATGACAATCAGCAGTTTTCTGTTCATAAGAGAAGAGTTCCTTCGATTCGGTTTCTGCGGATTTCTCCGAATTTATGCTGTTCGATCGGCATGCCCCGGTTGTCTCCGACGACATACACGCAGCCGGGCGAGACCTTCCGAAGAGGCAGATTCCAGTTTCCCTCATTGAACTTGACATACGGTTCCCGGACAGCCTTTCCGTTGACGAACAGCGTTCCGTTCCGGAATTCGACGGTATCGCCGGCATTGGCGACGATCCGTTTCAGGAGCATGACCCGGTCTCCCTCATAACGCAGCGCCACCACATCTCCCTTTCTGGGAGCGCGGAAGAGATAGGTAGGAGTCCAGCAGAAGTTCAACGTTCCGTCGTGATAATTGGGTTCCATGCTTCCTCCGTTCAGGAAAACCGGTTTGCAGACAAATTTGAAAAAGAGAAAGCAGACCGCAATTGTGATAACCAGACGAATGGCGAACGTCCGATTCATTTTCGGAAAAACAAACGCATTGATTCGATCTCTGATCTCCATCTCTCTCTCCGATATCCTTTTTCCATTCCACGGTTCGTGTTCGCCTGGGATCGGCTTTCTCCGGCGCAGCGTTGCCGGAAATTTCCCGGAAACACCGTTTAAAAACAGCGACTTTGGGAAAAATGTTCCCAGGAATCACGTTCCGCGAAAGAAAAAGAGTTTTTTCTGTCGGGAATCGCCCTCCGGGAGCCGGGACGATGATCCGCGGGCGGAGAAGCGACATCTCCTTCTCTCCGCGCAGGCTTCCGCGCATGCGGCCGTTCTTCCGCGCTTCAGGAGCGATGCCTTCGCCAGAGCTCCGCGAGAGACAGGATTCCCCAGCGGATTCCCGCATAGACCAGCAGCACCGGCGTCAGAAGAAACCAGATGTACATCCAGCCGAACCAGCCTGCACAAACCAGGGTGAACTGCGTCTCCGGAGGATCCAGAATCATCTCCAGACAAACAATCCCCCAGGCAAAGACCGACACCCCGATCCCCCAGAAAATTTTCCTCCGCAGTCCCGCAAACCAGGCGGGCTTCGTCAAATGAAGAAGCACAACCACCAGCGGCAGCGCCAGAAAAAAATAATTCAGAAATAGAACAACATCATCCGTTTGCATTCTCTTCTTCTCCCGAATGAGAGCAATATAGCACGGAATCGGCTGTTTTTCAAAAAAACGGAGTGCTTTTCCATATCTCCGGGAAGATTTCAGCGTTTTTTTTCTTTCCCCGTTGGAATTTCCTTCCTTCGGTATCTATATTGCAGAAGAGACCCGAATTTCTCCAGTTCCGTTGTCCGGGTGACCACTCATATCACGAGAGCTTTGACTGAAAGGAGGACGTTCATGAGTTTTCTGCAAAAACTGATCCACTCCAAAAAGGAAGCCCCGCCGACCGAGGAGGAGATCCTGCAGCAGATCATCGCAGGGCAGGACTATTCCGTTCTGCCGGAATTCCCCTACTATCCAAGAGCCTATGAAGATGGAACGATCCATCCCGCGGAACACGCCGTCTGCGCCTGCTGCGGCAAAGAGGTGCCCTGTCTGTACGGAGGTCATTTTCATTTTCTGGAACATGCGCGGGGACAGCAGTTCCAGGAGGTCTGTCCCTGGTGCATCGCCAGCGGCGCCGCCGCAAGAAAATTTCACGGGGTCTTCTGCAAGGTCAAGGATATCAGCGATGTTCCGGAGGAGACCCAGGCCCTCATCCGCGAACGAACCCCGTGCTTCGACGGCTGGAAAGAGGAGCAATGGCTCTCCCACTGCGGCGATATGATGGAATATCTCGGCACTGCGGGATACGAGGAACTCATTGCCTGCGGAAGCGCCGAATTCCTTGACGCCCTCACCGCTCTCGCCGAAGAAGAGGTCAGCTGGGACGGCGGAAAAGCCGAAAGCGTGCTCAAACGACTTGATGGCGACGGAAGTCCCCGCGCCTACGCATTCCGCTGCCGTCAATGCGGCATCATTACCGGGTACTACGATTACAAACCGTAATAACAGCCGCTTTCGCAAGAATTCGACACAAACGTTTTCTCCCCGTCCCCCCCCAAGGAGGAACGGGTTTCTTTTTTTCTTTCCTTCCGGAATGATTTTGGTTTGCCGAAGCGCTTCTTCCAGCCATCTTCCGCTTTCCGCATCCCTTTCCCTCCTTCCCGGAAGAACAATCCGTTTTTTTCCGGAAAAAGAGAAATCCATGGGGTTGACAAATTCCAAAAAATCGATTATAATATTAATATAGTTCTTTTTCATTATCGAGAAAATATCAGGGGAAGAGAATCGATGTCGGAAAAATACGATGAAATCAAAGCCTATCTGAAGGCCGAAGCGCTGAAACCCGCCTCGCGCCTCCGGATGCCGACCATCGCGGAACTGATGCGTCGTTTCCGGGCCTCGCAGTCACCGGTGAGCCGAGCTGTGCATGATCTGGAAAAAGAAGGAATCCTGCTCTGCCGCAGAGGAACAGGCATTGTCAGCTGTGCAGGAAGCGCCCCTTATGAAGTCCGGCCGGCCAGGGGACAGGACCGTCATGCCAATGTTGTGATCTTCTCGGTGGATTATTTTGCGAGTCCTGTGTGGCAGATGGAACATACCCTGAACGCCTATGCAAGACAGCTCGGATTCACGGCCCGGAACTATCGCGTGCAGCGGAACAGCGACCGGAATGCGCTGATCCGAGAGATCGCCGGAATGGAAGAGCTCAAAGGAATGGTCCTGATATCCACAGCGGATCGTCTGGAAGAATCTCTGCTTCAGGAGCTTGGAACACTCTCCTGCCCGGTCGTTATTCTCGACAGCTACTTCACCTACGATGATCTGCCTGCGAATATTCACCTTCTCCTCCCCGACGCGGAAGCCAATGGCAGATTGTGCGTCCGCTGTTTCCGGGAGAAGCATCACCGCCGGATCGGTTTTCTCCGCGCGGTCCCCGATGGAACCATTCCACAGAAAATGATCGAAGCAGCGTTGGAAGAAGCGAAACAGTCCGATATGGAACTGAGTCTCTTTTCCCGACCGGTCAAATCCTGGGAAAGCAGCCGCGACGCAGGAAGAAAAGTCACTCTGTCCTTTCTGGAGGAGATCCGGGAACGGAAACTCACCGGACTCATTTACATCGGAGCCAACGGAGCGTTTGCCGGTCGTCGGGTTCTCTGGGAACAGAAGATCCGCGTCCCCGATGAGATCGGAATTCTGGCCCATGGCGATGACTTCATGCTCGCCGATGCCACCCCCGCCATCTCCTGCACCCGGACCGATTTCACCACCATGAGCCGGGATGCTCTGGATATGATTGCCGCCAATACACCCCAGCCGAAGGAAAAATATTATCCGGCTGTCCTGATCGAAAGAGAAAGTATTGTCACACCGCAAACGGAGAACTGATCCCATGAGACCACATTCCTTTACAATGATTGAATTGATGATTGTTCTTGCAATTCTGCTGATTCTACTCTCTCTTCTGCTTCCTGCACTGAACAAGGCAAACGCACGCGCGATCCGGAACAGCTGCACGGGGAATCAGAAACAGATCATGCAGGCCGTCATGCTCTACTGTTCCGATTTCGACGACCGGACTCCGCCGCTGAATCTGGCGGAAAGTTTTTCCGGGAGCAATCCCTCGCGCAGCAGAAACTGGTGGAGCAATCTTCTGATCCGCAGCAGGTATCTGCCGGAGCCCAAAGCCTGGATCAGCGAAATCGAAGGGAAGAGCGGATCCGGCGTTCTGGTTTGTCCGGCTCCCGGAACGGAAAACAGAACCATCGGCATTTACGCCAGTGTCACTTATGGAGTCGGCTATCAGGTGTCTCTTCTGCTTTCACGCATTCAGGATGCCTCTTCACGGGTTCTGATCGGCGACACCCGGGGAAGCATCTCCTTCTACTCCCCGAAAACGACGCCATGGACCGATACCCTGCCACAGAGTTTCGATCCCAGACACACCGGCGGATCGGTCGCCGGATTTCTGGACGGCCATATCGAGTATCGTCCCTACTCCGCATGGCTTGCCGCGAAACGCCGCTGTTTCGGGCTGCAGGACTGATGAGTGGAGGATCGCATTATGACCATCTCCCGCATTCTGCTCCCGCTTCTCGTTCTTCCGTTCCTTTCCCTCTTTGCGGAAAACGGAATCTACCATGGGAAAACCTATCAGCTGGATTACTCCCGGTCGATCCGGATCTCCATTCTTCAGAAAAACGGCACCTTCACTCCGTTTCTCAAGGGAATCGGTTTTGTATCGGAACGGAGTACGGGAAAAGAACTCTTTCGTTCCGCGGAATTCCATGCCCGTCTTCAGGAGAAAAACGGGGATACGGACAAAATCGAATTCGAGTATCGTTTCAGCGGATCTCAGTCGGAACGCGTCCAGCTCAAAGGGTGGATGGAGGCGCATCCGGAATGGCTTCGTATTCATTTCAGCGGAGAGTTCCGGGAACACAAAAAGCAGGATGGCGGAATGCGCATGCTGATTTTCTACGCGGGACCGGAACAGCGTCTGCTTTCATCCCGCGCGGACAACGGTCCCGAAGGCGGAAGCTGCGGAATCAAAGCGGAATTCAAGCCGAAACTCTCTCTTGCCTTTCAGCGCAGCCGGAAAAGCAGCGAGGGAATTCTCTTCTGGAAAACCGAAAACGGGAAATCCCGTCTGTCGCTGGATCTGGCACTCACCCCGTACTGCGGAAGCAGACCGCTCTTCGATATTTTTTCCGAACAGGAAATAGATGCCGCACTCCGTTTCCGCCGCTACTGCAACATTCTGCTGGAGGGGGATGCGACGGAAGCGGAACTGCTGATCCGCAATCGTTCCTCCCAAGCACTGGATACGCAAGGCGAACTGGAAATCACCGACGCATGGAACGGGCGAATCGAACAACGCATACTTCCGCTCCGGGCGGATGCGGCATCCATCTCCAGACAGACTCTTCCTCTTCCAGCCGGCCGACTGGGATATTTTGAAGTGACTCTCCGCTGTGGAAAACGGGAGATGTTCCGCACCTCGTACTGCATTCTGCCCTCCGGCGAACGGAAACACCGGAAGCATTCCATTTTCGGAGGAATGCTCTATCCATGGAACCGCGTCAGCGAAGAAAAACTGGATCTTCTGGAATGGCTCGGCATCGGCACGGTGCGGCTGCGCGGGGCCTATCGGATTCTTCATGACGGCATCCCACTGCCCTCTCCAGGCAAAAACGGGATCTATTCCAAACGCAGCACCGAGGAAATTTTCCGGGAGTACCGGAAACGGAAACTTTCGCTGATTCCCCAAACCAGCGAAAGCTGGAAATATCCCCCCGGCACATTCCATCTGACCGAGGCGGCAAATGAGGCAAACGCGACCCGTCTTCCCGCGGACTTCGCGGAAGAACTGAAAATAGACTACGCGAAAACGAAACTTCACGATCCGAATCTCATGGTCGGCGGCAGCGGTCTTG
>CALXRL010000093.1 GCA_944390735.1 uncultured Victivallales bacterium | reverse complement strand
CATTTCCCAGTTTCCGGAATCCGATCATCTCGTCATCCCAGCCTGTCGTGACCAGATCCTTTGTCTGCTGGAGATAGAGATTGGTTTTTGCGCATGCGCCGTTGGTCTGGTCGGCACCGCGGTGTGTTGGCATGTAGTCGTCGCTGTCTCCCAGATACGAGGCGATTCCCGTATAGATCTGCTTCATGTTTCCAAGACAGCGGATCGAGAGCCCTTTTTCCCGTGCGGACCTCAACGCCGGAAGCAGAAGCCCGGCAAGGATTGCGATAATCGCGATTACAACAAGAAGTTCAATGAGAGTAAAATTCTTTTTCATCATTCCCCGTACTACCCCGCCTTTCTTTTTTTCTGTTTTTTTTCTGTTTCCGGTTTCATTTTTCCCGGCGGTGTGCTATCCTATAGAAGAGCTTTCTTTTTTAATTATACAATATTCTTTCAAAAAAGCAACGGGGCAAACGGGGTGTAAAATGGTAAATCGAAGTACTTTTTTTGGTAAAGACAAGGTCGTGCTCCGTTCGGTCGGAAAGGATTGGACCGACAAGCTGGGAGTCGGACTTCTCGACAAGATCAGTCCGAATCAGCGTGTCACCGGACCGGAATCGTTTCCGTTTTTTGCGTTCTGCCTGATCCTCCGGGGAAAGGGTGAGTATGTGGATTGGGAGAGCGGAAAACATTATCCGCTTCACGAGAACACCTATTTTCTCCGGATACCCGGAGTCGTGCATCAGATCCGGATTGATCTGGAAAGCCGCTGGCGGGAATGCTTTCTCTGTCTGGGATACAATGCCTATCCGTATTTCCGGGCGTTCTGCGGTATCTCCCGGGAGACCCCGACCGGGAAGTTCTCGCCGGATGATGTCTGGACCGAACAGTATTTCAAGCTGGAACAGGAACTGGAACATTGTCCGGAATCCTGTCTTCTGGATCTTCTCCCGCTGCTGTTCGGCATGGTCTCCAAGGCGCTTCGGAAGACGGACCGCAACAGCGCCGATATCGAACAAATCAAGGAGGCGTGCCGTTTCCTCTGTTCCAATTTCCGCGAAAAAAGGGAGATTCAGGAGTTCTGCCGAATCCATGGATGGGGATATGAAAATTTCCGGAAAAAGTTTGCCAAAATCGTTGGGGTTTCTCCGAACCGCTACCGGATGAACCGGCGTCACGAGGCGGCTTGTGCTCTCCTGCTGCAGAAATCGCTGACCATCGGGGATATCGCGGCGGAACTCGGCTACTCCTCCCCGCATGAGTTCTCCGCAAAGTTCAAGCAGAGAACCGGAATGACTCCGACCCGCTTCCGTGACTCCAACGCCTGAGCCGGGCGACGCTTATCGAAAATCTGTCAAACGGAGCGCGCCTTGCCCGTCAGTACAGTGAGATGTTTTTCGTTATAAAAAAACATGTTTGGACTATTATCAGCTGAAATATCCATTTAGTCTGGTTGGCTCCGGCACCTTGGTCTGGAATCTAATTGAGAGAAGAGGGATATACCAAGATGCGCCATCCGTGCGCTGAGCCTGTATGTATCGTTCGGATTCTCTTCCGACTTCAATGGAAACGCATGTCGGCAGATCATCGGAAAGGACTCCGGCTCCCCGCACAGCATCCTGCTTCGGGCAGACAGCTTTCCTCCCGTATGAAACAGCAACGGATCATTCGGTTCCCTCCCGACAGATCTGGCTGAAAATGATTGGGAAACGAGACTTCAAACATAATATTGCAAATCGTGATTCTGGAGTTCATATAAGCGTGCCGTGCTTTTCTCTTCCAGAGATGGACTCCCTCTCCGTCCCGGGAACCACCTGTTCATAAATATCGTTGTGCTCATGCAACGGCATTTTTCCCGGAAACAGGGCCAGGAACGAGCGTCTGGAACGAAAGATTCTCCCCGCAGGAAATGTAAATTCATCCGATTCGATATTTTTGGAACAAGAGAAGCTCTCTTCTCCGAAATCGCAAATTTTTTCCTCTTTTCCCGACATTTTTCCTGCATCCGCTCTCCCAATAAACTCTGATTTCGCGGTTGCAATTTTCGCAAACGGGGATACCGTATCCGAAAAGAGAAACTTTTCCACCGATTAGTTAGCCTGGGATCATGAAATCATCGCATCAGCCGTCGCAGACGCTCTACCTGAGCATCGGGAGCCATACCTTTCCCGGCCGTGTTCACTTCACGCAGAGCATTGTGAACCGCTGGGGCGGATTGTTCACGCTGGATGGGAAAGGAGAACTTCAGCTTGACGGCAAGACATTTTCTCTTTCTGCCGGCGATCTGGTTTTCTATGTCCCGGGTCCGCGGCATGTGTTTCATTCCCCGGGTCCGTGGAAATATATCTGGTTTCATTTTTCTCTGCGGCCGCATATCATGCTGGACAGGGTCTTCCGTCCGGATGAGCAGTTTCCTTCGGCGGCGAAACTCCACTTCGAAAAAACGGAGAGAAGGAAGGTGCAGGAGGCGCTGGAGGAGGCTTTTGAACTGGAGCATTTTTCAGAGGGGCGGGACTGTCCGCTGGCGGAACTTTTGATCGAATCGGTGGTGCAGAGAGCCAGCGACCGGATGGAAAAACCGACCACGCTGGATCCGAGGATTCACAAGGCGCAGAAAATCCTTCTTGCCGATTCGGTTTCCGACATGGACACTGTGGCCAGAAAATGCGGCATGTCCCACACGGCGTTCTACAATCTCTTCCGGAAGGAGACAGGTTTATCGCCTCGTCGGTTTCGGGAAAGGCAGTGGATTGAGCAAGCAAAATCGCTTCTGGAATGCACGGATCTTCCGCTTCAGCAGATTGCCCGGCAGGTGGGATCGGCCGATCCCTTCTATTTTTCCGCACGGTTCAAGGCCCTGACCGGAATCTCCCCTTCCGGGCACCGGAAGAATTTCCGGGAAAATTGTGTATGAAAACACATGTTTTTTGAACAAATTCTCATTCATTTTTTCAGTTTCTGAAGTATAATATGATGAACTTTATTCAAATAAAAAAGGAGTTGTCTATGATGAATATCGCAGAAGACCGAAAAAAGGTTCTGGGATGCTGGATGGGGAAAAATATCGGAGGAACCCTCGGAGGCCCCTTTGAAGGAATTCCGTTTAAAAACAATCTGACCTACTACGATCCGGTCCCGACGGGATCCATGCCGAACGATGATCTGGAACTGCAGGCCATGTATGTGGCGGCGCTGGATCGGATGGAAAAACCGGAAGTCAATCGGGAGATCCTTGCGGAGATCTGGAAAAAGCATATGAATTTCCATTGCGACGAATATGCCGTCGCGATGCGGAATCTGGCTCTGGGGCTCCGTCCGCCATGGACGGGGAGTTTCGACAATTATTATGTCAACGGAATGGGAGCGGCGATCCGAAGTGAGCTCTGGGCGTGTCTGGCTCCCGGGAATCCGGAGCTTGCGGTGAAGTTTGCCCGGGAGGATGCCTGCATCGATCACAGCGGGGACGGGATTGAAGCGGAGGTTTTTTTCGCTGCGCTGGAATCACTCGCCTTTGTCGAAACGGATATCCGAAAACTCATTGACGCCGCGCTCTCCTATCTTTCCTCCGATTCGATCCTCGCGGAAGGAATTCGGACTGCGTGTTCGCTCTGGGACCGGTCCCGCGACTGGGAAACGGTCCGCGACGCGCTCTTTGAACGCTATGCAACCGAGTTCAAAACCAACGTCCGGATAAATGTTCCCTTTACGGCTTTGGCGCTCCTCTCCGGCGGGGGCGATTTTGGGAAAACCATCTGCGACGCGGCAAACTGCGGCATGGATACCGACTGCACCGCCGCAACTGCGGGAGCCATTCTCGGAATCCTCAATCCGGATGGAATTCCCGAAATCTGGAGACGTCCGGTCGGCCACGAACTGGTGGTCCGCAGCACGGCCATCACCGGACTGGAGTTTCCTCCGACGATCGAGGATTTTACGGATCAAATTCTTGAACTGCGTAGACGTATTCCGCAGCAAGTGAAGGTTATCCCCTCTCCGGAGCCGGATTATTCATTGTTCCAGATTCACGTTGATGTCTCCATGCAGACGAATCCCCACTGGTACCGTGTTGCGCTGGACAAGATGGATTGGAAGACACGACTCTGCAATCCGATCGCCGGAAAACTGGAAGTTCCGGAAGCCTTCCGCGGATCCGGAGGACAGGTTGTTCTCCGCTTTCACTTCGAATTGCAGGAAGACGGGGAATATACGCTGATGTTCAATTCTCCGACCTCCAATCAGGTCTACCTTGATCCCGATGTCGAGGTTCTGCATGATGATCAGCACATGCTTTTCGGCCGTCAGCGTCTTTTCCTTGACGTTGAACGTCCGGATGGAGAATTCACCTGTTCAGGGCGACCGGTCATTTTCGGACCCACGCTTGGTGGCGCTCCGCTGAATCAGTATCGCCGTTATCTGCCGCTCTCGAAGGGAAGGCATGTTCTGATTGTTGCGCTCGAACCTCTTCCTTTTGAGACCACAATTCGATGGGGAATGGGGATCGGCGCCGGAAGTCGTTTTCTTGTTCATGCGTTTTGCTGAGCGAGGTAATACTGTCAGGGTATTTTGGACACTTTTTGTTGGAGCGTCCAAAATACTCTTTCCTTTTTTATCTGTGAAATTCCGTTCAGCCTTACTCGTGTAATCATTCAGAAACAAAGGAGTGCAATTTTCCGGACGTTATCTTAGAAAAAGCTCAACCACAGGAATCACCGTCCCTCGCGGCTGGTCCAGAAATATCAAGGCCGCATATCCTTCCGGAATCCGCGGATTGGGGTCTCCTGTACGGTTTTCCGTACTTTCCTCAATTCGTACAAAAGCTCCGTCATGAAGCGTCTGCGCATAACGAATACGGCCTTTCATATTCGGCAGAAAAAGCATTCTCTGCCAGCGCATAATATGAACGTAAAGCCGATTGGTTTCCGGGTTGTACGTGTACCGGCAATCCCTGGGTTCCGGAAAATCCTTCGGAGCGGCTCCGCATCCGTAAATCGACCGGGAATGATATCTCATCCATTTTGCCAGAAGATCGAGGCATTGCTCCTCATGTTCATCAATACAGCCCCGTGCGCTGGGGCCGATATTGAAGAGCGTATTGCCGTTCAGCGAAGTCTGGGTGATCAGAATGTAAAGAAATTCAACCGGAGATTTCAGATAGGAAAGTTCATCCCGGTTATATCCCCAGGATGCTCCGAAACAATGACAGCCTTCCCAGGCGGTCGGATGTCCATTTTCATCCAGACAATCCCGCTCCCGAAGATAATTTTCCGGAGTCACAATATCATGCGCTCCTTTCAGACCGTGACGCTGGTTGAGAATGATTTCCGGTTGCAGCTGACGCACAAGCGCTACCAATTTTTCCGCTTCGTTACTTTCCGCTCCCTGTTGGAAGGAGATGTCAAACCAGAGCTCCGTGATCTCGCCGTATCCGGTAAGCAGTTCGGTCACCTGATTGCGGACATATTCATTGTAAATCCGGTTATCCCGGAGCGCATTGAGACGCTCCTGCTCTTCCTGCGGAAGTGCCGCCTGCGGACTGTTCGGACTGATTTTATAATGCGGATGATGCCAGTCCGTAATGGAATAATAGAGTCCAATCCGAATCCCCTCGGCACGGAACGCATCAACGATCTGCCGGAGAACATCGCGTCCATACGGAGTATTCGTGACCTTATAATCCGTAAAGCGGGTGTCCCACATACAGAACCCGTCATGATGTTTGGTCGTAAAAATGACATATTTCATTCCTGCCGCCCTGGCCCTTCGCGCCCACTCCGCGGGATCAAACAGATCGGGCTGGAAGTGCTCAATCATATATTGATACTCTTCTTCCGAAACCCGGGAGTAGACGCGGCACCATTCATTCGTGCCATACATTGCATAGATTCCCCAATGAATAAACATGCCGAAACGATCATGTTTGAATTGAGTCAGATCCGGGTGATAATAAGCCTGCATGATTTTTTCTCCTTTTTCTTCCAGTGCAAGGTTGAAACTCAAAGAGTCGGAAAACATTTGTCAGAACAATGGAAAACATCGGTTCTCCGGAAGCGGCTTGAACAAGAAGAACGCCTCGTCATCCGTGGATGAAACAGGGTCTTTCGAGAGAGTTCTCCGCCTCTCGAATCCAGCTGTCTGCTCCCGGTGTCCGGTACCGGGATGGCCGAAAACCGTGAATCCTTTTTTCCGGAGTGGTGCGTTCTTCCGTTCATGGCATCTCCTTTGGAGGATCAGCGTCCGAAAATATAGTTGCGGATCCTCCGGGAGGCTTCGGCATTTCCGGTCAAGTGTCCGTCCAGCGGATTGGTATAGAGGGTTTTCTTCGTGGATTCCGGAAGGTTGTGAAATGCGGTATACACGGAGGTCGGAGGACAGACAAAGTCTGAAAATCCGGTCAGCATGATGATTTCACATCGAATTCTCCGCGCAAAATTATTATTGTCGTAATAAGCAGCGGTTTTCAGAATTTTCGGATCTCCCTGCGGATTGTTGAAGAGCCCCGGCCATCCGGGTCTGCGCCCGGCAAGGATTCCGGCATGATCGCCCATTGCGGGAACGCCGGACATGCAGAACGTGACTCCCGGTTCCAATGCCGCACCCACCAGCGCCTGAGCCCCGCCCTGGCTTCCGCCCATGGAAATCAGACGTTTCCCATCCCATTGCGGAATGGTTTTCAGGTAGTCGAACGCCCGCATGACTCGGAGATACATTCCGTTGAAATAAAATTTTTCCCGGTCTGTTTTGTTCTGATGTGCATAATTCTTCAGTTCGTTCCGATTGAGCTCCGCATAAAACTCCGGCTTTTCAAGGGGTGGAATCCCATGAGCGTTGACATGCAGAATAATCGCGCCGTCCACATACTGCCGATTGAATCCGGAACGATAAACTCCAGCCCCCTGAAACATTGCAATTGCGGGAAGGGAATGCGGTCTTGCATTTTTCGGAATGGAAAGAATCCCGGTAAGCGGTTTGGGTCCGGCACAGGCGATTGTAACGACAAAATGGTCGGCCTTGTTTTTCAGACCTTGCGGAGCTTCCACCGGGACACGCGATATCTCCCGCACGGGAACCTGGTCGAGTTTCCTGCGCTGCTGTTTCCAGAACGCATCGAAATCGGCGGGTTCCGAATCCTTCTGGCGCAGTTTGTCCGGTTCGATCATTGCACCGGCAAACGAGGAGACAAACCATCCTTGTCTTTTTTTGATTTTTTCTCCTTTTTCATTCAGAGCCCAGACTCGAACCCAAACCCATCCGGGTTTGTCAAGAGACGTTTTCAGTTTCAGTGTCTGATCTCCCGGCGCACGTTTTGTTTCCACCGGAAAGCCGTTTTTATGCAGTGTGTATTCGATGATTCTGCCGGCGGCGGGATGGGCGTTTTCGAGAAGTTTGAACTGAAATTCAATCGGTTCCCCGCAACGGAAAATGCCGTCTTTTCTGCTGACTTCCGCAGAGAAAACCAGCGGTTCTTTCTGTGCTTTTTGCGCCGGCGGAAGGCCGGGTGCGGACAAGGTGATGCACAGAATTGCCGTGAGAAAAACCATTTTCATAAAAGCGGACTCCTTCTATCTTTTATTCTGAAAAAGTTGGATTTCCTTTTGTTTTGATAAAACCTCGGAAGTTCCGGAAGTGTAAATTTCCCATTTCTTTTCATTCTTCTCTCCTGCTTTGTGTTACATTCCTGATGGTTTCGTCCGACTCCTCCTGCATACTACGGCTGAGTTTTCAGAATCTGATCAATTTCCGAACAAATGGCACGAGCAAAATCATCGGCACATGCCCGATCCCAGTGAACGGGATCTTTCCAGTGTTTTTTTACATTGGGAAGATGCTTGATGGCGATTGCATAGAGATCTACACTCGGAATCTTATTCCGCGCGGCGACTTTGTCGCAGATTTCGTTGAATTTGCGGATTCTGCGGTCGTCATCATTGTCGACCGTGCTTGATCCGTCCGGAAGAAGGGAACGATAGGGCGTACAGCGGATCCAGATGATTTTTGCATTCGGCATATATTTCCGGATGCAGTCGAAATAGAACTGGATGGTATCGGCGAGATAGGTTTTGCTGCAGCGATCCTTGAATTTCCGAGACCACCAGTGAAGCGTCTGAGGATTGAATGTCACGATGTCATAGGGACCATGGGAGGCGACCCCTTTCCACGCGACAGCCGGTTTGCTCTTTTCTCCGCCTCCGGCGACGCCGGGACCGAACCATGTTCCACCCATCCAGTAATCGACATATGCGCGGTCTTTGACGTGTTCGGCGATCTGGGCACGGTAACTCATGGAAATGGAATCCCCGACCACGAGAATGCGTTTTTTCTTCGGATCCTTGACCTTTTCGCGCATGAGGCTGTATTCCGGACCGGAATAGTTCATGCGTTTGCTGACGGAAGGATCGTATCCGCTTGGGAATCGGCAGCCGTCATAGAGTTTCAAATTGCGGATTTCAAGAGATGTTTTGAGTTTCTCCGGAGCATTTTTCCTTCCGCGAAGCTGTCCGAAACGGAGAACGGCTCCGGGAGTCGGAGGGGGAAAGGGGTCTGTAATCAGGAGAATCAGGCCGTCGCGGAAATAATAGAGTTTACCGTCTTTCACGAGAAAGGTTTGTTTCAGGTAGACGTTGTCTTTGCCCCAGGGAATCGGACAGGTGCCCTCGTTCACGCCCATTGAGGTCTGGGAGGAATTCGCATACAGCATTCCCGCACCGAAACCATAGTAGGCGAATGCGAATCCATTGGGAACAATCATGCGGAAGGGACCTTTTTCATAATCGCAGTCCTGCATGGCGAAAATGATAAGATTGATTTCTTTCCGGTTCGGAGTCTTCAGCTCAAATTCAATGGTGTAATCTTTTTGTTTCAGGATTCCGGAAGGGAGGCGGAGCGAATTGGTGCCGTCGAGAAAAAATGAGCTGCCGCTGATTTTCAGATCTCCCGTGATCTGTTCCGGAGAAATTTTGTCTTTTCCGAATTCCCAGATACACTTCGGTTGCTGCTGTGCATTCAGAAGGAGGGTGATTCCTGCCAGCAGGAAGAAAACGAAAATCATTTTTCCTTTCCTCAGAAGGAAGGGCTCCGGAAAGGAGGAAATGGTCATTCGTCGGAAGGAGAGATGCGGTCGGAGGCCATACACCGGACCTTCCTTCTGTTTGAAAAGATTGTCTCTTGAAATCATACTCGTTTCCTTTTTTTTTATGGACAAAGCGATCTTGCTATTTTTCCCATGATTGAGAAATCCGGGCAAACGGGGATCAAAAAACGGCATGAAATTCTCCCCGAAAAGCTCTCTTTTTTCTACATTATAACATAGGCAAAGGAATTTGAGAATGTTGTAAATGACCTTTTTCATGTCATAATTGACCAAATCGGGAGCGGAGACTCGACAAACGAAGAAATGCGAGCGGAGTTTGCCGCAGGAGTCTGAAAGGAGAATCCCCCGATCAGCGACTTTATGGCATGTGCATGGAAAGACACTGGAAATGCCTTGAAATGGAGGATTCAGACGCTTCCGGAAGGGGAACTGTTTCATATGCCCGAAAGACTCATTTCCGGGCAAGAGCTGATGAGAGGCCCTTAGAAAAAAGCCCCTTGACAAATCGGTCTGAGGGGAGTATGCGTCAGAAAAACGGGAAGCCTTATTTTTCATCTTCCACAATTCAAATCTGAATTCACAGGGAAGAACTCTGGAAATTGGAAGCGGCTTTTTCGATTCCTGAAGGAAATTCATTTATTTGTATCGAAGGAACGTCTTTGAAAAAAGATATCATCGGGAAACATGCGCGATGTTCCGGAAAGCGTCATGTATTTTCTTTGAAAAATATAAATGGATATTGCAGAAATCAAAAATCCGTCATCCGTTGACGGAAGTCCGTGTCGGGCACAGAAGAAAATCAAAAATTATTCTTTATAAATGATAAACTATTTTCAAGAATCTTGTTCGACATTAGTTGATATCGGGCATAATTTCTGTCTTGGATCGCTTTCAGCAAATGAAAAGCATCTTCCTGCCGAACAGGAAAATTCGTTAAAAGGAATTCCAATCGGTAAGGACCTGTCAGACGTTGTGTGGCACGAAAAAGAAAGGACTGATATCCATACAAAAAAAGATAATCGTCATGATCCTTAAATAATCCGACCTCTTTTAATGTTTTTTCTATTTTTGGATTTTTCTTATATTTTGACGATATCTTTATTTTGAGAAAATATGTTTTTTCCAGATAGACTCCCTTGCTGATATTCAGATATACGTTTTTTTCAAAAACAGGTATGAATCGAAAAATAACGACAAGCGCGATGATGATAAATAAGATGAGAATCCATCTTGTTCGCATATGCAATCCCTATGTTTCTGTTCGATCTGATATCATGGAAGAAGTTCCGCTATCATCGGATGATTTATCATATTTCCTTTTGGTTTGGAATGCTGCTACTATACTGCAGCATTTCCTCTTTTGCAAGAGGCTGGGAATCCGGGAATGGCTGCATCGGCACTTTGCGCGTCCTCCTCAATTCAAGTTGGTGTCCGCAATTTTGACACATTTGTTTCAGAGTGATTACAGACGACAAACGGGACTTGTCGCAGTTCCCTTTCATCTCCTCCGCAACGTCTCCAATGCGTTTTCGTATATGGACAGCCGGCTTGATGTAAGGAACAGCAACCGTTTCCTGCTTTAATGGAATAAATTGTTCATATTCTGAAACACAATCCCCAATCAGACAGATGAGATTTTTCCAATCTCCTTTCCGAATCTCCTTATCTGCTCCGAACGATTGCATTTTTATGGATGTGCTGAATCCGGAAAGTGTACCAAGATGCCAACTTTTTTCCCGGAATATCATTTTCCCAGTTTCGGGAATTTCCCGGGAGCACATCCGTTTGCTCAAACTGTTTAAACTCGGAATAGACCTCTTAAGTCGAAGAGGGAAAGAATCTTTCCGAAGCGATACAGCAGCTTTCCTCCGATCCTATTGTTCTTTCTTTGTCGGTTGGGGAGTCTCCCGCGGATTCCTTTTACGGAACCGTTGCAGGGGCTTTGCCGGAGGTGAGAGTCCAGAGTACCTTCAAGGTAACGCAGCCTCCCGGAGAAACCTCCTCTTCCCTGGTGTGGATCTCCAACTCGGAAAACATCCTTGATGTGTAAAAATGCAGGAGCCCGCGATTGCCCGGCACCTCAAATTTCTGCGTGAAGATTTCCCCGCCCGACAGTTTTGCCGAAAGCGATGGCGAACTCGTCGGAACCTTCCATTCCAGATACGATTTCATCTTCCGGTAGAGATCCGCTTTCAGCTCAAGAGTTCGTTCGTCCTTGAGAAACGGATGAAGCTGCATTTCCGAAAAATAGCGTTTCGAATTCTCCATTTCTCCATGAAATGAGACTCGTTGCATCACTCCATTTCGAATCCGCGTGATACTCCAGATCCCGTAGCTCTGCGGAAACGGTGCGGTGTTGATGATCTTTGCGGTCACTTCGATCCGATCCTCGTCCAATATGCGGAAGTGGTACCAATATCGCAGGAAAAACAGCGGACTGTTCTGCGACTCCATCACCACCTCGCCGTCAGCGGGAAACTGAATGGAATATTCCCCGTGCATCAGAATCGGACACGGCTGGAAATAACGCTTCGGAGAAGGTCGCAGAAAGAATCCGCCTGCGAAATCCCCGCTTCGTCCCCATATCATGATCTGACTCGGATCATGCTTGCGGTTCCCTTCCAGAAGAGTCTTCTCTCCCCTTCCGAATGAAATCAGACGGCCGCCAAGTTCCGGTAGCAGCACAAGATGAAGGGATCCGCGGCGAATTTCATATGCGTTCCGGAATCGTTCATATTGAATTTTCTGAATGCTGTTTTTCTTCCAGGACGGGGCCTCCGGATACCTCCGTCCCGTCTGAGCGGATCGTGCGATTCGTTCGCGCTCCCCGGCGGCAAAGGCAAGAAAACGCGCGGCATCTTCCACTTCGATCACCGGATGGGCAAACACAACCCGCTGTTTGAGGAAATGTTTTCCATATTCCCCCCGCAGTTCCAGCTGCTGCTTTCCTCGCAGATCCACGCGGAACGGAAATGGTTTATCCCCCAGTTTCGCTGTATGACGGAACACCTCTTTCCGGTCGACGAGAATGACAAAGCGAACGGTCGTGTCCAGTTCCTCGCCTTTGCGATCACGCGGATGATCCTCGTCATCCAGCCCGACGAAGCCGGAGACGGAACGTGCCATCCCCCCAAGACTGTAAAAAACGGTAAACGGCGTGTGACCAGCGAGTCCGCGCTTGAAACGGACTCCGCCGATCGAAAGCGGATTCCCCTGAAGATTCCGGTTGATCTGCGGAAGTTTGTTCCCTTCATGCGATCCGAAGTATCCCGCTTCCGTCCACGGAACCGTCTCCAGCCCCAGCTCCGCGCCGGATAGTGCGGAGAGAAGGGCAAAAAGTGCAAGCGGGATTATTCTTCGACAGAATCGAGCCATTGATCCGTTTCCTTCTGAATCTGGATTCGGGACGAAAGTTCATTTTTGACCTTGACTCGCGCAATCCGAATCTCTCCGTCAAGATAGGAAGCAAAATTGCTGTTCTTCTCTTTTTCGAACATGTTCTCCTTTTCATATGCGGCAATGCTTCGCGATCCGGCTTCTTCTCCATTGATGTAAAGCGTCATTTTCCCGGCCCGGTCAACGGTCATTGCTCCATGGATCCATTCATTCAGGGGAAGCGACAGATTCTTGTTCATTGCAAACTGCACGAATTTTTTCGCCCCCGGCCGGCTGGAGGCCGGGACAAAAAGCGCATAAAGTTTCGGCCGATCCTTTTCAAATGCGATTCCAAGCCGGTATCCGGGGGTGAGATGGCTTCCCGCTCCTTTGCTGACCAGGGTTGCAAATCCCTTCTTCCCCTTGATCTTGAACAGCACCGAAAAAGTCAGGTTGTCCGTGCCGAGCGAGGAAACCCGGGGCAGATTGTAATAGGCCACGGCCCCTTTTTTTCCGTTTGCGGCAAAGCAGGAGGTTTTCCCTTCTTTGACAATGTCAAAACCGGAACCCTTCACCACCTTGACCTTCGGATCGCCGGACTCCTGCGCCACTTTGACGTCAAACAGCGTTTCCGCAAAAAGGGTCGTGCTCAGACCAAGACTCAACAGCAGAATGCTCCATTTCATTTCTTTGTTTTCTCCTTTCTGATTTCGATTCCATTCAGCAGGGGACTTCCCTCCATGGAGATCGTGATTAGTTCATCCTCCGCGTTTATTCCGGACCACGAGACGCAGCCCGCCGTGGCAAAACCGCCCGAAAACACGACGGGATTCAAATTCTTTTTCTTTTTTCCATTTACCGTGATGGTAATCAGGCGTCCGCTTTCCCGGTTCCCGGTAAACGTTTCCGCGATATGCAATTTTACGGTGTAGGTTCCCGCCGGAACCGGGACATGATAAAACATCTGACGCCCATAAATTTCGCTTCGGAACACTTCCGGGGCCCTGGTGTTGCGAATCGCCATCTTTCCGCGCGAAACCCGGATTCCGTACTCGTTGCCATACGCGTTGAATCCTGTATACGACTGGTCGGGGAGCCAGAGATTGCCGTCTTCATCGACATAATCCGCATCCGCGCCCGCATTGATCCGGGCGGCTCCTTCGGACTCCAGCATCTGTTCCAGGCGTTTCTGATTTTTGATCGCACCTGCGGAAGCAAAGAATTTCATGGCGTAATTCAGAACCTCGAAACGATCCATTTCCGCCTGCAGAGCGTAGACGTTCTTCCGTTTCCACGCCTCCGACAGACGTTTCCGGTTTTCACGCTTGATTTTGCGTTTCAGCGATGGTTCCTTCAGAATGTTTTCCCCCATCAGCAGAATTTCCTTTTCGCGTTCCGGATGGAAACGGAACGCACCTTTGATATCCTCCGCTTTCCCCGTCATGGAGCGGAAAATCAGAATGGAATACGGGCGTATGCGACAGGTTGTTTTTCCGGAGCAGACCGTATCATAGACACAGTCCCTGAATTCTCCGGAGGATTCCAGCACTCCGGTAAGCGGATACGCGGTCGCATTGACCAGCCGGAGCCACGGACCGGATGTTTCACACTGGATTCCGGTAACGTTTCCCGCCAATTGGAACGGAACCTCCGGCGTGGCATAGAACGCTTTGACGAACCGCCGGTTCTGATCGCCGTGGCCGGTTGTGACATTGACGTCGATCCAGCCGTGCAGAATGTATTTCGGGGTAAATTCGCGGATGGTGTTCAGAAGATCGGCATAGGCGAAATCCCCGAGCGGTTTCTTGTCGTACACCGTGACGTTGTTGGCTTTCCAATACCACTTTTTCGCTGCGGGGATCCGGCTTCCGATGTTTTCGTTGAGTCCGATGCATCCCAGGTACAGCGCATTGCTGTTCCGCATGATCTCCTGAAAACTCCGGCTGGTGTTGTAGCCGTAGACGGAGAGATCCGCATTGTTCTCGGTCATTTTTGTGCTGCGTGCGCCGATGAAGTCGATCACGCCCTCTTTCCCCCGATAGTTTTCCGGAGGGAATCCCGCTTTCATCCGACTCGTTTTCACATACTCGTTCCGGCTTTTCACCGAAGCGGAATCGCTGTCGAACGGCGTGGGATTTTCGTATTCGGGAAGCATGTAAAGAGCCAGGTTCCATTTCTGTTTTCCCCGGCGGACCGCCTCGCGGAGCTGAGTCTGTTTTTCCAGAATTTTCCGGTTGCGCCAGGAGATCCACTGCGTTTTGTATCGGGTTGTCAGGAGAGCGTGACGATCCGCAAACCGTTTCCGGCCCCGGAAGGGGAGATTCAGATGGATGCCCGTCTCTTTTTCAAACTGTTCGATGGTGTCGTCATCATAGCTGATGTCCAGAGAATCCTGTCCGTTGGCGGGAAAGCCGGGCAGCCACCAGCGTCCGTTGACCATGAAAAGTCCGAGCGGATCGCCGATGCCGTCGTAGTTCCGGTAAATCGCCTTTACCGTGTAAAGCAGAGAGTTCCAGACCACCGGATGGAAGACATTGAGGCCGTTTCCGCCGTAATCAATGTTCTGTCTCCCGTAACGGTCCACCGTGTAGATGCCGCGTGCTTCGCCGCGATGGATTTTCCGATCGGACACATTGTCCAGTCCTTCCACGGAAAGGTCGATTCCGCGCAGATATTCGATCCCCAGGAACGGACGGATGCCGTTGTGACGATACATTTTCAGCAGCAGATGAAAACGGTCGAATTCCGTTCCGACCATGAATTTCCTGTCCGGAATGTCGCCGCTGTTGTACATGTAAATGCCTTCCACCACGGTGTTGTGTCCCTGATAGCGGAGCCACTGGATTTTCCGCTCCATGGCCCGGTAGAAATTGATCCAGGAGTCGACGCGCGCCTCTTTGTAGTTTCCCTGTTCCGTGGCATTGCGGTATCCGGCCCAGTTTGTGAAGACGATGCGTTCGTTATGAAGCCCGTAATAGCGGCCTGTCTCCGGAAGTTGAAGCGCGGGCAGTCCTCCTCGGACACGGTAGATGTTGATTTTCGTGACCGAACTGGGAATTCCGCTCAGTCCGTTCTGAAGCATGATACAGGAGTTTAGTGAAGCTGGGAAAAAGACGAATCGCAGTGTCTTTGTGCCCCGTTCCAGCGGATAGAGTCCGCCGTTGAACGCGCATCCGGATGCGTTGGGCCAGCCGCGCGAACCGAGTTCTCCTCCGTTGTTTGCAAAGGGAATGGGAAACGACTCCACAACGGAGGCGTACAGATACTGCGGCGTGTCGGCGGGAATCACGACCTCGGCAATCATGGCCTGTCCGAGGTGTTCCCGTTTCAGATTCAGATGCCAGACAAGGAAATCATACATGGCTTTCCCCGTTTCGCGCCGCCTGATCCCGTTTTTCTCTGTGACTTTTCCCACGTTCAATGCCGGTGCGGAGTGCTGACTGCTGTGATCCAGAAAACTTTCGTTTCCCGCCGATGCAGTGCAGTCGATCTTCTGAACGAGCGCCAGTCGCGATTCCAGATTTTTTTCAAACTCCTTCAACGGGAGAAAATCCTGTTTGACCGGTCCTGCGACAATCAGTTCATCCTTCCGGGTGTCCAGGACCTTCTTTCCGCTCCGCAAAGTCCAGTTCAGATAATACGCTCCCGGTTCCCGGAGTTTCGGCTCCACGGAAAACGCCCGGAAGGATCCGTCCTTCTTTCCGTTTTTTCCGGTCAGGGATTCCAGGAGTTTTCCGGTGTCGGAATCGGTGATTCGCAGTTCGATTTCCGGATCGGCGATGCCGTCGGGAATCCGGGCGGTATAGCGGATCGGCCGGTCATGGTCGAAGACCGGATATTTCTGTCCTTCGGGTTTCACATCCAGCGGGCCCATGTGCAGGGGATTGAAGCCGTCGAAGGCGAGGTCTCCGTTCGGGAGACGCTGGATTCCCGCTTTTCCGAGGCGCGGAGTCTGCCATGCGGAGTCGTCGAATCCGATGCTTGTCCATTTCGAATCCGGAGGGATCTGGGAGAATTTCCAGTCTCTGCCGCCGGAGAAGAAGACCGTTTCCCCGTTCGGACCGACTGCCGCCGCTTCCAGACGCAGCGAGGTTCCCGGAGAATTGCATTTCTGGTGCATGGCAATCACATTTCGGCCCCGCTTCAGAAACGGCCGTATGTCAAAACTTTCCATTCCGCTGCGCAGATAGTTTCTGCCGCGTGCGACTTCCTTTCCGTTGATGAAAAGTTCATACGTGTCGGTATTGTTGAACCAGGAGAGCAGCGCCTTGACGGGAATGAAGTTCAAGTCGAATTCCCTGCGCCAGAACGCATCCCCGGCCACAGGGGTGATCCGGAGCGATTTCAGGCGGATCCGCGCGTTCGGCGTTGCACAGGTGAACTTGATTCCCTGGATCCGGAAGTTGCGCCATCCGATGTTCATGAGGGGAACGCGGAATCTGCCATTGCCTTTGATTCGGAATTTCTTTCCGGACCGGAATGCGCCCCAGCGTCCGCTGGGAGAGACCTCGGCATAGGAGAAAATCCACTCTGTTTCCGGGACGCTCTGTTCCAGATCGAATTCCGCGGCGCAGAAGAACTGCATCTGCGGTCCCCATGCGGTTCCGAAGCGGATGCTGGATTCCTCCAGTCCTCCCCGCTCACTGCCGAACTGAAATGAAAAGCCCTTGCTTCCGGTATTGAACTCCATGGCGTTGTTCACGATGCGGTAGGGGGCATCGGCTTTTCCGCCGAACTCCTTGAGAATGTCCCGATGGAAACGGCAGCTTTGTCCGTATTCATATTCAAAGAAATCCGGTCCGCAGGGGGAGAGATCGTTTTCCGTCATCCGGGGCGTGTGCATGGTCATTCCCCGCCAGGAGCTGGCTTCCGGAGTTAAATAGCGGATTCCCATCGTCCGGTCCGGATGTCGGATCAGTTTCTGCGCCGGAAGGTGGAATGTTGTTCCGAACATGGCGAGGGCAAGAAGAATCAGAGTTCTGTTCATCGAAAAAATCCTTTCGCTGGAGATGAATCAATTTCCGTTGCGCCAGTTGATAAACGGCATTTTCCCCCACATGTAGTAGGAGGCATCTCCCGTATGACCGTCATAAAACAGGAGATTTGTCATGGCGGTCGGGAGCGGAGGCGGGGAACTTCCCGGACCGATGTTGTCCGCGTTCCCCATGATGACGCCATGCGGATAACGGTAGTTCGGATGTCCGGTGGAGATGGTGCTGGCATCCGAAACCAGAATCGTCGTCGCCGCTTTTTTGATGTTGACGATTTTCATGTAATAGGAACTTTTGGGAACATACCCCGGATCGTTCCCGATTCCCATGAGACCGGCCGGATGCGGATTCATTCCGTAATGGACCCAGTTCTCCATCGACCGGGAGGGACAGCGCAGAACACCGCAGTAACGGGCATTGACATTCCCGATGTCCGTGGCCGGTTTTTTACAGGGCAGCAATTTTGCAAGAAAGAGTTTCTGACACCAGGTCTTCTGATCGCTCGGGCTGGCGGAATCCTCCGCGGCCGGCATGTAGTCCTGAAACATCAGCGTGTACTGAAGAAGCATGACTCCCTGCTGTTTCAGATTCCCCTTGCACTGAATCGCCTGCGCTTTCCTGCGTGCGGAATGCAGCGCCGGAAGCAGCAGCCCGGCAAGGATCGCAATGATTCCGACGACGATGAGAAGTTCCAGCATGGTGAATTTTTTCCGATTCATGAAATGTTCCCGCCTCCTGTTCATTTCCGCTGATTCTGTTTCAGCAGACCGTTGTATTGTCCAAGCAACCGGTGTTTCGTTCCGTTGATGCGTTTTCTACATTATACAATAAAAGGAATCGGGAGGCAATAGAGAAATCACGAATATAATAGATGAAAAGAAACAAAAAATATGCATTTATGAAAAAGGGATGTTCTCTTATTGTTTTTCGGTTCTGTATTTTCCGGGGGTGCGGTCCATGGTTTTTCTGAATTCGCGAATAAACTGTGCGGAGTCCTTGTATCCGATCTGTTCCGCAATGGCCTTGACCGGAAGAGAGGTGTTTTTCAGGAGCGCGCAGGCCTTCCGGATCTTCTGTTCCAGAAAATACTGCTTGGGAGACTTGTTCAAATGTGTGAGAAAAAGACGATTCAGGGTCATTTGAGAAATTTTCAGCTCCGCGGCGATCCCTTTGACGGTCAGTGCATTTGCAATATTCTGATTCATAATGCTCAATGCCCTGGTCAGATTTTCCGGCTGACTTTCCGTAATTTCGCCGGCAAGTTCCAGAATCAGTCGATAGGTCAGGGCGCTCATTTCAAAAAAATCGGATGCGCTTGCGCATTCGCTGAAGAGTTTCAGTTTTTCGATCAGTTTTTTGCATTCGGAAAGACTGTTCAGCTGAAAATCGGTTTTTTCGATCAGGTGCAGTTTAATCAGGAGGGGCAGCAGGAGTTCTCCGTCGAATGCCACGGAAACTTTCCGGCAGAATCCGGCGGGGCCCGTTTCCAGGATGCAGTCGCTTCCCTTGTGGATGATATAGGCGCTCCCGGGGGAGATGATGACGCTGCGTTCCGCCTGAATCAGCCGCAGATTGCCTTCCAGGGGAATTTCCACGGCACAGTTTTCATAGTTGATGTGACTGTACCAGGTGTCTTTTTTGAAGTTGCTGTAAAGAAGAAAGACGGTGTAAAGCGGAAGCGGGGGAAACGATTTGTTCAGTCCGATTTCGTAAAGACGGTTGTAGACGCGGCTGGTATTGCCGTCGTCTTTGGAAAATGTGGTCGCTCTGATTTTCGGTATGCCGTCGCTGATGTGTTTCATACACCCTTCCTCTTTTCATACAGTAGCAAAAGAAGGGGTGTTTTTCAATGCGGTCCGCGCAAAAGATGAAGGTTTTTTTCCAGGGATCTGCCGGATTTTCCTGCGGGACCATGCCGCTTCGGAGAGTCGTGGGACAAGATGGCTGCGTCTTCTGGGAGCGGATGAAAACGGAATTGCCGGAACTTTTCCGCATATTTTCCGTTTCCGTTTCGGAGAGTCCGGGGGGAGGGGGGCGGGCTCCGCTGCGCAAAGGATGGAGAAGTCTCCGTTCCCCGGATTCCGGAATTGTGCTCCGAGCTGCGGACCGCGCTTCCCGGCAAAGGAGGAGAGCAGGATCCGCAGTCCGCTGGAATTCTTTTGCCGCGATGTCATTGCGTGCGGTACGGAATCTTTCGCGGAATCGGATCCCTCATTGCCGGAGAAGGCGGAGAGGAGAGGCGTTTTTCTTACGGATTGCTTTTGGCGAAAGAGAGATCCCGCACCTCCACTGGCTGAGCGCCTCCCGTCTGCGAAATGGAGCAGTGAAGGACGGCGGTTTCGGGAGAGACGGAGACGGGAAGAAGAAAGGTCTGCCAGTCTTTTTTCAGGCGGAACTCTCTTTTTTCCCTGCGGGTGCGGTTGTCGCGCTGAAGGAGGGTCAGTTCCAGAGTCAGCAGCGTTCCGGCGTCACCGCGTGCGGTCAGGGCAAAGGAGTTGTTGCCTTTCTCCACTCCGGCCAGATCGGAGAGGAGGAGCGATCCGCCCGGAGGAATGGTGGCCGTTCCGGTTTTGAGCTGGACCGATGTCCCCTTCCGGAGTTCATACCCATCCGGTCTGCCGTCGCCATTGAGATCGGTTGTCAGAGAGGGCATGATATTTCCCTCCGGTCCCGCTTGGCCGGAATAGAGGATTTCCGCCCATTGCTCCTGGGTGGCGACCGGGATTCCGCTGTTTTTCAGCCATTTCAGAAGTTCTTCATAGACGGAGAGATACGTTTTCCATCCGCCCGGGACTCTCCGGACAACCATGTGAGAAATCAGGATAAGAACACGATGCTTTGCAATGGTATCGGCGATTCGCAGTTTCATCTGTTCGAGACTCTTTCCGTTGTCGGGAACGGTGGAATCTGCGCACATATTGAATCGGAGCAGACCGGGATTCGGCTCCCGGAATCCGCAGATGGTGTTTGTCGGCGCGCCCGGGACGCAGCTTCCGGAACGGTATCCGAATTCCTTTCCGTACACGGCCGCGATTTTTCCGGGCGTTACGAAGCACTCCCATCCGCCCGGCTGAATCCAGGTGTGCGGAGGGGGAAGGCCGATCGCCGTGAAGTTTCCGCGGGAGCATTCCGCAAGGAAACGCAGGAGATCATCCGGCGGCTGGATGGCCTCGTTATTCGCCAGCAGGATCAGTCTGCTTTTTTCCCGGTTCGGAATGTTGACTTTTTCTCCCCAGAAACTGTACAGAGTCTTTTTGCCGTTCTGAATCCGGATTCCGTAGACGGTTCCCGTTTCCGGCACCAGAATTTTCCGGGTGAACGCCAGACGATTGTGCATTTCCGGCGGATAGTCGCAGAGGATTCCCTCCCGGATGGCCCCCTGAAAGGAGATGTTTTTCGGATGTTCCGCATTCAGTTCATACTTGAAATAGACCGTTTTCCTCACGGGGTCCGCATGATCGGTGATCGGCAGAGCGGCGAATTTCCGGAACTCCTCCGGATTCCGGGCCGAAATCTGATAGACCGCGTGACTTGGCAGATGATCCAGCATGAGATGGCCCTTGTTTGCCAGTTCCCGCAGCGTGCTCCGACTTTCCGGCGCATTCAGATTCTGGGAGATGAGACTCAGACACATCCGGCAGCCGTATGATTCAAACAGGGCTCCCATTTCTCTCCATTGCGCGGGCGGCTGATTGTCGTCGAAACGGAAACACACGCCTGCTTTTGCCGGAAGGGGGGCATCCGCCAGAATCCGGCCGGAAAAAAGGACGAGAAGCAGCGCGGTCGCCGTTTTCAAGTTTCCTGAGATGTTTTTCATGATTCCTCCTGATTGTTTTGAATGACCGATTGGTTCCGGATGATTCCGGAAGGGGGTTCGCAGAGACATCCGTCCGGAATTTCCAGCGAAATCTCCGTGCGGGAGTCCCAGACCATGCGGAAGATTCCCTGCGGAAGCGGAATGCGGATCTCCCCCGACTCCGGAAGAAGATCCGTCACCGGCGAACAGGAGAATCTGCGCCAGCCCGGTTCCAGCTGATGAATTCCCGTGAGAAGCTCCGGAAGATGGCTCGCGGGATGGGCGCTCCAGGCGTGACAGCACGATTGTCCATCGTAACGGTCCCACTGGAAGTGTTCCCATGTTCCGCCGGAAGGAATCATGCGTTTCCAGTTCCGGCGGAGAAAAGCCAGCGTCTCCTTTCGGAGTCCCGTCTGTTTTGCCGCATCGAAAAGGTAGCTGCACCAGAAGGAGCTCGGCGTGGCGAACGGACAGGACTCATTGCGAAGAAACGGAAGAAGCCTCTCCCGGATCATGACCGGATGAGCCTCCGGACGAAGTCCGTTCAGGATCGCCAGAACCTGATCGTGAAGGGTAGGGGGCTCCGGACAGGGGGTGGCGTCGTTCTCCAGTCCGCTGCGGAAAAGCTGGAGTTTTTCGTCGAACAGGAGTGCATTGATCCGTACCTCCATCTGACGGCGTTCCCGGGCAAGGGATTCCGCTTTTTCCGTTTCCGCCGCGGCCCGGCAGAGACGTTCCAGGGCATGAAGCGTGTAGCAGTACCAGAGATTGAGAAAGGTCGGACAGCCCCGCTTCGGCAGATCCGCCCAGTCCTCGAACAGCCAGAAGCGGGGATCGGCTTTCAGAAGACCGTTTTCCCCCCGGGCCTCCGGCGTGTGAAAATAGCGGAGGATCTCGTCGGCTTTCGACTGCTGCTCCAGAAAAAGCGAAAGCTCGCCGGTCTGCCAGTAATCATCAAAAAGGGTCAGGATCCAGGTCAGCGAGAAGTCGGGCAGGACGCATTGTTCGTTGCAGCACGGCGCGACGCCGGGAGTCAGACCGCTTCGGGTTTTCTGACCGGCAATGGAGCGGATTCCCCGCCGCAGAAGTCCCGGATCCCCGTCGAGAAAGAAGGTGTTGCGGGCCTGAATGCGGGCGTCGCCCCACCACTGGCCCTGTTCGCGCCATGGGGTGTCCATGTAGGCGTCGGCGGAGCAGATCTGCTGGGTGTGACGGCAGAGTTCATAGATGGCGTTGAGTTCCCCGTCGGAGGTCCGGAACATGCCGCGCATCGCAAACGGATATTCGGCGGTCCGCCAGACCGCCCGGATCCGGAGTTTCCGGGTGACGTTCCTCAGCACCAGCACGATACATCGCGCTCCCTGAATGGAATAAAACATTCTGCGGCAGAAGTCCGGGGCGATCCGGAGCCGTGCCGCGGGGGCGATCATTCCGCCATAGCCGATAGGGGGAAGATCGACCGGTTTGTCGTCCGGAAGATATTGATAGAAAAGGGCGTCGGCAATTTCCGTTCCGGTTCCTCCGGTCACTTCCAGTCCGAATGTGCCCGTCCGGATGGCGTCGAGCTTGATGGTCAGGGCGAGAAACGTTCCGGGCGGTTGTTCATCCGCTTCAAATTCCAGATACTTTCCTTGTTTCCGGCAGGGATAGCTCCGGGATTCATGCCAGTCGGAAACGGTCTGGCGTTCTCCATCCTCCCAGTGCCACGCCAGATGGAAGGCCCGCTCAAAGCCGGTCCGCATTTCGCCCGTTCCCCAGGAGACGATGTTTTCCGGCGCCACACACTCTTCCCGAAGCAGAGGGATGTTCCGCGGTTCGACCTCATACCACGGGGCGAGTCCGAACGCGGTTTCCCCGAACCAGCGGAACATCTCCTTTTCCTTCCATTGCGGAGGCGATTCGGAGTATACCCAGGAGAGATCGTCCAGATTGGCGTCGAAATCCTCCTGATATCCCAGCTGACGGCTCTGCCGGGCCACATTCGGATTGTTGGCGGGCGAACGTCGCATGTTCCAGTCCGCCTTGCAGGAGCGGATCGTGATGTTTCCCCACTCGGCGCCGCAGATCATGCCCGCGGCGTTCCGGTGGATGTACTGGAACGTTCCGGTGCCCGGATTGTAGGCTTCAACGGCGATCCAGTTGTGGCCGGTTTTCAGAAACGAGGCCAGGTCGACTTCGTCGAACGGCCAGGAATCCTGATATCCCCGTGCGGGACCCCGGCAGACATAGCGGCCGTTCACACTCAGACGGTACTGCTGATCGGCGGTGATGAAAAACGGGGCTTCGGCCGGAACGGCTTCCAGTTCAAAATCATGGCGGAACTGGGCATGGCAGTTGTTGAGATAAAGTTCTCCGCCTTCGGGCCAGATCCAGCAGGCGTGTTTCAGGGGAGGGGGGGTAAGGTCTGTCATGAATCGGTCACCTTTCCGGAAACAGGTCCGCGAGCGCCTGGAAATAAAGATCGATTCCGCGGATGTCCGGATGATTGATGTGGTTGCGCATAAGCGTGTTGTAAGGAATTCCCTCTTTCCAGAGGTGCTGAAAGCGTCTGGAGAGGTCGGCGCAGGCATAGTGGTTTTCTTCGATCCAGTTCCGGAGAAACGTCACATACGGTCGCGGATCGGATTCGATCTCCTTCTGGGAGGTCAGGCCCATCCAGTCTGGACGGACAAAGTGCGGAACGATGACCAGAAGTTCCATGCCTTTCGCCTGAAAATCGTCGCGGACGCGGTTGTAGATCCGGTCGAATTCGGGTTTCATGGTCAGATAGGCGTCGTTGACAAATTCGAGAATCACCAGATCCGCTCCGGATTCCACGACCTTTTTCTGATAATTCCAGGGGGAATCCGGCGGTTCGCACTGGAAGGTGTTGATCGCCTTTCCGCCCCATCCGAGTTCGATCAGTTCGATTTCGGCCGTCGGGAAGCGCTGCCGGAGCAGACGCTGAAACCGCCGGGGCCAGCGCTGTTCCGGATCGGCAAGGAAGCGGCATGCGGTCACACTGTCGCCCCAGGCCAGGATCCGGACTTTTTCACCGGAGCGAAGTTTTTTCAGCGTCTCAGGCAGTCGGAGTTCCGTTTCGTCCGGATGCTTTTGCGCTTCCCACGGTTCGAGAAAGGGAAAAATCATGGAGTCGGCAAGGGAGCCTCTCCGGCGGTCAAAAAAGAGATTGCAGAGGAGTTCCTCCTCTTCCGCCAGCTCCGGCGGAAGCGGCGTTGCGCCATTCTCCCGCCCCTTTTTCTGGACGATAGTCCCGTCTTTTCTCCGGACAATCGAGTCCAGTCGAAGCGGCGTCCAGCAATAGGAGACATCGACCGTGTCGTTCTCTCCGAATGCGGAATCCTCCAGACGCCCGAAGGCTCCCCAGACGGGATCGACCAGAAAATCAATTCCGTTCCGGAGTCTTGTTCCATCCTCCCGTCGGATGCGCACGGAGTCCGGCGCCAGAACATGGGAGAGGGAGCATTCATCCGCGATCAGACGGGAGAACCGGGCCCCCGCCCGCCACTTCTCTTCCCTGAAGAGCGGAACGTGATCGTGTTTCTCTCCGGTGACCGTGAGCTCTTCGACCGGATCAATGGAAAGAATCCACTCCCGCCGGGAGCCTTCTGTGATCCGGAGCTTCCATCCCGGAAGGGGTTGAAACTGAAAACGGGGAGTCGTCATTTTTTCTTTATAACTCCTTGATTGAAAGATTGTTGATGATTCCTTCCACCTGAATTCGACTGGTCTCCACCTGTTCCAGGGAAAGATTCCGGATCTCCAGCTGAGGGAGGTTTCGGGAAAGAATGGTTTCCAGGGGGCCGCCTTCTCCGGCAAAATGAATGTTGCGGAAAACGATTCCGTCGTACACGGAATGGTACGAATCGAAGTTCTCGACCTTCCCGGTCACCTGATTTCCGAGATCGGGACCCAGCCGGTCGCAGTTGACCACGATCAGTTTCGGGCGCCAGTCGGTTTTCCAGCGGTAGCAGTCCTCATCCGACTCCTGAATCTGCTGGGAATACAGGGTTTCGTTCAGATCCACCTCGATCTCTTCGAAGAGGACATCGCGGATGGAGGAGTAGGGCGACCCGTACCAGGTTGTGACATCCATCGCAATCGCCGCAAGATGGATGATTCGGCAGTTGCGGAAGGTGATGTTCCGGATCGGGGCGGGCTGTTTTCCACACCAGACCTCCATGGCTTTTCCCCAGTCGCACCAGAGCACACAGTTTTCGACGGTCATATTCTCAAGAGGGGTGGTTTCCCCGTCCAGATGAGCGCCCCGGGCAACCAGACAGTCATCGTAGGAGCGGATGAAGGAGTTGCGGATCTGCACATCCTGCGATGCGCAGATGTCGATGCCGTCGGAATTGTAGCGCCACATTCCGATCAGCTTGATGTTTTCGAGCCGGACATTGCGGCAGTGATTGCGTATAATGACCGCCCAGAACGGAGCGTCCCGGAGGATGATGCCCTCCACAAGAAGGTCGGTACATTCATAGGCGACAAAGCCGCCGGAGAACTCCTCGTCCCGTCTGGTGAGGCCGAGTTCACGCACTTTCACGGCAACCGGCGACTCGCCGCATGTGCGGTCGTTTCCCCGCGGAATCTCCGAACTGTCGAGAATTCCGCGCCCGATGATCCGGACCCCTTTGACCTTGTACAGAAAAACGGCTCCGTATACCACCGCGCCTTCCTCGATGCGGATGGTCTGGCCGCTTTTCGGAACGATCAGACCGGGATGATGCTCTCCGGGACCGAAGAGAATTTCGTCCGGAACATGTTCCTCCTTCAGCGGAGGATTGGCAAACACATGGAGCACATGGTGCCGGTCGCCGGCTTCCACGGTGAACTGACAGGGGCGGTCCAGCTGAAGACGGATCCCCTTCGCCGTGCGTTCCATCGGAAATTTCAGCGTGAGCGGACGGATTTCGATCGTTCCGTTTTCCGGCGCGCTGAAAAAGATCTCCAGCTCGTTTGTCTTCTCCGGAAGATCGAAGGAGACAAACTCGGTAAGTTCCGTCTGGTCCATGCTTCGCTGCTTTCCCGGCCAGACGCGGTTCAGAAGATAAGCCGACACCCGTGCCGGATGGATCGGCAGCGGTTTTTTGTTAAGCTGTACAGTAAAATTCATTTTGGAATCCTTATGATGATTTTGTTGATATTCTGTTTCAAAAGCCCGGAGTTTTCCTTTCGTTCCGGGCCGGGGACAGAGCGAAAGACCCTGACAGATGCACGATCAGGCGTTCTGCGGTTTCATTGCGGGATGGAATCCTGATTTCCTCTTTTTCCGGATAAGGTTGTTTCTTTTTCAAGAAGGACTTCATAGTAGGAGATCAGGTGCCCCTTTTTCCAGAGAGTTTCGAAACGATATTCCGCATGAGGAATTTTCGCAAGAACGGTTCCGTCGCGATTGCAGGCGGCAACCGATCGGATTCTTCTGCCGAAACGGACTGCTGCCGGAAGCTGACAGGATTTCGTATGATAGAAGGTGACAAAGATTTTCTCCGCCGAACCGAGATTTCTCTCTTCGGTTTTGAATCCGGCGTTGACAAGACTTCCCGATTCCAGGGAAATCAGCGGTTTTGCTCCTGCCCGGACGGTGATCTCCGAGGAGCCGAGCATCAGAAACCGGAGATCCTCACTCTGCTTCAGGTCAATGGTTCCGTTCATGACGGCCAGAAGGAGAGACCCGTTTGGAAGACGGCCGAAGAAGCTCCATGCGTCACCGGATCCGGAGGGCACATAGGCGCGTGGCGCTTTCCGGACGCCGTGCGAGAGATTTCCGATAAAAGCCCCCCAGGAGTTTGTATCGCCGCGGAAGGTTCCGGCCTCCGTATCGATTTCCAGTTTTCCGTTCCAGTCGCGCCAGACTTTGCAGAACTCCTGTTTTGTGACGGGCAGCTTTCCGCCGGCTTTGAGAATCGCGTCATAGAGGGCGTTTTTCTCCTCCGGCGTATCCAGGAATCCTTCCGCCTGAAAGGTTTTTCCTTTCAGCCAAGCGTCGGCTGGCTTTCCGTGACGGTCCCGGAGGGAGTGCGGACGGATCAGAAAAACGTGTTTCGCTTTGGAAAAATCCCCGGTGGGAATCGACGGCTCGTTGACTACGAGATCCGCGTTCCAGCGATAGGGACCGTCATAGGTGCGGATTCGTCCGGCTCCGCAGAGAAACGGGACATAATCGGAGAAGGTCGTCCGGTTGAGTCCCCGGAAGGGCGCGGCGTAGAAGACGTGATCCAGCGGATAGGCAATCTCCAGACGGAACGGGGGCGGGGTCAGCTCGTCGGACTGAACCGCGATGGCCGCCGCCAGATTCGCCATGGTGCAGTGAAAATGCGCTTCATGAAGAAGATCAATGCTCCGCTGTTCCTGCGCGTCATCCGGATAGAGATAGTCGGGATTGACGTCGGGAGCGGGAATTGCGGCGGTGAAATCGTAGAGATAGGCCTGTCCCATCGCCTTCTGGACCGCTGCGGAAATCAGATTCCCCCACCAGCTGTTTTCACAGGCGAGATTCGGTCCGTATTCACGGGAGATGACCGGTTTGTCCGGAGCGGCCGCATAGACCAGCGGAGCAAGCCAGGAGAGGGATTTCAGAAAACCGTATCCCGTGCGGTTCCAGTATCCGGTTCCTCCGGAAACGGCGTCGAGTTCCTGATTGGCGGCAGCGCGCTGAACGTAATAGTTTTCCGTATCCGGGCCGTTGGTTGTGATGATTCCCTTGAAGCCGAGGGAACGGAGGTGATCGCGCATCTCCCGGAGATAGGAGGAATAGAGCTCGAACATGAACTGGAAGCCGTCGGAGGCGACGGGATCGCTGGTGGTTTCTTTTCCGAATGTCGCCGCACTTACCCGGAGATCATCCATTCGGACCTGGAAGTCCGAATGGTCCTTCCCCCATCTGGACGCATCCCCGGTCGGCGGAAACTCGATATTCTCAAACGATTCCCCGCTTTTCCCGGCAATCAGCGGAAGTTTTCCCCACTCTTTCCGGAGGGCGCCGATGGTGGAGTAGTGCCGTTTCAGCCAGTCGTGCCAGAGGGGATAGAGAATTTTCCGGTCTTCGGGTTTCATGTTCTGCCAGAGGGCGCGGCGCCCGAATCCGCCGCCGAGAAAGTTGCATTCGTTTTCGATTTCCAGAATCAGAATGGTCGGGTCCTCCGCGGGACGGAGGTTGTTCCGGAAGGGATTCGGAGAATCCAGCAGCATATCCATCATCTTTTTCCGGCGGGCGATCATTTCCGGGTGGTAGAACATCGCCTGCATTTCCGTGGAGACGGCGCGGAGCTCCCATGGAAACGCTCCGAACGAGATCTTCAGGTAGATCCCGTACTCATGCGCCGCTCCGATCAGACGCTGGAAAAGTTCCAGATAATCCGGGCGGTAGGTCATCTTCCGGGGATCAAGAAGTCCCATCGGAATGTTGTTGATGTTGGACCAGACTCCGTCCGGCATCGTGGAAAAGAAGAGCCGGAGCGAGGAGATGCCCAGCTCCCGGTAGCGTTTCATCAGACGTCGGATTCCGTCTCCGTCGGAGGCGCCCAGACGGTTGGTTTTCCACATTTCATAGAAATCCCTCTGTTCCATGTTCCGTCCCCAGAGAAACGGAAGTTCCGTTCCGTCGGAGAAGCGCATGGAGGAGCCGTCCGGACGAAGCGGTCCCCTCCGGTCGATCTTGTTGTTGACAAGAGCGGAAAGATCGGGCCAGGAACACTTCGGATTCGTCACACGGAAAAGACGGTCCTTCGGGGGAATCGCCTGAAAGTCGATCCGCCTGGAATCATCGCCGTAAAGAGAAAATCCCGCTTTGCGCAGACCTTCCATTTCATCGGCGAATCCGCTGTTCTCCGGAGCGTGGAATCCGAATCCGAGATAGAAGGAGGCCAGCTGCAGTCCCCGGCGCTCCTCTTTTTTGGCCGGAATCCAGAGCCGGAGGGTGTGCTTCCCCGCGGACAGGGGTACCCGCTCGCCGCCCGCCCAGAAATAGGCCAGACTCTTGTAGAAAACCCCGCCGACAATATAAAACGGTCCGCCGTCGATCGACACCCGGACCCGGTTCGCCTGCGATTTCGGCGCCGGATGCCGGAGATTGGCAAACAGCTTTACCGTTTCCGGCTTCTTCAGTTCAAATTCAAAAAGAGCCTCGGCGTTTTCGGGCTCAAAATTGATTGCTTCCCGGTAGAAGGAGTCCTCATCCCGGAGGAGGGTGGTTCCGGTGAGCCTGGCTTCGCGCGGGCGGAGCAGAATTCCCTCTTTCCATTCCGCGTCATCGACGTTGCAGACAACGGTTCCCCGGATCTTTTCCAGCGCTTTTGCAGGGGAAAGCACCACTCCTTCACGAGACTCTCCCAGTTTCAGAAGGAGCTCCCGGCTCTCTCCTCCGGTATCAATCAGCAGGACCGGGGAGAGATTCCGCTGGAAGCGGGCGACGGCGGTTTTCCGTTCTCTCTTCGATTCATCCAGCACCCGGAGACGTGACAGATTCCGGTCGCGGAAAAACTCCCGGACCGGGAACTGCTTCCTTCTCATTTCCGGGATCAGCAGCTCAAGGGGGAGAGCGACATAGCGGCTCTTCTTTTCCAGACGGATTCTGTATTCCGCCGTTTCCTCCGGCGGTTTCGTTTCATTGCGGATCATTGCCGCCGTCACGGCGAGAATTCCCGTTGCCACCGGCGTTCCGGGAATCGGACGGATCGTGACGCTGCGGACCATTCCGCCTTCCCGGAGTTTCAGAACGCATGCGTAAAGAGCGGCCGATCCTTCCGGATTGGTTCCGGACCAGACAAGTTCCCCGTCGGGAATCTGTTTTCGCACATCGGTCCATTCCCACAGATTTTTTCCGGCGACAAGCTGGAACGTTTCCCGTTTTCCGTCGGCGAACGTGACCAGAACTTCCGCTGCGGGAATCCCTTTTTCCGCCCAGGCGGCTCCGGTCATCAGGGCGATCCGGTTGCACGGTCTGTTGACCGGAAGAGAAAATCCGGATGAGCCGAACGGGGTGTGACGGGATTTCAGAATGACGCAGCTTTTCCCCCCGTTGGCGGCCGGATTTTCCGTGCGGAAGGGAAATCCCAGCGCCGTATGAATTCCGGCGGGAAAGGTTCGGAGATCTTTGCCGGAGCCCTGATCGGTCCAGCCGCCGCGTCCGTTTCCTGCCTGATCGTCGGCATAGCCCATGTTGGCTGCTTTTTGGAGGGAGAGGGGATGAAATTCATTGCGCAGCGGAAGCGGGGGTAGAATTCCGCCGTTCCGGTAGCGGAATGAGATCCTGAGCGGAACATCCTTTTCCACCGGAATCACAAACGACGCCGGTCCGAGATCCCATCCGGCAAGACAGGCATTGCCTTCCGCCGCCTTTCCGGGATCGTAAATGACGCCCCCCGGAGTATCCCTGACCTTTGGAACCCGATAGAATCCGAACCCGGTTTCACCTTCTTCCCCTCCGCCATTGCGGATGGGTTTCCCGTTCACGGTGATTTCATCGAAAAGGCAGGCTTTTGCCACCGGTTTTCCATTTTCACGGCAGGCTGTCGCTTTCAGTTCAAATTTGAGGCGTCCTCCTGCCCGGGGCGTGACGGTGAAACTTCCCGTGGTCCATCGTTCCGAGCGGGGGAGAATGACCAGCATCATTTTTTCCGCGTTGATGCCGATCCACGCTGCATGAGATTTCCGGACGCCGGGTTCCTTCTCAAAGGCCAGAGGAATCGGACTGCCCGCATGGCCCACCACGATCAGCGGTTCGGGTTCCGGCGCGGAAAAGACGATCAGGGGGATCAGAGTCAGAAGAGATACGATTTTTTTCATTTGCGATCCTTGTATGGTTAGTTAAATGGATGCCATGCGTCCAACGCCGTATCGCTGTTGATATAGGCTACCTTGGGCAGAGCGTAGAGAACATCGGCATGGGAACCGGCGGAAATGGAATCCGTGTGTCCATCGAACATCAGGAGATTGCAGACTCCGTTGTGCTGCGGCCAGAGACAGGAAATGGAGTTGACTCCTCCTACGGCAAGATACGACGGCATGGAATTGGAGCTCTGTTTCGTTTCCGCATAATAAAGAATGGAGGACGGTCGTTTGACATTGCTGTTTCGTTTCGGGCGGTAGGAGGCGCTTTCCTCGGAACCGAATTTCCAGTTCATTCCATATCCTCCGCTGCACCAGTAGCCGGACTGGGAGGGGGTGAACCAGGTGTCGTCGGGACGTTTGTTGTAGAACAGACGGAAAAACTCGTGGGTGGTCGGCAGCGTGGATTCGCATTGAATGGTTTTCATGGTGAGATAGCGGTCCCGGACCAGGAGCTGAAAGGGGCGCAGAAGTCCGTCTTCCACGAGAATGCCGAACGGGAGGATCGCTCCGTCAAAGTCGCTCTGATAGAGAAACTGCCCGATTCCGACCTGCTTGAGATTGTTTGTGCAGTTTGCCGCTCTTGCCTTCTCTCTGGCGACGTTCAATGCCGGAAGAAGGAGAGATGCTAAAATAGAAATAATTGCAATGACGACGAGAAGTTCAATTAATGTAAAACATGTTCTTTTTTTCATAGGAAATGATCTCCATGTTTCAGTTTGTTTTCTATGGGAACGGGCGTGCCCGTTTGCGCAAGAAGGAGGGAGACCGCGGCGCGGGCTGCGTTCTCCGCGTCCGGCACGGTGGACCATCCTCGGTACAGCGGGAGGGTGGAGGAGTGATTGACTTCGTTGTCTGTCACGAACTCGCAGTCGAGTCCGAGTTCGTCGCAGAGATCCGGAAGGATTTCCGCATAGAGCGTGTCGCAGAACACGAGATCCGGTGTTCCGGTCTGCAAAACGGCCTTGAACTCCTCCATTGTTTCCTGAAAGACTTTTCCCTTTCCGATTCTCCGGACTGACGGTTCCGGGAGTGCCCATTGCTGGATCAGGGCATCCGCCAGAGGCATTTTCCAGGTGTTTGCGACCACGAAAACGGTTCCAGGTCTTTTCAAATGTTTGAACAGAAGCTCTTCCGCTTTTTTCGTTGAAAGAATCACCTGCGGGATGCTCGGATAGAGTCTGTCCGAAACCAGGGCCAGAGGGATGCCGGCCGCCTGAACGCCTTTCAGAAAGCCCGGGGAGGGGTCATCGGAATTGAAGACGCGCCAGAGAATGCCGTCGAGTCCGAGATTTTTCAGTTCCCGGATCCGCATTTCCTCGTCATGAAAGCTGAAACGGATCAGGTGGAGCATGCAGCCGGCTTCTGCCAGAGCAATATGGAAATTGCCCATCATGCGCGCTTCCGGAATTCCGGAGAGAAAATGAGTTCCATCCGCATTGATGATCCCGATCAGCGGCATGCTCTTCTGAATCGGGGTCGCCGAGATGTGATTCAGGCGGGGGTTGGTAAACATTCCGATTCTTGGTTTTGCAATCAGGTAACCTTCATCGCGAAGATGTTCCAGTTCATAGCGGGCGACCCGTCTGGTAACCGAAAAACGCTCGGCAAGTTCATACGACGACGGAATCCGGACCGCTTCATTGCCGGCGGTCCGCAGCAGTCCGAAAATATAATGTCGGATGGAATTCGATTCCGGTATTCCGTTCGTCTGTTTTTTCATCTTTTTTTGTCCTAGATTGTCCCAGATACTTAGATTATACCACATTTTGGAATTTTGTCAAGAGGGGTTTCCGGAAATTTGGCCGCTTTTCCCGGATAGTCGAGGGGGTGAGTGAAAGGGTTTGCGCAGCGAACCGGATCTTCCGTTCTCCTTGCTTGAGGGGGAAAGAAGTCCTGTTTTTCTCTCTTTGAACGGATCGGAAAGAGGATTTTCTTTATCTTTCCAGCTTTCCTGCCGATGATGAGTTTCGTGTCTTCCGGTCCCTTGCGGGTATCACACTTTTGTCAGGGCTGCTGAAAATGATTTTCAATCGCGAATCGCGTTCTGGAGCTTTTGAAGGCGTTGTCAAGGGGATTCCCCTGAGAACGTTTCCCTCTTCCGATGGATTGGAGAGAGGTTTTCAAGAAATTTTATTTTTTCTGAAAAACGGATCGGTTTTGAGCGGAGCCTGGATTCTCGTTTCGCTGTTCCTTCCTTGCCGGAAAGAACAGAAGGATGGCGGCCAACCGGATGCGGTCAGCCCGAAATAACACCCTTCTGAAGCAGAATGTTTCCATATTTTCGCGTTTCGCCGGTATGAACGATGGCATATGCGCTTCGCGTTTTCTCATAAAACGCAAATCGTTCAAGATACGCCGGCCTGCGACCGAGAATTCCAGTACAGCTTCTTACATACTCGTCATCCAGAGTATCGCCGGGGACAGGCTGCATCATGCAGAACGGTGTTTCCACATAGGAATCCAGTTCCCAGAGAGGGACCAGTGCTTTCAGAAGATCCGGAATTTTTATGCCATCCATGCGGATCACTTTCGGCCCCAGGGAGTGGGAGGGAAAATGCGCATCGGCAAATACGATGATGTCTCCATGCCCCATTTCGCATAGAATTTTCAGCAGTTCCGGTGAAAGCAACGGAGAGATTCCCTTCAGCATATTGACAGCTCCTTTCCCTGAGTTTTATGAAATAATATAGGAGTGGTTTTGGAAAATACAAGTCCACTTTTTCTGCGAATTTATTGAGTTGTTAGATGCGGATGTTTGAATCATCGAGAACATGATTCCCGACGAGAAATTCTTCAAGAGTGAATTCTTCCCATTTCATCTTTCCCCGATCACTTGCCGCTGATCCGGTCAGCGGAATGCCGGCGTTGTTGTCCGGATTTGCGAAGGGAGTCTTTCCAAGGTGAGAGTTCGCCTCTCCGTACTGAAAAGGATCGAGAATTCTCTTTTTCCCGGACAACTTCCTCAGGAAAAACTCTTTCTGATTGACAAAATCGGAAAATCGTGCTAGTTTTATCGCTATCTTTTTTTCTGCCGTCTCCGGACTCGACGGAGGAGGCGGACCGATAAACGGGGGGAGAAACGCGTCCCCGGCGAATGCCCGGGACCTGACCAGACAATGATAGAGATGAAGATGAAGGAACAGAAAAAGAAAACCGGATTTCATGGCAGACAATTTGCTCTCTGGATGGCCGCACTGATTCTCGGGGGAATTCTCGGAACTCTCGGCATCGGATGGCTGAATGATTTTTTCCATTTTACGGCAGCCGTCTATACGCGCCTGTTTCAATTTGTCGCCGTTCCCACGATTGCACTGGCGGTGACGACGACTCTGGCTCAGCTCGGCGCCAGAAAGAATACCGGACGGATTTTTCTGCATACCATCCTCTATACATTGCTGACCACGGCCGCCGCCGCGCTGGTCGGGCTTCTGCTTTACAAGGGAATCCAGCCGGGAAATCTTCCCTCGGAACTCGTTCAGAAGGGCAGTGCCGACGTTCCCGGAAAACTCGAAACCATTTCGTATTATCACCACATTCTTTCCGTGATTCCGGATAATATTCTGACGCCGTTTTCCTCGGGCAATGTGCTGAGCATCCTTCTGGTGGCGGTTGCGGTCGGTCTGGTGCTTGCCGTCAAAAAGGAGTCCGGGAACATTCAGATTCTTTTCAAAGGGATTCTCGGCATGCAGGAGGTTCTGTTTGCGCTGATCAAGGCGCTGGTCTGGACCCTGCCTCTTGGAATTCTGGCGTTTGCCGCGCAGCTTTCCGCCCAGGTTTCGGCGGGAATCATGATCGGCTCCCTGGGACGGTATGTGGCGGTGGTCCTGGGGGGAAATCTGATTCAGTTCTTTCTGGTGCTTCCTCTGTTTCTGCTCTTGCGCGGTCTGAATCCGCTTCGGGTGTTCCGCTGTATGCTTCCGGCGGTGCTGATGGCTCTTTTTACCAAGAGTTCGGCGGCGACTCTGCCGGTGACCGTTGAATCCGCGGAAAATAATTTGAAGGCCAGAAAAGAAGTCGCGCGTTTCGTTCTGCCGATCTGCTGCACGATCAATATGAACGGCTGTGCCGCCTTTATATTGGTGACCTCTCTTTTTGTCATGCAGAACGGAGGGATGACTTTGAGCGCTCCGACCGTGGCGCTCTGGTTTTTCATTTCCATTCTTTCGGCCATCGGCAATGCCGGGGTGCCGATGGGGTGTTACTTTCTGACGCTCTCTCTGATGTCGGGAATTCACGCCCCCATCGGGATTCTGGGAATCATTCTGCCGATTTACACCATCATCGACATGATTGAAACGGCGGAGAATGTCTGGTCCGACTCCTGTGTCTGCGCAATGGTGGATCATGCGCTTCCTCCCGGGGACACGTCTGCATCGGAAGCGTGAAGATTTTTCTGTGAACGGAGGACGGCTCCCCGGATGCGTCGGAAAACAGATGACAGGGGCTTGCTCCATCAGGAAGAGCCGTTGGCGGCAGGGGCGTCATTTTCCGGATCGGAGGGACGGGAGCCCATGCGTCTGACCGACCTCTGAATGGGGACGTTTCGACGGGGAAGGTGCGGGACGGCACAGGGGAAACGTCAGTTTCCGGAGCCGCTGTCGGTGAAGGTCTCCTGAAGACGGCTGAGGAACAGTTCGGCGGCCGCGGAAAAGATCTGGTACTTTTTCCAGACGATCACCACTTCGGATTCCACTTTCGGCGTCAGGGGACGGAAACAGAGAGCGCTGTGCGCGGTGGCATTGATGGTCCGATCCAGTCCGATGGCGTACCCGAGTCCCTCTTCCACCATCAGCGCGGCGTTGTAGATGAGGTTGTAGGTTGCTACCACGTTGAGTTCGCCGACATGTTCGCCGAACCATTCGGGATATCCGCTTTTTCCATTTTCCCCGCCGGGAATCTGCCGGGAGCAGATGAGCGGAAGGGTTCGGAGATCCTCGAAGGAGAGGGCGCGTTTGCCGGCAAGGGGACTGTCCTTTCTCATGATGACTCCCCAGACGTCTTTGCCGGGCAGACGGAGTGAATCGTATTTGGAGATCCGGACCGGCTGGATCAGAAGTCCGAAATCCAGAATGCCCTTGTCCACGCGTTCCTCGACCTCTTCGGATTTCCCGCTGTAAATGTGATAACGGATGCCGGGATAGTCGCGGTGCAGTTCGGAACAGAGCCTGGCGATGAGACGCATGGCGGCGGTCTCCCCGCTTCCGATGTGGATGTCTCCGCGCAGTTCCCCGCCCATGGAGCGGAATTCCGCTTCGGTTTTCCGGATGATTTCCATGGCGTCTTCGGCGCGTTTGCGCAGCAGTTTGCCGGCCGGAGTCAGGGTGAGGTTCCGGTTGGAGCGGATCAGCAGTTTTTCGCCGAGCTCCTCTTCGAGTTCCCGGAGCTGCCGGGAGAGGGTCGGCTGGGTGACATGAAGATAATGCGCCGCTTTCAGAATGGAGCCTTCGCGCGCCGCCGCCAGAAAATACCGCAATACTCTAAGTTCCATGGTCGCCTCCGTGATTGTCGTTCGGAACGAAGTATAGCATGTTTTGTTATGCTTTTCAAGCATACCTGATGCAGAAAATAAGTATTTGTCGTTTCGGGATTTCTCCTGTATATTGACCGGATGAAACGCGGACCGGAGAGGGGAGAAGAAAACGGTCCGGGTCCGGGAATTCGGAATCGGAAAACAGAAAGAAACAGAGAGAGAAACTGAATGACAGTTGGTATTCTCGGCGGATTCCTTTCCGCGATGTTGCAGTCGGGATCCTACGTTTTTTCGCGGGTTTTTATTCAAAAGCACGGGAGCGCATTTGCGCTTGTGGTATTTTCGCAGCTGATTATGGGGATTTTCGGGGCGGTGACGATTCCGCTGATGATGCCGTTCACACACTATCCGCTGACATGGCGTTTCTTTGGCCTGATGGTGTTGTGCGTGCTCTCGTTTGTGGCGGGACAGTATGGATTCTTTCAGACGCTCCGGGAGATGGAGGCGTCTCGACTCTCCTCGCTTCTTGGACTGAAGATCATTATTCTGGCGATGGTTTCGATGCTTGTGACGCGCCTTCCCCTGCATTTTCTGCAGTGGATTGCGATCATTCTCTGCTCGGTCGGTGCGATCGGAATGAATTTTACAGGGGGACGGATCACGTGGAAAGGGGCGCTCTGGCTCGGATTCATGCTTCTGACCTACTCCATCTGCGATCTGATCGAGGCGGAACTGATTCTGGAAATGCGCGGAAGTTCCCTGATCGCCGATTCCACGGCGGTTGCCGCTCTGATGTATCTGTTTCTGGGGCTTCTGACACTGCCCTGTCTTCTGAAGTACCGCTGGAATTTCCGGAAGGCCGTGGATGCTCTGCCCTATGCGGTGACCTGGTACTGCGCGATCATTCTGCTGTTTCTCTGCTATGGCTCCATCGGGGCGGTTTTCGGAAATATTGTTCAGGCGAGCCGCGGTATTATTTCCGTGATTCTCGGAGCATGGCTTCTTCATCTCGGGTACGAGAATCTGGAGCCCCGGGTCGATCGGAAAGCCTGGTGCCGCCGCTTCCTGATGGCCGTGGTCATGATCTGCGCCATGAGCCTCTATTCCTATGCGAGTAGCCTTGCCGGAGAATGAGTCCGGATGTGATCTGCCGCACGCATTGAATTTCCAGCAGTCGGGGCGGAGAGCCTGTCCCGGAGAAGAGGTTCATGAAAAAGTGGATGACGGAACATTGTTTTCTTCCCGCATCCTCCGGATTCGATATTCCGTCCTCCGTTCCGGAATGTGTATGGATGCTCCTCTCCGGTCGAGTCATCGGAAAAAACTGAAAATTTTAGGAATTATTTTCCAAAACAGCCTTGAAAAATCTCGGATCAATGCTATACTACCAGTATGGAAGCTTTGGAAAAACTCCGGTTCCCGTGGAACTGGGAAGAGGAAGGAGCTTCAAGAAAATCTGACCCTTTTTTTCTGCCGGTTGGGCTCGTCCCTTCCGGCAGTTTTTTTTGTCCGGAAGAGGGGAGGGGAAAGAAGGGTGGATGGAACAATGAGGGGGGAAAGCGGAAAAGAAAAAAGGCCGTGAAGGCGGAAACTCCTTCACGGCCGGAAACATGGATGGACGAAGATCCCCGACGAAAAAAGCCTGTTTGCAACGGACCGGCAAATCTTCGCCATCCACATTTTATTTTTTGTTGAGGAACGCATTCACACTTTGCGCGACCTTTGCTCCGGAGGCGATAGCCCGTACCACCAGCGAGGGCCCGGATTTGACATCGCCCGCGGCAAAGACGCCGCTGACATCGGTGATGCCGTCGCATCCGGCCTTGATGAGATTGCGTTCGAGGTTCAGTCCGAGCTGAGCCGGATAAGGATCCTCTTTCGGAATTCCGGTGAATCCCATAGCCAGAAGAACGAGATCGGCTTCGAGTTCAAAGGGTTCGCCCTTTTCCGTGAATTTCAGGGGTTTCCCCTGCGGGGAGAGTTCCCATTCGATCTCGGTGCAGCAGACGCGCTGGACGGATCCGTTTTTCCCCTGGAAGGCCTTGGTGGAGATGTTCCAGCGGCGGTCGCATCCTTCCAGATGGCTGGAGGAGGTGCGCAGCATGTAGGGCCATGCGGGCCAGGGGGTGTTGACGGAGCGCGTTTCTGGCGGCTTCGGCATGATTTCGATCTGCGTGACGGATTTCGCCCCCTGACGAATGGAGGTTCCGACGCAGTCGGATCCGGTATCGCCGCCGCCGATTACGAGCACTTTTTTTCCTTTTGCCGTGAAGGGATGTTCGCCGGAATCCTCGCCGGAGACAAGTCGGTTCTGTTTTGCCAGGAAAACGGTTGCCGGCAGAATTCCTTTGAGTTCCCGTCCGGGGACGTTGAGGTCGCGCGGAGCGCGGGTTCCGGTGGCGATGACGATGGCGTCGAATTTCCGTTTGAGATAGTCGCAGGAGATGTCGATGCCGATGTTGACGCCGGTTTCAAACACGACTCCTTCCGCCTCGAGCAGTTTGATTCTCCGTTCGATGACCCCTTTGTCGAGCTTGAAATCGGGGATTCCGTAGCGGAGAAGACCGCCGGGGAAACGATCGCGTTCGAAGACCGTCACCTTGTGTCCGTGCTGATTGAGAATATCCGCCGCGGCGAGACCCGCGGGGCCCGCGCCGACCACGGCAACCGATTTGCCGGACCGCTTCGTCACGCGGCGGATTTTGACGAGACCCTGCTCGAATGCCGCGTCCACGGTATAGCGTTCGATCTGCCGGATTGTGACCGGGTCGAGATGCTGTCCCGCCGTGCATGACGCCTCGCAGAGTGCGGGACAGACGCGGGAGGTGAACTCCGGAAAGTTGCTGGTCGAGGCAAGCAGATCCCACGCATCGGCGAGACGGCCGGCGGCCACGGCTGCGTTGATTTCGGGAATCTGATTTTCCAGCGGGCATCCGCATCCGTGGCAGAACGGAATTCCGCAGTCCATGCAGCGTTCCGCCTGGATCTTCAGCACATCGGGTGCCGGAGGGACTTCGACCTCGTTGAAGTCCCGGATTCTCTCTTCGATCGGTCTATAAGAATGCGCTTGACGTTTGACGTCGAGAAATGCGCGTTTCATGTTTGCTCCCATGGGATAGCCTCCTTTTCCGCAATCAGTTGCTGTGAGTTGTGCGGTTGACCGCTTCAATGTCTTCCTTGCTCATTCTGCCGAGCGCCTGCCGGTATTCGACGGGGAAGACCTTCACAAATTTCGGGATCATATCGTCCCAGTTCCTGAGGATTTTTCCGGCTTTCGGGCTGCCGGTTGCGGCGAGATGCTCTTTGATTACCGAGAGGAGCAGTTCCTCGTCGTCGGAGCCTTTGAGAACGGATTCCAGGTCGACCGTCGCCAGATTGCAGCGCAGGTCAAAGTCTCCTGTTTCATCCAGGACATAGGCGATTCCGCCGGTCATGCCGGCCGCGAAGTTGATTCCGGTGGCGCCGAGGACGATGACGGTGCCGCCGGTCATGTATTCGCAGGTGTGATCGCCGGTTCCCTCCACCACGGCGGTCATTCCGCTGTTGCGGATGGCGAAGCGTTCTCCGGCGAGTCCGTTGATGAACATTTTTCCCGCGGTTGCGCCGTAGCCGATCACGTTGCCGACAATGATGTTCTCTTCCGGAACAAACCGGCTGTCCGGCGGCGGCATGACCACGATTTTTCCTCCGGAGAGACCTTTGCCGACATAATCGTTGGCTTCCCCTTTCAGCGTCAGTGTGACACCGGAGGCGAGGAAGGCTCCGAAGCTCTGTCCGGCGCATCCGTCGAATTCGATCCGGATGGTGTCTTCCGGAAGGCCTTTGTGTCCGTAGCGCGAGGCGATGTAGTAGCTCAGGCGGGTTCCCACGCTTCTGTCCTTGTTGCGAAGCGGAAGCGTCAGAAGGGCCTTTTCGCCTTTCTCGATCGCGTTTTTAAGACGCGGAAGGAGTTTTTCCTCATCGAATGCGGCGGGCCGTTCCTGAGGAATGGCCGACTTTCTGGGCGCATCCGGCGGCGCCGTCTCGGCGAAGATGGCGCTGAAGTCGAGATTCCGGGTCTTCCAGAACTTCAGGGCCTCCGCGGTATCCAGAAGATCGATTCTGCCGACGGCTTCCTCAATGGAGTGCAGTCCCAGCTGGGCGAGCACTTCACGCGCCTCTTCCGCGATGAACATCAGGAAGTTCTTCACATGTTCCGGTTTTCCGGCAAAGAGTTTGCGCAGTTCCGGATCCTGGGTCGCGATTCCGACCGGACAGGTATTGTCATGGCATTTGCGCATCATGACGCATCCCATGGAAACGAGGATTGTCGTGGCGAAGCCGAACTCTTCCGCACCCATCAGGGCGCCGATGACGACATCGCGTCCGGTTTTGAGTTGTCCGTCGACCTGGACGCGGATCCGGTCGCGCAGTTTGTTCAGACGCAGGGTCTGCTGGGTCTCGGCCAGTCCGATTTCCCATGGGAGTCCCGCGTGTTTGATGCTGGAGAGCGGGCTGGCGCCGGTGCCTCCGTCATGTCCGCTGATGAGAACCACGTCGGCATGCGCCTTGGCGACTCCGGCCGCAACGGTGCCGACTCCGAGTTCCGAAACCAGTTTGACCGAAACACGGGCCTTCGGATTGGCATTGCGCAGGTCGTAGATCAGCTGAGCCAGGTCTTCGATCGAGTAGATGTCATGGTGCGGCGGCGGCGAGATCAGCGTGACGCCGGGCGTCGAATGCCGGACCCGGGCGACCAGATCGTTGACCTTGTGGCCGGGGAGCTGACCGCCTTCGCCGGGTTTCGCACCCTGGGCAATCTTGATTTGAAGCTCCTTGGCGTTGGCCAGATATTCCGCGGTCACGCCGAAGCGGCCGCTGGCAACCTGTTTGATGGCGCTGCAGAGACTGATTTCGCCGGGTTTGGTCACATAGCGTGCGGGGTCCTCTCCGCCTTCGCCGGAGTTGCTCATTCCGCCGAGTTCATTCATGGCTTTGGCGATGGTGGTATGGGCCTCGGGACTGATTGAACCGTAGGACATCGCCCCCGTGACAAAGCGCTTGACAATCGACGCCGCGCTCTCGACCTCTTCCAGCGGAATCGGTTCGGTTTTGCGGAATTTGAAGAGTCCGCGCAGGGTGCAGATGCCTTTCTGACGTTCGTTGATCTCGCGGGTGTAGGCCTTGAATTTCGAGTAGTCGGAATTCCGGACCGCCTGCTGGAGAAGGGTGATGGTTTCCGGTGTCCACAGATGGCTTTCGCCGTCGCGCCGGAATTTGTATTGTCCGCCGGAGGCGAGCAGATAGGGCTTTCCGTAGGTGTCGCCCCGGGCGATGGCGCAGCGGAGTTCGGCCTCTTTGGCAATCTCCTCCAGGCCGATGCCGCCGACGCGGGATGCGGTGCCGGAGAAGTAGCGGTCGATCAGCGTTCTGCTCAGTCCGACCGCCTCGAACAGCTGGGCGCTGCGGAAACTTCTCAGCGTGGAAATGCCCTGCTTGGACATGATCTTCAGAAGTCCTTTGCAGATCGCGTGGATGTAATTTCCGGTCGCCGTTGCCGGCGGAACCGTGACCTTGCCCTCCTTGACCAGTTCCGAGACCGTTTCCAGAGCAAGATAGGGATTGACCGCTGTCGCTCCGAAGCCGAGAAGCAGGGCGAAGTGCATGACTTCACGCGCCTCTCCGGTCTCCAGAATGATTCCGGAGCCGCTGCGGATGCCTGCCGCAAGAAGTCTGCGGTTCACAGCCGAGGCCGCCAGAAGCGATGGAATCGGAATTTCCTCGTCGGAGAGGTTCCGGTCGCTGAGAATCAGGACGTTCCGACCGGAGCGGACCGCGGATTCCGCCTCGGTGCAGACCTGCTCCAGCGCCGCTTCCAGTCCGCTTTCAGGACGGTAGGCGATGGAAATGGTCTCCGTCTGGAAATCGGGAAGGTTCAACGCCCGGAGACGACCGAGATCCTCGTCGGAGAGAATCGGCTGCTGCATCTTCACCAGGTGCGCATGTTTCGGTGATTCCGTGAGAATGTTTCCGTGGTTTCCGATGTAGGTCATGAGGGTCATCACGGAGGCTTCGCGGATCGGGTCGATCGGCGGATTGGTCACCTGCGCAAAGAGCTGTTTGAAGTAATTGTAGAGATTCTGTGGTTTTTCGGAAAGAACCGCCAGCGCGGCATCGTTGCCCATGGATCCGGTGGGTTCCTGACCTTTCTGGGCCATGGCCGAGATCAGAATGTCGAGATCCTCGCGGGTGTAGCCGAAAAGTTTCTGACGGCGTGTGAGGTCGCATCCGACGGTCGCCGGGGTCGCCTGATCGAGGAAGCCGTTGATGGTGATCCGGTTTTCCTCGACCCAGCGGCGGTACGGCTGGCGACGCGCAACCTGGGATTTGATCTCCGCATCGTAGCGGACGCGTTTGTTCTCCAGATCCAGATAGATCATCTGTCCGGGACCGAGTCTTCCGTGCGTGACCACCGCGCCGGGAGCGATGTCCAGCACCCCGGTTTCGGAGGCGAGAACAAAGGTCCGGTCCGCGGAGATCGTGTAACGCGCGGGGCGAAGGCCCGAGCGGTCGAGCATGGCTCCGGCGTTGATCCCGTCGGAAAAGGCGATGGCGGCAGGTCCGTCCCACGGTTCCATCAGCGCGGAGTGATATTCAAAGAATCCGCGCACGTCGTGTCCGATGTGATAATCCTTGCCCCACGCCTGAGGCACCAGCATCAGCATCGCGTGAGGAAGACTGCGGCCGGCTTCCACCAGCAGTTCCAGCGCGTTGTCGAGAGAGGCGGAATCGCTCTGGCCGTCCGGAATAATCGGAAGAAGTTTTTTGATGTCATCGCCGAACAGGGGCGATTCCAGTTCCGGTTCGCGCGCCTTCATATGATTGAGATTGCCGCGGATGGTGTTGATCTCCCCGTTGTGCGCCAGACAGCGGAACGGATGCGCCAGCGGCCAGGTCGGAAACGTGTTCGTGCTGTACCGCTGATGGACGATCGCAAGGGCGCTGCGGTATTTTTCGTCGGCCAGATCGGGATAGAATTTCGCAATCTGAGTGGCAAGGAGCAGTCCTTTATAGACAATCGAGCGGGAGGAGAGACTGACCACGTAAGGCCGTCCTCCCTGGAACTCCAGCGCGGCAACCTTTTTTTCGTACACCTTGCGCGCCACATACAGCTGCCGTTCGAATTCGGCGTTGTCCTTTTTCCCCGAGACGAAAATCTGACGGATCACCGGCATGGTGGCTCTGGCCGCTTTTCCGATGCTGGAAGGATCGGTGGGGACCTCTCTCCAGGCGAGGATGGTCAATCCCTCGTCGCGGAAGGTGGATTCCAGCAGATTTTCCGCGAGTTTCCGCTCTTTGCTGTTTTCCGGAAGAAACAGCATGCCGACAGCATATTCCCCCGGCGGAGGCAGAACCGCCGCCAATTTTTTCTCCGAGCGGAAAAGTTCATCCGGAATGTGAGTGAGGATGCCGGCTCCGTCACCGGTTTCCGGATCGTATCCGGTGGCACCGCGGTGCATCAGGCGCCGCAGGGCCTCCACGCCCATTTCGACGATGCGGTGGGAGCGGCGGTTGTCAAGATCCGCCACGAGTCCCACGCCGCAGGCGTCGTGTTCATTTTGAAAGTTGTACAATCCCCGGCCGTTTTGCGGCTCGGGGCGTCCTTGAAACGATTGTCTTGCCATAGTTCAGGCCTCCCTGTTTGTTTCGTCCGTTGCTGTGACTCATTCTAACAAGTTTCATGCCAATTTTTTGAAACATGACAGGAGATGGCGTGCATCGGGATATGATAATTTTGTAATTTATTGAAAAAGAACCCTTTTTCTGCCATTTTCTTCCTCTCTTTCATTGATTTCCTTTTTTTTCGGAGTGTTTTCTTTAAGGAGAAGTTACATTTTTGTATTGAAAATTCCGGGAATATTACAAAAATGTAACAGTATGAATATTTGAAATCTGCTCTGTTATTTTTCCGAAAAGCGGTTATATTATGGAATTCGGAGAAAAAAGAGGCTGGGGAACATTTTTCTGAGGGAAACCTGGCGGAAATAAAAACTTTGGCATCGGATCTGCTTATTTGCCGGTAATCCGTTAAGAACTGTGCGTTTTGAAAACGAAATCAGGAGATTGGGAATCATGAACAGAACAAGAATTGACGCGATTGAACGTGTGGCCGCCCGGAAGGAAACGATCGGGAATCCGAAATTTGAACTCGGCGATTACGGAAGCGATGTGTTCAGTATTGAGTGCATGCGCGAACGGCTTCCCAAACCCGTCTTCAAGACCCTGTACAAAACGATTACCGAAGGCTCTCCGCTGGATGCTTCCATTGCGGATGACGTGGCCAACGCCATGAAGCAATGGGCCATTGAAAAAGGAGCCACGCACTACACCCACTGGTTCCAGCCGCTGACCGGAGCCACCGCGGAAAAGCATGATGCCTTCCTGGAGCCGGATGGATCGGGCAAAGCCATTTCCGTCTTTTCCGGAAAGAACCTGATTGTCGGCGAACCGGACGCCTCCAGCTTCCCCTCCGGAGGACTGCGCGCCACATTTGAAGCTCGTGGATACACGGCGTGGGATCCTTCCAGCCCGGCGTTCATCAAACGGCATCAGAACGGAGCCACGCTCTGCATCCCGACGGCGTTCTGCTCCTATACGGGCGAAGCGCTCGACAAGAAAACTCCGCTCCTGAAATCGACTCAGGCGCTTGCCAAGGCGGTCAAGAGACTCCTGAAATGCTTCGGCGAGAACGGCGGACTGATGCCGAAAGTCACCCTCGGGCCTGAACAGGAATATTTCCTGGTGGACAAGAACTTCTATTTTGCCCGTCCCGATCTTGTGCAAACCGGGCGCACCCTTTTCGGCGCACCTCCTCCGAAGCATCAGCAGCTGGAAGATCATTACTTCGGCACGATCAAGCACCGTGTTCTGAACTTCATGAGCGATGTGGAACAGGAACTCTGGAGACTCGGCATTCCCGCCAAGACCAGACACAACGAGGTGGCTCCGGCCCAGTACGAGCTTGCTCCGCTCTTCGAAGAGCTCAATCTCGCCTGCGACCACAACATGCTTGTGATGGAGATCCTCAAGCAGAAGGCCGAGGAACACGGCTTCGTCTGTCTGCTGCATGAAAAACCCTTTGCGGGCATCAACGGTTCCGGCAAACACAACAACTGGTCGGTCAGCTACGGCGACCGCAACCTTCTGAATCCCGGAAACGATCCGCATCAGAATGCGATCTTCCTGACCACGCTCTGCGCGGTGATTCAGGCGGTCGACCGCCATGCCGATCTGCTTCGCGTGGCGACCGCGGGAGCCGGAAACGATCATCGTCTCGGTGCGAACGAAGCTCCTCCGGCGATCATCTCCATCTTCCTCGGGGAACAGCTGACCGATGTGATTGAGCAGATTGAGAAAGGCTGCCTCAAATCCTCCAAGCATGGAAGCCTCATGAAGATCGGCGTCGACACGCTTCCGCCTCTGCCCCGCGATGCGACCGACCGCAACAGAACCAGTCCGTTTGCCTTTACCGGAAACAAGTTCGAATTCCGCGCACCCGGTTCCAGCCAGTCCTGCGCAGGAGCGAACATTGTGATCAACACCATCGTGGCCGAATCGCTCGAGGAGATTGCCGATGAACTCGAAAAGTTCCCGAAGAAGAACTTCAACGAGAAACTGCAACTTCTGCTCCAGAAGATCATCAAGGAGCACAAGCGCGTGATCTTCAACGGCGACGGCTACACGACGGCATGGAGAAAAGAGGCCGCAAAGCGCGGTCTGCCGAACTTCCCCTCCACTCCGGAAGCTCTGGGAGCGTTTGTCTCCGAAAAGAGCAAGGCGCTCTTCGGCCGGTTCAACGTCTTCACCGAGGCGGAACTGGAGTCCCGTTACGAGATCTTCATGGAAGAGTACGCCAAGAAAATCAAGATCGAAGGCGAGCTTTCCCTGAGTCTGGCAAGAACCGTGATTATGCCTGCCGCCTCCAAGCAGCTGGCGGAGCTGGCAAAATCCATTGTGGATCAGAAGAATGCCGGAATTACCGCGGGCGTCGCGGCGAAAAAAGCCATGGCGGAGACCATCGGCGGACTCCTCGACAATGTGGATTCCTGCTGCAAGGATCTTGAGGACGCGCTCAAGACCGGCAATCAGGCGCCTGTCGTGAAGGCGATGGCGGCGCTGCGCCACAATGTGGATGCTCTCGAACTGAACGTCGACGACGAACTCTGGCCGCTGCCGAAATATCGCGAGATGCTCTTCATCTCCTGAGGATTTCCTCATCTGAGTGAAATTCCACGCCCCTGAAACGGCTGCTCCCGTTTCAGGGGCTTTTTCTGTGTGGAAATGGGAGACACGGCGAAGAGCCGGAAAGGAAATCCCCGCTTATTTGCTTTCTTTTTCTGGAAAAATGCTCGGGATATGATATAATATCAGGGAATTGACACAGGAGGAAAATCGTGATAAAAGAGTTTGCTGCCGAAGGGGAATCCTATCTTGAAATCGAAACGCCCGAGTGGAAAGGACGGATGATCCTTTCCGTTGGCTCCATCCTGCTGGAACTGACGGAGAAAAAGAGCGGACTGAATCTGCTGCGTTCGCCGGAGACAATCGAGGATTTGAAATTCCAGCCGGAGGTCTACGGCTTTCCCGTTCTGATCCCTCCGAACTGCATTTACAAGGGACTCTTTTCCTGGCGCGGGCGGCAGTATCATCTTCCGGTGAACAACCGGTTCGGCAATCACATTCACGGCGTTGTTCTGAACCGGAAATGGCATCTGGCCGATTCCGGCGAGGAGAACGGAACGGCCTGGGTGGAAACCTCGTACACCTATGACGCGGCAAATGAAATGTTCGAAGGATTTCCGCATGAATTCCGCGCGGATCTCCGGTATACGTTTCTGCCGGACCGGGTTCTGCAGCGTCTGACGGTGACCAACATCGGTTCGGAGACCATGCCGCTGGGAGCGGGATTTCATTCCACATTCCGTTTTCCCCTTGGCGACAAGTCCCCTGAAGCGTACCGCACCAGCTCGGTGCGCGTGACCACGGCCGACTTCTACTGGAAATTCGATCATGAAAAACGGTTTGCCGTCACCGGGGAAAAGGCAAACTGGAATGGATATGACGATTTCCGAAGGGGAAAAATCATCAACCGTCAGCCGATCTCCCGGCAGTGTCCGGTGGTGGAGGCGCTTCTGGACGGCAAACCCTTCCGGGGAGCGATTCTGAATTTTCCCGTTATCCGCACGAAGGTGGTGTACCGCTGGGATGAAAAGTTCGGGCAGACCGCGCTGTGGAACCGGGAGGGCATGGAGGATTTCTTCTGTGCCGAACCCATGAGCTGGATGGCGGATTCCCCGAATCTGCCGCTTCCGGATTCGGTGACGGGACTCTGTCCGCTGAATCCCGGAGAGGTCTGGAGCGCGGAAAACACCATCTCCGTGGAGCACGACTGAGTTATGAAAAATCCGGCGAAAAGGAACGGCAGGGAAAACCGTCTGTGGACCTTGTTCCAGGTTTTCTTCAAGATTTCAGCGGTATCGGTCGGGGGAGGGCTGACCATGCTGCCGCTGATGGACCGGGAATTCGTGGAAAAACGAAACTGGATGAGCGAATCCGATATGGTGGATGTGGTGGCAATCGTGCAGTCGGTGCCCGGGATTATCGCAGTGAACATGGCGATTCTGATCGGACAGAGGACGGCGGGGCTGGCGGGAGCGCTTGTCGCATCCCTCGGAGTGGTGATTCCGCCGGTGGTGGTGATTGTGGTGATTGCGGCGCTTCTGTTTCAGCTGTCGGGAAATGCGACGGCCGATCATATTTTCACAGGGGTCCGGGCGGCCGTTTCCGCGCTGATTCTGCTTTCCGTAATCAAGATGTCGAAAAGCATTCTGAAGGGACCAATTCCGATTGTTATAGCGCTTGTCGGTTTTCTGCTGCTGGTGGTGTTTGATGTGGATGCTGTCGGATTGATTGTCGCTTCGGCATTCGCGGGAGTGCTGATTGCCGGGATCCGGAGGCTCCGGAAAAAAACGCTTGCGTCATGCGCAGAAGAGGAGAAGGGGAAATGACACTGCTTCAGATGTATCTTCTGTTTGTGAAGCTCGGTGCATTCACATTCGGGGGAGGGTACGCGATGATTCCTCTTTTTCAGACGGAGCTTGTGAACAACTATCACTTTATGACGAATGCGCAGTTTGCGAATTTTGTCGCTCTTGCGCAGGTGACTCCGGGACCGGTGGGGCTGAATGCGGCGACCTATGTCGGATATCAGTGCGGGGTGCAGAATATCGGGGGGATGTTCGGCGGAGCGATCGGAGGGGTGGTCGGGACGCTTGGTGTGATGACGCCGTCGCTGATTCTTGTGACGTTGATAGCCTACTTCATTCAGGTGTTCAAGGAGAATGCGATTGTGAAGGCGGTTCTTTCCGGCATTCGCCCTGCGACGCTCGGACTGATTGCCGCGGCGGTGATTTTCTTTGCCGAGACCTCGGTTTTCACGGCGCCTCTTCGGAATCTCTGGACGTCTGGGCAGACATTCGGCATCAGCTGGCAGGGCGGACTGATTTTTGCCCTGGTTCTTTTTGTGGAATGGAAATGGAAGCTGAATCTGATTTACGTTCTGATTGCTTCCGCGATCCTGAGTTATTTCCTCTATCAGATCTGAAACCGCGTTTTCTTTTGTCATACAAAAAGTCCGGAAGGCATGTCGCTGCGTTCCGGACTTTTCCGATTGCCTGGATGCATTACCAGTGGTAATAGCGGTAGGGATTATCCTCGTCGACCGGTTCCTGCACATAGAAGCTGTCAAGCCACGGCTTGGGGGACGGGGATTCCGTAAAACGCTTCAGAAGAACGCTTTGAGACGGGATCCCCGCATTGTTCAGCAGTCGGGACATCAGATTGCTTCTCCGGCGGAAGGAGGTCCGTAGATGAAAAAGCGTGCGGTAATCCAGCATCTCCGCCGTTACGGAGCAGATGACAACCGATCCTTTCCCGATTGCAATGCGGTCCAGTTCCGCTCCGTTTCCGGTGACGGCATAGTCGAGCCGGGTTTGGAAGTAGGTGTCCATATTGGAGATTCCTGCGAACTCCGGATGGTCCAGGTCCGCAAGGCGCGACGGCTGATTTTTCAGATCCCGAGCCTTGATTTTTCCCGGGAAGAGAGAATTCAGCTCATCGGCTCCGAGTCCGAAGCAGAGAACTTTTGTCCCCCGTTCAACCATCGGGGTGAGATCCGGATACTTCTTCGCGCCGGGACCGATCACAAGAACCTCCGCATTCCGCTTTGCCGCAGGAGTGCGGAATCCAAGTTTTGCGATCTCTTCCCGGAATCTTTTCCCTCCGAGAATGTCCCAGGTTTTGCAATCATTCACGGGGGGGCTTTCGAGCGATTGCAGAAGGTTTGCGACCACCTGCATGGCGGCGGGCTCCGTTTCGGTTCTTCCGGTCACATTGAGCTGACAGAAAAGGATTCGTCCTTTTCCCTCCCGGTATTCCAGCAAAGGGGCGTATTGCAGGCAGAATCCTCCGTCAAGGATGGGCAGGAAGTTTCCGATGGTCGGTTTTTCGATCAGCGCGTCTGCGACGGTCCCCCGGTTGCCGCACCGCCAGACCCGATGCGTTTTGAATCCGCACCAGTTCCAGGGGGGACAGAAGAATCCATTATAGTCGAGCATCGGCGGCAGAAGAGTGGATTCGCCGCGCCAGTCGGAAAAGAGTTCCTCCCCCATCCCCTTCACCAGAGGATTCCCGGCATCGCGAAGAAAAAGTTTTCGCAGCCCGATCTCGTTGATTCGGAAGCCGAGACGTTCCAGAACAGGCGTCTGCTGCTCAAAGATCAGGACCTGCTGTCCATTGCGGACCGCATTCAGATTCGGAAGGGGACCTTTTGCGGAGAGCGCCTCCCGGCCGATGATGAGTGTCCGATATCGGGCCAGATTCTCCCGGAGTCCGACTTTCCGATATCGGACATTCCATCGTTTCAGCAGGGGTTCCGTCATCCCTTTCGGATCGTACAGGGCGGCGATGGTGCGTCCCCGGGCGGACGATTCCGCGGAAGAGGGAAGAATCTGAAATGCAAAGGAGTCCTTCCGAAGCGTCCCGTCGGAGAAACGGAATTCCGCGTCCAGCGCAAAAGATCCTCGTTTCAGGTCGGAGGGGAGGGAAAGCTCCACGGTCTGAAAGGCCCGTTCCCCTGCCGAAATCCGGACTTTGCCGGATCGTTTTGTTTCGGGACGGCTTCTGAGCATCAGCTGCCAGGCGCACTCCTGATCCTTCCGCTTGTCGTTGATGATCACGAGTGTTTTCCGGATGCGTTCTTCCGGCAGATAGATGTGTTCTTTGGTCGTGAACACCTTTTCTCCGCCGATGAAGCCGATCAGGGGGGCTCCCCAGTTCTGAATGGCTTTTCCAAGATGACTCAGACGATAGGCTTCCGGATAGATGGTCAGCGGATATTTGTCGTGACCGACGAAATCGGGGACGAGTCCCGGCCGATTGAGGTTTTTGTAACGGTCGGGCCATTCCTTGGATTTCCAGTTGCCGGGAACGCGGATATAGTTGGAGTCGTAATCCCATGGAAGCATCAGGGAGAGACCCCAAGCGCGCATGGAACGATAGTTGTCCGCAAAAAAATCTCCCTGGAGGCGGTTTACGATATCGAAACGTTCAAAAAGGGTGAATCTTCCGAAATGAACCGGTTTGCCGTTGTTCTGGATGATCCGGTCCAGCAGTTCGAGTCGCTGAGGGGTCCACTCGCCGACCTTGTCGCCGTAGTAGGCTGAGACATATTCGGCGTCCCAGGCGGTCTGAATATGGGGACGGCTCCAGACCCATCCGCGGAAACTGGAAAACGATGCGCTGTGCGGAGGTCCCCATTCCACCAGGGCAAGCGGCATTTTCCCGTGTCTGCTGTAATATTCCAGCCAGTCGCTGCGTTCCTGCAGGGGGGCCCAGTTCAGGTACATGTTCAGAGTATACTGTCCGCAGAGACTGCCGGAGGAGTGCACGTAGACCGGATGCACCGGATCAATTTCCCGAACAATATCCCGTGTGACTTCGGCGTTCCTGCGGTTTTTCTCCTTGAGTTCCCGTTCGTCCTTCGCCGTTGCCGCGACATAGTCGCCGCCGAGACGAGTCGGATTCTGATCGCCCCAGGCGCCGGTGCAGTTGTGGGTCGTGGCGAACATGACCAGGGACGGATGGTTCCAGTAGAGACGGATCAGGTATTCGGCCAGTTTCCGATATTCCCCGCGTTTCCGGGGATCCGTATCAAGAGCGCTCTGGAACGCGCGCGGATGCGGAAGAGAGAACGAGTGCAGAAATCCGACGTTGTCGGCGGCTTCAAAAAAACCGCGGATGTAGCCGGTGGCGCCTTCGTTGAAGTTGTAGTTTTCGCTGATGGCAAAATTGTAACCCATTGTTTTCAGTCGTTTCAGAGTCATTTCCGCCAGCGGACGGCTGGATTTGTCCGATGCCCAGAAGTAGCTGTAGTTTCCGGGAATGTATGCCAGAAGATGAATCGGCTTGCCGTTGAGGAGATAATCCCGTCCCCGGATTGTGAATTCGCGGAATCCGAATTTTTCCGGCAGGGTTGTATCGGCGATCAGACCGTTTTCGGAAAGTCGCAGGACGGCTGTGTAGAGGTTTTGCGGAGTGTCGATGTCCCAGAGGTCCGGATCGGCCCATGGGGCGGAAAATGTCCAGGCCCCCTGTTTCAGCATCCGGCGGGTGAATACAGGGCTCCGGAAGGTTTTTACCGGTTTTCCTGCGGAATCACGGATTTCCGCTTCGATCGTATACCGCTTTTCCGGGGCGGGATTCTCCGGAATGACCTGAAAGGTGATCTGCTTTCCCTTCACGGAGGTGATGAAATGGGTATGTTCGATGCGGGTATTCGGAACCAGATTCAGAAAAACGTCTCCGACGATTCCCTTGTTCCGGATACGGGATGCCACTTTGTAAATGTTGTTGATGTCCATGATGACATATTCTTCCGCGGAGGATGGAACTGCCGAGACCCGGATGGTCAGTTCCTGTTTCTGACCCGGCCGGATCAGCGGTGTGAGATCGAGGGAGCCGCCGGGGAATACGATTTTTCCCGCCTCTTTTCCATCGAGATAAACCGTTCCGCGTGTTTGAATATGCTGGATTTCCAGAAAGACGCGCACTCCTTTCCGGAATTCCGGAACCCGGATGGTTCTACGGTACCATGCCGTATGCCATTTTGCTTTTCCCGGTGCATTTTTGGGGAGCTTCAGCGGGCGCATGGTCTCCCAGGGATAGGGAACTTTGGCGTATCCCCAGCCGGTCTCGGAACGCGCAGGTGCTTTGGCTCCGGGATCCAGAGTGCCGGCAACAGGATGAAATGCCCAGTAGCCGTTCAGACAAATCTGTTCGCGTTCGGCGTTTTTCCGGATTCCCGGAGCATCCCAGGAGAAATCGCTGACTTCCGGAAGAAGTGGAGATGCCGAAAGCACGGCGGCTCCGGTTAAAAGCAGAAGAGAAAAAAGAAATGATTTCATAAAAGAGTCGTTCCTGATTTTTTTAGGAGGATCAGTTGTAGAAGGTTCCGGAATAGTTCGCCTGGGGAATATCACGGCCGATGGCTATGTCGGAGAAGGCGGGAATCTGCGTGCGGGTGGAGTGTCCGGCGTGTCCATCCAGATAGAGAAAGTTGGCACCGTAGGAGTGGCGCGGTTCAATGCGGGTCTTGAGAACGCTTTCCGATGAACTCAGCAGATTGGCTTCAAAATTTTTGAAAGCGTTTTTTACGATAGTGTATCCCCAGTCGGCGTTGGTGCCCTTTTCTCCGACGAGAAAAACCATAGCGGCGTTCCGGATGGTGTTTCTTTTTGCGTAAGTGTTGGCGGGAGTGGAGCCGCCCCACCATTGATTGTCTCCCATATAGCCGTTCATGCTGTATGTGGTCTGTTTCTGGTAGGCGTTGAGATTGTCGAGAGCCGGACAGTAGAATTTCGCTTTTGCATCGAAATCGTGGACAAGCTCCTGGCCGTTCACCTGCGGAAGAAAGAGGGGATAGACGACGCTGTGCCAGCTTCGGCTGCCTCCCCATGGAACCGGACCGAAGGGCTTGGGAATGAAGTCGTCGTAACTGGAACTGTAAAGTTCAAAGCCGAGTGCAAGCTGCTTCATGTTGGAGATGCAGGCGATTTTTCTGGCTGTGGCGCGGGCTTTCCCCAGAGCAGGCAGAAGCAGTGATGTGAGAATCGCTATCACTGCAATAACCACAAGGAGTTCTATCAATGTGAATTTCTGTTTCATTTGTTCATCCTTTCCCGTATTGATTTTGAATTTGTATGTTCTGTTCATATTTCTTTCCGGATGTAGGGCAGACGGACCGTCCGGCCCGGAGAGCCTTTTTCAAAAAACTGGCGGATTGCCTTGTTGACGGACTGTTGTTCAGGGTCATAGCATGTGTAATGAAAATCCCGACGGCATGTCCATGCGGTTGGCGGCGCGGTGCTGATGAAACGTGGATTTCCGATCGTCCGGAAAAAGGAATCCGGGAACTGCGAAAGGAAGTTGATGTATCCGGCAAAATCAACGATGGCTTTGGGACGGATTCTTTCCAGTTCGGATTTCAGAACAAGACGGGTCCATTCCGGAAAGTTGCCCTCCGGTCTTGCTTCAGGCAGGATCAGAAGAAAATCCTCGGGGAGGAGCCCTGCTTTTTCCAACCGGTTCTTCAGCGCGCCGACCCGGTCTGCGTAAGGTTGAATATCTGTCGAGGCGCTGATGACAAGCAGGGAGGCGCATTCCTGCTCAGTCAAGTGGTGTGGGATATCCTCCGCCAGACCTTCCTCATCGAGAAGAATGGCGGAGGCTCGGAGTCCGAAGGTGCGGCGGTTCAGAATCAGCTGTCGGAAACGGCGGCGTTCCAGTTCGAGAATGAAGCGGACTTCGTGCGGGCCGGTATAGAACCAGACCAGGGTGTCCAGATTGTTGCGAGTGATCAGCTCTTCCGGGGCATTTTCCGCATATTTTCTCCATTGCGAATAGGAAAAAATCATGATCTGGCACTCGTTGCGGGAAACGTATCGGAGAATTTCGGAAAGACTGCCTTTGCTGTTCCAGGCGGGTGTGTTTTCCGTGTCCCATGGGGAGAGGATCACTCCGATGCGGGATGGTCTTCCCACGGGTTCCGAAATACTGCCTCGCGGGATGTTCCGCACGTATGTCCCGCAGTTCTTGCGCACCTCCAGGAGGCCTTCCCGGACAAGCTGAAGAACGGCCATTCGGGCGGTAACCTGACTGACTCCGCTCTCTCTCGCCAGCTGCCGATGGGAAGGCAGTTTTCCTCCCGGGGGATAGTCTCCTGCGTCAACTGCTTTCCGCAACTCCCGGACTAATGCACGGGATAATTCACCATAAGGGTGATTCCGATTCTGTTCCATTTCTCTCATGATTCCGGTACACCTTTGATTTTCCTTCTTTTATTATATTCGAAACCTTGATTTTCGTCAACCGGGGAAACAACGAAAAAAAAGAAAATCAGATTAAGTCACTTTAAGTTACATGTTCCCGGTTCTGGAATAATTCGCCCGGCAGGAGGATGAATCATTTCTGACGATGCGGGCTATTGCATGATGGAATTTCCTCTTCCTTTCCAATGGACGGATTTGTAATCCTGTCCAACACACCTATATTATTTTTCAACGCGAACGGCCGGAGTTCGGTCATTGTCCGCGGATCATATCAACGAAAGGATTCCTCTAATCATGGTTGCGTCCCAGGAGCAGATTGCAGATGAACCGCGTTACGCCTTTGAACAGTATTCCTCCTTCGAGGAGTGGAAAAAAGCGGCAAAACCCGCCCTTGTGAAAACACTCGGACTCAATCACTGGCTTGCTCTGCCTCGGCGCCCGATTGTTCCGGAAACCCTCTGGATGCGGGAAAATGATCTCGGAACCATCGAGAAACTGCGCTTTGAGACGGAACCGGGAGAGACGGCGTTCGCATATCTGTGTCTTCCGAAACACGCTGAAAAACCGTATCGGACCTTTCTCTGTCTTCAGGGGCACTCCACCGGAATGCACAATTCGATCGCTGTGGAGTGGATGGATGAGATCACTCTGAAAAAAACGGAAGGCGACCGCGATTTCGCCATTGCCTGCATGAAGCGTGGTCTTGCCGCAGTCTGTCTGGAGCAGCGGGCCATGGGGGAACGGGGGACCTCTCCGGAACGTGCTCCTTCCTGTTATGAACCCTCCACCGCCATGCTGCTGTACAACCGAACCATGCTTGCGGCAAGAATTTACGATGTGGACCGGGTCATTGATCTTCTTTCCAATCGTCCGGAACTGGATCTTCATGTGCTGGGAATCATGGGAAATTCCGGAGGCGGCACTACCGCCATGTTTGCCGGCGCGCTGCTTGACCGGATTACTCATGTGATGCCGTCCTGCAGTTTCTCCTCATTTCATGACAGCATCGGTTCCATGTATCACTGCATCTGCAATTTTGTGCCGGGGCTTCTGCTGTACGGCGAGAGTGCGGATGTGGTCGGTCTGGCCGCGCCGAAACCGATGGTCATTGTCAATGGTCGTTTCGATCCGATATTTCCGATTGACGCGGCGAATCGTCAGTTCGAACGGCTGCGCCGGATCTATAAAGCCGCTGGAAAAGAAGACAACTGCGTTCATGTTATCGGGGATGGGGAACATCGTTTCTATGCCGATATTGCATGGAACGCGATGGAACGTTTCCTCTGAGAGCCTTTGCGTATTGTTGCAAAGGCGTCGAAAGTTTAGGGAAAGAGGGGAGCGCGAGGGGAGAAGAACCGCTTTTCAAAGCGGTTTTCGTTCCTCGCATTTTTCCGTAAAAGAAAGCCTTCTCCCCAATCCGGATGATCGCCAACACGAAGTGGGAGCCTTTGCGCATTGTTGCAAAGGCGTCAAAAGTTTAGGGAAAGAGAGGAGCGCGAGGGGAGAAGAACCGCTTTTCAAAGCGGTTTTCGTCCCTCGCATTTTTTATAGAAAGAAGAAGTTCCGTGCGCTGCACGGCCAGCGTCTCGCCGCTGGACCGCGACAAGGGCACTCTGCCCTTGACCCGAGAAAAATGCGTTGCATTTTTCCGTAAAAGAAAGCCTTCTCCCCAATCCGGATGATTGCCAACACGGAATTTACTGTTTCACCTGATCCCGCAGAATGAGAATCTGAGCAAGGAGCTTGTCCAGAGTTTCATGTGTGAGTTCCGGATTCAGAAGGGTGCATTTCAGACAGACATGTCCCTGAAAGACGGTCTGGCCGATGACGATTCCGCATTGATGAATCAACGCCCGCCGGATCTTTCTGTTCACTTCATCGGTATCCCGGACGCGGAAAACCACCGATGTAATTTCCGGAAGAGTCGTCGTTTCAAAATCCGGAGAAGCAACGAGTCGTTCATGGAGATAGGCCGCATTTTCAATCCCGCTGGAAATGAGCTTGTCCCATCCGTCTTTTCCGCGAACCTGGAAGGAGATCCAGACCTTCAGCGCATCGAACCTCCGGGTCGTCTGAATGGATTTGCCAACCAGATTGGTATATCCATCCTCCTCATCCTCCTCGCGGTTCAGATAATCGGCATGATATTCGAGCGGGCGGAAGTCCTTTCCATTCTTCAGAAGAATCGCACTGCAGCTGATCGGAAGAAGGAACATTTTATGGAAATCAACCGTCAGCGAGTCACAGAGCGAAAGCCCCGCCACTCTGCCGGCATACTTTCCGGAAAGAATGACTCCGCTTCCATAGGCCGCATCCGCATGCAGAAGCATCCCGAAGCGGTCACAGACCTTGCGAATGGCCGGAACCGGATCAATGCTTCCGTAATCCGTTGTTCCTTCCGTCGCCACGACGCAGAAGGGAAGATTGCCGCGACGAACATCCTCCTCCACAAGACGAGTCAGTTCCCCGACATCCATTTTCTGAGCCGCATCGACCGGAACTTTTACCACGGCCTCATAGCCAAGTCCCAGAAGATGCGCGCTTTTCTCCATAGAGAAATGCGAGATTTCCGACGTGTAAAGCCGCAGTTTCCGATATTGTTCCGGCAGACCGTGTTTCTGCACATCCCAGGTCAGTTTTTCCCGGCAGAAGCGGTCGCGCGCCAAGAGAAGAGCCGTCAGGTTCGATTGCGATCCGCCGGAAGTGAAGACTCCATCCGCCTCCTCGCCGAATCCGTACAGACGGCAGAGATGACGGATCGTATCCACCTCAATCTCCGTCGCCGCCGGAGACTGGTCCCAGGAATCCATCGACTGGTTGAATACCGCAATAATCAATTCCGCCACAATGCTTTCCAGCAGAACCGGACTGTGCAGATGCGCCATATAGGTCTGCGAGGAGGGATGAAGCATGTTCGGCAGGATCTTCTCCTCCGTGCGCCGGAGAACTTCGTCGAATCCCAGTCCGTGTTCCGGAAGCAGCACCTCCTCATGAAGGAACCGCTCCAGATCGCGCGGCAGCATTCCCGCGTAGGCTTTGGACGTGTTCATCGCTTTCAGAACCGCGTCGACCCCGGCAAGAATCTGCCGGCGGAATTCCTCCTGATCGGCCTTCCGGTCGGTCAGAAGCAGTTCAGCGGACGGCATCGGCATTGACCTCAAGAACCACGCGCTCCAGAATCGAGAGCATCTCTTCGATTTCTTCCCGTGTCACGTTCAGGGCCACCAGACAGCGCAGCACCGCGCCGTTGCGTCCTCCGCGTTCGATCACCAGCTTGTTCAGGAAGCACTTGTGCTGGATCAGCGCTGCGAGGTCGCCATCCGGCGGAAGCGCACCCAGAGAATCGGGAGTCGCTTTCGGATTCACGAATTCGCACCCGATCATCAGTCCTTTTCCACGGATGTCCCCGATAATCGAAACCTTTTCCTTCAGCGCCTTCAGACGGCTGACAATGAGTTCTCCCTTTTCCGCGACCTCTTTCAGGAATTCGGGTTTTGCAACCCGTTCCATGACCACCATTCCCGCCCTCATGGCGAGCTGGTTGCCGCGGAAGGTTCCCGCATGGGCGCCCGGCTTCCAGACATCAAGTTTCTCATGATACACCACCACGGAAAGCGGCTGGGAACCGCCGATGGCTTTGGAGATCAGCACCACATCCGGCACAATGTCGGCGTATTCGAAGGCGAAGAAGCGCCCGGAACGACCGCATCCGCACTGGATTTCGTCGACGATCATCGGGATCTCCAGTTCGCGCGTGACCCGCCGGACCGTCTGAAGGAACTTGACCGGCGCGGGAATGACTCCGCCTTCTCCCTGAATCGGTTCAATAATGACCGCCGCCGGTTTTGTGATTCCGCTTTCCGGATCCTTCAGGACCCGTTCGAAATAGGCGCATGCGGCATCGGTTCCCGCCTCGCCTCCGAGTCCGAACGGACAGCGGTAGGAGTAGGGATACGGAAAGAAATGCGCATCGGGCATCAGCCCGTTGACTTTGGATTTCGCATTCAGATTGCCCGTCAGGGAGAGCGCCCCGTGACCCATTCCGTGATAGGCCCCCGTAAAGGCAACGATGGAGGAGCGCCCCGTTGCGGTTTTGCACAGCTTGATCGCCGCATCCACCGCATCCGTTCCCGAGGGACTGCAGAACTGGATCCTGGAATGATCGCGCAGTTCTCCCGGCAGCAGATTCAGCAGCCTCTGAATGAAGCGGTCCTTGACCGGCGTCATCAGGTCCAGCGTATGCAGCGGCGCTTCGGATGTCAGCATGTCGATCATTGCCGCATTGACTTCGGGATCGTTGTGTCCCAGGGCGAGCGAACCGGCTCCGCAAAGGAAGTCCAGATACCGGTTGCCTTCCACGTCCTCAATTCGGCACCCTTTTGCCCGTTTCAGGGAAAACGGGAATTTTCTTGAATATGTTCTCGCGTTGGATTCCCTGTGTTCCAAGCGGGACATATAGTCGGAGTTCTTTTCTCCGCCCGTAAGCTCCAGCCCACATTTCTCTGCCATTATGACCTCAACAAAGATAGATAGTTGCCGTTGTTTGCTGAAAAAAATTGTTGTAAAATACTATATCCCCTTGCCGGGTAATTACAAGGGAAAAGTGAAATTCCGGAGCCTCTTTTTCGGAAAAAAATCGGATCGCCCCTTTTCCGGGAAATCGGGGGAGCTCCGGAGTCTCTCCCATGAGGGGTTCCGCCTTTCCTTGTTTCGATGGAATTTCCGCAACCTTCCGTCCCCCGTCTCCATCCCACCGGAATCTTTCGGTACGCCGATTGCATTCCCGGCCATCCGGAACTACATTACCCGCCGGATCTCCTGAACAACCGGACCGGACTGACAGAAAAATAAAAACAGGAAAGTTTCTGACCATGAAATCGGATCGTCTTCTGCTTGGATTTGACATCGGAGGAACCAAATGCGCCGCCGTGCTGGGAAGAGAAACCCCCTCCGGCGACATCGACATCCTCGGCAAGACACGTTTTCCTACCGCGGAAACAGGAGGCCCCGCCGCCTGCATCGACCGCTTTTGCCGCGAGGCGGAACTTCTGCTTCGGGAACGGCATTTTTCTCCGGAGTCTCCGATCGGGATCGGCATCAGCTGCGGCAGTCCGCTGGACAGCCGGTCCGGACGGATCCTTTCTCCTCCGAACCTGCCCGGCTGGGACGATGTGCCTGTCGCGGACCTGCTGAAAAGGCGTTTTCCCGTCCCCGTCTTTCTTCAGAACGACGCCAACGCCTGCGCCGTCGCGGAGTGGAAATACGGCGCGGGACGCGGGACGCGAAACATGATCTTCCTGACATTCGGCACCGGCATGGGCGCCGGACTGATTCTGGACGGACGCCTCTATTCCGGCACCAATGACAACGCCGGCGAGTGCGGTCATATCCGTCTGGAACCCTACGGACCGGTCGGATACGGCAAGGCCGGGTCGATGGAGGGATTCTGCAGCGGAGGCGGCATTGCCCGTCTGGCCCGGATGCGTCTGCTGGAACTTTCACAGTGTGGAAGAAGCGTCTCCTGGGCGCCGGAACCGGAACAGGTGGATGCAAAGCTCGTGGCCGAGGCCGCGGAGAGGGGGGATGCGCTGGCTCTGGAGATCTATCGGGAATCCGCCCGTCATCTTGGAAAGGGCGTGGCGATCCTGATGGATCTTCTGAATCCGGAATGTATCGTGATCGGCAGCGTTTTCGCCCGCTCGGAACGCCTTTTCCGGGAGGAGATGGAACGGGTGATCCGGGAGGAGGCTTTGCCTTTGACGCGCTCCGTCTGCCGGATCGTTCCCGCCGGACTCGGGGAGCGAATCGGGGACATCGCCTGTCTGGCGATTGCCGGAGGCTTGGAATAAGAGTGCGGGGATTCCCGGCAGGGAACTCGTCACGCGGGAAACGGACGATCGCCGGAGCCTTGGAATAAGACGGCGGGAGCCGTCATTTTCTTCAATGCTCTCTCCCTGACGGCTCCCGCTCAAATCTCTCTGCCTCTCTCCCCGGAATGAAAACGGTTTTTTATTCGCGGGAATGGCAGTGGCAGCTGTGTCCTTCTTCTCCTCCCTCGTGATGGTGATGGCTGCATCGGAAGTTCGGATCGGGCTTCAGGACGCCCTTCAGGTAGTCGCCGACCGCGTTGACCACATCGCCGCTTACCCCGCCGATGACCTCGATTCCCGCCTCTGCGAGCGCCTGCAGCGCGCCTCCGCCGATTCCGCCGCAGAGCAGAAGTTCCACATTGCGATCCGCCAGGAAGCCCGCCAGCGCGCCATGTCCGGAATCGCCGGTGGGAACTTTCTGCATTCCGTTGATTTTCCCGTCGACAATTTCAAAGACCGCGAATTCCGGCGTGTGACCGAAGTGCTGATAGACCTGGTCGTTTTCACAGGTGACTGCGATTTTCATACAATTTTCCTTTCTGATATGAGTTTCGGTTCCGGCGGCGCGCCTGGGAAAGTAGCAGCGACTGCAAACCGGTCCCGTTGTGCAGCAGGTCCGTTCCCGTTCCCGGGATTCGATGTGGATGGAGCGTCCGTTGAGAAGGGCGTCGGCGACTTTCCGGCGCGCGGAGTAGAGAATCCGCTGGAAGGTTCCGCGGGAAACGTTCATTTTGTCCGCGGCCTTCTCCTGTTCCATATTCTCGTAGTCCGCCAGACGCATCGCTTCCAGTTCGTCCAGTTCGAGAAGCGTCTTCTCCTCCCTGCCGAGCGCCTGAAAGGTGCTGCATGCCACGTCCAGACAGATTCTTCTGCATTTTTTGCTTCTCGCCATGATCCGGAATCCCATCCTGATCGTTTCTTTGCTGTTTTTTTTTTTTTTGTGCCTATGCACATAATATAACAGCGGATCCTGCAAATGCAATCGGAAAGAGGAAACTTTTTTCAATTCGATGAAACGCAAACGGAAGTTCGTCGGACGGGAAACGGGAAAACCGGGATTGATTTTGTCTCTCCTTCGCGTATATTATCAGGGAAAAAGCCGGAAGGATACACGGCGCACCGCCGGGAAGCAGACCCCGGGAATGAAAGAGCAAGGAAACTGGAGGAGAGAGCCCATGGATGAGACTGAAAAAAAGAACCTGATGACCTTTGACCGCCGGCATCTCTGGCATCCTTACGCTTCCATGACGCAGCCGCCGCCGGTGAATTTTGCGGAATCGGCCTCCGGAACGCACATCCGTCTGGCGGACGGAACGGAGCTGATCGACGGGGTTTCAAGCTGGTGGTGCGTCTGTCACGGACACAACCATCCGAAGATCATGGAGGCGATCCGCCGCCAGTCGGAAAAGCTGGCGCAGGTGATGTTTGCCGGGTTTACTCATGAACCGGCCATTCGTCTTGCCGAACTGCTGACCCAGCGGACTCCTCCGGGTTTGAACAAGGTCTTTTTTGCCGATTCCGGATCCGTGAGCGTGGAGTGCGCGGCGAAGATGGCGATTCAATATCAGATGGCGTCCGGTTTTCCGGAGCGCTGCCGTCTGGCCAGCGTCAAAGGCGGATATCACGGGGATACCGCGGGTGCGATGGCTCTCAGCGATCCCGACGGAATGCACCGCATGTTCAGCGGAATCATCACCCGTCACCATTTCGCGCCCCAGCCGCACTGCCGCTTCGGAGAGGAATGGGATCCCGCCGATTTCGTCCCGATGGAGGGACTGCTCGACCGCTATGGACATGAAATCGCCGCAGTGATTCTGGAGCCGGTGTTCCAGGGCGCCAATGCCATGCGTTTTTATCATCCGGAATATCTGCGCTGTCTGCGGAAGGCGTGCAGCGACCGGGGAATTCTTCTGATCCTCGACGAAGTGGCGACCGGATTCGGAAGACTCGGCAGGTTCTTCGCTTTGGAATATCCGGAGATCGTGCCGGACATCATGTGCGTCGGAAAAGGACTGACGGGAGGGGCGATTACGCTTGCGGCGGTCGTCGCCTCGGAAAAGGTCGCGGAAGTGATTTCCGCCGGAACGCCCGGAGTCTTTCTGCATGGTCCCACCTTCATGGCCAGTCCGATGGCGTGCGCCGCGGGCTGCGCTTCGCTGGAGCTGTTCCGCGAGTATGACTGGGCCGGCTGCGTCCGGAACATCGAACGGCAGCTGAAGCAGGAACTTCAGACGCTCGCGGAACTGCCGAACGTGGCGGATATCCGCGTGCTGGGTGCGGTCGGCGTGGCGGCGCTGCGGAAGGTGCCGTCGCCGGATACGGTGCAGAGAATCGTGCGTGAAACCGGGGTCTGGCTTCGTCCGTTCGGCTCCTGGCTCTACACGATGCCGCCTTTCATCACGCCGGAAAACGAGATCTCCAGGATCGTCGAAGCGATGCGCCGGATCGCGGAAGCCTGCTGAGCTGACCCGGAGTCTTTTATTTCTCCGTCCCCGGAAGTCCTTCGGCAAGAAGCGCTTTCCGGAAGGGCTGGAAGGCCGTGGGAAGCGTGATTTCTTCCGCAAGTTCCCTGCGGCCGATCCACTGGAACTGCGGCAGCTCTTCGGGAACGCGGATCCGATAGCTTTTCATCTCCCACTCCACATGGGAAAAAATGTGACGGGCCGGGAGAAAGGGACGGATTTCCTGCGCTGTGGTCAGCTCCCGCCGGATCTCGTCGACGGAGAGATCGCCTTCGCGGTTGGGAAACTCAAAGAGTCCCGCGAGGAGTCCCCGGCTGTTTCTGCGGCAGATGGCTGTTTTTTCTCCGCAGAGGATCAGCAGCACGGTTTTCCTTTCGATTCTTCGCGGTTTTTTGGGCGGCTTGACGGGCAGTTCGTCCGTCCGGTTGTTCCGTTTTGCCAGACAGAGTTCCGCCAGCGGACATTGGCCGCATTTCGGCTTTCCGTTCGGCAGACAGACGGTCGCGCCAAGCTCCATGAGACTCTGCGTGAAATCGCCGCACCGCTCTTCCGGATAGATTTTCTTCAGAGCGGCGACCAGGTTTGCGCGGACTCGCGGCGATGCGGGATCCTCCTGACTTTCGATCAGTCGCGCCGCCACCCGGAGGACATTTCCGTCGACCGCGGGCACCGGCTGTTGAAACGCAATGGATGCGATTGCTCCCGCGGTGTATTCTCCGATGCCGGGAAGAGCCAGAATCTCATCCGGATCCGAGGGAAAGATTCCGCCGTGCCGTTCCAGAATGATGCGTGCGGCTTTCTGCATGTTGCGCGCCCGGCTGTAATAACCGAGTCCTTCCCAGAGCTTCATCAGACGCTCCTCCGGAACCTCGGCAAGAAACCGGATGGTGGGAAGCTCCGCAAGAAACCGTTCAAAATAGGGTCTGACGGTCTCGACGCGGGTCTGCTGAAGCATGATCTCCGAGATCCAGATCCGGTAGGGGTCGCGGGAGGCCCGCCAGGGGAGAATGCGGGCGTTGGCGTCGTACCACTCAAGAAGAGGGTGAACGATCTGTTCGAGCAGGTGCGGAAGGCGTTTGTCGTCGGTTTTCATTCTTTTTTTCCTGTGTTGACGGAACGGGGAATATAGCGGTCCGCCCGGTTGATTTCAAGTGGAATCCGACTCTTTCTTCGAAGGGGAAAGGCGGGTTTTTCGGAAGAATGCTTGTTTTTTTCGTGATAGGTCCTATATTACAAGTAAGCCTTGTCCCGGGAGAAACCAGTGGTTGGTGGTTTTTCCGGATGAAGCAAAAACAACAAAAGAAAGGTCAAGGAAAATGAAGAAGAAACTCATGCTCCTGCTCGTCATGGCCGGAGCCGCCGCACTGTTCACGGGCTGTTCCTCTTTGCAGTCCAGCAATGCGTTCAACGGCCAGAAAATCACAGCGTCCGGAACCGGAGTCGCTCATGTCAGCGGCTACACCAGCGGTCTTTATCTGCTGTGGATTCCGATTTTCACCGGTTCGGCTGCCAATCCGGGGTCCATTGCCTTCAATGAGGATTCCTGCAATGTCACGGCTGTGACCAATATGGTTACGAAGAAGAGCAAAAGCATGAAAGCGTCGCGCACGATTGACCTCGTTTCCTCCTCCAACAGCGCAACCATTCCGATTCCGTTCCCGTACATTTTCTACTGGCGCACGGATACCGTTTCCGGCAATGCGGTCCGCTGAGTCCGTGAACATACTTGAGAATTTAAATTCAGGGATAATGAAAATGAAAAAGATTATGCTTTTCGCTTCTGTGATCGCCGCCGCTTCGCTTTTTGTCGGCTGCGTCAGTGTTGAAGCCGTCCAGAATCCGAATCTGAACGGCGAAAAAATCAGCAACAGCGGCACGCCTGTTGCGCACATCAATGCGCAGAACTGGGGAATCTACCTGTTCACGATTCCTCTGCTGACCGGTTCCACCGAGGCTCCGGGCAATATCGCCGTGCTTCAGGATACGGTCAATGTCGAGTCCATGCTTCCGGTCCTGACGAAAAAGAGCAAGGATCTGAAGGCCTCTCAGACGCTGAACATCGCGTCGCAGTATTCCGAGAGCGGACTGATCTTCTACTCCCGTTCCATCAACATGTCCGCCAACGCGGTTCGCTGAGTTCGGGATTGCATCCGGCGGGATGCGGAAAACCTTTCCGTGTTCCCGCACAAAAAAACCGTCCCTGCAACAAACATTGCGGGGACGGTTTTCTGTTGAGCGGAGACGGAACTCCGCTTCCGTTTCCGGCGGGACGCGATCGGAATCCGATGAGGTCTCAGACGCCGAGATTGGCGAACATCATGCAGATGCGGTTGACAATGCGGACCAGATTCGGATAACGGATTTCAAACTCCTTGACGGAGGCTTCCAGCTCCTTGAGAGGATAGTTTTCGGAATCGTCGATAGCCGCCCGGGTGGAGCGGTTGGCAATTTCGACGAGCCGGTCCGCTTCGCCGCGGGAGGTGGAGGGGAGGACCTCGATCTCTCTGGCAAGTTCATCCAGCAGATGAAGAACCTCGGTTTTCCGTTCCGGTCTCATCCGGGAGGTCCGGATGCGTTCTTTGATGGTTTCCAGTTTTTCTTCGTACATGTTGAGTTTCTTCCTTCCTGGTTCAATGGAGAAATCCGATTTATTTCCGCAGTTCCCTCATGCTGAGCGGCTTGAAGGAGGCCTTTTTCCGGATCCGGTCCCCGGAATCGACGGAGAGGTATTTCCAGCGGTTGAATGCAAAGTCGTGCGCACGGTAATTTTCCAGCCAGCTGTGCCGGACCAGAAACGAGACGGGATGGCTTTCAAAAATCCACGGACAGCGGTCGGTGATCCAGCGGGCCATCTGTTCATATTTCTGTTTCCGTTCGGGGGTGTCGGGCATGGTCCGGATTTCGCGGTACATCCGGTCGAATTCGGGGAAGGAGCAGCAGACCCGGTTGCTGGAACCGGCATTCGGACCGTAGAAGAGCTGGAGAAAGTTTTCCGCATCTGGATAGTCGCCGGTCCAGGAGAGACGGAAAAGTTGCATCTGCCCCTGTGCCAGTTTCTGGAGAAAACGCGCCCGGTTGTTGAATTCCGGACGGAGGCGGATGCCGATCTCCTGAAGATCAATCGCCAGCAGCTCCGCGGTCTGACGGTAGAAGGAGTCGCTGCCCGCCTGATCGAAGGTGAGCTCCAGCGGTTTTCCCGTCGAAGGATCCAGGCCGCCCGGATACCCCGCAAGCTCCAGATATTTCCTTGCCAGCGGCAGATTTTTCTCTCCGAAGGTTCCCGGCCGTTCCAGCCATCCGTCGGCTCCGGGAGGAACGGGACCGTAGGCCGGTTCGATCCGTCCGCTGAAAAACAGAAGGCGTTTTTGTTTGTCGAACGCCAGGGAGATGGCGCGCCGGAGATTCTCATTGCGCCCGAGAAGCGGATCGGTGAAATTGAACCCGATGTAATTGGTCTGAAACTCCGGAGTGCGCGCCAGCGTGATGCCGCGTTGGACCAGCGAGGGCGCCAGTTCGAGCTTTTCATTGACAACCGCCGCAAAGTTTTCTCCATCCAGCACATAGAAATCCAGTTCTCCCTGAAGAAACAGCAGCCAGCCGGCGAGCGGCTGTTTGATGAAGCTGCAGACAATTTCATCCAGCAGCGGCAGCCGGCGTTTTCGGTCGCCCTCCCGCGCGGCGGAGGCAAAATATTCCGTGCGGTATTCCGGATTGCGTTTCATCCGGATCTGATAGTCCTTTTTCCATGCGGTCAGCCGGTAGGGGCCCGAGCCGACGGGATGGTCGGAAAACCGATCCCCCCACCAGGCGACGGCTTTGCGCGACACCACGGAAAAATAGGGCATCGCCAGCGCATAGATAAAACGGGGATCGGGTGCGTTGAGCGTGATGGTGAAGCGGTGATCGTCGATGATCTTCAGTCCTTCGCAGGGCGTATCGTAGACGGAGAGATCCTCCGGTGACGCGTTTTCCGTTCGTCTTCGGAACTCGTCGATCCCCCGGACCTTGCCCCGGATCAGCCAGTACCCGCTGGATTTCAGACGGGTGTCCGCAAGACGGAGAATCGAGAAGATGACATCCTTTGACGTGATTTTCCGTTCCTGCTTCGTTCCGGAGCGGAAACACTCCCCCTCCTGGAAGTAGAGATCATCGCGCAGACGGCAGCGGAAGACGGTCGCATTGTTTTCAATTTCCGGCATTTCCGCCAGCATCGAAGGCTCCAGCCGATACGGCCGCGCCGTGTAAGAGTATTGCAGCAACGTGTCATAGAACGCCGCCGTCATGTACTGGCATGCGGTGTCCGCCGCCAGTGCCGGATCCAGCGTCGTGAGAATCTTGTTCAGACAGGTGTGCAGAACCCTGGATTCCGGTTTCGTTTTCGCCGAATCGCCGGAGCAGCCCGGAAGAAAAAACGCCGCGCCAAGGAGCAGAATGCTTCCCGCAATGGATGAGATCGCTTTGGAGAACGGAAAAACCGGTTTCATGGAGAGTCGTCTTCCGGGAAATCGGGTTCGCTGCTGCCGAAAACGCGCGCAATCGCCTCATACGAGACGCCGGCCGAGAAGCCTTTTGCCGCGAGGGTCCGCAGGGCCCTGGTCTTTTTCTTTATCGGGTCCGTCTCCCGGTCGAAGGAGCTTTTTTTCCGCTGGAGAAGGGCGACGGCAATGGAGATTTCGTTTCGTTCCGAGTTTCGGTCATCGGTTTTGAATGCCTCTTCAATGACCTCTTTTTCGAAGCCCTTGAGCCGGAGATGAAGCTTGATTTTTTTGGCTCCGTCGCCGCGGTCGCGCATCAGGGCGACTCTGGCTTCGGCAATGAGTTTGTCATTGATGTAGCCGTATCGCTCGCATTCCGAGACGGTCTCCTCCGAATCCTTCCAGGAGAAGCCCTTGTCGTGAAGTCTGCGTTTGAGCGCCAGACGGGACAATGGCTGTCTGGTCAGCAGCATGACGGCTGTTTCCATGGGAGTTTTCGGTGACTGCGGCATTCTGTTTCCTTCCTGCTTCCGGAGCTATGGTACCCTACATTGCCTTTGAAAAAAATTCAAACGGCCGGGGAGTCCCGGAGAAGGTTTTTTTCTCCGGGAAGACGGTTTGTCGCTCCCCCGGCTGCGGGAATGCCGGGCGCAAAAGACGCTTATCCAGCGAAACTCATATCCCAGTCTTTGAAGACGGGTTCCAGACCATGGGCGCGGAGGCCGGCGGCGACCGTTTCCACGGAGGATTCGTCGTGCATCTTGAATTGTCCGAGCGACTTTCCGTCGAGGTGATCCTGATATCCGCCCGGATTGACCTGCGACGCCGCGCTCATATGGCTCAGACAGCTTTCCGCCATGTGCAGCCGGAATTCCAGCGTTTCCCTTGTGGAAAGAATCAGATCCGCCTCGTGGAAGAAGAGCCGGAAGGCAAGGATCATCTGCTCCAGATTGTCCTGCGTGATCGGCGCCGGAACATTGAAGCCCCACTTGGTCGGCGTGATCCGGGGGAAGGAGAACTGAATGTGACTCTTCCAGAAGTTCTTCCGGATCCACATGCCGTGGATGGCGAGATTGATCGCTTCGATGCGCCAGTTCGGATTCAGTCCGAGAAGCGCTCCCATGCCGAGATTGTAGAATCCGGCGCGGCCGCCCTCCGCCAGAGCGTTCAGACGGAAGTTGTAGTCCGCTTTCGGTCCCGACGGATGAAGACTCGGATACAGTTCGGGATCGTAGGTCTCCTGGAAAATGGTCAGACCGTGGCATCCGGCCTCAAAGAGTTTCCGGTAGTCGGGTTCCCGCATCGGATAGTATTCAATGTTGATGTAGTCGAACTTGTGCTTGAGTTCCCGGATGCAGTCCGCCGTGAAATCCGGGGTGATTTTGGGATCCTCTCCGGTAATCAGAAGCAGACTGTCGTGTCCCATCTCGTGAATGATCCGCGCCTCGTTCATCACTTCGTCGAAACTGAGGCGTCTGCGTTCGTAGTGGAACGATTTGCGGAAGCCGCAGTAGACGCAGTTGTTGATGCAGAAGTTGGAAATGTAAAGCGGAGCAAACATGCGGATCGTGTTGCCGAAATAGCGCCGCTTGATTGCCGCCGCATACGGCGTCATCTCCGCAATGAGATCCGCCGCCGCAGGCGAGATGAAATGGAGAAAATCGACAAACTGCGCTTCCGGCCGAAGCAGCGACGCCCTGACTTTTTCCGGCGTCACGCTGTTGATGTAGGAATCCAGTTCCTCCGCCGTGTACTTGGAATAGGGGAGCATTTTCATTTCAGATCACCTCGCTGAAGAGATCCGCCGGAGAGGAGGCGCTGGCATTTCCCAGCACCGCCGCCGGGCCCGCCAGAATCGCTTTTTCCGAAGCGGCTACCGCGGAAGCGAAGGCCTCCGCCATCGCGCAGGGATTTCCCGCGGCGGATATCGCGCTGTTGACCAGAATGGCGTCCGCTCCCAGTTCGATCGCCTGTGCCGCATGGGAGGGCAGTCCGAGTCCGGCGTCCACCACAACCGGCACATTCGACTGTTCGATGATGATCCGGAGCATCGCTTCCGTTTTGATTCCCTGATTGCTTCCGATCGGGGACCCCAGCGGCATGACCGCCGCGACCCCGACATCTTCCAGACGTTTCGCCAGCACCGGATCGGCATTGATGTACGGCAGAACCGTGAAGCCCATGCGGACCAGCTCCTCCGCCGCTTTGAACGTCTCAATCGGATCCGGCAGCAGATAGTTCGGATCGGGATGAATCTCAAGTTTGATCCAGTCACAGCCGGCCGCCCGGGCGATTTTCGCGATTTTGACGGCGTCCTCCGCGGTTCTCGCTCCGCTGGTGTTCAGCATGACTTTCACATGGGGGGGAATGGCTGCGAGGAGATTGTCGTCCTTGCTGTCCGGCTGGGTGCTGACGCGGCGCAGGGCAACCGTGACAAGTTCCGTTCCGGAGGCAAGAATCGCTTTCTTCATTTCTTCGTTCGATGCGAATTTCCCCGTTCCGAGGAAGAGTCTGGATTTGAATTCTTTTCCGCCGATGAGCAACGGTTTCATGATGGATCGGTCCTTTCTGTTAATGATGAGCCTTGCGGCATCGTCCGGGATTCGCGTCCCGGTGCGAGAGATTCTGATGGATTCTGCAGAGCAGTTCCAGAAAAAGGTTCCGGTGTTCCTCGTCGATTTCCGCGAGGGCTCCGGTTTCGATTCGCGCAAATTGTTCCTGTACGATTTTCCCGGCCCGGCGGCCCTTCTCGGTCAGAAACACACTGACCGAACGGCGGTCGGTTGCGGAGGGACGGCGTTCGACTAGTCCCGCATCCTCCATCCGCGCCAGAAGGCGGGTGATGGTCGCCGATTCCACCTCGCAGACGGAGGCCAGTTCTTTCTGAATGCAGCCGTCGTGTTCGCACAGATAGTCCAGAAGTTTCGGCTGGCCGGGCGAGAGGTTCAGGCCGGGAAGCGTCTGATACAGTTTTTTCGCCAGCGAGGCCTCCGCTTTCAGCAGCATGAAATGCAACGATTGTTCCACTCTCATTTTTTCGGAAAACTTTCTGAAACAGTTAGAAAGCTAACTATATTCCCGTTTTTCGAAATGTCAAGGGCGCGTCCTCTTTTTTTCAACGGTTGAAATGGTTGTTTTTGCTCGAAAAAAGGGGGTTTTCAGGAAGATTTTCTCCTTTTTTTCTGCTATAATTAAGACCAAACGTAAACCGGACAGACAAAGGAGGTTCCCATGATTCCGATCGCGGGATGGACAACGCCGCTTCAGCTCTTGAAGGATGAACTGGTGCAGCTGGAATATGAAGGATTTCAAATTCCCGAAGAGCTTCGGGAAAAACTGGAGATGATTGATCCGGAGACCGACGCATGGTCTTCCGTCATTCCCGGATTTTACAAACAGCTGGAAGCGCTTCCCAGAGTCCCGGGGTATGACTGGGTGGAGCCGAACGGTCTGGAGGAGATCCGCGCACTCCGTTCGCAGGGCCCGCGAAGATGCCCGATGACCCTTTCCGAAGAGGAGCTGAAGAACCGGTTTCACGGCGCCTGGCGGGGACGCTCCGTGGGCTGCGCGCTCGGAAAGCCTGTCGAGGGACGCTCCCGCGGATGGATTCGGGAATATCTCGTCTCCAAAAACGCCTGGGAGCTTTCCGATTACGTGCCGTATGATTCCGAAAAAGCATTCTGTCGCGCCTCCACTCGCGAAAACATCGCCTTCATGGAACCCGACGACGATATCCATTACACCCTGATGGGACTGGTGGTTCTGGAAACGTTCGGTCCGCAGTTCCAGTGGTACGACATAGCCAACACCTGGAACACCCGTCTTCCCTATTCCGCGATCTGCACGGCGGAGCGGCAGGCGATTCTGAACTACAATCTGCGCGGTCCCCGCCATGCGGACAGACCATCCGTTGTGACGCCCGCCTTCACCCGCCGCTTCAACAATCCCTACCGGGAGTGGATCGGCGCCCAGATCCGCGCCGACGGCTGGGCCTATGCCTGTGCCGGCAATCCGGAGCTCGCCGCCGAATTCGCCTGGCGCGACGCTCATTGGACCCATACCCGGAACGGAATCTATGGAGAGATGTTCTTTGCCGCGGTCATTGCCGCCGCATTTGTCGAACACGATCCGTATCGCCTGATCGAGATCGGCCTTTCCGAGATTCCGGCGCGCTGCAAGTTCGCGCAGGCCGTTCACGAGGCGCTCGAATGGAGGCGGCAGTGCCGGGACTGGGAGTCGTTCATGGACCGTCTCGACGACCGGTACCGTACCATGAACCGCGTTCATACCGTCAACAACGCGATGATCGTTCTGATGGCGCTGCTGTACGGAAATCTGGATCTCGACCGCTCCTGCGCCCTTGCGGTCATGGGAGGGATGGACACCGACTGCAACGGGGCCACCGTCGGATCCATTGTCGGAATCATCAACTCTTCCAGCCGTCTGGCGGAGCGGCTGAACGACACGATCAAGCCGAATTTCATCGGCGAGACGGAGGTCACCATGACCGCTCTCGCCGAACGGACGCTCGCCGTCTGGAAGCGGGTCAACGCCCGTTGAATAAAAGAAACGCCGTCGGCGGCCTCTCTCCGGGGAGGCTCGGCGGCGGAAAGCGGACAGGATCCTGTTACATCTGCCGGACGTAGACGGAATCGTCGTCGTAATTCATTCCGCTCCGGAACCAGTTGCGCGGCGATTTGGTCAAGGTCAGTTCAATGGGGATGGTCTTCCCCGCGCGCCGGACCGTCAGATTCAGTTTTGCTCCGGGAAGAAGGCTGAAGATGCAACCCTGAAGATCATACGGAGTGGCGATATCCCGTCCGTTTGCCTTCAGGACCACATCGCCCGGGCGCAGCGCCGTTGCCGCCGGAGAGTTCCGGAAAAGCTGGGAAATCAGTACGCCGTGTTCGACTCCGAGCTTCTTTTTCGCGTTCCGGTTGAGCGGCGCGAGGACCGCACCCAGCCACGGACGTTCCACATGACCGTGATTGATGAGTTCCGTGGCGACCTGTCTGGCAATGTCCGAGGAGATGGCGAAACTCAGGCCGATGTTCCCGCCGGAGGGCGAGAGAATGAAATCGTTCACTCCGATCACCTTCCCCTGGATGTTCAGAAGCGGACCGCCGGAATTGCCGGGATTGATGGAGGCATCCGTCTGAACATAACTTTCATGCAGATTCATGCCCACTCCGTTGCGGCGGGTGTTGGAGACAATGCCGATGGTCACGGTGCGCGAAAGACTGAACGGCGCGCCGATGGCGATGGCCCAGTGTCCGATCCGCACATCATCGGCGTTGGCGAAGTCCAGAACCGGAAATTTGCGTTTCGCATCGATTTTCAGCAGCGCAAGGTCGGTGGGCGGATCAATTCCGACCACTTTTGCCGGATACTCCTCCCCCTCATGCGTGGTGATCCAGAAGGAGTCCTGATTGCGGACCACATGGTGATTGGTGAGAATGTAACCGTTCTCCCGGATGAAGAATCCGGAGCCCTGGCCCGAAGGAATCTCCATGTAGTCAATTCTTCTCCGTCCGAAGTTGTACAGATTCGCATAGGGGCTGACGACTCCGATGCGTTTCTGCGCGGTAATCAGAACCACCGCCGGCATGGAGCGGGAGATCGTTTCGGAAAATTGCGTTTGAAGCGTTTCCGCATCGGCTCCGCCGGAAAGGGGAAGGGAGGCGGGAAGGGCGGGGGAAACGCGCCGCTGCTCCGGCGGCTTCGGAAGACGCGCTTTCTCCGCTGTCGCGCGGGGGCTGTCCTGCGCGAACAACTGTGCCAGAAGCAGGGCGGCCAGACCTCCGCAGACGGAGGCCGTCAACAGAATGAAAAACTGTTTGGTGCGATTCGTCATCTTGTCATTCCTTATGGTTGAAAAACATTCCGCAAAGGAAAAATCTCTGCTGTTTTTTCTGAAAAGACAAGCCGGGAGGCGCGGAGGTTCCCGGTCTCCGCGATTTTTTCCGTTTTTTTCGCGGAACGGGGGCGTTTCGACGCGTTTCCGTTCTCTCTCCGCTTACAGGGGAATGGCGATGTTCCAGGTGTGAAGCGCGTGATGAAATCCGCCGGGGCCGTCCGCCGCCGCGGCAAAGAGACAGCAGGGCTTCCGGTGTTCGTCAAACAGCAGCTGCGGCCGTTCCAGACAGCCGAGGTGCAGCGGTTTTCCCTGTTCGTCCTCCAGGGTCCGGGAATAGGCCTTTCCGATCAGTTCCCAGCGGATGCCGTCCGCGGATTTGAAATGCGCTCCGGCATGAAGTTCCCCGGTGATGGTTCCCTTCATATCCTTGGCGAGCATTTCGAATTCCGAGCCGTTGTGCCAGACGAAGGGATCCTCCACGTCGAATCCGCTGAGAACGGGATCGTCCTGGATGCGGCGGTAGGGGCCTTCGGGCCGGTCGGCGACCGCCAGACCGATGCGCAGTCCGTCCGGCGTGTTGCTCCGATAGTAAAGATAGATCCGTCCGTCCGGCAGAACGCAGGGGGCCGGATTGGTGACGATCTGGTGATCCCAGTGCCCCGGACGCGGTTCCAGAATCGGATGATCCAGGACGTTCCACGGTCCCGCCGGAGAGTCCGCGATGGCCGCCCCGATGCGGATGCGTTTGTAGATGGCGTCGGTCAGGACGGGATCGTGGTCGATGATCCGGGGGGAGTCCTCGCGGTAGGTCGTCCCGATGTAGTAGAGAAGACACCGTTTCCCGTATCGCACGACAGTCGGATTATGTGCCATGCGGCCGTCCCATGCGGCGGGATTTTTCCCGGTCGGCAGAACCCGTTCCACAAAGCGGTAGGGGCCGCACATGCTCTCCGAGTACGCATGCACAATTTCGGATTGATAGAGGTAGCCGACAAACATCGGATACTGTTTCGGCCATCTGGCGGCGTACATGTGATAGCCGTCGTCCCCCTGGAGAACGGAACCGCACCAGACCCAGCTGTCCTCCATGCGGAAGCCGCAGGATAGATCGGCTCTCAGAATTCGCTTTTCGGTGATCGACATGATCTTCATTCCCGGTTTTAAAGTTCAAGTTTCATGAACATTATAAATGTACAATACAAAACGGGAAAAATCAAAGGGAAATGTGCTTTTTTTCCGGATTCCACCCCGGATAATCGGTCCGGAAGCGGCGGAACGCCTCACCGCAGTTTCCGGCAGCTCGAACGCTGGAGAAAGCGCGATTCGACGCGGATGGAGAGATGAAGAGGGTACTGCCGGTACCAGGCGTTTTCGCAGATCATGCGTCCGAAGATCTCTCCGATGCGTCTGTGGGGCACCTGCATGGTGGAGATGCCGAGGGAGCGGTAGCGCGGATTGTCGTCGAACGCGGCAAGATGATAGTCGCGTCCTGCGGCGAGGCCCTGTGCGCGGGCCTGGAGGAGAAACTCCGCGGCGTATTCGTCGTTCAGCGCGGTGAAGAAGAGCTCCCTGCCGCGGTCCCTGCGGATGGCTTCAAACAGCGGGTCCGGGGTGGAGGTGCCGATGAAAAACTCCTCCATTGGAACGGCATCGCCCTCCACGCCGGTCAGTCCGGTGGCGAGCCCCGCGGTTCGGAGGGCGCACCAGACCGGTTTCGGATCCGGCCTCCGGAGGGCGATCACTTTCCTGACTCCGTTCCGGCGCAGAAGAGTTCCCATCCGGATGCCGTCGCTGAAATGGTCGATGACCAGCGAGGAGGCAAAGTCAAGACGGTTGAGCTCATCGGAACGGTGGAGAAGCATGATCGGGGTTTTCGCCGCCAGCAGAAGCGGAATGCTGGCGCGCAGAAGCGGTTCATCACCAGTATCGGGGAAGATGACGAGTGCGGCGGCGCCGTCGTCGGTGGTCCGGTCGAGAATGGTCTGAAGGTCGCGGCGGGAGGGGACGGCGGGGAAGGGGAGTCTGCGCAGTTCATAACCGGCGCTCCGCAGCGTCTGGGCCAGAGCCGTGAGGGTGGTCCGGTTCCAGTGAATTCCGCGCGGATTCCGCGAGAGCAGGGCGTAGACCACCTTGCTGCTTTCATTATACAGCTGACGGATCCGTTCCGGATCGGGCTGCGGCGCGACGGCGCTTCCCGCGCGTTTCCTGCGGACGACAAGACCATGCTGTTTCAGCTGTTCCAGCGCCCGGAAGACGTTCATCCGGGTTGTTCCGAACTCTCCGGCGAGCGCGGTTTCCGTAGGCAGAGAGGTTCCGGGTGGAAGGGTTCCGTCCATCATTCTGCGGAGCAGGTGTCGGAAAACGGTTCGAATGGCGCTGTTCATCAATTTGGAATTCTCCGCGTTGTTCCGGATACTGATACATGCAATCGGAGAATATGCAAGCGCGTCAGGAGATTTCTTTTTCCGGGATGCGGGAAAAAAACGCGCGGAAATCGGAGAAATCGGAAGAATTAAATTTTGCGGAACTGTTGCATTTTTCACGCTTTTGTGCTATGTTATCCGATTGAAGACAACTGCTGTTTCATGAACGCAAACAAGGAGTAAAAAATGGGAAAAACCGTTGCGCAGAAGATATTCGACGCACATCTGATCGACCAGCCGACCGAAGGAGTCAATGTGCTCTCGCTCGACCGTGTGTTCTGTCATGAAATCACGACGCCGATCGCCATCAACGATCTGGTCAAACGCGGCAAGGACAGAGTGTTCGATCCGACAAAGATCAAGGCGGTCATCGACCATGTCACTCCCGCGAAGGATTCCAAGACGGCGGAACAGGGCAAAACCATGCGCGACTGGGCGCGCCGGCAGGGAATCAAGGATTTCTTTGACATTGGAGAAAACGGAGTCTGCCATGCGATTTTCCCGGAAAAGGGATTTGTGCGCCCCGGATTCACGGTGATTATGGGCGACTCCCACACCTGCACCCACGGCGCGTTCGGAGCCTTTGCCGCGGGGGTGGGAACGACGGATCTGGAAGTCGGCATTCTGAAAGGCGTCTGCACGATGCGCTCTCCGGAAACCATCAAGATCAACGTGACCGGGCGTCTGCCGGACGGCGTTTATGCCAAGGATCTGATTCTGGCGCTCATTCAGCTTCTCACCGTCAACGGCGCGACGGACAAAGTGATTGAATTTGCCGGGCCGACCATCGACGACATGTCCATGGAGTCCCGCATGACGCTCTGCAATATGGCGATTGAAGCCGGCGGCACCTGCGGCATCTGCTATCCGGACCGTGTGACGGTCGACTATCTCTGGGAGTTCATCAAGGACGAGTTCCCAAGCCGGGAGGCCGCGCTTGCCGAATACTCCAGATGGCGTCCGGATCCCGATGCGGTCTACGCCCGTGTCATCGAGTTCGATGCCTCGAAACTCGAACCCCTGATGACCGTCAATTACAAGCCCGATCAGGTGCGGACCATCCGGGAGATGACCGGAACCAGAATCGATCAGGTCTATATCGGCTCCTGCACAAACGGCAGGATCGAGGATCTGCGGATCGCGGCGGAGGTGCTGAAGGGCAAAAAGATCAGTCCGAATCTGCGGGCGATTGTTTCTCCCGCGACGCCGAAGATCTATCGCCAGGCGCTGGCGGAAGGCATCATTCAGATTTTCATGGATGCCGGATTCTGCGTGACGAATCCGACCTGCGGCGCATGTCTCGGCATGAGCAACGGTGTGCTTGCCAGCGGTGAGAGCTGCGCATCGACCACCAACCGCAACTTCAACGGACGCATGGGCAAAGGCGGCATGGTTCATCTGATGAGTCCGGCCAGCGCGGCGGCCACGGCACTGGCCGGTTTCGTCACAAACTCCCCGCTCTACAAAGGCTGATCTGGAAAGGACTGCAACATGAAAAACTTCAGTGGTAAAATTCTTTTTCTCGACCGTTCCGACATCAATACCGATGAAATCATTCCGGCCAAATACCTGACCGAACTCACGAAGGAGGCGCTCAAGCCCTACTGTCTGGAGGATCTGAATCTTCCGGGATTCGATCCGAAAAAGGACATTGCCGGGAAAAGCGTTGTTGTGACCCGCGCGAATTTCGGCTGCGGCTCCTCGCGCGAGCACGCCCCCTGGGTGCTGGAATACAACGACATCAATCTTGTGATCGCGGAAAATTTCGCCCGTATTTTCCGTCAGAACATGTTCAACTGCGGTCTGATGGCGATCTCTCTGCCGAAGGAGCAGATCGACGACATTTTCAAAACCTTTGCCGGAACGGACGCCGTCTGCACAACCGACACGGAGAAGAAGACGTTCACGATCTCCAACGGAAGTGTCACGAAAGTCTATCCGTTTACCGTCGGCGAGTTCGATTTTGAACTGGTCAAGGCGGGCGGCTGGGTCGATTACGCAGACAGCAAGTATTGATCCGCAATCCGCAGGCGGATTCTTTCAAAGCCGGATTTCTTTCCTGAGGGAGAGAAATCCGGCTTTTCCGTTTCCGGAAATCGGAATGGAAATCAGGGGAAAAACCGGGGAAGGGGAAAGCGCGGTCAGTCCGCGTTCCCCGCGATGATTCGGGCCAGTTCGGGACTGAGAATCCGGCGGCTGTCATCATCGACGAGACTGAAACGGTTGCCGTCGTTCGGGGTGCTCAGATAGTTCCAGACGCAGTAGGCAATTTCGTGTTCTTTCAGCAGGGAGATCATGTCGCGCATATAGTTTTCCCGGTATTCCAGTTTGCAATGGCGGATGGTTCCGAATTCGCCGCACCAGAGAATTTTTTCGGGATGCTGCGCGGTGAAATCGAAGGCCGGCTGAAGTTCATGGCGCAGGAACTCCTTGTCGATGCGCGTGAAGCGGGGATAGGGATCGACGGCGCCGTGAACATAGCGCTGGTAATCGCGATAGCGTTCAATGTCGCCCGGATAAGGCATTTCCCGGTTGTAGTAGAGCGTGTCCGGCTGCAGGACCCCGCGCTGATGGGTGAACTCGAAGGGCGCGTAGTTGTGGAAGGTGTAGATGACGGCGGGATCGTCGAAGATCTTCAGATTTGCGAGGGCCGCGGGTGCGTTCCAGCATGTTCCGCCGACGATGATCCGGCGGGATGGATTTTTCTTCCGGATCGCGGAGATGGTGCGTTCCGCGAGGGCGTTCCAGAGTGCGGGGTCGATGTTCCGGACCTCATTGAGCAGTTCGAATGCGATATGCGGTTTGCCGGAGTAGCGGTCTTCGAATGCGAGCCAGAGATGCAGAAAACGATCCTGCAGTTCTCCGGAATCCATCAGGGAAACCGGTTCGGGAATGTCGCAGTAGTTTCCGACAGCCTTGTGGAGATTCAGGACGATGTTGACTCCGGCGCTTTCGCACCATTCGATGAAGGCGTCGAAGAGCTTCCAGATGCGTTCCCGGTAGACGCCGGGAGTCTCCTCCAGCACGATCTGATCGAAGCCGAGACGGATATGATCCATTCCGAGGGAGGCGATGGAGTCGATGTCGCGTTTTGTGATATAGGTGTCGAAATGTTCAAAATCCCCGATGGAGAGCGGAAAGCGTCGTTCGGGAGGAAGAACGTTGAAGCGTTTGTAATTTGTGAGCCATCCGCCGATGCCCATTCCGTGCATGAATCCTTTGAAAGCCGCCATCTTTCGATCCTTTTTCCGTTTTGTTCCGTCTGTTTGATGTTCCGGTACAGTATTTCTTCCGGAGTTCTCTTTCAACTGCGGAAGGGGAGGGCGAAGCGGGAAAAAATGTGAAAAGAGTAACATGCGTGTCTGGCTCCGGAGAAAAAATCAGATCCGGAGCAGTTGAACCTCAAGTTCCTGTGCTCCCGGGATCATTGTCCCTCTTTGAAGATGCTTCTGGAGATGAGAAAAACAGGGCGGCGATTTCCGGCGGATGGCGAACTCTGAACCGCTGCATTCGGGGAACGGAGGAATGAGGCGAATCCCGATTTCCATGCGAGTTTTCCGGGAACCGCCGACGAGGAAAAGAGAATTCCCGTGCGGTTCCCGTTTTCAGACGTCTTTTCGCTTATTCGTTCCTTGCGGAAGTCAGAGGAAGACGGGCCGCTTCCGCCGCGCCCGTGCCGCCGCGGAGAGGGGCCAGATCAAAGGCGTAGGAGAGCAGAAACGCCGCCGTTCCCGCGGCAAAACCGTAAACCGCTCCGTTGGTCAGCGAGAACTGGAATAGATCCGATCCCATGATATCCGTAAAATCTCCCCGGATCCCAAACGCCACCGCGGTCATGTAGCCTGTCCATACCACGGTGGATGTCCCCATCGCCGCCCAGGCCGAGCGGACCGACGCCTTCGGACAATAGATCGCCGTCACCACCGGAAGAAAAACAATCACCAGCTGCGACGCCCAGCAGTTGATCATCAGAGCATAGATGCTCCGGACCTCCAGCGCCAGCACCGTCGCGATCACCAGAACCATGATCGTGACAAAACGGATGATCAGAAGCATTTTCTTTTCCGTCAGTTTCGGAAAGAGCGGATGGAGAATGTTGTTGGAAAACAGACTCGAGGCCGCCAGAAGGGAACTGTCCGCGGAACTCATGATCGCCGAAATCAGCGCACTGAGAAAGATCGTCAGAAGAACCGGATGGATTCCCCCGAGAACCTGAATCGCCATTCGCGGCAGCACCTGATTCTCCAGATCGGAACCGAACGCCGCCTCCGTGATTCCCCAGGCCGGAAATGCAATTTTCGCCGCCAGTCCGATCGTGATCGGAATCATGCCGATCAGCATGTAGAGAATGCCCGAGTAGATCGAACTGCGGATCGCGATGGTTTCATTGCGCGAGGCCAGGGAGCGCTGAACCAGATCCTGTCCGACCATACATCCCAGTCCCATAATCATCCAGTTGCCGAGGTAGTTGACCGTGTTGTCCCATCCTCCGGAAGCCGGCAGCAGGGAGAGATCCGCTGCGGGATTCGTGTAGACCGCCTCCCATCCTCCGGCAAATTTCACCGCTCCGGGGACAATGATGACCAGTCCGAGAATAATCAGCGAAACCTGTACAATATCCGTCAGCGTCACGGCCCACATTCCGCCGGAAGCCGTGTAGATCAGAACGATCAGCGCCCCGACCAGCGTGCCGTAAAGCATGTTGATGCCCGTCAGAAGATGAAGGATCGTTCCCAGTCCGAGCATCTGCGCTCCGAGCCAGCCGACGTAAACCGGAATCATCCAGAACGATGCGTAAATTCCCGCGGCTTTGCCATATTTTTTCTGGATGATGTCCGTGACCGTCAGACAGCTGCTTTTCCGCAGGAATCCCACAATAAAGATTCCCGCGAGAACCAGACTGGCCGCGGCCGCGAACGGATCGGCGATCACATCCCGCAGATTCCCCGAATAGACCGTTGCCGCGACTCCCATGCTGGAGCCTGCTCCGAACCAGGTCGCCAGCAGCGTTGCGGTTGCCATCCAGAGCGGCAGCCGTCTGCCCGCGACAAGAAAATCGTTCATATCCTTTACCTTGCGTCCGGAGAGATACCCGATGCCGAGCATCACGGCAATGTACACTCCGATTCCGATCCACAGAACAGTCTGTGTTTTTGCATCCAATTCAATCATAGCCTTCCACTCTTGTTGCCTTGCTGGTTTGCCTTGTGAATATCCGTTGTACGGATCCTTCCGATTGTGTACCGATGACAGTTCTGTGTGCGGGGATTTGTTGAACAGCTTCTATGGGAACTTGAGTCCGGAGAAGGGGATCGCCTTTCTCCGGCTCTGACCGTGTCTCTGTATTCTCTTATTGTCTGACAAGTACGACGAGTCCCGAATAATCGCGCAGGCCGCTGACAAGCAGCTTGCCGTTTCCGATTCGGACGTCAATGGTGTCCTCTTTCAATACTCCGAGGATCTCCGCGTTTCCGTTCAGGCAAACGCTGAGCTGTTCCGGCGTGTTCCGGAACCCGTGAATGACCAGCATCTTCTCTTTTCTCCAGCTTCTTGTGAGGATCTGCCATCCGGCCGGATAGTTGCTGGAGCGGCTTGTCAGCTTCCGTTCCAGACGCGAGACGCCGTATTTGACCAGCGGTGCGATCCGATGATAGAAATCGACCGCTTCAAACATGATTTTTTTCTGCCGGGGAGACAGCTTGTCGATCTCTCCGGAGAGGCAGAGTCTGCCGAGAAATCCCGCGGCAAGCGAATAATACAGACGCTGCGCATCGTTTTCCGCCCGGAGAACCGCCCAGATCTGGTTGCGTTCCATCGGAATGAGCTGCTGCGTGGAGGCTCCGATCAGCGGAATGGATTCTCCCTCATGCGCATCCGAAAAACTTCCCATGTTTCCGATCCGCATCCATTCCGGAGTCAGACGATGGCCTCCCGAGGAGCAGATTTCGATCACCAGCTCCGGCAGTTCCCTGCGAAGATGCCGGTAGTATCTGCCGACCGCTTCCAGGTGTTCGCGGAGTCCTTCCGCCGGACTGCCGTTTTCCGTATCGGCTCCGAACCCGATCGGGGCGTTGTAATCCACCTTCAAATATCCGAAGTCGTTCTCCTTCAGCATGCGGATGAGTTTCTCATCCAGGTAGTCCCAGACCTCTTTCTTCCGGAAGTCGAGGAATCTCCGTTCCGTCTGATAGATCCGGTCATCCAGCGTCAGGAGCAGTTCCGGCCGCTCCTCCAGCAGATGCGAGCCCGGAAGACAGTTCTCAAATTCGAACCACACTCCCGGAATGAATCCCATTTTGCGCAGTTCTCCGGTGAATTTTTTCAGACCTCCCGGATATTTCTCCTCGGAAACGATCCAGTCGCCGATTCCGTTGTATTTCGAGTTTTTGCTTTTGAACCAGCCGTCGTCGAGAACAAAGTAGCGGATGCCGTGTCCCTTGAGAGTTCTGGCAATCGGAAGCAGATTCTCCCGGCTGGGGCATCCCCATGTGGTGCACCATTCATTGAAAATGACCGGAAGATCCGTTTCGGACGGAACGTTGGAAAGAGCATTGTCGATGGGCCATGCGGTCAGGCGCGTCATCAAATCCTGGATGTCGCCTTTGACGCAGCTGACGATCGCAGCCGGACCCCGGAATGTTTCTCCCGGTTGGAGCTTTTTCGTCCAGTTTCCGAGTTCGCGGTCGGGATGTCCGCCGGAGAGGTTGAGGTGATCCGCGAACCGGGTTGCTTCGAGTCTCCAGGGACCGGTTGCGGCAAGCTGCGCGCCCCAGACAACTCCGGCATCCGTGTCTTCAAATCCGATCATCGGGAAGAACTCCTTCACCGGCATGGAGCTGGTCTGCCCGAAGCGCAGCACGCGCATGCCGTAGGTCGACCAGGACATCTCCAGTCCCAGATCCTCCACCGCCGTCGATTCGTGTCTTCCCTCCATGCTCCAGAAGGAGCGGAAACGGTGAATCCGGTATTTGTCGAGTCCGTCGTCCGGCTGGAAGGGCGAGAGCATTCCGATGGAGAAGCTGTCAAGCATTTCCAGTTCGACCGTTTCGGCGGAGTTGTTTGTGATCGAAGTGTTGATCTCAAGATATCCGGTTCCCTTCCTGTATTTGACGCTATGAACGAGCCGGATGCCGCGGCGGTTCGAAAAAATGGTTTCCACGGTATTTCCATGCTCCTTCTGCGCCTCGAATTCAAGACCCTGGAGACTGGCGCTGCCGCGCATGGTGTTGCCCGGCGCAAAGCGGTTGGGATAGCCGTCCCCCACGAGCTTGAACTGCGTCATGTCCTCGAGAACGGAGGCCGGGAAATCGCACTGGAACACCTTGGCGATCCCGCGGCAGGCCACGGTGTCTTTGAGACTGAGCCGGTGTTCCGGAAGCTGATTTTCCATTCCGGTCGGAATCAGGGTGAAGGTGAGTCGGCTGCCGTCCTGCAGATAATAGACGGTCATATCCCCCATGACAAAATGGCTGAATTCTTGAAAAGGGAACATCTTTTTTTTCTTCCTTTGATGAATCGTTGACAGATTCGCCTTCCCCGGAAAGGCGGGAAAAACGTGTCAGGAAAAATGCGCCAGTAATATGACACATCCCGACGTATTTTTCAAAAGAATCCGTAAAAAATCAGCGATATTTTTTGAGTGCCTCCTCCAGAACCGGCAGGGTGTGTTCGAACATGCGGAAAAATCCGAGATCGTTCGGGTGGCAGGTGTCGACCGTGCACCAGCTTCTGCGGGTGGTGCCGAAGAGGGTTTCCCCGTCGATGAAATAGACGTTGCGGTCTCCGGCGGCGAGCGCGTGTTCATAGGTGTCGCGGATGATGCTTCGCCGTTCTTCATCGTCTTTCCGGTTCTTGTAGTCCCAGATATCGCACTTGGACATCAGGATGATCGGCAGTTCCGGCTGTTTTTCCCGGATGATCCGGAAGAAGGGCTCATGCGTTTTTCTCAGATGTTCCGGATTCGGCGTGTTGTGGTCGTAATCCATGACGAAAACGGAGAGTTCCAGATCGGCGATGGCTTCCGCCAGCGGAAATTCTCCGCGCGCGGAGCCGGAAAAACCGAGATTGATCTGTTCGGCGTCGACTTCCCGGCAGAGCATGGATGTGTAGGCGTTTCCCGGCCGGGATGCGCAGCCGCCCTGCGTGATCGATGATCCGTAGAAGAGAATGGGGTTCGGAATCGCATGGGGGAAGGGCAGTTCAAGGTGCGATCCCGGATTCACGCCGATCTCCAGGGCGCCGACTCCGCCGTAAAGGGGAAGATTGAGCATCCATTCCTGCATGCCGGCGTCGTTGTCCGCGACGAGGAGCATTTCCAGAAGTTCCTGATCCCGGCTCGGCTGGGCGCTGGCGATGTGAAACTTTTCCGGACCGGTTCCGCGAAACAGGTCGAATCCCGCGCTGCCCGTGCGCGGCATGTGGTTCATATCGAAGGAAAAGACCAGCCGGGCCCGGATGGCGATTTGCCGGGCGTCGGTCCGGAAGCGGACGGCTCCTCCGCTGGTATGCTGAGCGAGATCCAGCTCCCCCTGATTCACCTGCTGCAAAGTGAATCGGGCCGGGAGGCGGTAGAGCCGGTGATGCTGCGGATACCATGGAAATCCCTCCAGACGGAACGGGGCCTCCAGCGCGTTGAAATAGACAATTTCGCGGTCTCCGACCGTTGAAATTTTAAAGTTGCGGTCAATCTCTTCAATTTTCATAAAACGAATCCTTTCCTTTCCCTCTTCTTCCTCCGGCATCCGTCCTTGTTTTGAATGTGGTTTACTGTATTGTCGTTCGGAAATTTTTCAATGCCTTCCGGATGTGGCGGCGGTTCTTTTTTTCAAAAAAAATCAGAAAATCTATTTTTATGATGCTTTTCTCCATTTTCAATTCCGGCCGGGACGTTTATATTACCGAAAACCGGAAAAAAACGGATGGCGGGTCGCCATCCCGACACGCATTTCGGAAACAGAGAGGAATCCAGTATGAAAATCAGCAAAAAAAATCTTGCGGCACAGCTTTTCACCATTCGTGAATACACGAAAACGCCGAAAGACATCGCCGAATCCATGAAGAAAATCAAGGCAATCGGCTATGACGCCGTGCAGATTTCCGGACTCGGCCCGATTGACCCGAAGGAACTTGCGGCGATTCTCGACGGCGAAGGCCTGGTCTGCTGCGCCTCCCATGACGGCGGCGAGGATCTGTTCAACAAAACCGATGCCCTGATCGAAAAACTGCATACCGTCAAATGCTCCTATGTCGCCTATCCCTGGCCGCACACCTCGCCGAAAACCGAGGCGGAATGGGTCGCGCTGGCAAAACGTCTTGACGCGGTCGGCGCAAAGCTCCGCGAGGCGGGAATCACCCTCTGCTACCACAATCACAATATCGAGTTCGCCAAATTCAACGGCAGAACCGCGCTCGACATCATCTACTCCGCCTCCTGCGCCGACAACCTCAAAGGCGAGCCCGACACCCACTGGGTTCAGATGGGCGGCGCAAATCCGGTCTCATGGTGCAGAAAACTCTCCGGACGCCTCCCGCTCCTTCATATGAAGGATACCGGTTTCGTCAACGGTCAGGCCATGATGACGGAAATCGGAAACGGCAATCTCGAATGGAAAAAGATCGTCAAGGCTGCCGATGAGGCCGGATGCCTCTGGTACATCGTGGAAGAGGACACCTGCCCGGGCTGCCCCTTCGATTCTCTCAAAATGAGCTATGACTACATTGCACAGGAGCTGTTCTGATATGTATTTCACCGGATTTGCAGATGAAGCCTCCGCCGATCTCGACCGTCAGATCGAAGCGACGAAGGCACTCGGCTGGACCAATATCGAAACCCGTGCCCTGTTCGGAAAAAATCTGGGAACCATTTCGGATGAGGAATTCGAAATCGTTCAGCGCAAACTGGAGGAGTCCGGCGTCCATTTCAACTGCTACGGCAGTGCGGTGGCAAACTGGGCAAATCCGATCACGGAATCTCCGGAGAAATCCTATCAGGAGATGCGGGTCGCTCTGCCGCGCATGCAGAAGCTCGGCACCAAACTGATCCGCATCATGAGCTTTGCGGTTCCCGCGGAACTCAAGCCCCGTTCGATGGAGTTCTTTGACGAGGTTGTGAAACGGTTGCAGGTCATTGTGAAAATGGCGGAGGACGCCGGCGTCGTTTGCGTTCATGAGAACTGCATGAACTGGGGCGGGCTTTCCTATGAGCACACCCTGCGCCTTTGCGACAAGCTGGCTTCCTCGCCCGCGTTCCGTCTGGTGTTCGACACCGGAAATCCCGTTTTCAATGACGATATCCGCGGCAAGGCGCCGTACCGGAAGCAGAGCTCCTGGGAGTTCTACAAAAATGTTCGCGAGTTCATCGTCTACATTCATATCAAGGATGCCAAATGGAACGGAAACCAGCCCGTTTACACCTTTGCAGGCGAGGGCTGGGGCGAAGTCGAACGCATTCTCTCCGACGCATTCGCAACCGGATATGACGGCGGAATCTCCATTGAACCGCATATGAACAAGGTGTTTCACGATCCCGATGCGAACGTCAATGAAAAGCTTTCCTTTGAGAATTATGTCGAATACGGAAAGCGTCTGATGGCGCTTGTGGACCGCATCCGCAGCGGAAAATGATCCTGTGAGACATTTCCGGAGCCGACGGGTTCCGGAAATGAAAGATCCAAAAAAAATCCCCGGTTCCAATTGGACCCGGGGATTTTTTTATTCGCGTTCGGAAATTCGAAGCGATTATTTTGCCGGCGGTTCGATCTTGTCGAAACCGGTGTAGGGACGGAGCACTTCCGGCACGACGACGGAGCCGTCCGCCTGCTGGTAGTTTTCCAGAATGCAGATGGCGACGCGGTCGGTTGCCGCGGTTGCGCTGATGGTGTGGACGTAGCCTTTGGAACCGTCCTTGCCCTTGTAGCGGATGTTCAGACGGCGGGACTGGAATTCCGTCAGGTTGGTGTTCGACGTCACTTCGCGGTATCCGTTGAAGCTCGGATACCACGCTTCGATATCGTACTTCCGGTATCCGGGAGCGCCCATGTCGCCGACGCAGACATCGACCACATGATAAGGAAGTCCCAGTTTCTGCAGCAGCATCTCCTCGTTTTCAAGCGCGAACTTGTGCTGGTTGACCGAATCCTCCGGTTTGCAGAAGATGATCTGTTCCACTTTATGGAACTGATGGACGCGGAAGATGCCGCGGCTCGCCTTCCCATAGCTGCCCGCCTCCGTGCGGAAGCAGGGAGAGTAGGCCGTGTAGAAGAGCGGGAGCTTTTCCGCATCGAGGGTTTCATCCGCATGGAAGCCGACGAGCGTCTGTTCCGAGGTTCCGATGAGTGCGAGATCCTCGCGTTCCAGCTTGTAGGTCTGATCGGCGAAGAAGGGCAGATAGCCGGTCCCGTAGAGCGTGCGCTCCTTGGCGAGACAGGGGGTGATCATCGGGAGGAAGCCGCGCTTGATGAGTTCGGCCTTGACCCAGGTGTAAAGGGCGTCGCAGAGAAGGGCGCCTTTGCCTTTCCAGTAGTAGAATCCGGACTGGGCGACTTTCGCCCCGCGTTTGATGTCGAGAATATCCAGGGATTCCCCCAGCTCGACGTGATCGCGGATTTTGAAATCGAATTTCGGGATGGCACCGACCTTGCGGATCTCCTTGTTGTCGGTATCGTCCTTGCCCATCGGGACCTCCGGATCGAGAATGTTCGGGAGCCAGGAGAGGGCGGCGTCGAGTTTCTCTCCGAGTTCTTTTTCCCGGATTTCGAGCGCGGCGAGCTCTTCCTTCATCGCCTTGACCTGGTCGCGGGCGGCGGGATTGGTCTGGCACTCCTTGCTGAGACGGTTGCGTTCGGAGCGCAGAGTTTCGGCCTTCTGAGTGACTTCGCGCCGTTCCTTGTCCAGGGCGGCGATAGCATCCACATCGGCGTCGCTGCCTCTGAGTTTGCAGTTCTGTTTGACAAAATCGGGATTTTCGCGAATGTATTTAATGTCGATCATGATACGGATTCTCCTGCGTTAGAACTGGGGAAGAGGGAAGGCCTTTGTGAAGGCGCGGACCTCTTCGGCGATTTGTGCGAGGACTTCCTCATTTTCCTTGTTTTCGACGGCGCGGTTGATGAAATCGGCGATCCGGAGCATTTCCGGTTCCTTCATGCCGCGGGTGGTGACCGCCGGCGTTCCGATTCGGATGCCGCTGGTGACGGTCGGTTTTTCCGGATCGAACGGGATCATGTTCTTGTTGACCGTGATCAGAGCCTTGTCAAGGGCGGTGGCAACCTCTTTTCCCGTGGCGTGTTTCGGACGGAGATCCACGAGCATAAGATGGTTGTCCGTTCCGCCGGAGACGATCCGGAAGCCCTTGTCGACCAGCGCCTTGGCAAGCACCGCCGCATTTTTGACCAGCTGCTTCTGATACTCTTTGAATTCCGGTTTCAGCGCTTCGCCGAAGCAGACCGCTTTTCCCGCGATCACGTGCATCAGAGGACCGCCCTGAATGCCGGGGAACACCTTGGAATTGACCGCTTTGATGTACTGCTCTTTGCAGAGAATGAGTCCGCCGCGGGGGCCGCGCAGGGTCTTGTGCGTGGTGGTGGTGACGATGTCGCAGTAGGGAACCGGAGAGGGGTGAAGTCCGGCCGCAACCAGTCCGGCAATGTGCGCCATGTCGACCATCAGTTTGGCTCCGACGGAATCGGCGATCCGGCGCAGCGCCGCAAAGTCGATCGTGCGCGGATACGCGCTGGCCCCGGCGACGATCAGCGCGGGACGATGTTCCGTTGCAAGACGCTGAACTTCATCATAGCCAATGGTTTCCGTGTCTTTGGAAACCCCGTAGGGCACCACATTGTAGAGCTGACCGCTGAAGTTCATCCGATGTCCGTGCGTCAGATGTCCGCCGTGGTCGAGGCTCATGGCGAGAATGGTGTCGCCGGGGTTGATGAGTGCAAAGTAGGCTGCCATGTTCGCCTGGGAACCGGAGTGGGGCTGCACATTCGCCGCTTCCGCGCCGAAGAGCTTGCAGGCACGCTCAATGGCGATGCGTTCGACTTCATCCACGAATTCGCAGCCGTTGTAATAGCGTTTTCCGGGATACCCCTCGGCGTATTTGTTGGTGAGAACGGAGCCCTGGGCGGCGCGAACCGCGGTGCTGGTGAAGTTTTCGGATGCGATGAGTTCAATTCCTTCAAACTGTCTGCGGGCCTCCCGGTCGATCCAGCCGGCGATTTCCGGATCGGCGGAACGGATGGCGGCGATGTCGTCATAGGAATCCTTTTCAAGATTCGCAAGACGTCTCGCATGGCGGCCTTCCGTGCAGACGAACGGAGTGGCGAGCCAGGTGGAAACGATGGCGCGCACCTCCTCTTCCGTCACATAGTCCGCGGGAATGACAAGCACATTCGAGCAGTTGTGATCGCGGCTGGCTTTTGCCAGTTTCTCGCTGTATGCCACCGCGGCGCGCACCCCGTGGAACCGGTTTGCCACAACCGCCATGCCGATTCCGGAGCGGCAGATCAGGATTCCTTTTTCGATTTCTCCTTTGGAGACGGCGAGCGCGAGGGCTGCACCGAACTCATTGTAGTCGTCGTTCGGATCGAACGACGCCGGACCGTAGTCGATGACTTCGAGTCCTTTTGCGGAGAGTTCGGCGGTCATTTTCTTTTTCAGCTCGAACCCGCCGTGATCGGCGGCAATGCCGATTCGCATGTCGTTTTTTGTCCAGTCGGTGATGGGTTTCATTTGGAATCCTTTCAATTATTGAATCTTGAATGATGATTTTTCTCGTTTGTGCGCGGACAGCAGGTCGAGGAAGAGGCTTTCCAGCGGCTGTTTCATCTCCTCGAAGCAGAGCTGATAGGTTTGCAGAGAGCCGCCGAAGGGATCGGCGATGTCTTTGCCGACGCCGGTTCCGCCGCACTCTGCCAGGGTCCGGATTTTTTTTGCGGAGGCGGGAAAAAGAGCCGCCGCTCCGGAGCGGTGCGATTCCGTCATGGCGATGATCCGGTCGGCATTCTGCACGAGATCCGGACTGAGAACGGTGCTTCTGTGCGCGGTAATGTCGATGCCGAGACGTTTCATGGTTTCCGTCGCCTGAGGGGAGGGGGCGCTGCCCGGTCTGGCATACAGACCCGCGGACTCCGCGGAGAGCCATTCGGCTCCCGCCTGGCGGCAGAGGTGATTGAAATATCCTTCCGCCATCGGGCTCCGGCAGGTGTTGCCTGTGCATACAAAAAGCACTTTCATCTCAGAGGAATCTCCCAGCTGTTGAAAGGAATAATATACTTCACATCCCGAAAAATTCACGCGGAAAATCAAAGAAATGCAAAAAAGATTTTTCCGGATCGGAAATCGGCGTTCCGCTCTTCCTGATCCGCCGAATTTTTTCCGGGAAGGGAAATGGCTAACGTCCTGATATCCGTTTTCTTAGAATCCTTCTTCGGAATGAAATTCCGGCGAATTTCTGTAAAAAACGGAAAAAGATGAAAAAAAAGAGAATTTTCCCATCGGAATGCACGAATATGTACTTGAATTTTTTCAACTGATGGTTTATATATTTATCGTGTATATGGAGAAGATATGCCAAGCAATATTTGAGAGGAAAAGAGTATGCACAGAAAATGGAACGGTTTTGAACAGACGGAAAGACGGCTTTTTCACGCTGTCGGCAATCAGAAAAGAGTGGGATTTCGAACGCCCGGCTGTTCGCCTTTCTTTTCTCTCGATGAAATCCGGAAATCAATGAAAACAGCATAATTCAGGAGTAGAAGAATGGCAAGCAATCTGATTATAGCAAATCCAGGGATCAAAGATGGTTTTCTTGTTTCTGCCACGAATTATGATATTGTGAACATGGCCACGAGTCCGGGGCAGGATATCGGCGGACAGAGTTTCCAGTCGTATGGCAGCAGCTGGGTGAAAACAAGAGATACCGTTTATGAAGATGCTCTGCTGGAACTGAAAACCAACAATATGCTGACTCTGGCAGGAAATTACGTTTCCACTTCCCAGTATGGAGCTTACAACCTTTATTATATGATAAACGGGGTTGCTCAGAAAGAAATTTCCGGAGCAAAATTTTCCGGGAATGGCGGGTCGATCAATTTTTCCGCACAGACCGGAGGGGCCTATGTAACGAAATCCGGTTCCCTGTCGGAAAAGCCGCTTGACCATGATATCCGGATTTTTGTGGACCAGGGGGGAATCATTGACCCGGGAGCCTCTCCCGATGATTTCGATCCGTCCTTGAATTACAGTTCAAACGGAGTTTATTCCACCTCCGGACTCCTGACCGTGACGGGAGACCTCTCCGCGGATGTCGAAGTCAACAGCAACCTGACGACGTCTTATCTGCTGAAGAATAAGACCCTGACCAACAACAACTCCGACAATGTCGGCAATGCTTCTGCATTTCATGCGCAGCAGCTTCTGATCAGCAATAATTTCACAGGGAATCTTGCAGAGACCGTTCAATACAAGGGTACTTCCGCATATACGGGCTTCCGGGTGGACAACAACACGGCGCAGGCCCATGGTATTCTGGTGGAGACCTCTCTGCTTGTCAACGGATATTTCGGAAATCAGACCTCGTCGGGGCTTGTGGGATCCATTGTTTCCACCGCAAACAATTCCTCGCTGCTCGCGGACGGCATCTCTCAGCCGGATGTCACCGAGGGCGAAAAACAGGGGCGTTCCGCTTATGTGACTGGAAACAAGATCGGGGCATATGGACTGCGCGCCGGAGATGCGTCCAGTCTTTCCTACAGCGGTTCCATTACTCTGGGGCAGGAGTCCGGATTGTTCGGCGCTTATGGATACAATGGTTCCATTTCCACCACGGCAAACAATAACTCTTTCAGAGCGCGTGCCTATGGAAACAGTCCGACTGGCTCATTTACGATGGATGTTTCCAACAATTCCATTCGTTCCATCGGGATTGCCGCGCAGACCCTGACGGTGAATGGTCAGTTTCTCGGGTCCATTACCTCTACGGCTCAGGGAAACAACATTCAACGCCAATTTGACGGAGAGGGTGCTACTGTATCTGTAATGTCAGGAAATGAACTGTGGACGGTTGGCATTTATGTGGCTAATCTTGTCGCGAATAATACGTTTGCCGGAAATTTCACCGTTACATCCACGGGAAATTACGGGTTTTTCGATACCAATTCTGAGCGGATCTTCTCATATGGAATTTATGCAACGGGTTCCATTACCGTCAATGGGGCCAATCTGCTTGCCTCTCCGGTTTCCGGTGTTGGAATTCTGGATTCGTCGATCAATGTCAAGGTTACCGGTTCGGACATCGAGGAGGTGGCCGGAATTGATACCGGCAAGCTGATTGCGGAAGCATTTTCCGGAGAGATCACCATCTCCGGTGGCGGGCAGGGAATGGCCGTGACATCGTTCTCTTCCGGAAGCGATGGCATTTTTGATCTGAACGGCACCATCCTTGTGGACAGAGGATATGGCATTAATACCGCAAGTCTGATGAATATGCGTGTTTCCGGGGAGATTTCTCTTAAGAATACGATCCTTGGAAACTATGCGATTTACAATGATGACAGTTCGATTGCCGGATCGAAAAATGATACGCTTCAGATTGCCGCAGGTGCGGTTATTAAGGGAAATATCGAACTGGGAACCGGTTCCAACTATATTTATATTGACAGCAATGCGACCGTGACCGGCGATCTTCTGGCAAGCAACGGTCAGTTGAATATCACGGTGGCCCTGAACCAGTATGGCTCCGTGGTCAATCCCCGCATGGGAGATCATTATTCGGAGGATGCCGGTGTCCTGCCGACAACGGCCATTCTTCAGACCAGCGGTTCCACCATGGGATCGGCTCAGTCCGGAATTTCCATCAATCTGAACAACGCCAAAGCCGGAACGTACAAGATCGCAAGCGGAACCTTGTGGGGATTGGAAGATGAAAAATCAATTTCCCTGATTTACAATCGGAACAATCCGGAGCAGTCCACCCATAAACTTTCCTTCCTGAATGGCGGTATGAGTTCCGCCAATGGTACTGTGCAGAGCATCGATGGAGATACCCTTAACTACCGTATCTGGCTTCAGCAGGAAAACGGGAGTGTTTCTCTGTATATTACCGTGGAAGGCGATTCTGTTTACGGACGAAAAGAGGAGATTCAGAATTTTGCCGGAGTCTACTCCGAAGGAAATGAATCCGTGACCTTCTCCTGGGATCAGATGTCTCTTGATTCGCAGACCTCTTTTGAACTGGAGTATTCGGTCAACGGCGGCAAATCCATTGTCGTGATGCTGGCGGGAACACAGACATCCTATACCATTCATAATATTCTGGCGGGAAAAAGTGTTTCCGCCCGGATTCGTCTCAACACCTCCAACGGAGTGCTGTATTCAAAATGGTATGGCGCGGAGGGATCGGACCGGGAAGGGCTGGTTGTGAATGCCATTCCGGAAAGCGATGTCTCCTATGTTGTTGGAAAAGTGGATGATGGGAACACCGAGATTCTTCCCGGCAATGCGTCCGGTGCAACCAGTACCGTGATCGACCTCGGCTGGCAGGATGTCGCCGCCGACTGCACCTATGGGCTCAGCCATTACGAAATGCGCTTTATCGTCACGGATGAAAACATCACGGATTCCTCTGTTCTGGAGGCAATCTGGAACAATATCAGTGAGACCTATCCGGATTCTCTGCCTGCCGCTGGATATGCGTTCTCGGTTTCGGTGAATGGACAGACTTATCAGGGAACGGTCTATTCGAAGACCGTGACGACCAATCACGTCATCATTTCCAACCTGAATGACAACCAGTTCTATTACTGGCAGGTTCAGGCTTACGATACCAAAGGGAACGCTGGCGGCTGGACGGACGGCGTCCGCTTCAAAGTCAACACGACCGATCAGGATCCGCCGATTCTGGATCCGGACTCCGTAAAGGTGAATTTCGTTGTCGGATACGATAACGAATGGACGTGGGATGACGAGACTCAGACGTTCTCCGGCGGATGGAATGTCACCTCCACGTGGCAGAATGTCGCCCTGGATTATGGTTCCGGAATTGACAAATATATGTGGGTCTGGAGCCCCGAGGGGAATCCTTCGCTGCAGGATCGCGGATATACGTATGTACCTTCCGACGCATCGTCCTCCCAGGAACTCTCCTATACAACCAAATACCTGTCGCTGGATTATTCGACCTATAATGCCTCGCTTTCCGTATGGGATCTGACGGGACAGGAGTCCCTGGGCAAAAAGGATGTGCAGTGGACTCGCGATACCACCGGGCCGACAGGATCCTTTACCGTTGACAATCTGGAATCCTCGATTGACGTCACCCCTTATTCCGTGAGTATCACAGCCGGAGCGGAGCCCAAGCTCGTGGATGCCTCCGGAAAAGACGTGCTGATGGTTCCGCAGAATGTGAACATTACGCTGGATCTTTCCGGTATTTCCGATGATGACTCCGATATGGCAATGTTCACACTCTCCTATCGGGAGGTTGGATCCAGCAGCTGGATCTATTACAGCCATCTGGATACCCGCGAGGAGAATTATGACAAGACCTGGACCATTACGGACTCCGGGACATTCTCCGGATCAAAGAATTACGAGTTCCTGATTACCGCCTATGACAAGGCCGGAAACACCACGGCATTTACCGAAGATCTCTTTTCGGTTGCCGGGGATACCACGGCGCCGGTGTTCTCAACAACTCCGAATTTCGCGTACAATGCGGACAGCAGGACTTATACGATTGTCTGGGATTCCGCAACCGATGAAACGGGAGTCGCTTTTTATCAGGTTCAGGTCTACAATGAAAGCGGTTCCCAGATTCAGGCGCAGTACATCTCCTCGAACGATCCTCTGGTCTGCACGATTACGAATGCCGCGCTTGAGGATAAATTCACGGTGACGATCACCGCCTATGACTGGCTGTATACCACTGCAGCCGCGGCGGATAAGGAAAAGCATTTTTCATCGGTCACGGTCAATGTGGAGGAAGATACGGAGCCGCCTGTTTTCAACGATCCCGCGATGAATTATCATGTTCATTACTCGGTTGTGAACGGGACACTGCTTCAGGTGGTGGATCTGTCGTGGAAGTCGGCGGAGGATTCCGGTTCCGGCGTTGACGGATACTGGATCTCGTACCGCAAACAGGGGGAAACGGAATGGAGCACTCCGGTCTGGGCCAAGCACTCCGAAGGGACCTCCGCTCTGACGCTTTCCGATCCGGCGCTTGTGGATGGAAATTATGAATGGCAGGTGATTGCTGTCGACAAACGCGGAAATGAATCGCTTCCTGTTTCCGGAACCTGGCAGAAAGATACGCTGGCGCCCACCTTTGCGGAAGGGGCGGCGGGAACGCATGGGGATGTGGCTTTTGTCGGCGGGGATCTCGCTCAGGGATCGTTTGCGCAGGTTCAGGTGACGGTCTCCTGGACGGCTGCCGCGGACGCCGCGCAGACAGTGGACTCCAATACCGTGGATCCCTCCGGAATTCAGGGATATCTCCTCGAATACCGCTACAAGCTTCCGACGGATGCCGATTTCGGTGCCTGGTACACGGTCAATTCCACGGAGAATCTGATTACAGGAACCACCTATACGCTGAACCCGGAAACTCTGGCGTTCAATTTCGGCAATGCCGACTATCAGTGGCGGGTGCAGGCGGTTGACTGGTCCGGGAACGTTTCCGGCTATCTGGAAGGCGATTCGGTGGAAGGCTGGACCGGCGACGTGACCGCTCCGGTCTTCGATGGCACGAACCTCGGATCCGTGGTCGTCGCTTTTGAAAATGGAACCTTGAATGCAACGGTCAGCTGGACGCCCGGATCGGATGATTCCTCCGGACTGTACGGCTACAAGCTCTACTACCGTCTCGCGGGGGCGACCTTTGACTGGACGGCCGCGAACGACGGGAATTTCATTGCGTATGACAGTTCGCTGAAGCTTTATACCTATCAGATCACCGGTCTGACTCCTGCCAACGGATCGTATGAATGGATGGTCGTTGCGTATGACAAGGTCGGAAATATGACCGATGAGACCGCCGTGGGAACGTTCGACGGCGACATCAACGCTCCCACGATGGGCGGTGAAGTCTCGGCGCAGGTCCTCGGCTACGTCGGGGAGCCCGGGGAAGACTGGAAGCAGAACGTGACCATCACCTGGTCTCCTGCGGATGATTCCTCCAGCGACGGTTCCGTCTCCTCCGGCGTGGAATACTATACGCTCCAGTTCAAAGTGACCTCCGATCCGGATTCCGCCTATGATGCGAACTCCTACAAGGTCTACCTTGCCGCGGATCCGAACGATCCGAACCGGTATGTTCTTGAGAATGTGAATTCCCCCTATGTCAACCTCTACGAGGATCTCGGAATTCTGATTGACAATGGCGATTACACCATCCGGATTCTTGCCACGGACAAGGCGGGCAATACGACGGCGGTTGCGGACGGTTTGACAGCCTCCTGGGTCGGCGATCACGAGGGCCCGGTCTTTACGGTCGATCACCTTACCGGAGCCGATGTGGAATATGTTCTTTCCGGTGATACGTCCCTGCAGAATGTGACCATCACCTGGAATCCCGCCGATGACGGAGGTGCTTCCGGAATCCGCGGATATACGATTCGCTACAAACTCAATGATGAAAGCGTCAAGGAGTGGAACGAAATTTCCGGTCTGCTGACGGATACCACCTACACCTTCACGAATCTTGCGCACGGCAATTATGTGTTCGAGATTACGGCGTATGACAATGTCGGAAATTCCACGGTCGTATCCTCCTCCTGGAACGGAGATGTGACCGCGCCGGTCTTCCCCAGAACGGATGTCACCGTGACGGTGGATACCGACAACAATGTCACGTTCAACTGGAAAGCGCCGGCTGTCGAGGATGCTTCCGTGACGCCGCAGTCCGGAGTCAAGGAGTACATTTTCACACTGCACCGGGAGGGCGCCAGCCTTGACGAACAGGATATCGAGTTTACTCTGAGCGATCCGTCGCAGATCTCCTATACCATCTCCAGCAATTTCTGGAACGGGTATCAGGATGGAAGCTACTCCTGGTCCATTGTCGCTGTGGATTATGCGGGGAACAAGTCCGCCGCTCTGACCGGGGATTCCTTTATCATCGACCGCGACGCTCCGCACGGCCCCAACGGGGAAGAGGGACATTTCACCTCTCTCCCGGAACCGACGATCACGGTTGAATACAACTGGTTCCCGCAGCCGGGCATCGAGGGACCGGAAGAGGCGGTTCCGGTCCGCGATCCGGCCACCATCTCGATTACGTTTGATGCGTCCAATCATACCTATGAGGATGCGTCGGGCGTCTATTTCATCTACCAGATTTCGCTGGATCAGACCTTCCAGGATGACAGCAAGCTCCTTTACAACTCCCTGACGGAATACTCCGGCACGGCCGCCTACGAAGGCAGTTCGCTGGTTCTGAGCACGGAGAACAACGGAATCACCCGTCTTGCCGGTTATGCGCCCGGAACCACGTTCTACTGGCGTGTGAAGGCGGTGGACGGCAGAGGGCACGAGGTGGCAAACTGGAGTCAGCAGGTCACCCCGTTCCAGCTGAAGGATTCCAGTGGTGAGTATGATATTGATATCGTCGATATTTATACGAATCCGACAACGCCGGAAAATGTCAGCGTGACGGAAAATGCGGTCGCGGGTTCCGAATTCACGCATCGCATTTCCTGGATTCCGTCTTTCGACACATTTGGAATTCAAGGATACAATATTGAGATTTCCAACCAGAAGGAGGTCGGTTACCACTATTTGCCGGCGGATGAGATCTCCACCAACAATCTGTATGTCAGCGGCGCCTATCTGACGCTGAATTCGGGAACCTATTACTTCCGTGTTCAGGCCGTGGACGGCAGCGGACGGACCAGCGACTGGAGCGATAAAATCGCTTACACGGTTTCGGAAGATGTTTACACCGGCGACGGAAGTTCTTCCGATGTGGCGTTTGTGCTTGACAACATCACTCCGGGCACCAACTACTATACGACCACGGCTGCCGGGGAACTCGGACTTGCAACGGAGACAAAACTCAACGGTATCTGGTACAAGTTCGACCTTCCGAATGAGGGCAAGCTGGATATCAATGGAAGACCGCTTGGCGGAGTCCTGAATCTTTCTCTGACCGGCGTCACGTCGAAAGTGACCGTGACAATCTGTGATGATCTCACGAAGAAGACCATCAAGAAATTCACGGTGAAGAGCGGATCCGGCGGAGTGTCGAACCTCATTATCGACCCCGCGAAGTATGGCGATCGCATCTATGTCTATGTCGAGGGCGACAAGAACACCACACGCGCTCAGTACACGATCAATGGAAGCATGACGTTCTTTGAATCTCCCGATGACGATGCGCTCAAGACGAATCCGCAGTCTCTCGTTCTGACGACGACGGGCGGCTCCGCCTCGGGAACCGTCAGCGACTGGGTCGGCTATCAGGACAAGGGCGACTACTTCATGGTTCAGGGAAATGATGCGGCGACCATTCAGGGCGTCAACATCACCGGCGTGACCGGCAAACTGAAAGTCACTCTGTATGACAACGCCTGGAAGAAGAAAGCCTCCGTGACAATCACTCAGGATGCCTACGGTCTCTTCTCGGGACAGCTGATTCCGGAACTGTACTTCATCGCGGTGGAAACGACGGACAGCGGAAAAGGGAAAGTCAACTCGTATTACAATCTGAGTGTTACGGAAGATTATCTGCCTGCGAAGAATCCGTCGTCCAACCCGGCCAACGCTGTTTCTCTGGATACGAACGGCTACTATGCCTCGACCAACGAGTGGGTCGGTTACAGTGACGCGGTGGATTATTACAGCTTCTCGACGGCCCATGCCGGAGCGCTGAACGTTTCCATCAATGTCAAACAGGATGCAAAGCTCAAGGTGACGTTGTATCAGTTCGTCAACGGAAAACAGAAGAAGCTCAAGAGCGTTACCGTCAAGTATACGACAAACAATACGAACTTGTTCAAGGATTACCTGACGCCGGTCGGGGACTTCCTCATCACGGTGGAATCCGGAGACAAAGGAAAAGGCAAGGAAAATTCGTATTACGATCTGACGATCAGCGATCAGTATAAGCATCCGGCTTCGTCGAACAGCAGCTTTGCCGCGGCGGACCGGAGCACCCTGATCGTGAATCAGAAGACGACCGCCGCGAACGATCTGTGGGTCGGCTATGGCGATCCGGTGGATTACTACGAGATCAATCTTGCCGGAGACGGCGTCTTCAATCTCGGGGTCTACGATCTGGGAGCCAAGGCGAAAGTCTATGTCTACGAGAAGAAGGCGGAGGGGGTCGCGGGCAAGAAGCTTGCTTCCGCAACGCTGTATGCCGGAACGAACACCGATTCCGCCTTCAAGAAGGATCTGTTGCTGGATTCCGGTTCCTATTATGTGGTCGTCGAGTCCGGCGACAAGAAGACCGCGAAACAGGAAACCGCTTACAATCTGAATTTCAACGGAAGCTATTTTGTCAATGACTCGCATGTCAATGACAATTCCGTCTGGGATACCGATACGGTGGCTCAGACACAGACGCTTGCGGCAAATGAGACCATCCAGCTCAGCGGCTGGGTCGGCTACAACGACGCATCCGACTTCTTCCGTTTCGATGTCAGCGGCTCTTCCGCGGTAAGACTGGACTTCTCCAACTTCAATTCCACGAATCTGAAGTATGAAGTCCGATCGGTCGACACCAACAAGAAGGTGTCGTTTGACAAGTATGGCGTCTCCAAGGATCAGCTTTCCGGCGCCTACTATGTCGAGATCTCGACGAAGAGCGAGAAGAAATATTACAGCAACGACTTCACTTTGGGAATTACCTCCATATAATTCCGGGAGTGAACCGGGCCCTTCAGCCGCATGCCCGTCCGCGGAGGGACATGCGGCGGCTTTTTTTTGTGAAAAAAGAGGGGCTCAGGATTGAAAAAACGTTGTTTTGTGGTAATGTATTCCGTTTAAACGGATATAATCATCTGGGAGGTTTAAGTTATGTTGTCAGACTATTTCTATCTTGAAGAGGTAGGACACGAGAAGGGAGATCTCATCAAGGGTCTTCAGCTGATTCAGCAGAAGGAAGGCTACGTATCCGATGACGCTGTCAAAGCGGTTGCCGCCAATTTCAACATGGCGGAAGCGGAAGTGGAAGGAGTTCTCACGTTCTATGCGCAGTTCAAACGGGTGAAACCCGGCCGTTTTCAGATCAGTTCCTGCGACGGAACCGCCTGTCACATCAAGGGGACTCCGCTGATTCAGCAGTGGATTCAGGCGGAGCTCGGGATCAAGAGCGGTGAGACGGACAAGGAGGGACGTTTTTCCCTGGAAACCGTGGCCTGTCTCGGCTGCTGCAGTCTGGCTCCCGTGATGGCGATCAACGGCCGCGTGTACGGCAAGCTGGATCGCAAGGGACTTGTCAAAATTTTAAATGAATACAAAAAGATGGACTGATAACATGGCTCAGATCAAACGAATCAAAGTCGGCGTTGCATCCTGCGGCGTCGCCGCCGGTGCCGAAGCCGTGATGGAGGCTCTCAAGCGCAATGCAGGAGATGTTCCAGTTGTCGGAGTCGGCTGCATCGGTCACTGCTATGCCGAACCGATGGTGGAAGTCGAAACGGAGAACGGTTCCGTCTTATACTCCTCCGTCAAAGGCGATGACGCATCCGCTCAGAAAATCCTTTCTCTTTCGGAGGAGGGACGGTTTGTCATTCCGGAGATCCGCTCCTCCAAGGAGGCGCTTTATGTGACAAAACTTGCGGGACGCATCGAGCCCTGCAATCTGGAGGAATACAAGGCCAACGGCGGCTTTTCCGCATTGAAAAAAGCCTTTTCCATGAAGCCCGGTGAAGTGGTCGACATGGTCAAGGTTTCCGGACTTCGCGGCCGCGGAGGCGGCGGATTCCCGACCGGGATGAAATGGTCCTTCCTTGCGGCAAAACAGGTTCCGGAAAAGGTCCTGATCATGAACGCGGACGAGGGCGACCCCGGCGCATTCATGGACCGTTCCATGATGGAAAGCGTCCCCTTCCAGGTGCTGGAGGGAATGCTCATCGGCGCCTATGCGACGGGAGCCACCAAGCTCTTTATTTACTGCCGTGCGGAATACCCGATGGCGATCAAACATCTCAAGATCGCCATCGCAAAGATTCAGGAGGCCGGACTCGACCGCCTGCCCGGACGTGAAAATCCCCTGGAGATCAAGATCAAGGAAGGCGCCGGTGCCTTTGTCTGCGGCGAGGAAACCGCCATGATCGCCTCTCTGGAAGGCAAACGCGGCACCCCGCGCTTCCGTCCTCCGTTCCCGACCGACAGCGGCTGGAACTCCCTGCCGACGGCCATCAACAATGTGGAAACCTTTGCCAATATCGCGCCCCTTATCAACATGGGCGGCGAGGCCTTTGCCGCCATCGGATCGGAGAAGAGCAAGGGAACAAAAATTTTCGCACTCGCCGGCGATTTGAAATACCCCGGACTGACCGAAGTGCCGATGGGCGTCACCCTCGCGGAAATCGTCTATGACATCGGCGGAGCAGAACGCGGCAGCGTCAAGGCCGTTCAGACCGGCGGACCCTCCGGCGGCTGCATTCCCGCGGAAAAATTCGACGTAAAGGTCGATTACGATTCCCTGAAGGAGCTCGGCGCCATCATGGGTTCCGGCGGACTGATCGTGATCGGAAAGAACCGCTGCATGGTCGAAACCGCGCGCTACTTCCTCTCGTTCACTCATCGGGAGTCCTGCGGAAAATGCACCTTCTGCCGCGTCGGAACGATGCGCATGTATGAGACGCTGGAACGCATCTGCGCAGGAGAAGGGTGCGAGGAGGATATCGCGTTTCTGGAAAATCTGGGACCGAAAATCCGCAAGGGAGCTCTCTGCGGGCTCGGACAGACGGCGCCGAATCCGGCTCTTTCCACCATCCGCTATTTCCGGAACGAATATGAGGCTCATGTGAAGGAAAAAATCTGTCCGTCGCTGGTCTGCCCGACTCTGGTTGACCTGACGCTGGATCAGAGCAAGTGCGTCAAATGCAAACTCTGCATCCGGAGCTGTCCGGCGGGAGCGATTTCCGACGGATTCGTAATCGACAATGCAAAATGCCTCAAATGCAATTCCTGTCTGGAAGTCTGTCCGAAAAAGGCAATCAAACGCGTGCCCCGCGGACAGGGCTTCAACTCAAACAACAAGTGACCGGAGTATTGACCAATGCCTGATATTCATTTCAAAATCGACGGAAAGCCGCAGACCGCGGCTCCCGGTGAGACCATACTTTCCGTGGCGAGGAAAATGGGACTTGATATCCCGACTCTCTGCTATAACCAGAAAATCTCCAGAACGACCTCCTGCTTTGTCTGTGTGGTGAAAGACAGCAAAACCGGTCGTTTCCTTCCCTCCTGCTCGGCCTGTCCGACGGAGGGCCAGGAGATCGAAGCCTCTTCCGATGAGGTGCTCGACATGCGCCGCACCGCGCTCGGTCTGCTCCTCTCCGAACACACCGGCGACTGCGAGGCTCCCTGCACAATGGCCTGTCCCGCTCATGCCTCCGTGGAGGAATATGTCCGCGAAGGACGCAAAGGCAATTTCCTGGAATCGCTGAAAATCATCAAGAAACGCATTCCGCTTCCGATGTCGGTCGGACGCGTCTGCCCGCGCTTCTGCGAAAAGGACTGCCGGCGCAATGTGGATTCCAAACCGGTCTCCATCAACGATTTCAAACGTCTGGCCGCCGATCTCTACTATGAATCCTACATGGAAGAGCTGCCGCCGTACAACGGGAAAAAAGTCGCCGTGGTCGGAGCCGGTCCCGCCGGATTCAGCACGGCATACGATCTGCGTCTTCACGGCGTTCAGGTCGATCTGTTCGATAAACAGGCCGAACCCGGCGGTATGCTCCGCTACGGAATTCCGGAGTTCCGTCTTCCCAAGGCGATCCTGCGCAAGGAACTTTCCCATTTCGAGAAGATGGGGATCCGGATCGAATGCGGAAAAGAACTCGGAAAAAATCTCTCCCTCGACGACCTGAAAGCAAAGTATGACGCCGTCGTCATTGCCGTCGGTTCCTGGGCTCCCAGCTCCATGCGCATTGAAGGGGATGAACTCTCCGAAATGGGCATCCGCTGGCTCGAAGGAATTGCCGCGAAAAACTGGAAAGACTGTCCGAATCCGGGCAGAACCCTTGTGGTCGGCGGAGGCAACACCGCGATGGACTGCGCCAGAACGGCTCTTCGTCTCGGCGGCGATGTGACGATCGTTTACCGCAGAACTCAGGCGGAAATGCCCGCGGAAGCCGTCGAAGTCAACGAGGCCGTGGAGGAAGGCGTTAAACTCCAGCTCCTGACCGCGCCCGTGCAGCTGAAGAAAAATGCAGCCGGACATCTGGTCCTGACCTGCCGGAAAATGCAGCTCGGCGAGCCCGACGCCTCCGGCCGGCGCAAACCCGAACCGATCCCCGGATCCGAGTTCGACATCGAGGCGGATACCGTCATCGCGGCCATCGGACAGCGCACCATTTCCCCGGAAGGTCTTGTCGCAACCAAGCGCGGCGATGTGGCCGTCACCAAAGGGGAACAGGCATGCGAAGGCGTTTCCAAGGTCTTTGCCGCGGGCGACTGCGTGACGGGACCTGCCACCGTGGTCGAAGCTCTGGCGTCCGGACATCGCGCCGCGGATGCCGTCTGCGCCTTCCTTGAGGGCCGGAAAGTCGAGCTGCCCTTCGAATTCAATGTCTCCCGCGGACACTGGCAGAGCCTTTCCAAAGACGATCTTGTCTACCTCCATCCGGTCTCGGAAGAGCCAAGGGTCAAACCGGATTTCATTTCCCTGGAAGAACGCAAAACCACCTTCACGGAGTTGTTCCCCTCCATCGGAAAAGAAAAAATGCAGAAGGAAGGAGAGCGCTGTATCGAGTGCAGCTGCACCGCAAAGGGCGACTGCAAACTGAAAAAATACTCCACCCTTCTTCAGGTTCGTCCCGATACCTTCTCCGGTCAGAAACCGAAGGAGGCGCCGGATACCCGTCATCCCGCTATTATTTACGACCGGATGAAATGCGTCCGCTGCGGAACCTGTGTGAAGGTTTGTGCGGAAATCATCAACAAGCATCTGCTTGCTCCGATGAAACGCGGATTCCAGACCGGCGTCGGAACGGCGTTCAATCAGGGGCTTCCGCTTTCCTGTGCGGATTGCGGCGCCTGCGTCGAGGAGTGTCCGGTCGGGGCTCTCGACTGGAAGGTCAAAAAATAAGCCGGATCCCATCGGATCCTTTGAGAAAACCGGGAAGAATGATCTTCCCGGTTTTTTTATCTCCGCTTTCCGGGACCGTTTCCCCATATCCGAATGGACTTGTTCCCCCTCTTGTGGGATGGACGGCGGAGGGCGGTTGGTGAAGTCGTCGTAAGCGCCCAGCCAGCCCCATGGTGATGGTGGATCGAGGGGAGATTTTTTCGAAGGGGAAAATGGCCACAAAATGAATGCCGTCGGGCTACGATGACCGCCCGACGGCATTTCCCTCTTCATAAT
>CALXRL010000092.1 GCA_944390735.1 uncultured Victivallales bacterium | reverse complement strand
GACAATTGCTCCTCCCAATAATCTCGTCCTTCACGTCCCATGCCGTCCTCCCATTATTCCGGTTTGTGGAAGAACATACCACGCTGTCTGCCTCAAATCCAGATGGCCCTCACTGGGCGCATACGATTCCCGTGTTCTCTTGCGGGCTCCTCTCCTCATTTCGGAGTCGTCATTCTCCTGATTCCGGCGGGCGGGGGGAATCCGCTGTCCGTCTCCATGCGGAACGGTCAGGAGCGTTTGGACTCCTCCCGCAGGAAAGCCGCCGCTTCCTCCGTCCGTTCTGTCCCGGGAGCCTGATAGTGATCGACTCCTCCATGTCTGTTGAACTGACGATAGAGATACAATCCGGTTGCCAGCGAGATCAGAGCAAAGATTCCGCCCCAGAAAAAAACGTAACGGTACTGGTGACCGGTATAATCCAGAAATTTTCCGACCAGCGGAATCGTGCCGATGTAAAACAGGGCACACATGATTCCGGCCGCCGAATGGAATTGTCCGAACCGGTCGCGGGGAAGAAGTCTCTGCTGAAGCGAAGCGGTCAATGTGAAATAGCTCCCGGAAAGCACCCCGTGGGCGATGAATGCGACGGCAAATGTGATTTCTCCGGAAATCGTGATCCAGGAAATCAGAGCCGCCGCCCCGTAGGCTCCCAGTGCCAGAAGACCGGTGCGAAGAGGATGAAACCGGTCCGCGAGTATCCCGAGAAAATAGGACGCCGCAAGCGAGATCATATAGGTGATCGCCAGATATTTGCCGTAATGATCCATGGGCACATTCAGACTTTGTGCGTAAAACATCGAAAAGGAATTGACCGGGGCAAAGGTCAGTCCCGTAAAGGTCAGAAACACAAAGAGCAGAAGATAATACGGATCCGAATAGCACTCGGAAAAATAGACTTTCGCGGCATGGAAAAAACCTTTCCGAGCCTGTTTTTCCGGTGGCGGATACTCCCCTTCCTTGATTTTGAGGCACATGATCATGAAGCCGCCGGCATAGATCAGTGCAATCACGAGAAACAGCCAGAAATAGTGACTCTGCGCATAGCCGAGGAACCAGTAGTTGAACAGAATTCCCGCAAGAAGCGCAATCGCCCGGAAGAGTCCGAAGAACCGTCCAAGCAGTTTTTCCGGCACGACATCATTGACCAGTGCTCCGAAAAGAGCCACCGAAATCACGGTTGCAAACTCGAAAACCGCCCAGCAGATTCCGAGCAGGAACAGAATGGTCGGATTCTCCGGAGTCCCGAGCAGCGGCGCAAGGAATTTCCCCAGCATCGGACTGAACGCGAAACCGACAATTGCCATTGCCGCAATCGGAGTCGTCAGCAGAAGATACGGAAGCCGCCGTCCCAGACGGCTCCGGCACCGGTCCGACCGGTAGCTGATGATCGGTCCCAGAATCAGTCCGAACGCACTGGGCAGAGAAACCATCAGCAGCCCGTTGAGAAAGTCGGAGGCTCCGTAGGTCTTGAACATCAGCTGCACAATCTGGTAGATGGAGCGATCCTTGATGGAATTGGAAAAGTCGCCAAGCAGAAGCAGACAGAACAAGGTGACAATCCCGCTTGCGGTATAGCTCAATGTCCCGACGGTCCATTTCTTTCCCGATGAGAGAGCTTTCATCATTGTTCCGGACCTCCGATGGAAACCTGAAGTTCCAGTCTGCCTTTTTTCGCCGCGGAGGTGAGGGTCAGTCGATACTGGGGCTTTTTGATGTGGGGAAGTTCTTCGATTTTGGGATTCCATCCTTCCGGCACGGCAAAGGTGATTCTGCCGCGTTTGCCTCTGATTTCCACATGGCGGCCCTCAAGACGGATCGGGAAGGGGGAGAGCCAGAAGAAGGCGGCGCCTTTGCCTTCCGTAAGTTCATATTCGTCAAGGATGGTCAGCTTTTCCGGAGAATCGGAAGAAAGCTGACGGATCCGTTTCCGGAACTGGCCTTTCCAGCAGGGGAGTAGATCGACGGAGGCTGAAAAGCGTTTTGCATCACCGGAAGCGCGGAGCCGGAGCTTTCCGCTGGAGATGATCTGCCGGCCGTACGAGCCGTCGGCTTTGATCGGAACCATGACATTGTGACGTTCCTCCTGCTGAAGTTCCCGCGAAAACGGGGAGGAGTAGGAGACGATTCCGGAATCCATCGCATATGTTTCTCCATCGTATTCAAGGAGAAAACTTCCGGCATCGGGGTGTTTGTGACCGCTCTTCTGCATGTCGCAGAGAAAGGCGATCTTGAGAGGCTTCCCGTTGAGTTCCCGCACGGAGGAGGCGGAGGCGATGGAATCCAGTTTCAGAAAATGGCGCAGAGGCGGTTCGGGTTTCCGATGTCCCGGAGTTCCGGCGAGCCAGCACCAGCGGTCGTCCGCCTGGACCGGGCCGGAGAGCGAATGGTATTTGTTGCAGAGTCCGGCAAACGGACTGTTCGGAAACATGTCGGCAAAAATGAGACTGTTCTGCGGATAGATCCCGCTGTTGCCGTCATTGACGGGAAGAAATCCCTGGGCGTCGTCGGTGGAGAAAAAGAGTTCCACATAATCAGGCGCGTTCTTCAGACCCGGAGGAAGAATCTCCCGGAACTTTCTGCCGCGGAGTCTTGCGTAAAGATGGTAGGCGGGAAGCGCCCCCCAGAACGTATATTGATAATAGGCGGGTCCTTCCAGATATCCTCCGTCGGGTTCCAGAATGGTGTTCATGGACTGATTCAGCTCCGCAATGGCGAGATCGGTGTACGGACGGACATGCGTCCATCCGGATTTTTCCATGGCGGCATATGCGGCGATGCGTCCGATGGAAAAGGAGGCCAGCTGATTGCAGTGGTAGATGTAGTTCCAGCGCCATGCGTTGAAGTTCGCGGTGCCGGCACCGCGTTCCGCCAGCGTCCTCAGAATAAGATCCCGGCCGTACGGCGTGAAAAGTTCATGGCAGAAGTCCAGGACAAAGGCAAGATTTTCCATGGCGCTGCATTCCGTGAAGCAGCGGTGTTCAAAGGTCGTGCCGGGAAGGGTGGACATCATTCCCGCTCCCCAGTCGGGTGTCAGAACCAGGGCAATCGCCCGGCGCGCGGCAAGACGCGTCAGAGTTTGATCGCGCAGAAGGGTCCCCAGCCATGCCGGTGAGGCCAGATTAAACAGATCATCCCGGATGAAATCGCGGTCGCGTGTGAAGCGTCGATCGCGCGTGGCGTAGGCGCGGATGCTGTTTTCCGGTTGTTCCAGCGAGCGGATCTGCTGAATCCGGGTTTCCATTCTTTTCCGGATGACCGGATCTCCCAGAATCGCCTGACGGATCGATTCCAGTTTTTCCGGGGCGCAGTACAGATTCAGGCCCGGCTGAAAGGTCGGGACGATTTCCTCTTCCGGATAGAGGTATTTGGAAAAATCCATTTTCCCGAGATCGGCATATTGACGGTCCACATCCTTCCGTCGTTTTGAATCGGAGATCAGGAGATATTTGAAGAAACCGAAGGTCTTTTTCGGAGATTCCAGTGTGACGGAGAATTCGGTCAGGCGCTTTGCCCCGTTCAGCGCCAGCGGAAATTCCGTGGTCTTTCCCTGATCGTCCGGGACAATGTATTCCGCGGCGCGTTTCCCCTTGTCGGTTTCCGCCTCGACCTTCACCCTGATCCCCGGCAGAAGACTGAGCGCCGGAATAAGAGTGTCAAAACGGGAAACATCCAGATCCATTTTCCGGATCATGCGGATGCTCCCTTTCCAATTCAGATGGACATCCCATTTCTGAACGGCGGAGCCGTCCGCGCATTGAATTTCCCATCGCTTGAAATCGCTCAGTCCGGCATCCCAGAAGGGGGAAAGAATGCTTTCCGCGGTATTGACCGGAATCAGGTTCACCGCAAGGCGCTCCGCCGGAGTTTCCTTCTTCCGAGGCAGAAGACGGATGTTTCTCAGATAGACGACTCCCCCTTTCTGCGGCGTCAATCCGTATCCTTTCGGCGTAAGATGGAGTGCGGCAACCCGTTTCCAGTCTGCTTTCCCCGTTGTACGAAACTGGTGGAACGGCAGGACAATCGTCTTCCATCCCGTCCAGTTCACCGGCAGTTTCAGCAGGGAATAACTGCCGCGGTTCCCCGTCCGGGGAAAATGGATCGTGATGGCAAAGGTTTCCTTCCCGGATCGGATGGAATAGAGGTCAAAGGCAAGCGCCCGGCAGTCGCTCCAGTCCGTTTTCTCCGGTGTGATTTGGAGTCCCCATCCGGCGAGGTCCGGCTTGAGGACCTTCCGCTGCTCAAAATCGGCAACGGAGGCGATCGAGAGTTTCCCATGAACTTTCCCCTCTGCAAAAAGGTATGCTTCCGCACCGGAAAGCAGCGGGGAAAGAAGAAGGGCGAAAAGAAAAAGATTGTTTTTTTTCATATCTGTTTCTCCGGTTTGAATTTGAAAAATCAGGGGAGGCGCCGTGTGGTGTACCGGGCTTTTTCAGACCAGAAGTAGCCTTTCGCGGGACCCTTCAGCGAGATCGTGTTGCCCCCGAGCGCAACGGCATTGATCTGATTCAGATGCCGTTTCGCCAGCGGATTCGCCGCGGCGGAGCTCCCGATGAAGTCAAAGGAATACGGATTGTTCGCCCAGCGGTCGAGTCCGTCCGCCTGATTCGCCGTGCCGCGGGTGTCCGCAAACAGAAGGAAGCCGCTCGGATGTTTGATTTCCTTTACGCTTCGGATGAATCGAGTGTCCGTACCCGATCCCGGCTCTCCGAGATTCTGATTGTACCCGTAATCGGTGTTTCCTCCCTGAAATCCCTTTCCGGGGTCCTGCGACGGACAGTCCACAAGAGTGTTCAGGCGGTACAGCAGAATATTGGAATTGTATTTGATCTGAAGATACGATACCGCAAACGGATGCTTGACCTGATGCCATTTCCACTGGTTCGCTGGATTGTCCAGGGCCGGCATGGAATAAAGAGGACTTTCTTCGAAATCGTTCAGATAGGAGGAAAAGGCAATCCCAATCTGCTTGAGCTTGTTCACGCAGGCGATGCTCCGGGCCTTCTCTCTGGCCTGATTCAATGCGGGAAGAAGCATGGAGGCAAGAATGGCGATAATCGCAATAACGATAAGAAGTTCTATCAATGTGAAAAATGAAAGCGGGCCCGGAACGGAGCATGGTCCGTCTTTCCGTTTGAATTTGGCAGCCATTCGATTCAGTTTCATGATTTCTGTTCTCCCTTGTTTGGCGGAACGGAGCAGCGTTCCATTTCTTATGGCAGAGTGTTTCTGATTTTTTCCCGGTTGATGTTTCTGCAGCTGGAATTGATGACGAGATCGGCTTCCATGGTCAAGTGAAGCGGAGGCAGAGTCGGATTTTCCGCGTGGTTCGCAATATACTGCACGGCACGCTGTCCCATGATGCTGAGAGGCATGCGGATGTGACTGATGGGAATGTCGACGAGCTGATTGTTGCTCATGTCGTCAAAACAGATGACGGAGAGATCTTCGGGGATGCGCAGCCCGGCCCGTTCCGCCGCAAGAAGAAAGGAGACAAGGGAGGCTCCCTGGGATACAAAAACGGCTGTCGGCCGGGTCTGTTTCAGGAGTTCGGTCAGTTCCGTAATGGCGGTCTGCTGAAAGATCAGATGTTCCGGCACGTTCAGTCCGTTGGCGGTGAAGGCCTGCGACCATCCGCAGCAGCGGAGACTGGTCGGTTCCGTGTCCGATTTGACAATGGCGATTTTCCGGTGCCCGATGAGCAGCAGATATTCCACCGCCTTTCTTGCCTCCTGAACGTAATCCACGGTGCAGTAGGAGAAATGGCGGTTTTCCGGTTTCCGGTTGATGAACACCACGGGAATTCCCTGTTCCGGAAGTGCTGCGCATTGACGATAGATCTCTTCCGTTGTCTTCGAGAGAATCAGCCCGTCGATCTCCTCTCCGTTGAACTGCTCCGCGTCATACCGGTCCGTGACGACAAGACGGTATCCTCTTTCCTCCGCCGCTTTCCGGATGCCGTTCATAATCAGATCATAGTAGAAATAGCCCCAGATATCCGGCGCCGTATCCACTCCGATGGTCAGCGGCTTGTGTTTCCGGTCTTTTTTCTCTTTGCCGCTGCTGGAGCAGACCTGCCAGCCGATTCCGGCCTTGCTCTGGATCAGATCGTTGTCTGCAAGCATCTGCAAGGCTTTGCGGATGGTCGGTCTGCTGACGTTGTAGCGCAGGGCCAGTGTGTTTTCCGGCGGCAGCATCTCGTTTTCCCGGATGTATTTCCCGCGGATAAGACGCATCAGATCGTCATACACCAGTTTATAGGCAATTTTCGGCATGAGATGAAATTTCTTTGTTTACATGTTTTTTTATCCTGTAAACATTATACACGAAAAACCAAAAAAAACAACCCCTTTCCCTGTAAAAAAACGAAATATTTTCATTCCGTTCCTGTTTCCGTTCCGGATGTTTTTTTCTGATTTTCCATTTTTCCGGTTTGCATTTTTAAAAAGAACGGATATTATACATCTATAAAGGATAAATGTTCATCAATGATGGATATTTTTTGAAAAAACAAAAAAAGGACATGGAAAAATGGCTGTAATGACAAGAGCGTTCAACCAGGTGGATTTGAGTGATCCGGTCAAGGCGGCGGAGTATGTCAAGCGGAAGGCTCTGGAATTCGGGGCGGATGCGGTGGGGATCGGGAACATCGGGCGCTGGTCGACCGCGCCGCTTCAGATGGATCCGAAACAGATCATGCCGGAGTGCAAATCCATCATCGGCATGGTCTTCCGCGTCGAGCGCGGGAGTCTGCGGGGGGTCGAAGAGGGAACCTATTTCAGCAACTACTCCGCAATGGGATACGGCGGAATCACGTATCTTTATATGCCGATGACCGTCATCAATGTGGCAAAAACGATTGAGGATGAAGGTTTTGAAGCAATTCCCATGGGCCATCAGAGCGACTGGAGGGCCATTGACAATGTGGGCTTCTGCAGACCGAATTACAGTCGTCCGGTCCGTCCCGGCCAGGCGACACCGGATATCATGATCCAGCTTCGCATTGCGGCGTATCTCTGCGGACTGGGCGAGATTGGATTCAGCAAGATGTTTCTTTCTCCGCAGTTCGGGCCGCGGAACCGGGTCGGGATCGTTCTGACCGATCTGGAACTGGAACCTGATCCGATCTATTCCGGTCCGAAACTCTGCAATCGCTGCATGGCGTGCGTCAAGGCGTGTCCGGGACACTGTTTTCCGACCGACCGGACCGTCAAGGTGACTCTTGCCGGACATGAAGTCGAATGGTCCGATCTGGACATGGGAAAGTGCGACATCACGTTCCGGGGGGCGCTGGACACCGGCGTCGAACAGAAGGATCCCTATCAGCCCGAGCTCCATACGACCGTTCCCGGCGAATGGTCCCCGTTCTATCACAAACCCCGGAACCTCTACAACACCGGACAGGCCGTCTGCGGCGCCCGCGGATGCACAAGAGCCTGCATGATGAGTCTGGAAGCGCGAGGCGTTCTTCAGAACACCTTCAAGGAGAAATTCCGGCGGCGTCCCGCGTGGACGGTGGACTGGAGCACCGAACCGGAATACTCGGAGGGCACCCTCTTTAAAAACTCGCAGAAAAACAGCGACACGGACTGATTCCCCTCCAAAACGCTGAAAGGGGAGGAAAATCTCTTCGAAGCAGGCGCTTTTCCTCCCTCTCTCCACTTGCAACTTGCCCCGGATGGAATATATTTCTGCGGGGAAGGGATGGGATAAAACGGATGCGGGAATTGGAAAATGGCTCAATCGGATATGGTCCAGTCGCTTCTGAAGGCGATTGATATTCTGCGCTTGATCGCAGGTTCGGAGAACGGCATGCGCCTGAACGAAATCGCGGAAGCGTTCGACATGAAGAAAACAACGGTGCACAATCTGATCAGAACGCTGCGCGCGCGGGGATTTCTGGAAAAGGATTCCGCGAATCGTTTTATTCCGGGACCGGCGGTTCAGGAACTGGCGTCCATGAGAATCCGTTCCCGCATGCTGGCGTGTGCGGGGGAGGAACTTCGGAAACTTTCGCGCCGCTTTCCGGATGCCGTTCTGACTTTTTCCGAAATCACGCCCAGCACGGTGATCTGCCGGCTCCGGATGTCGCCGGACCGGCCGGGGGAACTCCAGCATCCGACTTCGCTTCTGTTTACGCCGTATCTTTCCGTCACGGCGCTCTGTCTTCAGGCAAACGGACTCAACGGCGCTGATTTTGAACTGAATTTTCCCTATGAGGAGTACGGAGCAAAATACTGGGAGAGCGAAAGCGCGTGCGCCGCAGGCAAGGAGGCCGCCCGCCGCACCGGCTGCTGTGTGGATTATGTGCCGGGCTCCCGTCTTGCCGCGGCGTTCTACATTCCGGAAAATTTCGCGCTCGGGGTCCGGATCAATCAGCCGGAGGAGAGGGCGATGGAGAGCATTGCCGCCGCGGCCGGGGAGTTCCGGGAACATCTGCGCTGCGCGTCCTTGTCTTTCGCCGGGGAGAAAAAGGAGGAAAAATGAAATTCGCCGTGGGATATCAGCAGACCGATACGGGAGAACCGTTCAGCGGAATTGTGCGGGATTACCGGGAGGCGATCGCCGAACTCTATTTCCCCTGGCCCGGAACTGCGAGCGGACGCGCCGCGCTCGGATGCGTCGGCGGAGCGGTTGACTGGTTCGCTCAGGCGGAACTGGAACGGGAACTGAAGGAAATCCGCGGAATGGGGGTCCGGCTGGATCTGCTGTTCAATGCCAACTGCTACGGCGCATTTGCGATCTCCTCCCGCTTCCGGGAGGAGATTGTTTCAATTCTCTCCTATCTGGACAACCGGGAGCTGCTGCCGGAGATCATCACAACGACCAGTCCGTTTGTGGCGCATGTGGTTCGGAAGACGTATCCCGGAATCGAGATCCGGGCGTCGGTGAACATGCGCATTGATTCGACGCTGGCGATGGAGTATCTCTCCGGACTGTTTGACTCGTTTCATATCCGCAGGGATCTTCAGCGGGATCTGGAGACGGTGAAGCTCTTCCATGACTGGTGCGTCCGGCATGGGAAGAAACTGGTGATGCTGGCAAACAGCGGCTGTCTGCGGAACTGTCCGGCTCAGTCGTTTCACGACAATCTGGTGGCTCACGACTCCGAGGTGGACGAAATGCGGAATGATCGCTTTCTGCCGCACTTGTGCTGGACTCTCTATCGGGAAAGAAAGAATTTTGTGGAATTCCTGCGTTCCAGCTGGCTCCGGCCCGAGGATCTGTCCGTGTATGAACCCTATTTCCCGGTGGTGAAGCTGGCGACGCGTCAGCATTCGCATCCGCGGATGGTGATCGGAGCCTACGCCTCGGGGCACTTTGACGGCAATCTGCTGGATCTGATGGAACCGTCGTTTTCGCCCGCCTTCGCTCCTTTTGCAATCCGCAATCAGCGCTTTCCGGCGGACTGGCTGACCATCGCCCGCGCCTGCGCAGGAAACTGTTCCCACTGCGGACGATGCGAAAAGGTGCTTGCCGACGTGCTGGAGAAGTGGTGCTAGAAGCGTCGGAAGGGGGAGCTCGGCCGGATCATCGGGGGCATCGGGCTTTGGGGAAAAAGACGGGTGGAGGCGGGAGCGCCGGAAAGAGGCGTTCGTGTCCGTTTGCGGCTGCTGGGCGCTTTCCGGATGGTTTCTGTCACGTGTTTTCAGAAAAAAAGAAAGAAAAACTTTTCCGTTCCCGTGGAAAAACCTCCGCAGGGGATCTATATTGTTTCCGCCGCAAAGGAGAAGATCCCATGAAAATGGAAACGAACCGACATTGCGCGGGATTCCCCCGAAGCAGAAGAATTTCGGAAGAGACGGAGCCGAGGGAGACGGCCGGTCTGCTGATGACGCTTCTTCTGTTCCTTTTGATCCCGCTGCTGCTGGCTCTGAGTCTGCCGGCCTATCTGAGGTATCTGAACAACTGACCGGTGTCGAGGCGGAAAAAGAACCGCCCGGAGACGGATGTGATCCTGCGTCGTCGAGCAGATGAGGGACGCGGGAGAGTTCTTTCTTTTCCGATTCATCACAAATGGCTCATCCGGCGTGTCCTTCTGCGCGGGGAAGGGGCGTGAACCAAGAGGCGCTTTTCCAACGGGAGAGCCCCGACGTCCGGGAAAATCTTCTTTTTTCTCCAAATCTTTTTGCGGAATGCTTGATAAAGCGGATTCCAATGGCATAGTATTGAGGGGAATTTTTTCTTCCGTTTTGAACAACAAGAATCCGAAAAGAGGGGTGTACGTATGAAGCTGTTGTTTGTGGCCCAGGAGGTCGCGGGTTCAAGTCCCGTTTACCACCCCATTTTTATTCCCTCATAATCAACGATTTATGCAGGAAGTAGCTTAAAAGCACAATACGGCAGACTGCCATTTGTGCGACTTTT
>CALXRL010000091.1 GCA_944390735.1 uncultured Victivallales bacterium | reverse complement strand
AATCTCCTTTGCAGTATTTGCGGAATCTGCGTCTGGAACGATCCCGGATTCTCCTGCGCAACCCATATCTTTCCATAGCGGAGATCGCGGAACGGTGCGGTTTTGGAGACAGCAACTATTTCATCCGTATTTACAAAAGCAGATATGGCGTAACCCCAAGGAAAGACCGGCCGCCTCTCCCGGCCCGACCGTGAACTGGCCGGACTGCAAATGAGGCGGATTCCGTTCAGAAGATCCGCAAGAGTTACGGAATCCGGAGAAGCTCGTATGCCATCGCTCCGTAAAGACCCGTATCAGCGGTAAAGGTGACAACACCGTCCGATTCCCGGAAAGGAACCTCCCCCAGAATCGCACCATTGACATCCAGAGCTCGAAGACGTACCGATCCCTTCCCTCTGTTTTCCAGCGAAATTTTCACGTTCCCCTTCCGCAGAAGATACGGATCCATATTGCCCCAGTTGTAGGCAATCCGGAACTTGCCGAGTGAAGTGATTTTCCGTCCGGTCGCCTGAATATCGGTCAGATGAAGAATCAGAACACGGGAGCTCTCCGCAAGGGAATTTCCGTCAAGCGATCCGGCAAACACCAGACAGAGTCCCGAACTCTCCGACGCACGGAGCCGATTCCCTTCCGCATGGTTCCCGGTCACAGTGAATCCTTCGCTTTTCGGCGTGACAACCCGGATCGTTTTTGTTCTTGCCTCAATGCCGATCTCTCCGGTTGAACTGACAATTTTCCCCTGTTCCGGCAGATAGATTCCTTTTCCTCTGCGCGGAATCCTCAGGGGGGTGTCGGAAAGCACCTCGCGGAGCGAACGGCTCCCCGACGGAACCCGATCCGCGGAATCCATCGCGATTTTCGTATAAAACGCAAGCGTATGAAACTTCGCCGGAATTTCCGCCTCCTTTGCCAGACGGAAGAAGGAGTAATTCTGAACCTGCGGAAGTTTGCAGTCCTCCGGCGTAATGGTCAGGAGTTCCTGTTCGCTGGCTGGAGCCTGTTTCACGTCCCCGCGAAGATAGAGAAGCGCAAGAATCCGCTGAGTCAGAAGACGGATCGGATCAACGGAAACACCGAACCAGCCGAGATGTCCGCCGGTCCGGTTCAGCGTGTTCCAGCGCGTCTTATACGAATAGCCCGCGTAATCGAACACAAAAATTCCTCCGAGGTTCTGAAACGCGGCAAGACTTCCCATCGCAAGTCCCCCTTCATGACGATACGCGTTCGGCGCACAGAAATTGAATTCGGTAATCGTCATCGGCTTGTCTTTGATGCGGGAGGCGACGACACGGGTCATGTTGTCAAACAGAACGGTGGTCATGCTCTCATCGGAGTAGCGGCTCGGAAAACTCCAGGCGTTCCCAAGGGCCTCGGGATGGGAAAAATAAAAGTGGTTGTCCACATAATCAAAGGTCTTCCGGGGAATCGCGGTGATGGAGTTCGCCGTGCAGGAGATGTCCGAAGTCATCTGCCGCACACCCATTTTCCGGAGGGAATCGGTCATCTCCCGGTAAATGCGGATGTGATGATCGTTCAGAAAGCGAACATAAAGTTCCCGATCCGGTTTCGCGGGAACCGGAATCTTCCGAGCCGCGCACCACGACTCGAAATTCTCGCGGATCGCCCGGTGCCGGACCAGATCGCTGTTCGGATATTGATACTGTTCGTGCACGGTCATCATCGGATCCTCGTTGATCAGACCGATGAAAATCAGAGCCGGATCATCTTTAAGCGCAACTCCGGTATAGGGATTCACGGGCGTGAGCATCGTGCGGGCAAAATTCATCAGGTTGCCGCGCAGCGTGGCGGAAAAAACCATGCGGCTCTTGACATCAAACATGTTCCTGAATTTCTCCGGAAAACCGGTGGTGCGGATCGTGTAGAGATCCAGCGTGACATAGATTCCGCGCTTTTTCATCGCGTACACAAGATAGTGCAGATGATCCAGACGTTCCGGATCGACGGACCCGTCCTTTTTCCGGGAATCGACAAGATCGCTGTCGAAATGGTGCAGCCGAACCGCATTGATTCCGAGCGAAGCGATCTGTTCCGCAAGACGTTCCGCTTCCTCTTTTGTGTATCTTGTTGCAATCTCCCCGCAGAGGTTGGCTCCGTTGAAGTGGACCGGAACGCCGGGACGCTGCTCGAAGACGAAATTTTCCCCTTCGCTTTTGAGAAATCCGTATTTCCCGGCGGGAGCATCCAGCAGGAATGAAAAATCCAGAGCACTGTCGCGGACAGGCTGTTTTTTCCGCACGGTCAGCGAGTATTCGCGCCAGTCGCGTCTGTCCAGGACGATCGGAACTTCCACCGCCTCGGCGTCCACCGGAGGAAACGGCAGATCCTCCGCGCGAACCCCGGACATCGCCAGAATCAGCCAGACCGACTGCTTCGAAGAGATCAGCTCCAGCGAACGAATCGGTTTGTCCTGCACCCGAAAACGACTGATGTAAAGGCCGAGAAACGCATTGCGGTTCTGCCCTTTCCAGGCAACCGCGGCGTTGAGAACCGATTTCGGGGCCCACCAGTTTGCCACATCGCGTCCGTCCACGATGGAAAAGCGGCTGTTCCCGCCATCCTGATAGTTCACCTGAAGAGTCCCGACCTCCTTTTTCTTTCCCCACGCGTCGGCATGAAGCAGATAGATCCAGCGGAAGCGCCTCCCCTCTCCCGGAACAAGTGCTTTCTCCGCAAAATACGGACGCTCTGCCCCGGCCAGCGCCAGAACCGATTTTCCTTTGTTCTCCGCCGGATCCACCACCTCGAACGGCACATTGACAAAAACCCGTCTGCCGCTCTTCATCATATGCAGATCGTTTTCAGGGCCCTGATCGGTCCAGCCGCCCTTCCTGTCATCGGGGGTGTCGTCACGGAAGCCCATGTTCATGAGCGGCCTCAAATTCAGAAATTCCGAGCGATAGGGTTCGTAGGAGATTGTCAGTTCCGCTCCGGTTCCGCTTATGTTTCCCCGATCCAGATACAGCCGGAGATTCCCCGTGTTCGGCCCGTATTTGCACGCCATCGCCGGAGCCGTCACCCCTTGAACGACCAGCTCTCCGCGATGCAGCGGAATCCGAATGGAACGTACCTTCTGTTTCTCCGCGCTTGACCAGATCCAGCCGCCCCGGTGTTTTCGAGGAAAAATCAGCTTGCTGTTCCAGAACTTCCCCTCGGAATTCTCCACCGTCAGCGTCAGCGGGACATCCTGGAGAGCCCGGTTCAGACGGAGACTGACAAATGTTTCCTTCACGTTTTCCGACTGCTCCCTCCGGATCCGGAACGTGAAGCGGAACTGATTCGCCCCCGTTTTTTCCACGCGGGAAGAATAGAGAAAAAGAGCTTTTTCCCTTCCGACTTCGACGGGACCTTCCTGCAAAGACGTTTTCGGATCCATTTTCAGTTTTCCTGCCCGCGGAGAACCGGCAAGATCCATAAAATCAATCAGCACACGCTGATCCTCGTGTTTCAGACGCTGACCGGGATCAAAGGCCGCGGTTGCGGCATTCTCCCGTTCCACGACTTCGATTCCCCCGGGAATCAGACGGATGTTGGAGACGGAAGGCTGCGCGAAACTCGGAACCGTTCCGGCCAGACAGAAAAACAGCAGAGCAATCATTTGTTTCATTTCAGTATATTCCTTATGTCAGTTCAATGAATCACGTCAGAACGTGAAGAGATCCATGGTTTCGGTCATGACATTTCCAGACCCCTTGCACCGGGTGGAAAGCGCTCCGACGCCAAGCGACTGAGCACTGCCATCGAGCATCAGTCCGTTGGCCAGATTGTTGTGACGAAGATGAATCGCGCCGCCGGTGCTGTTCATCATGTAATGCTGTTCCGTGCGTCCTGTGGTCAGCGTATCGGCCAGCAGCAGAATGGAAGAAGGGACCCCTTTCGGAACCCAGGCACCGCCCTTTTTTCCAATCTGGGTGCGTTTGGGATAATAATCAATCGCCCATTGTCCGCCGTCTTTCAAATAACAGTTCATTCCGTAAGTGAAATATCTTGCGGCAGTGGTATCCGATCCGATGATTTCATAAGGACAGCGATAGTCCGAATACCCCTCGAACTTCCAGATCAGGGAAGGCTGTTTTGCTCCGAGAAGAAAGCTCCAGGTCCGGCCGTCCGAGTCGGCGACTGCCGGAAGGGAATCCTCCCAGCTGTCGGCGTAGAAGGTCATTTTCAGAGAGCAGGTTTTCAATGTGTTGATGCAGGCGATGCTTTTCGCCTTTTTGCGCGCGGAATTCAATGCCGGAAGCAGAATTCCGGCAAGAATAGCTATGATTGCAATCACAACAAGAAGTTCTATCATGGAAAAATTCCGCTTCCGGAATCTCCCTTTTCCCGACTCTGCGTTCAGAGTCCTTTTCTGAGAGGGAGTCATCATTCGTTTTGTTTCCTTTCCGCCGTTTCCGGGTTCTTCCTTTTTGGATAATTATAGCAAAAATCAGCCCCTTTGACAAGAGCTTTTTCTCTTCATCAAACTGCAAATATGGAAAAATATGAAACAAAACATGAAACAAATCTTGATTTTTCGTATGAATCCGTTATCTTGAAAGCAGAAGGGAGTTCCAGATGAAAACGATCAATATCCGTGACGTGGCAAGGGAGGCGGGGACCTCCATCTCCAGTGTCTCGCGCTGTCTGAATGATATTCCCGGCGTGGCGGCTCCGGTCCGGAAAAGGATTCTGGCGGCAGTTCACCGGCTCGGGTATGATGTCCGAAGCGGGAAAAGACGGGTGATTGCTCTGATTCTGCCCACAATCCAGGTTCCCGAAATCGGTCTGTACAGCGCACAGGTCATGGACAGCATCCGGAAAAAGGCCTGGGAAAAAGGCTACGGCTGCCTGATGATCTCCCGGGAGGACATCGGACTGCTCAGCGAAACCCTCATTTCCGGAGCCGTCTCTTTCGACTATTTGAAAGAGGTCTGCTACCAGTTCCCGAATATGAAAAACATTCCCCTGGTCTGTTTCAACGATATCGGGAACCATCTTGAACAGGTCTACTCGGTCCATTCCAATGAGAAGCACGGCATCCAGCTGGCGGTGGAACATTTCTACCGGAACCATCATACCAGAATCGGATTTCTCCATTATATGGAGACTCGCAATGTGGTCAACAGCAATCTGCGCAGTGAAGCATTCCGGAACATCACGGAATCCCTGGGAATCCGCAACTCGTGCGCAATTCAGTTTTTTTCCAATGATCTGCCTCTGGAGGAAGCAATCAGCATGCTGCTGAAAAAACGGTGTACCGCACTGCTGGCCGGCGGGGAGGATCTCACCATGTCGGTGGTGCACGCTCTTTCCCTGTTCGGAAAACGAATTCCGGAGGATCTCTCCCTGATCAGTTATGAGAATCGTTTTTCCCGCTTCTGCACTCCCCGGCATACAACGATTGCGCAGAACTTTCCCGCTCTGGCGGAAGCGTCGTTCGATCTGCTTGAAAAAATGATGCTCGGAGAAAAAGATCTTTCAGACCGGGAAATCGATTATAAACTGATCGTCCGGGAGTCGGTCCGGGACCTCTTTCAAAACGACTCCTCTTCCCTCGCGTTCCCCGGAAAAGAACCCTGAGAACCCTTTTTCCCTCCCCAGGATCTCCGGAGAAAATCCTCTCTTTTTTCCACTCCCCATCTTGACAAAAACAGGGAGCTGTGATATAATTATAACGTTATAATAACATGGAGTTCCCACGGATGGTGACAATCAAGAAAATTGCGGAAGACGCCAATGTCAGTGTTTCCACGGTCTCCATTGTGCTGGGAAGACGGGCCGATCAGCTGAAGGTGTCGGACGCGACACGGGAAAAGGTTCTGAACAGCGCCAAAAAACTGGGCTACTGCCGCAATCTCCTTGCCTCGCAGATGCAGAGCGGAAAAACGCGGATTTTCTCGTTTCTGGCTCCGGAACACAATGATTACATCATGCAGATTTTTTCCGGCGTTGTGCATCAGGCACAGCAGCTCGGCTTTTACTGCAGATTCTATGAAATCATGCAGGATCCCGAGGAAAGTCATCGACTCTATTACGAGGTTCTGGGCATGCGGCCGGAAGCCATCATTCTTCATGCGGCCCTGCCGGAGTGCGATTATTTTCTGGAACAGGCGAATGCGCTCGGAATTCCGGTGGCCTGCGTGGACCGCATTCCGAAAAAACCGGTCCAGGTCGCCGTGGTCTCCGATTCCATCGAAGGGACGGTGAAAATGGTGGACTATCTCTACACAATGGGACATCGGAGAATCGGATATGTTTCCCATCCCATGAACCGCTGGGAATTCGCAAGACTGCGCCGTCAGGGATTCATACAGGGAATGAAGAAACACCATTGCCGAATCGTTCCGGAATGGAACTTGGACCAGCCGGAACAGCTGGAGGAGTATCTGAAAAAAATCAGAACAGCGCCGGACTCCATGCCGACAGCGGTCTGCTGCTTTTCGGACTTCATCGCGCTGGAACTGATGATGAAGGCCCAGCGTCTCGGCATTTCCATTCCGGAGGACCTTTCCGTCATGGGATATGGCGCTCTTCGCTTCTGCGATTCCATGTCTCCCGGACTGGTCAGCATGGATCAGCATTTCTTTGAACTGGGCCAGAAAGCCGCGCTCCTGATCCATGACTCGCTTTCCCGGAAAAACAACGATCCTGTCGTTCAAACGGTTCCCCCCTCCATTCATGCGGGGGAATCCGTGGGCCGTCCCCCCGGGTCTTCCGCATCGGGCGTCCCGTCGGAACGAAAGCGAAGGCGAACCGGAAACTAGAATTCCTGCTTCTCCTCCCGGGAACCGCACAGGAAAATCCTGTCCCCCTTTCCCCTCACCGGTTGAGAAACAGCATCATGATTATAACGTTGCAGTAAACAGAAACAATATCAAAAAAGGAGACGTGCAGCAATGACTATTCTTTCGGACCCCCCGTACCCTTCATGGAAACAATTTAGAAATTTCACATTGATAGAACTTCTGGTTGTTATTACAATTATTGCAATTTTAGCAGCATTGCTGCTTCCCGCCCTGAACAATGCGCGGGAAAAAGCGTTTTCGGTCCAATGTCTTTCCAATCAGAAGACCCTGGGCCTGGCCGCGGCAGAATATATGCAGGACTCGAAGGACTGGGTTCCCTTTGTGCAGGAGAGCTTTGACAACCATCCGCCCTACGAATGGAAAGTGCTTCTGGACCCGTACATTCAGCGGAGAGCGAAATATCTGAAGCATGGATTCAATGGAATCAATCAGGGAGTCTTCCGCTGTCCGTCCTGGAAAGGATTCGGGCATACGTTTTCGGAAAAAGGCTATGACGGAGGAATCGGAATCAACGCATCCATTCACTACATCAGCGGACTCGCCTATATGATCAACAATGAAACGGGAACGATCAGCAACTACGGCACCCAGGCGATTCCGGTCAGCGGCATGAAGCAGATCAGCGAAACGGTGCTGTTTCAGGATGTCATGAATTACTGGACGAATAACGAAAGTCTTCATGCCTATGTCATCACGCCGTTCAAACGGGAGAGCGTCGGAGGACCGGAAGTGGTCATCAGCAACATTCACAGCCGGAGTTTGAATACGCTCTGGCTGGATATGCACGCCTCGTCCAACCGTCAGGCGTTTTTCGTCGCGGGGAAGAAACCCGGAGGATACAACGGAAAGCCCGCGGACTTCTATTACGTGGTGAAACACTGACAGAACGAAAGAACGGAATTTGTAAAAATAAACCGGACTTCCCTGTTCCGGGAAACCATCTGAACTGAAGAAGAAAGGATCCCATCTTTATGTGGAAAAAAGTTTTATGCTGTCTGCTTGCGCCATTTGCCGCCGCCGCATCCGATCTGCTCTGGCAGGCGGATTTCTCCAGTCCGGCCATGCAGGAAATGGTCCGGAAATGTCCGGGAGCCTCCATCATTCAGGATTTTGAACACAATCATATCCTCCGGATCAAAGTTTCCCCCGGAGATACCGGGCGGCATTTCGTGGAGATTCCGCTGGATTTTCAGAAATGGAAGATGGACGGACTCCAGGTGGAGATTCAGGGAGAGGTTAAAATGACCCATGTGGCCCGCCATCCGAAATCGAAATGGGAGGGGGTTCAGTTTCGGCTCCTGTTTCCCTATGAGGGAGCGGTGCACGATCCCCGGATTCTTTACGGAAACAAGGTCCCGTATTTCGGGACGACGGAGTGGTTTCTTGCCGGAAACAAGATTCATCTGTTTCATGGAGTGACGAAAGGAAAGCTCTCTCTCGGCTTGAACAATGTCAGCGGGGAGATTCAGTTCCGGAACATCCGGATTCTGAAGGCGGGAAAGGCGCTGGTCTCCACGCTGAAACAAAATCCGGTTCCGCAGGCTCGTTACACGCGGGAGTTTCCGGTCCGCCGCGGAGTGATGTCGCCGTTCGTTCCCAGAGAGGAGGATTTTGCGGAACTGCGGCGCTGGGGAGCGAATCTGATCCGCTGGCAGCTGAATGTCGGAACCCGCAGGAATGTCGCGGAATGCGTTACCCTGCTGGATCGCTATCTGGATCAGGTGGAGAAAGCTCTTGCGCTGTCGGAAAAGTACGGGATCAAACTGGTGATCGACCTGCATGCCGGAGGCGGACTACCTCTTCTGATGGGGACAAAGGAGGGACGCGATGCCGTCATTGCCTTCTGGCGGAAGACCGTGAAACGGTTCCAGGGTCATCCGGCGCTCTGGGGATATGATATTCTGAACGAGCCGCACAGCCGGGTTCTTTCGCCCGGGGATCCGGCCTATCCGGAGTTCGCCGGAAAGATCATTCAGACGATTCGGGAACTGGATCCGGAAACCCCGATCATTGTGGAACCGGAAGGACTGGGCGGAGAGGAAATGCTGGAGTATCTGCCGATCTATCCCTATCCGAACATTTTTTACAGTGTTCACATCTACTTTCCCGGAGAGATCACGCATCAGCTGGACCGGACGAAGAAGCAGTATCTCTCCTATCCGGGCGGAAAATTCAACAAGCAAGCGTTGCGGGAACGTCTGGAAAGAAAAGTCCGTCCTTTTCAGGTGAAGACCGGAGCGAAGATTTTTGTGGGAGAATTCGGCTGTGTCCGCTGGGCCCCCGGAGCGGACGAGCTTCTGCGGGATATGATTTCGCTGTTCGAGGAGTACGGCTGGACCTGGTGTTTTCATGCGTTTCGTGAAAGCGACGTCTGGAGCGTCGAACACAATGAAGATCCCATGGACAGAGAACGGAAAACCGGCATGACAAAACGGAAACGGGTTCTTCTGGACGCGTTTCAGAAAAACAGGACGGAAAAGCGGATTTTCACGGAAAAGGGAAAATGACGGCATGGGAGGGGGAACCATCCCCTCTTCCCCGGTCTCTCCGGGCCGTTTCATCCGGGAATCGGACGGGAAACTCTCCGCAGACTTCGGCTCCCATCCGTCCGATCGGGGATCCGGCTCGAATTCGAACCGGCATCCCGGCAGAAAGCCCCCCTTCCGACCGCCCGTCCCGGGAAAATGAAGGGAAAACCTTGCGCAGACCCGCCGGGAATTCATTTTCCCCCGGTGCGACTGGACGGCCATTCACAAAAAGACGAAAAAGCGGAAAGAAAATCGGAGAAGATTCATTGCTTCCGATTCCCGTTCCCCCGTCCGGGGAATGTTCCCCGATCCTGCGGAAGAGTCTTACTTTCCGTCCGTCAGGAACGCCGTCAGGAGCTCCGCGTAATCCTGAAGATTGCGCAGATCGACCCACTCGCCGGAGGAGTGCATTCCGTCCCCGAGAGTGCCGAGAATCGCAATGGGAACCCCCAGCCGGACAAAATGACGCGCATCGGTGGCTCCATCCATCCGGATGAACTCAATCGGATGCCCGGGGAACCGCCGTTCCATCGCCTGTTTCAGCGCCTGCATCATCGGATGCGACTCCTCCACCACAACCGGATGGGAACTCATGCCGGAAATGACCTCCAGCCCGGTGATTTCCCGGATTCTGGCGGGAATCCGCTGACCATCCTCCTCGGAAATATAGCGGATGTTCAGAAGCATTTCCGCCGTATCCGGCACCTGATTCGAGACGCTTCCCGCCCGGAGAATACACGCAGCCATGGTATTTCCCCAGTGACTGTCCGCCGGAAGCGCGGGCCACGCGTCCCGAAGTTTGACATAGCCATCGACAAGACGGTCGATCGGATTGTCGAGCTTCCACGGTTCCGAAGAGTGCCCCCCTTTTCCATGCGCCCGGAGAGTCAGGGTCAGGATCCCCTTCTGCGCATGAGCGATCGCATAGGGCGCCGCATCAAGAATGATGGCCATTTTCCGAGCCCCGTATCCCTTTTCCACCATCGCGGCCGTGGTGGAGCCGCCGATCTCCTCATCCGCGGTGAAAAAGGCGGAAACGCTCGCCTTTCCCGCACAACGGCAGAGGACTTCGGCAATGCAGACGGCATTGCCCAGACAATCGGAACTGCCGCGCGCATGGAGCCGTCCGTCTTTTTCGACGGGTTCAAACATCTCCTCCGGCGCCGGCACCACATCCAGATGCGCATTCAGCAGGAAGTCCTGCACCTTGCCGGGAAGTGTGGAGGCATAGAGAACGGAACGTCCGTCAATTTGTTCCGTCACACAATACAATCCTTTAGATTCCAGATAGTTACGCATGACGGATTCCGCCGCGTTCACCTGATCGATCCGATCCGAAACCGGCTTGCAGCGAATCAGCTTTTTCAGCAGATCAAGAGGAATGTTCATTTTTCCGACCTCCGGGATACAATTCTGATTGTTGGTTGACCGAAAAGAAAACGGATCCGTCAAAGATCCGTCAATCGAACAGGGACGGCTGAAGAATCGCCGGTTTCGGCTGAGGCGGTCCTCCCCGGTTGTAACGGGACCGTTTTTCCCGTCCGACCGTCACGGAGGGAAGATTCGCCTCTCCGATCGCATTCTCCTCCAGATTGGTCAGAATTTCGCGGGCGCGTTTAATCACCTGATCCGGCAGCCCCGCCAGTTTGGCCACATGAATTCCATAGCTTTTATCCGCGGCACCGGGAACAATCTGACGGAGAAAGATGATCTGATCTCCATATTCCCGAACCGCGACATTGTAATTTTTGACGCCTTTGCGGACCATCGCCAGCTCCGTCAATTCATGATAATGGGTTGCAAACTGAGTCCGGGCATGGCAGGAGGGATTGTCCAGAATGTACTCGGCGACGGACCAGGCGATCGACAATCCGTCAAACGTGCTGGTTCCCCGGCCGATCTCATCAAGAATAATCAGGCTCTTCGGAGTGGCATTGTTGAGGATATTGGCGGTTTCCAGCATCTCGACCATGAACGTGCTCTGTCCGCGGGAGATGTCGTCGGCGGCGCCGACGCGGGTGAAGATCTTGTCCGCCACGCCGATGACGGCGCTGTCCGCGGGAAGAAACGATCCCATCTGCGCCATAATGACAAGCAGCGCGGTCTGCCGGATATAGGTGGATTTTCCCGCCATGTTCGGTCCGGTGATAATCATCATGCGGTTCTCGTCTCCATCCAGAATGGTGTCGTTGGGAATGAAGCGGGAGTCCTGCATCACGGCATCCAGCACGGGGTGACGGCCGCCGCGAATCAGAAGAACATCGCTGTTGTCGACTCTGGGACGGCAGTAGGAATACTGCGAGGCGCATTCGGCCAGGGAGCAGAGGGCATCGATTTCCGCAAGCGCCTCGGCCGTCCTCTGAATTTCCGCCGTGAAGGTAGCGGCAAAGGTGCGCAGCTCGTCAAAGATTTTATGCTCCAGCGCCTTCGCCTTGTCGTCGGCTCCGAGAATTTTAGCCTCCATCTCCTTGAGTTCCGGCGTGATGAACCGTTCGCAGTTGACCAGGGTCTGTTTGCGGATATAGTCCTCCGGAACGTTCTCCAGATTGGACTTCGTCACCTCGATGTAGAAGCCGAACACCCGGTTGTAGTTGACTTTCAGGGACTTGATCCGGGTCCGCTCCTGCTCCTTCGCCTGGAGCCGGGCCACCCAGTTGCGCCCTTCGGTGGAGGCGGAGCGAAGCTCGTCGAGTTCCGGAGAACAGCCGGCGCGGATGACTCCTCCGTCGGTCGTGCTGACGGGAGGAGATTCCACAATCGTGCGGGAGATGCGGTCCGTCAGCTCCCGCAGCTCGCTGAGGCGGCCGTTGATGTCCGCAATCAGCGGCAGATCGAAAATCGCCAGAATATTTTTGACCCCCGGAATCAGCGCCAGACTCGAAGAGAGCGCAATCAGATCCCGCGGATTCGCGGAATTCGTGTTCAGACGAGCCGTGATGCGTTCCAGATCCCGAATCCCGGAAATGGTTTCCCGCAGTTCGGCCAGCGTCAGCGGATCATCCTTGAAGGTCCCGACAATATCCTGCCGCTCCACAATGCGTTCGACGCTGCGCAGCGGATTCAGAACCCAGTTCCGGAGAAGCCGTCCCCCCATCGGAGTTCTGGAACGGTCGAGCACCTTCAGAAGCGTGGAGTTCTTGACGGAGCCCAGCATCGGATCCACCAGTTCCAGATTCCGGCGGCTCGCGGGATCCAGCTGGAGAAATTCGTCACGGGTGCACAGGCGGATCCTGCGCACATGACCGGTCTGACATTTGAGATTGTCCTCGGTATAGGCAAGGATGGCGCCCGCGGCCCGGATGGCGGAGGTCTCATTGCGGAACCCGAAGCCTTCCAGCGAAACCGTTCCGAAATGCCGGTTCAGCAGTCCGGAGGCGTTGTCATAGGAGAAAATCCAGTCGTCGAGTTCGGTCCAGAGAAGATTCTGCGGCGTTTCCGGCTTTCCGGAGGGATCCTTGCGCCACTGGTCAAGAAGAGATGCCGGCGCCAGACACTCGCGCGGATGCAGCTTGGAAAGCTCGTCCGCGGCATCCTCCATGCAGGAATATTCGGCGGCGGCGAACTCCCCGGTGCTGATGTCAAGCCACGCCAGCGCATACGTCTTTTTTGACGGAACGGAGAAGTAGGAACAGAGAAAATTGTTGTCACTCGGCTTCAAAAGCGGTCCGTCAATGACGGATCCGGGGGTAACGACCCGGGTGATTCCGCGTTTGACGATTCCCTTGGCAAGAGCCGGATCCTCCTGCTGTTCCGCAATGGCCACCTTGAGTCCGGCCTCCAGCAGTTTCGGAAGATAGACATCCAGCGCGTGATAGGGAACACCGCACATGGGCGATCCGGCCCGGCTGGTCAGGGCAATCTCCAGAACCGGACTGGCAATTTTGGCGTCATTGAAAAACATCTCGTAAAAGTCGCCCATGCGGAACATCAGAACGGCGTCTTTCGGCGCTTCAGCCTTCACCTGAAGGTACTGTTTCATCATCGGCGTTAAACTTTTATCGTCGGGCATCGAAGAACTCCATAATCGCTGAACAGGGAATTGCATTGGGGTATTGTACATCGCAAAGGGGAGTTCTGCAAGCGTTCAGAAGAGCTTTTTCTGAAAAATGATCTCCCTCTTCCCGCCCCGGATTCCGCGGAAGGCGATTCATCCAAATTCCGAAAGAAGAATCTTTTCCCCGATCGGCGGTTGACAGAGTCCGGAACTGATATATATTGATGACAAAGTGAACTATTTAAAAAGCGAGGAAACGCGTATGACACCGGAAAACAAAAGAATCCCCTGCACCAAAAGAATCGCCGGGGAACTGGAGCAGAAAATCCGCGACGGCATCCTGCGGACCGGAACAAAACTTCCCAGTGTACGGGAACTGGCGGAAACCTATCACACCTGCACCTCCGTCTGTCTGTCCGTCTACCGCGCCCTGGAGAAGAAGCAGCTGGTGCAGCGGGAACCCGGCCGGGGAACGTTTGTCTGCCGGAGCCTGCCGCCCGAAGTCAAGGAATATGTCACCAGCTGGAACGGCATCTATCCTCACGCAAAAATGTCCGCCTTCCTCGACCGCGTGTTTGCGGACAACGGGCTGGAACACTGGAGGCAGAACCCCTTCTATACCGATCAGTACAGCGAATCGATCGATTATCTGGAATTCTCGGGGAAAGCGATGTCGCATCCGGGCACGCTGGCCATGGATGAAGGTCTTCTGCCCGTGTTCGCGGACCGGGATCTGCTCTATCCCCTGGACGATTTCCTCGACCGCTCCCGGGTGCTCCGGCGCACCGATTTTCCGGAGAAGCTCCTGAAAACCTTTTCCTACCGCGGCAAACTGTATGCGCTTCCCTTTCTGTTTTCGCCGGTCATGCTGATCTACCACAAACGCCTGTTCCGGGAATGCGGCATGCCGGAACCCCTTGCCGACTGGACCTGGGAGGAGCTCTATCGGAACACGGAGCTCCTGACTCGCTCCTCCGACGACGGAAAACACATTCTTCAGTACGGACTGGGCATTCTGTTCACCTTCAACTCCTACATTCCGTTCATCATTCAGAACGGCGGAGAACTTTTCGATGCGAACGGAAACTGCGTATTGAGCAGCCGGAACGCCTTCGAAGCGCTGCACTTCTTTTCGGAACTCTTTGCGCTTCCGGGCGTATGCAGCCACAAATTCGGCGATCCGCGCAGCGCTCTGGCGGACCTGATGGCCAACGATCTCATGGCAATGATGATCGGCGACGCCGTCGATTATCAATATCTGACCAGAAAACTCCCGCCGGATCAGGTTGGAATTCTTCCTCTTCCCGCCCGTCGTCTCCGTTCGACCTCGCTTTCCGCGCACGGCTGGGCGATCCATCGGAACTGCCGCAATCCGGAGGCCCATTTCCGCTTTCTGGAACATCTTTACACCTCTCCGGGACTCGGGGAGCTCTGCCGGCATCCCGATTTCCCGTTTCCGGCGTTCCATCCGGAAGACAACGGGGTTCCGGAACCGTTCCTGGAGGCGCTCGAATATGCCAGACCGGCTCTGACGTCCCCTTCTCCGACCGCAGTGAAAATGCTCTGCGAAACCGTATCCACCCTTCTCGGGCACAAAATGATTCTGACTCCCGAAAAAGCGAAATCCTTCGAAACAAAAATAAATATATCACTTTAATGATAAAATATATCACTATATCATAAAAAGTCTCCGAAAGATATATTTTTTGCAAAAAAGCGGGAAAAAGATCCGTTCAGGGGATTGACAAATTCTCTTTTTTAGATTATAAATAAAGAAGGAAATCCAACACGTGATATAGAACTGGGAAGAAATGAAACACGGAGGTCGTGAAATGAAAAGATCGCTGCAATTTTTCACACTTATAGAACTTCTGGTCGTAATAGCCATCATAGCGATCCTCTGTGCCATTCTTCTTCCCGCTCTGCATTCCGCGCGGGATACCGCACAGAAAACCAGATGTCTGAATTCACTCAAGCAGATCGGCTACGGGGATCTCGCCTATGCCAACGACTTCAACGACTGCACCCTTCCGGCCGAACAGAACATCAACGGCAGCTGGAAGCGCTGGTACAACCTCTGGGGATTTCCCGATCAATATGTCGGAGTGAAAACGGCGTCGGACGATCCGAATCAGTGGTCCAGAAGTTTTCTCTGTCCCTCCATTTTCCGCCCGGTCGATACCTGGAGAAGACGGGATACGGATGTGGTCTCCATCTATTACGGACTCCTGAGGGAGAGCTATCAGAGGGAGGCGGACAACAATGCCAAACAGTTTTACAAATTGACCAAAGTCAAAAATCCGAGTTCCAAAATTCTCTTTCTGGAATGTACCACAACGGGCGGAGTGAATGTCTGGCAGACCAGCTTTCAGGCCTATCGGGAGTATCTGGCCAATCCGCCCTCGGATTTTGATTCGATTCCGGAACTGGTGGCCTATCGGCACAACAACAATACGGCCGCGGGTGTGGTGGCTTTTGACGGTCATGCGACCATGGACCGGTTCCAGAACATCGACATCCGGATCGGTGGCGGAGGATACAACATGCAGAATGCACTCCGTTTCCGGCCTTACAATGCAAGCAAGGAAGAAATTCAATGGTAAGAAAACGGAGTTCTGTGTTTATGTGGTGGAAAAGCTGCTGCTGTCTCTCTCTTCTCGGGACCTGCATGGTCCTGTTTTCCGGCAATCTGAAGGAAATGCCGCCCTATCTTCCGCCGGAGCGGGAAATCGTGCGGAAAACATTTCTGTCCGCAGAGGACGTGCTTGTCCGGCAGAAGGACGGAAGCAGCCTCATGCCCCGCATGTTTCTGGAAAAGAGAGATCTGGGGGGAAGCTGGAAATTCAGCGGAGTTCGTCTCTCCGCACAGCCTTTTCCCGCCACGGCAGAGCTGGACAAAGGATACGCGGACCCCGCGTTCCGTGACAGCGCCTGGCACGATATCAAGGTTCCTTTGAACTGGTACCGGGATCCCCGTTTCTCGTACGGAAAACTCTACCGGAAAAAACAGCCGTATGCGATGGCCTGGTATCGCAGAACGTTCGATCTTCCGGCGGAACAGCGGAAGGGACGGCGCGTTCTGCTGCATTTCGACGTCATCGGATATGAAGGACTGGTCTTCGTGAACGGAAAACAGGCCGGACATGCGCATGGCGACTTCGTTCCGTCCGAATTTGATATTACGGATCTGCTTGTTTCCGGGAAAAACACGCTGGCGGTCCGCGTCTTCTCCGATTTCGGAATCGTTCCCGGAAGCGGTCAGAAATCCTACCGGACCTACGGGGCGAAATGGTGGTGGGAGAATGTCAAAGCCGGTCTCTGGCAGCCGGTTTATCTGACGCTGGAGCCGGAAATCCGCTTCGACGGAATCCGCATTGCCTCCGATTTTGCGGGGAATGCGCTGGAGATCCGGGGAAACGTCGTCAATCACACGCCTCAGAGCCGGACCGCCGTTCTTTCCGGAGTCGTCACCGATGCCGACCGCGCCTCTGCCAATGAGCAGAACACCGCCCGGGATTTTCCGCTCATGACCCTGAAACCCGGCGTCACGCCGTTCCGGGTCCGTCTTCCCCTGAATCGGATGAAGGCATGGGAACCCGCCAATGCCAATCTCTATTTTCTGACCCTGCTCCTCAAGGAGAAAAACCGGGTCGTCACGGCAAAAACCGAACGCTTCGGCTTCCGGGAACTCAAGACAAAAGGAAACACATTCCTTCTGAACGGAAAACGGATTTATCTTTTCGGGGAAAACATCAGCAGTACGGATTTCGGAGGGTTCGACCGCACTCCGGAACAGGAGAACGCCATGATCCGCGATCAGATCGAGCAGCGTCTCAAGGCGGGAGTCGTTCTGCTGCGGACCGCCCATATGCCGCCCGTGAAAGCCGTCATTCAAGCGGCCGATGAACTCGGCATGATGATTTACGACGAATGGAGTTACAGCTTCACCATTCCGGAAATGGACGAGTCCCGCTTTGAAAAAACCAATCTGGATGAGCTTGCCGGATTCCTGGGACGGGATTTCAACGCGCCTTCGGTTGTCATGTGGTCGCTGGGGAACGAGGTCCAGCATGGAACCCGTCCCGAAGCCTTCCGGCAGCTGTCGAAACAGATCGAACTGGTCCGGAAGACGGATTTTCAGAAACGTCCCCTGGTTCCGTTTTCGGGAGTTGCCGCAATCGCGCAGTACGGGAGCGGGAAATTCGACGCCGATGTCCTTGACCTCCACTCCTACCACGGCCTTGTCGACAAGCCCTGGACCCACTATCAGGCGGAAATGAACAACGTCAGCAGAGGGATCCGCAAGGTCTACCGGGATCCGCTGCCGTGGATCGTCTGGGAGTGCATCGGCTACACCTGGGGCAATCACATCAACCGGACGTTCAAAACCGGAAATGTGGAGGAGTATCTGAAGTATGCGAAAGGCAAGTTCGACTGGGCGCAGCCGCGGGGAATCGGATATGCCGCGGCGACGGGACTGGCCTCCATGCTCGATCCTGAACGCGGCATCCGCTATGCGATGGACCGTCAGGCGGGACGTCTCTTCGATCTTTTCCGTCAGGATCCCCGTTTCCAGGGCTTTGCCTCCTGGTGCATGCCGCCGGATCTGCCGCAGAGAATGCGCTGGAATCAGCCGGTCTATGCGACATTGCGCACCGGAGATTCGGATCTTCCGCCGCACAATCTCTTTGCGGGGGAGCGCTGTTCCTGGAAGCTCTTCCTGACCAATGACTCTTCGGCTCCTCTGGAGAATCCGGTGATCCGCGTGAGTCTGGCGGGACGCGAATTCGAAGAACGGTCCCTCGGGAGTGTGAAATTTCCCACGCTGGCCCCCGGGGAACAGAGAATCCGCCCGCTGGAAATCCGGCTGCCGGAATGGAAACAAGGTCTGCCGTTTTCCGCACAGATCCGCCTGACGGTCGTGGAGAAAAACGGCCGGGAGGTCTGCCGGAATTATGCGAATGTCATTCTGGAGGCGCCCGATCTGCGGTCCGCTCCGGTCCGAACATCCGTCCGCATCGGCCTGATCGAAAGCGGAGCGTGGAAAACGGCGGCGGAATTCCTGAACGCATTCAAAATTCCCTACCGGACCGAAAAACCGGGCCGGAATCTGAAGGATTTCGATACGCTGATTCTCCCGCCGGACTCCTCGCTCGAAACGCAAAAACAGGCGGAGGAAGCGATCCGGCAATGGGTCGAAAACGGCGGCTGTCTGGTCCTTCTGGAACAGAAACCCGGTGCGCTTCCGGTGTATCCCCAGTATTTATGCACCAGCGACGCCAACTCCTTTGCGGATCTGGTTCTGCCGCAGCATCCCCTTTTCCGGGAGATGGGACAGGAACAGTTCGACCTCTGGAGCGAGTCTCCAAACGGCGATGTGCTTTCCTCCATGATCTCTCCGATCACGGAAAATGTTCTGGCCGCCAAACCTCCGTTTCTGGTCCGGAACACGGTCGGCATGGCGGTCATGGAAGCAAAAGCCGGAAAAGGATGGGTGATCGCCTCCCAGCTGAACGCCAGCCGGAACTGGAAAAAAGAGAGCGCCGCCACCCGCTATCTGCGCAATCTTCTTGAGTACGCGGGGAATCGTCCGCTCCGGAAGGAGGCACGGCCGCTGGCCTCCGTGACACCGGCCGCTTATCAGGCGGAAGCGGAGGACCTCGTGACGCTGGACCTCTCCCCCTGGGCGAACCGCTCCTTCCGGGACGAGACCGATCACGACGGAAAGGGCGGATGGACCGATCAGGGAACCAATGATTTCCGAATCATGCCGAAAGGGAAAATCACCGCGGCCGGAATTCCGTTCCGGATCATTGATCCGGATCAAAACAACGGAAAGGGCTGTCTGATCGTCCGGGGATCGGCAAGAAAAGCGTTTCCCCCGGCCATTCGGGGCATCCGGATCGGCGGCCGGTTCTCCCGGCTCTTCTTCCTGCACACCTCCGCATGGGGCAATGCCGGAACATGCGGAAAATATCTCTTCCACTATTCGGATGGATCGGTCGGCGAATATCTTCTGAAGGGAGGCCGGAACATCGGCGACTGGTGGCAGGTCAAACAGCTTCCGGAGGCCAGAATCGGATTCACACGGAAAAACGCTTCCGGAGCGGAAATCGGATTCTTTGTGGCGGAATGGGTCAATCCCCATCCCGAAAAAAGGATCGAAAGCATGGAGTTTCATTCCGCCATTCAGGAGGGACTGGGCGGTGTCGACTGGGTCGATCCCAATGCGTCCGTACCGGTCCTGGCCGCCGTGACCGGAGAAAAATACCGAGGCAAAGCGCTCCCGGTCTACTCCGGAACAACCAAGGATCAGCCCTGGTGGGGAATGGCATGGCGCGGCGGGGAAAAACCGAAGATTCAACTGATCAAAACCGGAAACAAGGCTCCGGCGCCCTACGCGGTCCGTTTCGATCTCCCGGAAGGAAACAACAAGGGAGTCCCTGTCGTCAGCATGAGATATGATTTCTCAAAAATCCGGGACAATGTTCGCTGCCTGATCTTCCGCGTGAAAACGCACCGCCCCGGCGTCATTGACGTGGTGTTTCCCTCCAAAGACTGGAAATCGTGTTTCATGGCAACGGTTTCCCTCAACGAGCCGGGACGCTGGGTGACGATCCGTCTGCCGTTCCGATCCGCGTTCCGCTACACGGGCGCCCCGTTCCCCATCCGGGAAAGCAGAAAAGAGATCTATCTTTACAACGGTCTCAATCAGCAGAACTCCTATCCGCGTTCCGCAGTGAGCTTTGAACTGACCGGAATGGAACTGCAATAATCCGCTTTCTCCGGCAGATCCTCCGGAGAAAAAGAAAACGGCGGGACAGCTTCCTGTCCCGCCGCTTCGGGAAGCGGAATTTCACGCCTCCCGCATCCAGAGTCCCCAGAGCGTGTCCTCCAGGCGAAAGGAACCCACCAGCGTCATGTTGTTCATGTACCGGAGGTTCAATTCCGTCACCACCGTGTCTTCGCTCATGTCGGGGAACATGGCGAAATAATACGCGACGTTCCCTCCCGCCTGCGATTCCGCCAGCGGAATATAGACCACCCCTCCGCCCGGATCACAGCATCCGGTCGGCCGCATGCCGACTCCGTCGCGGAGACAGGCTTTCGCGATGACGTCCGCGGCGTGCTTCGGATCCAGCAGAATGTCGCATGCGTTCAGTTTGACAATCCGCAGTGTGTTCATCCGTAGGCCGTGCTGGAGTGCCGTTCCGGAGATTTCGCCGGATTGGCTTTGAAAAAGGCAATGGCATCCGCGTCGTCGAACACCTTCCGCGGAGAGAGTTCCACAATGCAGTCCGGCGATCCGTCCGCCTTGCGCGGGATGGCGATTCCCGCAAGTTCCATGCGTCGGGCATCACGGGCGCAGAGCATTTCCCGGCAGGACTCCGCGGAATCCACGCCGGTGGCGTTCTTGGTCGGAGCAAAACATTCCTTGCGGTCGGCCTCCAGAATGATCGTCCGGGAGGCAAGCGGAAGAGCGTCGAAAATAAAGCATTCCAGTTTGACCGCATTCGGAGCGTCGGGTTTGACCGTCTCGCCGCGGTCGTTCACATACGCCACCTTCTTGTCGGCCCGGTGCCACGGAAGATCAAGACGTCCTCCGTTGGTGAGGCGCTCGATGAAATCCACGCTGATTACATGAATCGCGGGACTTCCGGCGATGAAATCAAGCTTGCCGTTCGTGGTGCGTTCCGCGAGCTCATCGGGCATGTCGCTGTATTCGATAATCTGGAGTCTTCCGCCGGTCACGCAGAAGTTTCCGAGTTTCTCGTGCGCGTTGGTTTTGGAAAGCATGATGCTGCTCATTTCCGAATGCTCCAGGTCATGCAGTCCGAGCATCAGCGGATTGGAGACCGGAACCAGCGGATTGTCCACCTGGAAATAGGAGATATACTCCACACCGAGTTTCTTCATCAGATCCAGGCAGCCCGATTTCCGGAGCGCCAGCAGCGTTCCTCCGTGTCCGTCCGGAGTCAGGGCGATGGAGTCCTTCGCCGACATCAGGACCTTGCCCGAATAATCAATCGCCGGCATGAACCCCTGCGTGAAGAAATGAATCGTGTCCGGCTGGAGTCCGAACCAGTTGTGAGCGGCGAAGAAGTCGCGTGTCGCCTTGTCGTTCAGCTCGCTGGTCATGATGAACCAGTGCAGCGTGGTGCCGTATTTTTCGCCGACACGCGCAAGGCTCTCCGCGAAATACTGGAAAAGCGACTTGTGCAGGACTGGCGTAATGGGATAGGTTCCTTTCGGTCCGTCGAAACCGAGTCGGGTTCCCTGTCCGCCCGCGACGGTCAGAGCCGCGGTCTTACCGTTCCGGATCAGCTCCACTCCCCGGTCAAACGCCTTCCGGTAGAGTTCCGCCTGCTCCGCGTCCTTCGGGACAAGGGGAAAATAAGGTGCAGGGGAAAGATCCGGCGGAATCTTCGTCACCGGTTTCCGGAGGACATACTCCTGAATGAGTTTGGAAATCTCATCCCAGTTGACCTCTTCAATCTGCTTTTTGAGTTTTTCGTGCTCCGCTCCGGAAAGAGCGTTGAGTGCCGCCAGAATGTGCGTCTGTTTGTTTTTCGTGAGTGTCTCTTCAATATTCATTCGGATATCTCCTTCGCAATTAGTTTCTTCCGGTGCTTCCGAAACCGCCTTCCCCGCGGCCGGTTTCGGTGAGGGTGTCCGCCGCTTCCAGCGCGACATCCGCCAGTTCTGCAATCACCATCTGGGAAATGCGGTCTCCGCGGCGAACCTCGAACGGCGTCTCCCCCGCGTTGAACAGAATGGAAGCGATCTCTCCGCGATATCCCGCGTCGATCGTTCCGGGACTGTTCAGCACTGTGATGCAGTGTTTCAGTGCCAATCCGCTGCGGGGCCGTACCTGCGCCTCGTATCCCTCCGGCAGCTCCAGGAAGAGTCCGGTCGGGATCAGCGCGGCCCTTCCCGGCTGCACCACAGCGTCGATTCTGGAACGGAGATCAAATGCGGCATCATCCGGATGCGCCTTTGCCGGAGCGAGATCCGCGCATCCCTCCGCCATTTTGAATTTTATCTGTACGCTCATTTTTCAGTTTCTTTCCCTGTTTTTTCCTGCCGTATAATGTAGCACGGAGATGAGAAAAATCAACATTCGGCGGGAAGATCCGGAGCAATCATGTGCGGGGAGCGCCCGTGGACTCCCGGACAATCAGCCGGGTCTCCAGAATCCGTTTCGGCAGCGCCTCTTTTCCGTTCGAGGAAAAATAGCGGTCGAGCGCCTGTGCGGCAAGACGCCCCGCCTCCGACATGGGATGCCGGACCGTGGTCAGCGGAGGATTCCAGTAGGCGCTCGCGGCATAGTCGTCGAATCCGACGATGGAGAGATCCTCCGGAATCCGCAGTCCCCGTTCGGCGGCGGCGCGCAGCGCCCCCCAGGCAATCGGATCATCGGTTGTCATGAGTGCCGTGATCTCGGGAGCGGCGGAGAGGAGCTCATCCAGCGATCGGAAACCGCCCTCCATCCCGCTGCCGGATCCGACACACCATGCCGGGGAAACGGAGATTCCATTCCGTTCCATGGCATCCCGGTAGGCCTGAAAACGCTGCGCATGATTCAGCGTTCCCCCGCTGCTCAGATACCCGATTGCGCGATGCCCGAGCGAAAGAAGATGTTCCGCCGCCCGATAGGAACCCGTATAGGAGTCGTTGTCGATATAGCCCAGATTCGGCAGATCGACGCTTTCGTCGACCAGCATCACGGGCAGTCCTGAAGCGGAGAGTTCCGGCAGCTGTGCGCGGAAGACGGCCGGAATCAGCAGAATCACTCCGGCGCACTGCTGATCGCGCAGTGTCGAAAGCAGAGATTCGCCGTTGTTGGCGTCATACTGAATCATGCAGACGGAAAGATCGCTCCGGTGAATGTATGCGCAGATTCCGCTGACCACTCCCGCCGTATACTCGGACAGTTCGGAAACACCGGAAACGATTGCAATTCTCCGGCTCCGCGGTCGCGGATAATTGGTTTTGAAGTCGTATTTTTTCAGGAGCTGCAGAACTTTTCTGCGCGTCTCCTCGCCCGCCCCGGTCCGATTGTTCATCACCCGCGAAACGGTCGAGGGAGAAAGATTCAACTCCCTTGCAATGCTGGAAATACTGATTTTTCCCGGTTTTCTGGCCATAATCTCCGATCTCCGCCCCCGGCTCGACCGGGTTCAGGATTGTTCCCATCAATGTATTCTCAAAACCGCAGATTGCAATCCCCGCGCGGGAAAAAAGCGGAGAAATCCGTCCGGCGCAATGACACCGGGACACCGAATTTGCAGACTTTTCTCTCTTTCGGACTTGAAAGCGCCCATTCCCAAATTATGTTATTTCCCGAACGGAAAACCCCTACAAAACAAGCAAGGTTGCAAAAAAATGAACAACAGAAAAATCGGCGGAGCCGTAATCGGCTACGGAGGAATGGGCAATTTTCATTCCGAGAAAATGCAGACCGTGGATGGAATCGAACTGATCGGCGTCTATGATATCGACCCGGAGCGCAACAAGCTGGCGGAAAGCAGAGGAATTCATGCGTATCCGACGCGGGAGGAGCTTCTGGCGGATCCGAGAATCGAACTTGTCACCGTGGCGACGCCGAACGACGTACACAAGGAAATCGTCATTGCGGCCCTCGCAGCGGGCAAGAATGTCATCTGCGAAAAACCGGTGGCGATGAACTCCGCGGAACTGGAGGAGATGATCGCGGCCGCAAACCGATATGGAAAACTCTTCACGGTCCATCAGAACCGCCGCTGGGACGAAGACTATCTGACCGTGAAAAAACTTGTGGATGAGAATCAGCTCGGCCGGATTTTCCGCATTGAGTCCCGAGTCCAGGGATCGCGCGGAATTCCATCCGGATGGCGCGAAGAGAAAGAACACGGCGGCGGAATGGTGCTTGACTGGGGCGTCCATCTTCTGGACCAGATGCTCACCATGATGGGAAAACGCAAACTTCTGAGCGTCATGGCGACCGAAACCCATATCACCAATGACGAGTGCGACGACGGGTTCACCGCCTTCTGCCGTTTTGAAGGCGGAATCGAGTGGATTGTGGAGGTCGGCACCTGCAACTACATCGAAATGCCGCGCTGGTATGTGTTCGGCGACGGCGGTTCCGCGGTAATCCGCAACTGGGCCTGTGAAGGAGAGATCGTCAAGATTTTCAACCGCGGGGAGGATGATGTCGCCCCCATTCAGGCCGGAGCCGGAATTACGCGCACCATGGCGCCGAGAAATGAACGAACCGTGAAGACTTATCCGGTGGAAAAGGTCAAATCCGACTGGGCGGAATACTATAAAAATGTGATTGCGACACTGAACGGGGAAGCGGAAATCGTGGTTACCCATGACCAGCTCCGGCGTTCGATGAAACTGATTGAAGCGGTGTTTCAATCGGCGGAGACGAATCAGGTCGTCGAATTCTAAGAGCATCATCCAAACGAGTCGATTCCGCCTGAAGAGGGGAGTTTCAATCCCCCTTTTCAGGCGTTTTTTCTCCTCAGACGATCAAATCACAAGAAAAGTGTCCACGCATTTCAAACTTCTGCGAATCAAGCGGAACCGGGAAGAAATCCCTGCGCGGATCCGGGTGGAACCCTTCAGAGAAAGCTGGAAAACCTCTGCTTACCGGGACGTTTTCCCTGTTGTCGTGGATCGTCCCGTCATACGCCCGTTCGGTCCATAATAGGTGGTGGTCCCCCCGGAATTGGTAACGGATCTTCCCGCGGTGTTGCCCCGATTCCCGTAATAGGTCTTTCCTCCGGCATTCTGAACTTCACGACCTACAACTTTCCCCGTCGGACCATAATAGGTCGTCGTATTCCCGGAAGAGGAGGAGCGGCCGGTCACCTTTCCGCTGGTATCGTAATACGTTGTTCTTCCTCCGGAAGTCACCGATCTCCCGGTATTTCTCCCCGTCGAGTCGTAATACGTCGTGGTATTTCCTCTGGTAACGGCGCGACCGGTCACTTTCCCGTTCTTCCCGTAGTATGTCGTCGATTGGGCAAAAAGAACAATCCCGCCGGCAAGAATCAGAGACACAAGAAAACATTTCATTTCGCACCGTCCTTTCCGAAAGAAAATCTCGGACCGGAGACCGGATGCGCAGGAAACGCATCCCCCGGACCCCATCCAACGCTTATAACCTCTTACAACCGCTTACTTCTTGGAAAGGGACATCGCCCTTGCCATGTTGTCCATTTCCTGAAGGACAATTCCGGTACCGTTGGCAACGGCTTTCAACGGATCTTCCGCCACAAACACGGGCAGACCCGTCTCTTCGGAAATCAGCCGGTCCAGTCCGCGGAGCAGGGAGCCGCCGCCCGCAAGCATGATGCCGCGGTCGATCAGGTCCGACGCCAGTTCCGGAGGACAACGCTCCAGCGTGCTCCGGACCGCCTCCACAATGCTGGTCACCGGCTCCTGAAGCGCCGACCGGATCTCGTGCGACGACACATTGATCGCCTTCGGCATGCGGGAAACAAGGTCAATTCCCTTCACCTCCAGGAAGATTTCGCGGTCATCGTCACTGGGATAGGCACTGCCGATCTTGATTTTGATGTCTTCCGCCGTTCTTGCCCCGATAATCAAATTGTAGACCCGTTTCAAATGCTGTCCGATGGCTTCATCCATTTCATCTCCGCCGACCCGCACGCTCTTCGCCTCGACAATTCCAGCCAGAGAGATGACCGCCACCTCCGTCGTTCCGCCGCCGATGTCGACAATCATGCTTCCGGTCGGCTCCGAAACCGGAAGACCGACTCCGATTGCGGAAGCCATCGGCTCCTCGATCAGAAAGATGTCTCCGGCGCCCGCCCGTTCCGCGCTGTCCTTGACGGCGCGCGTCTCCACCTCCGTAATTCCGGAAGGCACCGCAATCAGCACGCGCGGCCGGATCAGACGACTGCGCGGCGGAAGTTTCGTTTTCGCCTTCTGAATGAAATGACGGAGCATCTCCTCCGTCGTTTCGAAATCGGCGATCACGCCGTATTTCATGGGCCGGAGGGCACAGATGTTTTCCGGAGTTCTGCCGAGCATTTTCTTTGCGTCATCGCCCACGGCAAGCACCTCATGCGTCGCCTTGCTGATCGCCACCACGGACGGCTCCGAGAGCACGATGCCCCTGTCCTTGAGATAGACAAGACAGTTTGCCGTCCCAAGATCGATTCCGATATCGCTTGATAAAAATCTTGCCAGTTTTTGACGAAGCATCGTGACATTCTCCGCTTGTGGTAGGTTATTGTTTAAGACGTTCCGGCACGTGCGTGTGTCTGACCATATCCTCGAAAACCTCGCGGTCGCGAATCAGTTCCGCCGTTCCCTCGTTGACCAGCACTTCAGCCGGTCTGAGTCGTCCGTTATACTGATAGCTCATGCCGAAACCATAGGCGCCCGCGTTTTCCACCACGATCAGATCCCCTTCCGCAATGTTGGCGGGAAGCTCGCGTTCCTTCACCCAGAAGTCCGTATTTTCGCAGAGCTGGCCGCAGAGACCCAGCGTTTCCCGCGGGCAGTCCTCCTTCCGGTTGACATAGATGTGATGATAGGATCCGTACATCGCGGGACGCGCCAGCGTATTCATTCCGATGTCCGTTCCGATGATCTTCCGATAGGACTCCTTGATGGAATGCACCCTTCCAAGCAGCCATCCCGCATCGCCGACAAAGTAACGGGCGGGCTCCAGCTTCAGCTGAGGCGGCTTCATTCCGTATTCGGCGGCCTTCCGGCGGAACATTTCAGCGGTCAGTCTGGCGGCGCGGTCCAGATCCAGCCCCTCTTCTCCCGGCTTGTACGGAATTCCGAGTCCGCCGCCGAGATCCACGAATTCAAAGTTGATTCCAAGCTCTCTGGACACCTTCCCGATGATATCCATCAGCAGTCCGGTCACAAACGGGAAGTAGTCCGCATCGGTGATGCAGGATCCGGTCATCATATGCGCGCCGAAGCGTTTGATTCCCGCCTCCTTCGCCATCCGGTAGGCGTCGATCACCTTGTCGGGATGGATGCCGAATTTTGCTCCGGGACCCGCGTTTGTCACAAAATCGCCCACATTGCTCTTGCCGTAGCCGGGGTTCACGCGGAAGGAGAGCATCTCCGGACGCCCGAATTTCAGAAGACGCGGAAGGATGGAAATGTCATCCAGATTGAAAATCACTCCGCTTTCCAGTCCCTGCCGGATGTCGTCGTCGGAAAGGAAATTTCCGCTGAACATGACTTTCCGTCCGGACAATCCGACCTGTTTGGCAAGGAGAATCTCGTTGACGCTGGCGCAGTCCGCGCCGGCCCCCTCCTGCCGGAGAATATTCACGATCGCCGGATTGTTGCAGCATTTGACCGCATAGAACATCTCGAAATCGGGATAATATTTTTTGAAGGTCGAATACGCTCTTCGGTAGTTTGCGCGGATCTTCGCTTCGTCGTATACATAGGTGGGGGTCCCGAACCGGGCGGCAAGGTCCTCGACGGATACGCCGCCAAGATAAATTTCTCCGTTTCTGATTTCCATAATCAAACAAGTCTCCATTTCTACATTTACAGTATTTTAGCACAGAAACAAGATAAAAGCAAGAAATAAAGAGACGATATCATTTTTTTTTCCGGAAAACGCCGTACGAGACTCCCCTCCGCGGACAGGAATCCTCACAAAATCCGGAAAAAATTGCTCCGGCGGGTTTTATTCTTGTTGCTTTGCGCTATATTTTCAGAACAAAAACAAGGAAGGATTCATACAAGATGGCGGATGCGGCACAGGGAATGGTTCAAAGCGGGGAACTGCGTCAGGAACAGACACTGACTCCGCAGCAGCTTCAATCCCTGGACATCCTCTACGCTCCCGTGCTGGAACTTCAGCAGAAGATCAATCAGGAACTCGCGGACAATCCCGTGCTGGAAGTCGTCGAAAACGAGCCGGAACCCGATCCGCCCGACCATGCCCCCGAGGAAAAAACCGAACTGGGAAGCGAACGCGACGACATCGAGGATGAACTCGCCAGAATCGTCGAACTGACCGCTGGCGGCGCCGCCGATCCGGAGGAGATCGCCCTCCCCGCCGGATTCGATCAGGAGGACGAGGAGGAACGGCGCGCCTATCTCTTCGATTCCATCGCCGATGAAACCTCCATGCAGGAACTCCTTCTTCAGCAGCTGCGCTGTGCGGACACCGATCCGGAAACCGCCCGGATCGCCGAGTTCGTCATCGGAGGAATCGACGAATCCGGATACCTCAAAACCCATCCCGCGGACATTGCCACCGGCGCGGGCTGTTCGCTCGAAGCCGCGGAAAAAGCGATCCGGCTTGTGCAGGGATTCGATCCCCCGGGAATCGGCGCGCGCGACCTGAAGGAGTGTCTTCTCCTCCAGCTCCGCCGGGACAACGGCGACTCGCCGGAAATGGTCGAACTGATCGAACACCATCTGGATGACATCGCCCGCAACAAACTGCCGCAGCTGGCCAAAACATTGAACATTCCGCTGGAACGGCTCAACGAGGACATCCGGAAACTCCGGAGTCTGAATCCCTATCCGGGCAGCGAGATCGCGGTCTCCAATCCCGTGTACATCGTTCCCGAGGTCTCCGTGGAGCGCGACGGGGACGACTTCAAGGTCGTTTCCGACGACAACAGCATTCCCCACCTCCGCATCTCGAAGTTCTACCTGAAACTGCTGGAGAATCCGGATACGCCGGATGATGTGAAAGCCTACATCAAAAACAAGCTGACCAGCGGAAAAGGACTCATGAAATGTCTCGATCAGCGCCAGAAGACCATCCGGAGAATCGCCGACATCATCGTTTCCACCCAGCATGACTTTCTGGAAAAGGGAGTCGAATACCTCAAGCCCATGACCATGCAGCAGGTGGCCGATAAACTCGGACTCCATGAAACCACCATCAGCCGTGCAATCGCGAACAAGTACATCCGCACGCCCATGGGATTGTTTGAATTCAAATTTTTCTTCACCGGAGGCTTCCAGTCCAAAGGGGGGGAGGAGGTCTCCTCCCGCGGAGTCAAGGAGATGATCCGCGAACTGGTCGACAAGGAGAATCCGGGCGCGCCGCTCTCCGACAGCAAACTGGTCTCCCTTCTGAAGGAGCGCGGACTGGACATCGCCCGCAGAACCGTGGCCAAATACCGGGAGGAGCTCGGGATTCCGTCCTCCCATCTCCGGAGGAATTTCTGATGCGCTCCCGGAAACGCACGATCACACTTGCGCTCCTCTTCGCACTCTGCGTGATGACCTCGTTTTTTCTGAAGACCTGCCATTACAACATGGAAGCCATGCAGACGGCGAAAATGATCGGCGACGCTCCCGCGCTCTGGTACGGGGACTTCCGCGACGCCCTCCCCCTGAAACGCCCGAACTTCATGCCGTACACCATCGAAAGCGCCATGATGTACGCCTATTCCAGAGACATCGCCGAGGGCAGGGGCGTTCCCGCCCGAGACAAACGTCTCGCCTATCTTCCGGAGGTCGCCCCCTATGCCCAGATGAACATGACTCTCGAATGGGTTCTCGGCTGGAGCTACCGGCTCAAATGTCTCTTGTTCCCGCCGGAGAAGCCGACGCCTTCGCAGCTGCGCTTTCAGGACAATCCCGATTTCGCGACCTGGTGCGCCGTACAGGTCCGGTTCTGGACGGCGCTGATTCCGGGACTGCTCTTTCTCTGGCTGGCGGTGCTTCGCACTCCGCTCTCCCTGGCGTTTGCCGGAGGGATGCTCCATGCGGTTTCGGCGGCGGCCATCGCGAGAGCCACGGGACAGGATATCGTCCGCGGCGACTTCTGCATTCCTCTGATCGTCCTCTGTTTCTATCTGGTGCATTCGTTCTATGTGAGGCCCCGCCGCTGGAAGCTGGCCGTGCTGTTTTGCGGAACGCTTCTGGCGTTTGCCTCCTGGGATCTCTCCCAGCTTCTGTTCGGGGGCTGGGCCGCCTATGAGGTTCTGCGCTGGCTCCTGACCGGAATCGCGACGGAAAAACGGAGAAAGGCCTGGCTCGTCATCTATCTGGCAATCGCCGTCAATGCGCTGATCGTGCCATTCAATGTGACATACGGACTGCTGATGTCGCCCCTCTTCTGCATTCTTCTCCCCCTGCTGCTGATTCTGCTCTGGTGGAACACCGTCAAAAGATCCGTCATTCCGTCATTTCGTTCCAGAGTGCTTCTTTTTCTGGTGGTGCTGGGAGCTCTTTTCCTGTTTCACGCCTCGTTTGTGGACAACCCGGTCTACCGGGCGAATTACAGTCATTTCACCGAGGCGATGAAGGCGAAATGGAAATTTGACAATGTGAAACCCGCCGATCCGTCAAAACTGAATTATGACGCGCGAATGATGTGGACGCCCTCCATGCACTCGGCAACCTGGAAGATTGCCATCGGCTTTTTCCCCTCCCCGGGATCGCTGCCGTTTCTGACGGCGCGTTCCGGCCCCGGCGCCTTCCGTCATGTCTGGAATTACGCGCCGTTCACGATTTCGTTTCTTCTGCTGCTTCTGGTGGCGGGAGGACTGTTCACCCCGGTCCGGAACGCGCTGCTGGCGGATCTTCCCCGTTCGCTTCTGCCGTATCTCTTCACGCTGGGATTCGGGATCGGCTTTGTCTTCATTGTCCGGTATCACGAGTTTGTGATTCTGTTCCTTGCGCTTTCACTCCCGATGGCGGTCCAGGGCGTTCTCAAGGGACTGCGGCAATATCCGAGGAAAAACCGGATCGCCCGGACCCTGCGGCTGCTGACCGGAATTCTGCTGGTGCTGGTGATCCTGCTGGAACTCTACGCCTCCGTTGCGGGACGCAGACGCTCCTACACCAAGGACGTCTATCTCCGCCACACCGCCCAGCTGATCGAATGGTTCCGGAGAGAGGGAATGGAAGGCAGAACCGTGGTGGCCAATTTCACGATCGGTCCGATGCTGATGGCCTATTGCGGAACCGGTCTGGTGCTTCAGCCGCAGTTCGGAATGGAACCGATCCGCCGTCCGGTGGAGGAGTACCTGAAGATCCTGTATCACGGAAACGAACGGGAACTGAGCGAATTCTGCACCCGATACGGAGCGACCTATTTTCTCTACGATCACGGCTCCGTCGGACCGCTGCATCCCTATTCGACCCGCTACATCGCCAATGCGGCAAATCTGACGAGGGAATCGCCGGCGTACCGGATGTACTATGAACCGAACACTCTGACGGATTTCTTCCGTCTGAACCCCCCGCCGGATCTGGCCGGATTGAGTGTAAAATACAGTGTGTTCCGCGTCGTCAGTTTTGACGAACGAATGGATGCGCTGCGGCTGTACAACATGGCTCTGAAAGCGTACCGGGCGGGAAACCTGCCGCGCGCCGGCAAACTTCTGAAAGGCTCCCTGCAGCTGGATCCGTGCTCCGAAGAAGCGCGAACCCTCTTTTTCCGCATCTTCAACCGGCTGCCGCAAATCACGCTGACAAAAGTTCTGTAACCTGTTACCGGAAGGAGGTTCCCTGATGATGAAATGGCTGCCTGTTCTTTTCCTGACGGCCGTCGTGTTTCTGCATCGCCCGGCAATGCTCGGAGGCGTTTTCTCGGATGCAACCACCATTTTCCCCCGCTGGGATCTTGCTCTGCTTGCGGGAGCGTTCCTTCTGCTTCAATGGGAACGGCTTTTCCGCATTCTGAAGAGTCTTTCCGCAACGGACAGGGTCTGCATCGTCCTTCTTCTGCTTTCGGCACTGGGACATTTCTTCCGCAACGGCTTCTTCTCGCTGGAGAGCCTGGGACTGAATCTCGTCTTTCTGACCGTTCCGCTTTTCGCCTGTGTGAACAAGGCGCTTTTCCTGCGGATTCTCCCCTGGTTTCTGAGTCTTCTCTGGCTTCTCACAAGCGTTGCGTTTCTCACGCAGAGGCTCCGGGACATCGCAGGGGTGGGAATTCCCGGAAACTGGAACTGGAACGCGACCTTGCTGCTGGTCACGGGAGCCTTCACCATTTTTCTGATTTTCCGGCTTCTGCGCACCAGGGGAAAGACGGGGGCGCTGCTCTGTTCCCTTCCGGTGGGGGCCGTCACGCTGATGCTCTTTCTGTGGAGCGGTTCACGCGCGTCCTGTCTCGGGCTGGCGGTGACCCTGCTTCTGTTTCTCCTTCTTTCGCTGGATGCGCGCAGAAGAAAGCTTCTGTTTCTCGCCTGCGGAATCCTCTTTGCGGCGGGAATCGTGCTTCTGACCACGCAGTTCCAGGCAAAGATTGACTCGTTCATGGCGGCGGAGATCCGGCCGATTCTCTGGGAATCCGTCGTCCGGATGATCGGCGACCATCCGCTGGGAGTGGGAGCGGAATCGTTCGAGGATTGCTACATTCCTTATAAGAGCGTAGATTATTTTCTGCATGACCACGCCTCTCCGCGCACGATTCATCCGCACAATGAATTTCTCAACATCGCGGTGCTTCTGGGCATCCCGGCTTTGCTGGCGTGGTGCTTCCTGACCTTCCAGGGATTCTTCCGCTTCCTCCGCGGATACAGACATGCGGAACCGGAGATGAAACTTCTCTTTTTCTGCCTGATTCTCATGCTGACTCATGCAATGCTGGATCTGATCTTTTTCTCCTGGCCGCAGGATATGATCGGTTTTCTTTTCACCGGAATCTTCTGGGCGCCGCGGATGTGTGTCGGGGAAACGCATCTGAAGTTCCGCTGTCTTCCCCGGATCGCCGGCATCATCGCGCTCGCCGGCGTTCTGCTCAGCGGACTCAACAACTTCCGCGCAACCTGGAATTTTGAACGGGCGCTGGACGCCTCCCGCGCGGGGAATCCGGAGCAGGCACGAAAATATGCGCTTGCCGGAGCCGCGCTCTCCGGCGCCTTTCCGGAACACCTCTACCGATGCGCGGAGCGGGCGCTGCTCTTCGACCGGGACTACCCCCTCGCGCTCAAACTGGCGAAACGGATGGAGCAGACGCCCGGACGGAATTTTTCCCGGATCCATATGCTCAAGGCCATGGCGCTGGCCTCCCTCGGGCGCGATGAGGAGGCCAAAACCGAATACGAACGGGAGAGCCGCAATTATCCGTACCTGATTCTTCCGGTCATCGGAAGGATCACCTGCTGCGGCCGTCTGGGAAGATCCGGCGAAATTCCCGCTCTGGAACAGAAACTCGGCGAGCTGATGAAACTTCGGAATCTCTCCTCCCGGGAGGTCCGGCTCATCATGCGCCATCCCGAATGCGACCTGAATCAGCACAAGCTGGGCCTGCTCCCCGAATGGAAGAACGCCCCCTCCCGCTGACTTCTCCGAGTTCCGCGCCCGTCTTCCCCGTTCCGGCTTATTTGGCTCCTCCCAGATAGCGGAATCCGCGCGGCACGCACGGATGCAGTCCCAGCCACGGCGTGGCAATGTTGCACTGCGTGTTCAGAAGTTTCCGGTACAGGAAAAACAGAATCGCACTGCTGACCGCCGCCACCAGAAACCATGAGATCGGATAGGAGAGCATCAGATTCTCCATCGTTCTGTAATGCGGGAAAACCGCGAACACCCACCAGACACGGAAAACGCAGGACCCCAGAAGCGAGACCGTGGTGGACGTGAACGAGTATCCGAGTCCGCGAAGTCCCCCGCTGGCCACATCCATGATGCCGCAGAGACCATAGGTGGTGAAGAGGATTTTCATTCTCAGAACCCCCCAGTCGATCACCTCGGGATTCGGATTGAAGACGGCCAGAATCTCCCGGGCGAACAGGAACATTCCCCATCCCATCACCGAGGTCACGACAAAGGCACAGAGATAACAGCAGTACAGACTGTTCAGAATCCGCTTGAATTTCCGTCCGCCGAGATTCTGGGCGACAAAGGAGATGGCCGTCTGATGAAACGCGAAGGAGCCGACATAAACAATTCCCTCCAGCCCGAGCACCGCCGTTGTTCCCGCCATCGCCAGAGCGCCGAACGAGTTGATGGAGGACTGAATCGTCATATTGGAAATGGCAAAACAGGAGCTCTGCAATCCCGCCGGAATTCCGATTTTCAGAATGTCGCGGAAAATTTCCCGGTCGATCCCCAGCTCTTTCAGGCGCAGGGCGCAGACGCTTCCGGAGGTCAGGAGAGTCCGCAGAATCAGCGCGGCCGCAATTCCATGGGAGATCGCCGTCGCCAGCGCAATTCCTCCCACATCCATCCCGCAGACAATCACAAAAAAGAGGTTCAGCACCACATTTGTGATTCCGGCAATCACCAGAAAGAACAGCGGTCTGCGCGTATCCCCGATGGACCGCAGAACCGCACACCCGAAGTTGTATATCATGATGAACGGAATCGCACAGAAACAGATCCAGATGTATGTGCAGGAAAGCGGCAGAATCTCTTCCGGAGTCCGCATCAGAACCAGCAGCGGTTTCGCGACGGCCAGACCGATGAACATCAGGGCGATTCCTCCATAGAACGCCACAGTCATTGACGTATGAACCGCCCGGCGCACCTTGTCCGGCTCGTTCGCTCCGATGCAACGGGCGGTGACCACGTTGGTTCCGACCGAAAGCCCGATGAAAATGTTGATGACCAGCGAATTCAGATTCATGGTCGCGCCCACCGCCGCCATCGCATTGTAATGCGCGTAATGACCGATGATGACCAGATCCGCCGCATTGAAGAGCAGCTGGAGAATATAGGTCATCATCAGCGGCAGGGCGAACAGGATGATCTTTCCGAACAGCGGCCCGCGGCACATATCGATTTCATAATTTTTCATTGCACTGTCTTCCGGTCTCTCTCGGAACGCCGAATCCTTTTCCGCCAGACGGCTGCTGTTTCTGTTCCGGGCTCTTTCTTCCGGATTAATCTAGCATGGCTTGGCGCTTTTTCAAACGCATCCGTCCCCGATCCGGAACGGGAAAAGAGGGAAAATCTTTCCGCACCGCGGATTCCTCCATTTGCATTTGGGAAAACTGCCTGTATAGTATGACGGTATATGGACACCGAAGACCTTTATCGATTATGTTTCACCCTTCTGCTCGGTCTGGGAATTCTGAGCGCGACGTTCTCCCCGGACAGTGGAGCCGCGTTCTTTTTTGAAAATCCCCTGCTGTTCGAAAGCGAAGCCGGGATTCACATGGTTGTGGAAGATGAATTTCAGTCCCGCGTCCCGGCGGTTGCGGTTCACTCCATCGGTCTTTTCGAGAAAACGGAGACCGGAATTCTCTTTGAACGGATTCGCGGGCCCGTCAAATTTTCCTTTGTGTTCTGTCCGGAATCCGGATTGTCGGAATCGCCGGTGGACCGCGTGATTCTGCGCTGCTGAGACGGATTGTTTCCCTTCATTCTTTTTCAGCAAATCCGAAACAACAAGGAAAGTTTTTTCTTCTGATATGACAACTTTTATCATCAGCATTGCCGTTGCACTCGGCGTGTCGTTTTTATGTTCCGTGATGGAAGCAGCGCTTCTGAGCATCACCCCCAGTAAAATTGCCCTGATAGCGGAGAAGTCTCCGCTGATCGGGCGTCTCTGCACCAAATTCAAGCAGGATATTGAAAAACCGATTGCCGTGATTTTGATTCTGAACACGGCGGCGCATACCTTCGGAGCCTCGATTGCGGGCGCACAGTTCGACAAACTGTTCGGAAGCTCCCACATCTGGCTTTTCTCTCTGATCTTCACGCTGGTCATGGTGCAGTACACGGAGATTCTCCCCAAGACGCTGGGAGTCCGTTTCAATGTGCCGGTCGTACGGACGACGGTCCCGGCGCTGAATCTTCTGATCTCCCTGATGAAACCGCTGATCTGGCTGGTTCACTTCATCAACCGTCCGTTTGCCATCCGCCACGAGCAGAACGAGGAGGAGGCGGCTCTGACGGAAATCCGCGCGCTTGCCACCATGGCGCGGAAAACCCGTCAGATCTCCCAGACTCAGGAACAGATCATCCGCAACGCGCCGACGCTCGGCAAACGGACCATCGAAGAGCTCATGCAGCCCTTTTCCGAGGTCTGCATCCTTCCGGAATCCTTCTCCCGCGAGCAGATTCTGGAACGGATCCGGAAAAATCTCCACACCCGCTATCCGGTCTGCCGGAAGGGCGATGGAAGCTGCATCATCGGCGCGCTGAACGTAAGGGATCTTCTCTTCAACAACCAAGACTGGCACCGCTCAATCAAACCGGTGACCTTCATCAGCATCCAGATTCCGCAGCTGGAACTCATTGAAAATGTGCTGAAATTCGACTCCAAGCTACTGATGGTCCGGGATTCCGCGGGAAAAACGGTCGGCATGCTGACCGTAAACGACGTTCTGCTTGAACTGCTCGGCAAGGAGTATCCGGACGACGCCGCAACCGCGGCATGACCCGGGAATCCGTGCTCTTCCCCCCTCGGGAAGACTCTTTCCTCCAACGCCGGAGACGCAGCTCTCCGGCGCATTCCCGCTCTCAGTCGAGACGGAACAAGCGGTTGCTCCGCCAGGAACAGTGACGGCAGAGCGGATTGCGGGACGCCTCGATCTCCCGGCGGAAGAGCGCGGCTCGCGGCCCGTAAAAAATCTCCCGGATGGTATTGCGCTTCACATTCCCTGCGGAAAATCCGTAGAAGTCCGTGCAGAAGAGCAGATCGCCGTTGTACTTGATGTGAACGCGGCGGAAAGGCGCAAGACAGGGTTCGCCTTCCGCCAGATGACGGCTGATCTCAATTGCGCAGGGATATGCACCGGCGTCCATCCGGCGGCGGAGAGCGGTCACGGCGGCCTCCAGACGCATCCGGTATTCGGAATCGTCGTCGCGTCTCCAGACCTCGATGGAGGGATCGTCCGTCTGGAACGTGGTCTTCAGCCAGTGACGGTAGTCGGCAATCTCCTGTGCGGAGAAATACATGAGACGCTGAAAAATTATTTTATCCGGCCGGAACCGCGCCAGAGTCTCCGCAATCTCCGGCGCTGCGGAGACGTTTTCATCCGCGAGCGTGCAGAGAAACACCAGATGCCCTCTGCGCTTGTTCAGAAGCGCCAGATTCGCGCTGACCTTTTCAAACACTCCTTTTCCGCGAATGCGGTTGTGATATTCCGCATTTCCGTCCAGCGAGATGTAAATGGTCCGGAAGCGGTCGTTCAGAATGGCGGCATGACGGTCCGCAAGAGTGCCGTTGGTCACGATTCCGAGGGGGAACTCCATGCAATGCAGCCGTTCCGCCAGTTCGTCGAAGCGGGGATGCAGAAGCGGTTCTCCTCCCCAGAGGATGATCTCCGGCCGCGCTCCGCTTCTCCGGATCTCCTCCGCCAGCGAGATCCATTTTTCAAAGGGAAGCTCCTCCTCCCGGTCCCGGGCGGAAAACATTCCGTTCTGCTGTCCGCAGAAAATACATTTCAGGTTGCAGCGGCCCGTCAGCTGGAAGTGCATGGAGACGATTTCCGGAAAAAACATAAACCATACCTTGACTATTGAAGATTTCTTATTATGGTATAACTATAACTTAACTTCAGAAAAAAACAAATGGAATCGCCGTCTTATGCCGGAATATAAACAGGGAAAAATCGTAGAGGAGCTTCTCCGGAGAATCCGGGAGGGCGCATATGAGGAGAAACTGCCGCTTTCCCAGGAACTTGCGGAAGAGTTCGGCGTCAATTTCAAAACCATCAACAAGGCGCTGAATCAGCTGGTGGGGGACGGGATTCTGCTCCGGAAAAAAGGCTGCGGCACATTTCTCCGGACTCCGATGAACATCGACGGAGCACGCATGGTGGAGGTGCTGTTTGAAGGATACGCCACGGTCTCGTCGCATCCGTTCTGGGGAGAGGTCTGGTCCGGAGTGGTGAAAACCCTTTCGGAGAACGGCTACCGACCGGTTCTGAGCATGCTGGAGACCAATTCCGAAGGGATTCTGAATCTCAACGGATTCACATTCTGCGAATCCGCGGGCAAACTGCTGCTGGGCGTCAGCGAAAAGCGCCTGATCAAACTGCTTCAGACGGAAACGAGCGTTCCGTTTGTCTCGGCCGCGGATCCGGTGGACGAGCCGGGCGTCCTCTCCGTCTCCATTGACGACGGACAGGCCATTCACGACGCGGTGGACTATCTGGTCGACCGGGGGGCGGAGCGAATCGGTTTCATCGGGATCACGTGCAGTTACACCAATTCGCGCCTGGCGAGCCGTTTTCAGCACTATCTGGATGCGGTGCAGCGGTATCATCAGATTGATCCGGATCTGATTGAGAATGTGCGTCTTCTGGCGGAGAACGGCTATCCGGCCATGCGGAACATTCTCTCCCGGACCCGGCCGGACGCCGTGCTGATCTCCGGAGACCACATGATCCCGGGAGCGGTGCGGGCCCTGGAGGAGGCGGGCATTTCCGTCCCGGGACAGATGCTGATCTGCGGGTGCGACGGAGTCCGGACCTCTCTGCCCTTCTCCTATCCGACGATCCGGGGCGACCGGCAGCTCTGCGGAGAAAAAGCGGCGGAACTGCTGATCCGGAAAATTGTGAATCCCTCCGATCGCCGCGCCATCTCCCAGACTCTTCCCTCCATCTTCCACGCGGAATAAAGGACGCACCCGACTCCTTTCCGGAGCGGTCGGAAATCCCGGACTGCAAACCGTTTCCCGCAGACGGAAGAAAGAATCCCCTTCGATTCCTCCCCTTCCCCGGCGGAGAAGCGGAATGAAAAATCCGTTTTTTTTCCTTTTTCCCCTTGCATCTTTGAAGGTCGGGATATATATATACAAAAAAACCATAGTATATCCAACCCCATCAGGAGGAAATCGATCATGACAAAAACATTGAGTGTGGTAATCGAGCGTCCCATGGAAGCGGCCTTCCGGGAAGTCACGCTGACGCCGAAACGCGAAGACACCGTTGTGGCGAAGACCCGGATGAGCGCCATCAGCACGGGGACCGACATGAAGACCTATCATGGACTTCAGCATCCGGAACAGTGCTGGTACCCGCTTGTTCCCGGTTATGAGAACATGGGTGTGATTCTGGAGGAGGGCGCCTACGCCCCCGGACTCAAAAAAGGCGACCGCGTCATGATTAACGAATGCCGGAAATATATGGACTGCTGTTCCGCATGGGGCGGCGGAACCCTTCTGGTGCACAAGGATTCCGCCAACGCCGGAGGGGCGGGCGATCCCTTTGAAAAGGTTCCGGACAACGTCTCCGATGCCGACGCCGTTCTTGCCTATCTTGCGTGCGTTCCTCTGAAAGGCATTGAAAACTTCTCATTCCGGGAGCACGACACCATCATCGTTTTCGGAGCGGGAATGGTGGGCACCAGCGCCATGCAGATTCTCCGGATCAAGTGCCCGACCGCCACGCTGATCTGTGTGGAGCCCAACGAGTTCCGCCGTTCGATCGCCGCCCATTACGTGGATCACGTCCTTCCCACCGGCGAGGAGGGCATCCGCATGCTTCTGGACATCACCAACGGCAAAAAGGCCGACAAGATCATCGAATGTTCCGGCAATCCGGAAGTTCCGGGCATCCTCCACCGTTATCTGAAAGACGGCGGCTGGGGCGACGACGATGAACCCGGTCATATTCATCTCAACGGCGATTATCCGGAACGCATTCTGTTCGATCACTACCACCGCTGGTTCGTCAAAAACTGCAAGATCACCATGAGCTGCGCCATCAAGCACCGCGGCAAGGCGGAGATCCTGAAGTACATGAGCGAAGGCAAGTTCGACACCTCCCATCTGCCGATTGAAATCTGGCCCGCGGGCAAGGCGAAGGAAGCGTTCGAATATCAGCACAGGAAAGGCTCCGACGTCTTCAAGATCCTGTTTGACTGGAGGGAGTATCAATGATGCAGATCGGGAATGCCGCATGGGGTCTCCGCGAGACCCCGCTGGAGGAACAGCTCAAGCTCACCTCCGCCATGGGCCTGCGCCTTCTGGAACTCAGCATCGCGGGGTATGACAAGGATTTTCTGCAGGTCGACGCGACGGCCGGACAGATTGCCGAAGTCCGGGAACTCTTTTCCCGCCACGGAATCGCGCTCGACTGCGCCTGCACCGGCAACGATTTCACCGGGGATGACGCGGAGGAACAGCTTGCAAAAGTCAAAACGGTCATCGGCATCTGCGGTCAGCTGGGAGTGAAAGCGCTGCGGATCTTTGCCGGATTCCAGTCGGACAGTGTGGTCATCGGAGCCCGTTTCGACCGGATGCTGGAATGTCTTTCCGCCGCTGCGGAGTGTGCAAAACGGCACGGCGTGGTGCTTGCGGTGGAAACTCACGGAGGAGTGACATCCAACGGCGACGCCCTGGTTCACTTTGCCAGCGTCACGACCCGCGTGGACACCTGGCGCGAGATTCTCAGGACCGGCGTGTCGATCAATTATGATCCTGCGAACCTGGCGGCGGTCGGATCGACCGATCCGATTGCGTTCTATGAACTCTTTTCGTCGTCGATTCCGTATGTTCATCTGAAGGATTTCCGTTCGGTTCCGGGCGGAGTGGTTCCCGCCGCGTGCGGGGAAGGACGGCTGGACTGGAAAAAACTTCTGGAAGCGCTCCGGAACTACTCCGGACCCGCGCTGATTGAATACGAACTGACCGCGGATGTCGAGGATGGACTCCGGCGCAGTCTGACGTTCCTCCGGGAAAACGAGGTCCGCTGAAATGGGGAAAAAACTTGCTGTGCTGCTTCTGCTCTGCTCCGCAGTTGTCCTGTTTGCGGAACAGATCTATTTTGCGGGGGACTCGGAAAAATCGCCGCTTTCCTATCGCTGCGGAGAGGAGATTGTCTTCCGGATTTCTCTGCTCAAGGATGGAAAACCGGAAAAAGGAGTGCCGATCCAGTGGAATCTCTTCGGCGAAGACGGCAAACGCCGGAAGGGGAACGCCGTTTCCGATCCGGAAAAACCGCTGGTGATCCGCACGTCGCTCTCCAAACCGGGTTTTGTCTATCTGGAGGCAAAGGCGACGGACGCAAAAGGAAATGCGCTGAAAGGAGCGCTTCCGCTCAGCATCTCCGCGGGTGCGGATGTTGAAAAAATCCGTCAGACCGTTCCCGAACCGAAGGATTTCGATGCGTTCTGGGCCCGTCAGAAGGCGCGTCTGAAAGCGGTTCCGATGGAGGTGAAACTGACTCCGGTCCCCTCGAACCGCAGGAATGTCGACTGCTGGATGTTTGAGATCAAATCAGTCGGGAAATATCCAGCGACGGGATATCTTTCCATGCCGAAGAATGCCGGACCGGGCTCTTTGAAAGCGGTGGTCAACGTGTACGGCTACGGATTCGGATCCGTGCCGAAACAGGATCAGCTGGCGGAACGGGGGATGCTGTCGCTTTCGATCAGCCGTCACGGTCTGCCGCAGGGAAAGGAGCCGAAATTCTACACGGAGCAGTCCAGAGGAGCCTACAAAGGATTCGGATTCCGCAACAATGAGACGCCGGAAAACTGCGATTTCAACTGGATGATCCTCCGGGATCTGCGGGCGATTGAATATCTCAAGAGCCGTCCGGAATGGAACGGGAAGGATCTCCGGGTATCGGGGGGAAGCATGGGAGCGTTTCAGGCGATCAACATTGCCGCGCTGGAACCGGCGGTCAATGCGGTCAGCGCCTCCATTCCGTGGTGCGCGAATCTCGGAGGCGTCAAGGAGGGACGCCTGGGAGGATGGAGACCGGCATACACTCCGGCGCTTGACTATTTCGACATTGTCAATCAGGCGAAACGGATCCGGTGTCCGGTCACGATTTCCATCGGTCTCGGCGACCGGGTCTGCCCGGCATCGGGACAGTTTGCCATGTACAACGGAATGACGTGCAGACGAACGCTGACCGCGGAACAGTCCGCCGGACACCGCAAAGCCTCGCCGAATTCCAGAAAATACACGATTCATGCAGAAGCGGAATAACCATTCAAATTCAATCCAATGACAGGAGAAAGTCACATGCCCAACAAACAGAAAATCATTTTCATGCCGCATGCGAACATTCAGTATTCGCAGCTGGACCCGAAACGCCGCGCGTGGGTCGCGGAAAACTCGTACCGTCCTCTTTTCGAGCTCATCGACAAGGGCGACTACAAGATTGCCTTTGAGGCCTCCGGACGCACTCTGGACGTTCTTGCCGAGGAGGCTCCGGAAGTACTGGCTCTTCTGAAGAAACTCGTTTCCGAAGGCAAAGTCGAGCCGGTGGGCTCTCCGCACATCCACGTCATGCTTGCGAACATTCCGCGGGAAGTGGCGCTGGACACTCTGAAGGAAGGACTCAAGACCTGGGAACGGCATATCGGCGTTCGTCCGCGCACCGGATGGAATCCGGAATGCGGCTGGTCCTCCACGCTGCCCGACCTCTACCGGGAGGCGGGATTTGAATCGCTCGTCATGGATGCCGACAGCTTCCTTCTCTCCTTCCCCGAGATCCGCGAAGCCACCGGACTCAAATACGACGTGCAGGGCCACAGCAACAAAAATCATCTCTTCAAAATTGAAGAATACATCAAGGACAAGCCCCAGTTCCTGCGCTATCTGACGAATCCCTCCGTCGCGCCGAACGGACTGAAAATGATCTTCCGTTCCGACTGCATGGCCAATCCGATGCTCTGGTATCTCATGGGTGCCACGGAAGGCATGCGCAAGGATCCCGTCCAGCTCTCCGAAATCACCGCCATGCTGCGCAACTGGCAGAAGCGCATTGAGGAAAGCGGCAGCTTCATCATGCCGTATGCGGAAGACGCGGAATACATCGGCACCTCCGCCTATTTCTATGTGAAGCAGTTCAATCAGGCGCGTTTCTTTGAACCGGAACCCGCCAGCGTCGGACGCTTCAAAGAGCTGCTGGATGCCGCAAAGGAACTCGGCTATGAGCTCTCCACCCCCTCCGAAGTGATTGATTCCGCAAAGACGATCATCGAAAACGATCTCATCGACTGCATTGAAAACGGAGTCGCCTGGCACGGCGGAACCGCGAAGGCATGGGCGAACACCTCCTATTCCCGCATTCTGGATCCGGTCTGCCGGAACATCTTCGACGGCATCGAAGCGATCCGGGCGAGGGGCGGGGACGCCGCAGAGCTCGACCATGCGATGAAGGCTCTTGCCAGCGCCTACGTGTCCGACTCCCGCTGGCCCCCGCTTCCGACCTCCCCCGGACGCTTCAACGTCCGCGAGACCCTCGACGATCTCTATGCCGCAAACAAGTTCCTCGCCGCGGCCATGGAAAAAGGCGGAATCGCCCGTAAACGCGCGATCTATTCTCCGGACCTCATGCAGACGCAGATTGCCATGATCGACAATCTTCTGATGAGCCAGAAATACTTCGGTGAAAAATAAGGCGGAAACCGCATCAGACCGAATGAGGAACCGGACGGGAGAATGAATGCATCTCCCGTCCGGTCTTTTTTTTTGCCGGAAACGGATTTTCAGCAGCCGGAGAGACCCGCCAGCAGATACTCCCCCTTCTGGCGGAACGAGGTGAAGCGGATGGAGGCAATGTTCCGGACCTCGCCGATCTCCAGACGCCAGACATACAAGGTGCGGCAATCCTCCGGTTCAATCCACGCGACCCGGGCGACGGAGGAGTTCCAGGGCAGCGAGTAGCGGATGTCGGAATTTCCGATTTCGCGCCCGAGCACGACAGGATATCCGGTCTCGTTTCCCTGTTCGTCCCGGAGGACGCAGGTAAGGAACTCTCCCTTGACCGGCCAGTCGGCCGCATGCAGGAAATAGAGACGGGAAAGCGCCGCGTGAACGGGGATTTCGCATTCCGGGGATTCCCGCGTCAGGGCCAGTGCGGTTTCGTCGATCCGGAACGGGATTCCCGCCAGTGTTCTTGCTCCGATCAGGGGTTCGTAGACGCCGTAGAGGATGCTCATTCCGTCGACATGATCCGGCCGCAGGAACTTCCGGGCGGCCGCGCCGAGCGGGAACGTGCGTACCGGGGCCGTCTCGCGAAACGCCTCCCCGTACCATTGCCGGACGGGAGAATCCGGCACTGGCGTCTCATATCGTTCCCCGTTCCAGGAGAAGGAGTCGAGAATCACGGAGGTGTGCGGCGGAAGCGTAACGCGTCTGCCGCCGGGGGAAAAGGTGCGTTCCTCCTCTTCCCAGTTGAAAAGTCCGAGACGCCCGGAGGGAGAGAGAAGCATGGAGGCAATCTGATCGCTTCCTCCGCACCAGTAGTCCAGGATCCGACAGTTCCCGTGTTCCGCGGGAGCGCGGAGCGTGCGGGCAAGAAGCTCCCTGCGCGCGGGAGTCAGACAGGCGATTTTGTCGCTGGAAATGACAGGTCCGCCCGAGAGTTCAACAAAGTTGCACCACATCTCCGCCTCGTTCTGCGTCAGAGTCCCGATTTTGGAGGGACTGGTCCGTTCCGCATCCTCCATTCCCTCTCCCCGGACGACCAGATAGTCCACATCGCAGCGATAGAGCTTCCGGTTCGCGGCAAACGACGCAACACACCCCTTCGCCGAGTTCCGGATTCCCTGGAAATTCGGCATGACGTCCGGCCCGACGCGCATCGCATCCACATGCCCGACACATGGGAAAAACGCCGCCGAACAGCCCAGCAGATATCCCGATTCCCCGATCTCCTCCCGGATCGCGGAAAGACAGCGGTGAAACCGCTCATAAGGCGTCTGATTGTTCGCAGACGCTCCGCTGACCACTCCGGCCTTCAGAAAATCCGCCTTGAAATAGGTGATGCCGGCCTCCAGAAAGAAGCGGACGCTGCGACGAATGTAATCCAGCGGTTCGTCCAGAGAGAGATCCAGAACCGCATAATCGACAAAATAGCGGCGGAGCGCTCCGTCCGGCGTCCGGAGAAACCACTCCGGATGCTCCCGCACCACGCGGGAAGCGGTATGCGCCAGAAACGGAGCAAACCAGATGCCGACCTCAACGCCCTGCTCCTTCAACGCCCGGACCGCGACAGGGAGAGTGTCGGGAAAAACGGCGGGATTGATGTCCATCCAGTCCCCCCAGACGCAGTATCCGTCGTCGATCTGAATCAGATTCACATCCGGAGAGAGCGCTTTGACCTCGCGCAGATTCTCCTGAAGCGTCTTCGCGGAAAAGCCGGTGGAGTAATAGTCCCACGATCCCCATCCCCGGAAATCGCGCTCCAGGGGCCGGCGCTTCTGACAGGCGGCAATCGCGGAGAAATAGGCGTCCAGGCACGCCTCTTCCGTATCGGCAAACTGATAGAAAACGCTCTCCAGCGCACGGGTCTCTCCGGGTTCAAAGCGTTTGCCGTCCCCGTAGAACTGCACGGAAAGACGACTCCCGCTCCAGTGGAGAACCGCGGAAAACACGTTCCATGACATCAGTCCCACGATCAGGAAACTCCGCTCTTCGAAACGGAGAATCATCCAGTCCGCCGCTTTGATCTCCTCCTCCGGACGGCACCGGAACCGGTGCAGTCCATCCCCCATGCAGCCGGAACCATCGGTCATGCAGCTCTCCGGCGCCGGAAACGCGGAAAGCTGGAACACCAGCTCCACCGAATCAAACACCAGTTTTTCTCCCGTGGCGGTGATCTCCGGCAGACATCGATCCGTCTCCTGCCGGAAGCGGCACTGAAAGCCGTCCGGAATCCGATCCATCCGCAAGGTCAGGGCGGAGAAATCCGCTCCTTTTTTCCGTTCATTTCCGGAGGCGGCGAACGGTTGTCCGCCGGGAGTCCGCTGTCTGTCACTCTGTTTCATTTTCATTCGATCCTTCTGTTCTGCATTGCCGGAGAGAACCCTCCGGACCATTTGATCCTCTCCGGCGCACCGGAGCTGCTGCCGGCGATAAGAGAGTGCAGTTCCGCCGTTTTTTCAAGTCTTCGGCAAGAAAAAAACCGGAAAACGTTCCCTCCTCCTCTTTCGACCCTTTCCGGGGAAGGGCGAAGGCGGAAAACAGATTCGCCGTCCCTTCTGCACGGGCAGAAAAGAGACGGCGGAAGATTCATTTTTTTCCGACTCCGGAACCTTCATCGCTGGATCCGGACGCGGCAATTCCGGATTTCCGGCTCAGCCGACCGGTTTCGCGGTCGTGTTTTTCTTCTCCTGTTTCGGAGACGGTTTGGGCTTGTCCTTCAGGAAGGAGGCACGCGTTCCCGTGGCGGCGTCGAAGACATTTTTTTCAACGGCATAGGTCCAGGACGAGAGAGCCTTGTTGAGCTTTTCCGCCTTCTCCCTGCGTTCCCTGACGTTTTTCTCGAATTCGGCATCCAGACGTTTTTTATCCTCGGGCTTCTCGTTTGCCGGAGCGTTCCGTTTCGCTTCGCCCTTCCAGGCGACGGAGATGCGCAGATAGTGCTTTCCATCCTTTCCCGCGCCCGGACGGATCGTATAGAGCAGATCGTCGCTGTCGGTCAGCAGCAGTTCCGGAGCCTTGTCCATTCCGGTGGTTTCGGGAGCCGCCTTCGGATCGGCGACGTCCTGAAAACGAATCCAGGAGAAGGCGCTCTTCAGCGAGGACGTCTTCGATTCGTCGAGTTCTTTCCCCGCCGGCACGGCTCCTGCAAGCGACGGTTTTCCTCCCTTGAAATTCAGTTCCCATTCCGTTTTTCCGTTCCGTTTCAGGACGGCCCGCTGGAGATCGGAAACCTGGAAGAAGTCGCGGTTCAGCCAGTCGGTCAGCCGGGAATCGACCTCCTGAAACCCTTCGGGAACCACGACGGAACGGCCGTCGGCAAGACGCAGATACCGTCCGCCGTTTCCGCCCATCGCAAAGGACTGCGGAGCCGCCGGTCTGCCGCGATGCTCCGAACCGAAGACAAAACGCTGGAGTTCTTTTCCCTTCGCATCCAGCAGCGTCAGCGTAACCGCCGTTTCCGGAGTCAGGGAAAGTTCCTTCTCCTGCGCGGGCGTCAGGGAGAGCTCCTGCACGATGCGCCCGTCGCAGATCTTGACGAACAGATCCCGCAGTCTGGAAACGTCGGCGGGATAGAGGAACCGTTCCGCCACGCCCCATCCGGAAGGAGTCTGTTTCAAAGTGACGCTTGTGCCCGCGCGCTCCAGTTTGACCACCGCGACCTTGTCGCTGCTGAAATCGGAAGGCACCAGTTCCTTCCGGAACTCCGCGCTTCCCGCATCCTTCCGGGCCCCCTGCTGGATCGCATAGATCACGCCAAGCACAATCACAAGGCAGACAAGAATAACAAGATGTTTCGTTTTCATGAATGAGAACTCCTTCTGCGTTTCACCGCTGCAACCGCGATTCCGGCCACCACCACGAGAATCGGCACCAGCGCAATATTCACAAAGATCAGTGTATTTTCCAGCGAATCAATCTCCTGGCGGAGCTGGCGGCGAACCTGCTTGAGCTCTTTGCGCGCCTGCACCTCTTTCTTCCGGAACTCCGCAAGGACGCGGCGCTGTTCGGAGGAGAGAAGCTCCTTTTCGCCCGGCTTGCGCTGCCGCTGCAGATCGCTGATCTGCGTCTGTACGCTGCGCAGTTCGTCTTCCAGCTGGACGATCTTTCCCTGGAACTCGCGTTCCGCCTTGGCCTGGAGTTCCCGGACCACGGTGAACGGTCGCGACGAGGTGCCGCGTGCACGAATCGCAAACAGATTCTCATCCCCGCTGAGCTGATCGACCATGTTCAGAGCGAAGTTGAGATTGTCGTTGATCGGCTGGGCAATCGTCTGTCCCAGGAAGTTCCCCTGACGGACACAGAAGGAATCAAAAAGCATGTCCGCATCGCCGACCAGCACAACCACTCCCGCTTTGGAGGACTTTTTCAGGAAGGAACCGGCTTTTTTCTCCGAAGACTCCTCTTTCTTTTTCTCCCTGTCCTTTTCCGCGGGAGCTGCCGCGGAAGGTCTGCCGTCCGGGAAAGCGGTCGGGAAAGTGCCGGAAAGCTGAATTGCCAGCGCGAACTCCCGGTGCTCGGGCTTCAGATTTCTCAGGATCTGCTCGCCGGACCCCTGCGCCTCAAAACTGGCGATCAGACCGGCATCGTCGGAGGAGTGCAGGAGAACCGTCTGCTTGAGTCCGTCCACAGGGGTTCCGGAGAACTCGCCGGGACAGAACAGAAGAAGCGAATTCAGCGAGGCAAGCGCGGGAAGCGCGGTATCCATATCCGCTTTTCCGAGCGTCAGAACGGTCGGCATCGACTCGACATTGCCGTAGGCGCCGCGCAGCCGGGTCGCCAGTTTGCGGTCGGCGACGATCCTGCCGTCGCTGAACGTGATTCCCCACGCCTTCAGCAGTCTGCCGAAGGAAAACCCTCCCGTCTGCGGATAGGGCTGCTGACGCATCCCCGACACCGCGAACGGATCCAGAAACGCCAGCAGCTTTCCGCCGCGCAGCACAAACTGATCCAGCGCAAAGAGCATCTCGTCCCCGAGATTCTGCGGATGGATCGCCAGAATCACATCAATATCCGGAGCGATCTCTCCGCCGGCGGCCGGAATTTCCACCACGTCATAGTTGCGTTTGAGTTCCGTAATAATCCACCAGGCGGGCATCCGCGCGGAATTCATCATCACCTGCGGGCCGCTGAAGCCGCCCATGACCGGAAGCGAACTCAGAATGCCGAGCCGAACCTTCTTCTCGGCGGAAACTTCCGTGATCGCCCGCGCAAGATCGTATTCGAGCTGCGCCTCGTTCTCCGGCGAAAGGAAGGGCAGGACCGCCGTCCGGCCGCCGCAGCTGACCGCGACGCCGAAATAGACCGGATCCCCGGAACCGAACATATCCGTGGGACGGCCCGATATGCCGTCCAGAACCGCGGAATCCTCCTCGTCGGAATCGGGTTTCGGATTCAGCTGCCGCAGCTGGATCTTCTCTCCGCCGCAGCGTTTGAACTCCGCAAGAAGATCCTCCACATGCGAAGCGTAGTTCTTCAGATAGACCGGCATATCCGCCGCATCCCGCGAATAGTAGAACCGGAGACTGACCACCTTGTTCAGGTGCTTCAGGATGTTCTCACTTCCCTGCGAAAGCGTATAGCGTTTGTCCTCCGTGCAGTCCCAGCGCAGACTCACCGGTTTCAGAATCGCATTCAGAATAATCAGAATGGCCGCCGCGATCAGAATGCCCGCTGCCGAACTGATCCAGGCGACCCTTTTTTTCGTTTTCCAGTTGGATTTCATAAGGATGATTCTCCTCGCCCGCGGTCAGCCGCGGCGGTTTTTCAGGGCGACTCCGGTAATCACCAGCGCCAACACCATTAACGACAGAAAATACACAATGTCCCGCAGATCAAACACTCCGCGCTGCATTCCGTTGAAATGATAGAATACACTGAGTCCGGCGGAGAAGTTCAGCAGTCCCGCCGGCGCCCCCCATTTCAGAAGCAGTCCGGTCACCGGCGGAAAACCGACCAGCACCAGAAGCAGACAGAGAACCGTCGAAGTGATAAAACTCACAATCTGATTCCGCGTGAACGCCGAGGTCATTCCGCTGATCGCAAGATAGGCCCCCGCCAGCAGAAAACTGCCCGTGTATCCGGTCACAATCGGACCCGGATCCGGATCCCCGAGATAGCAGACCGTACCGACAATCGGACAGGTCAGAATCAATGCAATCCCCAGAAAGATCCATCCCGCCAGGAACTTCCCCAGCACCGCCTGCGGCACGGAAACCGGCATCGTGAAGAGCAGCTCCAGCGTTCCCTGACGCCGCTCCTCCGCCCATTGTCTCATGCCGACCGCCGGAACCAGAAGAAGAAACAGCCACGGAAACCAGAAAAAGAAACTGTTCAGATCCGCTTCGTTCCGGAGAAAAAAGCCCCCGATCATAAATGTGAAAAATCCGCTCAGCACCAGAAACATCACCAGAAACACATACGCCACAGGCGATGTGAACGTGCTGCCCAGTTCACGGCGGATCATGGTCAGAACCGTATTCATGCCGCACCTTCCTTTCTGCCGGTGCTGTCGGATGTGGTCAGACTCCGGAAGACCTCGTCCAGACGTCCGGATTCGGTATGCAGTTCGCTGAACTGCCACGAGCGCTCGTCAAGAGCCTTCTTTATGGTCAAGGCGAAATTCTCCTGACGGCCGGAGGGATGAAGCGCAAGAGAGAGACTCTCGCCCTCCCGCCCGAGAATTTCCACCCGACGAACCTGCGGAAGAGCTTCCAGAGCGGCCCGCGCGCCGTCACCGTCGACCCCCAGAAGCGTCACCAGCAGCCGTTCGCCCTGGGGCGCCCGGGCGCGCAGCTCCCGCGGAGTCCCGTTGAACACCAGTTCGCCACGGTCTATGATAATCACCCGCGTGCAGATGGCCTCCACCTCCTCCAGAATATGCGTGGAAACAATGATCGCCTTGGTCCGGCCCATCTCGCGGATCAGTTCACGCATCTCGTGTTTCTGATTCGGATCCAGTCCGTCGGTCGGCTCGTCGAGAATCAGAACCGGAGGATCGTGAAGAATCGCCTGCGCAAAGCAGACCCGGTGATGGTATCCCTTCGACAGCGTGTCAATGGTCTGATTCAGGACCTTTTCCAGATGGCAGAGCTTGACCGCCCGCGCTATCGCGTTTTCGCCGGCCTCCCCCGAAAGTCCCCGGATCGACGCCGAAAACTTCAGAAAACCCGACACCGTCATCTCCTGATACGCCGGCGCATTCTCCGGCAGATATCCGAACAGTCGTTTAGCTTCCACCGGCTTCTCCTCAATGTCGCATCCGTCAATTGTGACGGTTCCTTCCGACAGCGGCAGAAAACCGGTAATCATGCGCATGGTTGTGGACTTTCCCGCGCCGTTCGGTCCCAGAAAGCCGAGTACCTCGCCTTTCCTGACCGAGAAGCTGATTCCGGCGACCGCGGCCTTCCCGCCGAAATATTTTTTGACATTCCTGGCTTCTATCATGCCTTTTCTTCTCCTTTGTGACTATGTTGAATGCAAAAAAAATGACTCTTTTTCCTCCGGTGCCACTGCCGTCACTCCGTCAGAATCGACGGGGAAGAGGGTTCGACTCCTTCCGGGAAGCGGTGCGCCTCAGACTTCCGGCTTCCGGGGAGAAAGCGTCCGGATCCCACCATCCGCGACACACCGCTCTCCGCATCGGAGAAGCCCTCTCCTCTCTGGGAAAGAGACCGCTTCCCGCAACATGCCGGAATTCTTTTTATATAGCATCCGCCTCCCGATTTTTCAAGCAGCCGATTCCGGGGATGACCGATTTCTGACAAAAGAGCTTTTTACAACTGACAACGGAACGTTTCCTTTTGTTCCCTCAATTTGCCTCCCTTGTTCCGAATCGTCTTTTTCTCCTTCTTTCCCGGGGAGAAGAGGGGGAAATCGGAAGAGTTCCGCGGCGGTGACGAATCCGCCCTTTTTCCTTTTGCATTGGAAAAAACGCAAGCAGACAGGTATATTACCCAGCAGCGTTCCGGAGGTGCCGAATCCGGAACGCGGAAGACTCGGAACAGGGCGGAAAACGAAGGAAAGGATGGGCATTCCGATGGCGGAAAGAGTACTCTGGGCAGGTGAAAATATGAGCCTTCAGATCGGACGGCAGGTGCTGTTCGACCGGGCGGCGATGTCCATCCGCGAGGGAGAACGGGTGGCGCTTGTCGGGCGCAACGGCTGCGGGAAATCCACGCTGCTGAAAATTGTCGCGGGAGAGGAGACCCCCTCCTCCGGAGAAATCAGTGTTGCCCGGAACATCCGCATAGCCCACATGCCGCAGAACTTCGAGCCGGATCCGAACCGGACGGTGCGGCAGCTGGTCCGGGAGGGACTCTCCTGGTTCGAGTCGCTGCATCATCGCTATGAAACTCTTCCCGCGGAATCGCCGGAACACGAGAAACTGGAACATCTGCTGACACAGCACGACGCGTGGAATCCGGACCATAAACTGGAAATGATTCTGGACAAGCTCTCCATTCCGGATCCGGACCGGATCTGTTCCCTCCTCTCCGGAGGAGAACTTCGCCGTGCGATCCTTGCCCGCACGATCCTCTCCGAACCGGATCTTCTGCTGCTGGACGAGCCGACCAACCATCTGGATGTGGATACCATTGCGGGAATCGAAGAGTTCCTTGCCGATTACCGCGGAGCCTGTCTGTTTGTCACCCACGACCGCTATTTTCTCGACCGGATCGCGACACGGATCATCGAACTCGACAACGGGAAATTCTTTTCGTGCGAAGGCTCCTACGCCGATTTTCTCATTGCCAAGGAAGAGAGGGAATATGCGGAGGATCTGGCGGAAAGCAGGCGCAGAAGTTTTCTGCGCAGAGAAATCGAATGGGTTCGCCGCTCCCCGAAGGCGCGTCTGCGCCGCAATCTGGGAAGACTGAAACGATACGACGAAATCGCCTCCCGGAACGCGCCGGTGCGGACCGGACAAATGGAACTGGTCATTCCGCGCGCCTCGCACCTGGGAAACAAGGTGGTGGATTTGAAAAACATCCACTTCTCCCGGGGAGAACGGTGTCTGATCCGCGATTTCTCCTTTGAATTCACGGCGAACCAGAAGATCGGAATCATCGGGCCCAACGGCTGCGGGAAAACCACGCTGCTGAAACTGATCACCGGACAGCTGAAACCGGAAACGGGAGAGGTGTTTGCGGCGCCCACGGTGGAATTCAACTATGTGGATCAGTCGCGCATCGCCCTGAATCCGGAACACACGGTTCTGGAGGAGGTCGGAGAGGATCATCAGTACATCAACCTTGGAGAGGAACGCATCTCCATCTGGGGCTATTTGAAACGCTTTCTGTTCGAGGATGAAAGAATCAATACGCAGATCAAACATCTTTCCGGCGGAGAAAAAGCGCGTCTGATGCTTGCCAAAATTCTTCGCGGCGGCGGCAATTTCCTGATTCTGGACGAGCCGACCAACGATCTGGATCTGGTTTCGCTGCGGATTCTGGAAGAGGCGCTGGCCGATTACAACGGATGTCTGCTGGTGGTCAGCCACGACCGCTATTTTCTGAACCGGATCTGCACTCATATCATCTCCTTTGAAGGGGAGGGAAACGTGTTTGACACCGTCGGGGACTTCGACTACTATCTGACGAAACGAAAAGAGCGCGAAGCGGCGGAACAGGAGAAAAAGAGCCGGAAAGAATCGCGGGAATCCCTTTCCGCACCGGTCCGGCGCGCCGCTCCCCGGAAACTGAGTTACAAGGAGGAGCGCGAACTTGAAGCGCTGGAGCAGACCATTGCCGAAACGGAGGCGCGGATCAGGGAGATTGAAGGGATGTTTTCCGATCCTGATTTTTTTGTCCGTCACGGGCGGCAGTCCGCGGAGCTTCAGAAGGAAATGGAAGAGCGCAAACGAGCGCTCGAATCCTCCTATTCGCGCTGGGAGGAACTGGAAAGCAAAAAAGAATCCTTTCAATAAACGAGGCGGAAAATGTGTTCTGAAAACGAAGAGAAAATGGAAAAACTGATCGGGATCATGAAAAAACTTCGCTCTCCGGAAGGCTGTCCGTGGGATCGGGAGCAGACGCATAAATCTCTGAAGAAATGCCTGATGGAGGAGTGCGCCGAACTGATGGATGCCATTGATGAGGAAAACGAGCATGAAATGTGCGAGGAACTCGGCGACATTCTGATGAATGTGGTGCTTCACTCGGTCATGGCGGAGGAGCGCGGCAGTTTCACATTTGCCGATGTCGTGGATGGAATCAGTGAAAAGATGATCCGACGCCATCCGCATGTGTTCGGCGATGAATCCGTCCGGAATTCCACGGAGGTTCTGGGACTCTGGGACCGCGTGAAAAAACTGGAGAAATCGGATCGGAAATCGGTACTGGACGGAATCGCCTATCATTGTCCCGCGCTGCTGCAGGCGGAAAAACTCCAGAAAAAGGTTGCAAAATATGGATTTGACTGGAGCAATGAGCGGCAGATTGTCGACAAGATTCAGGAGGAACTGGACGAGGTAAAGGCGGCTCTGGCCTCCGGGGATCAGTCCCATATTGATGAAGAAATTGGAGATCTTCTGTTTGCGACGACCAATCTTTCGCGTTTCCGCAGGCGTTCCAGTGCGGAAGAGCTGCTGGCAGCGGCGAATCGGAAATTCGCGACACGTTTCCGCTATATAGAAAAACGTCTTGCCGAACAGGGAAAGAATCTGGAGGAGAGCTCCCTGGAGGAAATGGACGCACTCTGGAATGAGGCGAAAACGAAGGCGGGGGACCAGACGGAGAACTCCGGGGAAAAAACGTTGTGAATCAGGTCGATGGAAAAGTTTTTCGAAAAGCTTTTCCGGGATTTGAGATGGAGATAGATTTTCTGCTGCTGGAAAAAAAGATGATAAAAAAAGCAGATTCCGCTTGAATCTTTGTTTGCATGTGATATAGTATTGGACTGCCGGAAAGATTCCGGCTTGTTTATGGTGGTTGTAGCTCAGTTGGTTAGAGCGCCTGGTTGTGGCCCAGGAGGTCGCGGGTTCAAGTCCCGTTTACCACCCCATTTTTATTCCCTCATAATCAACGATTTATGCAGGAAGTAGCTTAAAAGCACAATACGGCAGACTGCCATTTGTGCGACTTTT
>CALXRL010000090.1 GCA_944390735.1 uncultured Victivallales bacterium | reverse complement strand
AATCTGAAGGCGCTCAAGTTCGACGGCATTTCCGGCTGGCTCGAATTCGAAGAAAACAAGGGCGGCGTTTCCGGATCCGGCGCAAACGGAACGGAAATCACGCTCAACGGAGAACAGTACCTCGTCTACGGGGAAATCCGACTGATCGCCGGAGAAACATTCATAAAAGTGGAGGCTGTCTAAATGGCGGATTTCATTGACCTGGCTAAACCGCTGAAACTCGCAACGCCGGGAAAGGCTCCGATCGCGGGGCTGACCGTGGCGGATACCGCCGCGCTTGAGGCGATTGATTCGCCGTGGCTCGGCATGGTCGTCTATGTCGAAGCGGACGGGAAAACCTATCGGATCACGGAGCTGAAGGACGTTTCACTCGGGGCATTTACGAAAAAGGCCGTTTCCAAATACGAAGCGGTTCCGGACAAAACCGATCTTGACGGGAAGGCTCCGGCAGACCATCAGCACACGCTATCCGATCTGTCCGATCTGTCCGATCTGGAAAATCAGTTCGCGGCGGCAAATCACCAGCACACGCTTTCCGATCTGTCTGATCTGCCTGATCTGGACGATAAATATGCGGCGGCGGACCACGATCATGCCGGGACCTATGCGCCGGCAAATCACCAGCACACGCTATCCGATCTGTCCGATCTCTCCGAACTGGAAAATCAGTTCGCGGCAGCGGACCACGATCACGCCGGGAGTTATGCGCCGTTGCAGGAAGGAAAAATCCCGTCGGATTGCTTGCCGGAAAACACCGGAGCAAAACCGGCGACCATTACTCTCCCTGTCCCGTTCGATGAGGATGGAGACAACGTCTCCCTCTACGTCGACATCGGGACCGATCCGCAGTTCGCGGAGGAAACGTACACCCGAATCCGCATGACGGATCATTTTGCAAAGATGCGGGTGTTTTACAACGAGACGTTTCACCCTCTCACAGAGGGGCATATCGGGTTGCCGGAATACGGAGCAACGGTCAGTTTCACACTGGATACGGAAATGTTCCCTGGATACGTCGCGGGCAACACCTACTACGCACGCTACACGTGGATGGATTCAAAGGGAGCGTTCGACGGATGGAAAGGTTTTATCTTTTCCGGCGACGTGGCGGATATGGCTCCGATCCGGATGGAATATGAATCTCCTCCATCGGTCAAGGCGGAGGCTGCGGCGAGCGGGACCCTCTCCCTCGATTATCTCGACGGAGAAATTCAAAATTATACTATGTCATCAGATCTCTCGATTGATCTGGGGGATGTAGCAAATGTCCCGTTCGGAGAGGCTCTGATCTGCAATATCAGGCTTACCGGCGGCACGTTGACGGTCAGCAATGGAAATTCCAGTCAGACCTACACGGAAACTAAAACTTATATGGTGGTTGTCACCAATTTCGTCATACCGCAGATTGCGGTGACAGAAACGATTTGAGGGAAAAACGATGAAACCATACAAAATAGCGCTTCTGGCCGGAACGCACCAGCATCGCTGGCCGGATGACGGCAGCGGCATTTGTGAAAAATGCCATCGGGAACATTCTCCACATATTTACCAAAGCAATCATCCGCCTAACGTATGCAGAATCTGCGGAGCTGTGGGAAAATGCCAGCATACTGCCGGTTTTTCCTATTCATCTCCGGAGCAGCACTCCTGTAAAAACTGTTTCGAAAAAATCAATCATACTCATGATATTGTGGGAACAGAAACTGTCTGCTGGCATTGTCCGGATTGCAATAATTATCATTCCTTTCATACGTTTAATGAGGGGGGCTGCACCGTTTGCGGATGGATATGTCCTCATTCAGCGTTCTCTCCGGATGGAGACTCTGGTCATACATGCAACAAATGTAATATGTTTTTTGAACATACGATGCAAACGACAGGAACAGCCGCAGCATGTATGACGTGTTCCGTATGCGGTTATTCGACCTCTCATACTGGAATTTCAGTTGTGGGCGACACTTGTCCTGTTTGCGGGTATAAGCATAGTGAACATATCTGGTCATCCGGGAAATGCAAAATATGTGGAATTGTTTGCTCCCATCCATCGGTAAACAGCCTCGGGTGCTGCACAACCTGCGGGACACTGGTTCTGATGGACCAAACCGATCTATATGGGTTCGGTTCCAGCGGCGGATATGACGGTGTTTACCATTTTGATCGAGAAATCAACTATCAGGGCGGCGATAACCTGAAAATTTACAGGGGGTATCGAAGAGAAAATTCAACGTGGATCGCAACAGGGTACAACCTGTTTTCATTTGCCGTATATAAAAATATCACACAGTTCGGAGGGGATTATGCCTACCGAATAACGGGGTATGTATTTACAAAAAACGATTCAGTAAACGTTTCACCGGCGCTGCTTAATGCAAACGGCGTTCGCTATTTGAAGCTCGCTCAATACAACCTCGACGGAAGCCTTCGCGACGCTGATACCGCAGGTTATACCTCCGATGACTGTATGTTTTCAGCCACAGATATCAACATTGTATATAATTGGAACCCATAATGAAAGGGGAAAAATGAAACTGTTCAAAATGATGTCCGTTTTTTTTGCCGCAGCGTTTTTTGCGGCGGCAACATGTCTCGCCTGTTTTGACGCGGATCCCGGCAGCAACACCGGGAACCCTGCAACGACGATTCCGGGCGAGCACGGGTCCAGCACTGATACAACGATCGGGGGAAATTCATGGGGGAGCACAATCATTACGCACCCGTCATGGCCGGAGGACGATCCGAACGAAAACAACGAATATGCCCTTGCGGTTGAATGTTCATTTCCCGTAACGCTCAACGTCAGTTTTTCCGGTTTCCTCGACGATGGCGGTGAACAGGTGACAGAGCCGATCACGAGAATGTGCCTCCTCTATTTTTCAACTGCCGGCAAATGGATTATCCTGAAAGACATCCGCAACCCTCAATTCACAGTCGTTACGGACGCCGACGGGCAGCGGGCTCTGTTCGGAAAACATACTTTGACGAGTTCGCTCGGTTATACGGCAGGGCAGACCCTGCCGATCATGCTCTATTTCAGAACGGAAAACTACGAAAATTTCAGTCTGGACGAGGTTCTCGCTTCATCGAGTCCGAAGCCGCTGAACAACACGGCGATAGCCATCATTCCCAAAAACAACGCCACTCCGTTTTAAGTGAGGAAAAAATGAACACAATTACAAAAACAGCAGTCACAGTCGCGGCGGCGGCCGTTCTCGGCGGCGGAGTCGTAGGAATCAATGAATATCTCGCGGACGAAACGCAGGAATCCGTTTCTGAATTTGTGGACGATGTCAAACCCATTCAGGTGGAAATACCAAAGGTCAACGTAATCACAGTAAAACCGATTTCTGTGGAGACTCTCTCCGTCGCACTGCCGGAAGTGAATACTCGTAAGGTTGAAACACACGCCGTAGCCACGGAAACGGTCGAAACATACGCGGTAAATCTGTCACGTGTCGTTCCGCTCATTGAACTGGACACGTTGGACGTCCCGGCGATTGAAATCGTTTCCGTATCCAATCCGGGAGAGCGAATTCCACGGATGATTGAACTCCAGAAGCTCCAGAAGGGATTGTTCCGCGATCAGCGGAATTTGATTTATGATCCATCTGTCGGGATTGATTCGGCAAGCTGGACGAAGTGGCTGCGGATTTATCAATCGGACGAGTATAAAAACTATTCGCCCGAATATGTCGAACTGAAAAAGGGTCTGCGTATCATAAACGAAGTGAAGTGCCCGGAAAACACGGAGCAGTTTCAGCGCATGAGCGAAAATATCAAGTACTACATGTCGCGCGGATATAACTCGGTGCTCGTGACGTTCACAACCGGAGAAACATTGTATCGGCTCTCCGACACGATCGACTATCTGAAAAGCCTCGGCCTTACCGTGATTATCGCGTATGCCGGACGCGAAAACCTAAACGAATCGCTGTTCCGCGATCCGGACACTCTCGCAAAATTTCTCCGCGAGCTGGGGGCGAAGGCCGATGCTCTGCTCCTCGGGTGGCGGCGGACGAGTCTGCATCTGTTTCTCCCGGATCGGCAGTGGACAAATTTCCTCATCAAAAACGCCCGCTCGCAGAACGCCAGCCTAGCGGTGATCGGGATGGCCTATTTTGGAGAAACATCGGAAAAACAGCTCGGGGTGACATACGACGTACCGGAAAACTGTTCGGCGGTTCTGGTCGTAGGATGCGGTTATCCGAAGGCGTCCCGGAAAACGGTTCTGAAAAAACTGTTTCCGGAAATCATCGACCACCCGCACAAAATCGGACTCGTCGTCGGCGAGAGGCCGTATTTCGACAGCCTCCACGATACAGGGAAAACAAAAACACAGAACGATCAGGTTAAACGGAGAATTGAACTCAGGCTCTTACAGGCAGGGTGTCATTCGACTATGACGTATAGCGGCGACGGATCAGATGGTCAGTACGGACGAACGGACCGGACTGAAAATCTCTGTCTGCCGTATGGAAAATAAACCAGCAAAAAACGAAAGGAAAAAAAACAACATGAAACGACTGCTCACCGCAACCGCCGCTCTTCTTCTGACCGGCGGACTGCTCACCGCAACAGCAGCAGAGCTGCCGACACCGGTTAAAACGAAACTCGAAGCGGCGCAGACCGATCTGGCAAAGGCAAAGGCCGGAACACACAATTATGCGAGACTGTCCGCTCTCTGTGCCGCGCTCGCAGCGTATCCGGAAACTTTCGATGAATTTGTCAAAATCGCAACGGATGCCTATAACAAGGCTGGTGGCGATCCGGCAAAGCTGCCGTTCATCATTTCCCTCGCCGCTCTCTGGGATACGAACGAAAAATATCTTTCGGACGGTTATGAATATGCGAAGAAAAACGGGATTGATCTGCCTCATTATGCATTGTATGCGGCAAAGCTCGGCATGAGCGAGGAGGAGGAATTCGAGGGCCTGAAAAAAATCTTCTTCAAGGCAAATGACTGCGACTCCTGGATTTTTAAACAGAAAATGCAGAGATTCGCAACCCTGCTGTCTGCGAAGCCGGAAGCGGAAGCCAAGGCGCTCCTGAAACAGATCAACCGCATCATTACGCCGAAACTCTCCACCGACAAGGAGCGGTGGGAGCCGGTTGTTGCCATGATCAGAACCATGATTGAAACATACTGAAACAAAGAAAGGAAAATATAAAAATGAAAATGAGCAAACTGTTTCTCTCTATCGCCGCTCTCTGCGGCTCCCTGATCGTCTCCGCCGTCGAATTTGATTCGGCGGCTCTCGCAAAAAATGTCTATGATCCGCTGTTTCAGAATCGTACCGCAATGAATCAGGAAACAGTCAAAACTGCTGCGGCATACCTCGATACGGTCGAGGCCAAAACGGATGCAGAGAAAATTGTTCTGATTCGATATAGGGTTATGGCACAGGACCAGACGTCCGGAGCGGATCGGAGCCTCACCGGGCTCAAAAAATATGCCGATGAGATTCTCGCAAAAGTGCAGTTTGAAAAAACACTGACCGGTGCTCAGTACGTCAGTATTTTTTCCCTCTGGTGGCGGCAGAACGAGCCCGAATTTGCGAAGGAAGTCTATGACCTGATCAAATCGACGCCGGGCGCGGAGTCGTTCGGCGATGCCGGACTGTGGGCGAATGCAATCGGGAAATATGATGAGGCATACGATCTCTATTACGCAACGGCAGGATGGCCGGATCGAGCGATGCACATCGCAATTTACAAACTCAATGACCCGGTTAAGGCACTGAGCGCAGCAAATCTGATTGTGGCGAAAAATTATTCCGTCGCGACGGTAAAGACAGTCATTCGTATGACAGTTGAAAAACTCTGTGGTAACTCTGCGATCAACGCGGCGGAAATGAAAAATTTTCTCCAGAATGTCAACCGGAAATATACCGCACGGCTTGCTGACGACAAGGCCGCGTGGGAACCGGTTATTGCACAGGTCCGGACGGTTCTGGAGACCTATTGACGGAAAAAACGGACGCGGATATCCCCCGCGTCCGGTCACATAATGAGGTGAAAAATGAATAACCCTTGTGCGACGCCGGAGGAGATCGCCCGCCTCCGGGAGCAATGCCTTGTCTATAATCTGGAGGGAGTTGATATTCTGTTAAAATACACGAATTCAGCTCTCGCCAGAGACGTTTATAACGGTGCGGGGCCAGACAGCTGGATTCCTGCGGCGCGGGAGATCCTTACGAAGGCGATGTCGTTATTTTCTCCGGTCGTATTGATTCACGATGCGCAATACACCGAATCGACAGGCCGTCGGGAGGATTTCGAGGTGACCGTCCGTTGCTGGACGGTGAACACCCGGAAAATTTTCGACGCGGAATTTCCTCTCTGGACCCTGAAAATGCTCAAACGCTCGTATAGAATTGAGCGTGCCTACTGGTGGGGAGTCATGAAAGCCAGCAACGCCGCGATCGCAACGGAGACCGCGTTCGAGGCGTATTGCTCAGCGGCTAGAAAAACAAATTGAAAGGGAACAAAAAATGCGTAAACTGATTTTATTTTTTTCTTGCGGAGCACTCGGCATAGTGCTCTCCGCCTGCGCCTCGACTGGATCGACAATTTACACATACGATTCGGAAGGACGGGTGACACAGAAGACCGTCACGTCGGAGAGCGTTATAAAAACGATAACCGATTCGACGAAGGGTAAAACGATCATTGCGTGGGACAATTCATGGCTGGCCGGTCTCTCCGTAAGTACCGCGACGACGGAAGACCCGACACCGACGTTTAAGATCCTCGCCGGACGAAACGATAAGGGCGTGATCAACGTGTTGCCGCAGCATGACATTACGGTGTTCAAAGAGATCATTCCGGCGATCCGGGCCGGTGATTTAAGTGTCGGATCGAGCGGCATCTCTGCAACGCAACAGGGTACAAAAAATGAGTAAATGCGGGGAAAAAACGGAAGTGTATTCCAGAGTCTGCGGGTATTTCAACCGGTGTCCAACTGGAACAAGGGCAAGAAGGAGGAGTTCAAAGAGCGGAAAACATTTGTGGTAAAAAAAAACATGAAAATCAAAATTTGATTTTCATAAAAGAACAGGCTATTTTTAACTCTGTGTAGACAAAACAATAAAAATAGCCTAGCCCTATGAAAAAAAAATGTGTAATCTGTGGGGCGGATTTTGACGCTCCGCCATCCTCCGGAACGGTTACCTGCTCCAAAAAATGCAGCAGCGAACGGAAGCGGATGCAAAAACTGTCCGAACCATCAAAACGGATAGTTAAAAAATGTATAATCTGTGGATCGGATTTTTTTATCCCGCCATCAATGTCCGGAAAATATTCGACGTGTTCCCCCTCCTGTCGTGCAGAATATTCACGCAGGAGAACTACCGTCCGCCGATCGGCTGAAAAAAACTGGAAAAAATGTTCTATCTGTGGACGTTTTTTTAGTGTGCCACCGAGTTCAACGATTACAACCTGCCGTCGTCGTGAGTGCACCAGAGCAGCACATAGAAATAGTGCTGTGTCGCATATTGATACTCATTTACCTGAAATGCAATTAGGTCTGGCAACCTCTCCGATCTGTCAGCCGGATGACCGGCATCATAACGCTAGAAGCTGGTCTCTCCGGGCTCCAGATGGGAAAATATATAAATTCAATAATTTGAATTATTTTGTCAAAAAACATCATGAATTGTTTTCGGACGATGAATTGAAGCCTCTCGCTAACAACATCTCAAAAGCCGTCGTTTGCCTACGACGACTGCGCCCCTCGTTACGTCACCCATCAAAACATTGGCATGGCTGGGAATGGGTGTAAAAAAATTTTAAATAAAAATACAATTATTTTTGTATTATAACTTGACAAAATACAAGAAATATTGTATAATATAGTCAAACAACAAAAGCCGAACGGCAAAGGAGGAAAAAATGGATGAGGTTTTCGCTAGAGAGTACGAAACAGGTATTGCTGGAATTGCTGGAATTTTGACCTATGCTGCCAATGGCTGTGAGCTTGATGCGTCACCAGCGGATCTTTTGTCTGCTGTCCAGTTCGCTCAGGATCAGGAAGAGCATCTGGATGAGGATGATTGGATCAATGATGATACTGGGCGGATTCATCGTATAACTATTTCTGATTGTGAAGCCTATCTTAACGAGTTCAAATGATTACTGAGGACGAAAAGTTTGTTTCGATGGCGGCGGCTCTCTCCGCCGCTCTCGTCTCCTCAATGACGGGAGGCGAGCCTTTTGTTTCGGTAGCGTTTCGCCTAGCCACCGAAATGAACAAATCCGGGGAAATGTCCCCGGAGGAGTTCCGTGAAAAAACGGACGGTTTTACTGCTAAACTGCTATCTGAATTGACGGGAAAATCTGTCAATACGATAAATAGGTATAGGTTGTCGCTGAAAGCGCCTCCCGAGGTAGCGGCTGTCGTTAAAACGTTGTGCCAGATCAGGGGACGAGAGTAAACTGAATTGTTTTTTATGTTAAAACGGTTTGCGCAATGAAAAATGTTTTTGCGTAAACCGTTTTTATTTTTTTGAGCAAACTGTTTCGCACTATACAATGATTTCAAAGAAGGGGGTGGGACCGTCCGGAAGCGCTGCCGTGTCGATGGTCCATTTCCAGGTGCTCCCGTCCGGAGTCGGAGACAGCGGGGCTCGGCGGATTCCGTTGATGCTGAGGGGAAAAAGGGTCGCGGAGGAGAAGTCGTTTCGCTGAAGAGCCAGCGGAAAACTGCCGGTTTGCAGAAGAACCGGGGGAGTGCCGAGTTGTTTCAATCGTTTTCCGCCATCCTTCCACTCCATGCCGGAGTTGACCGCCCGGGTGATGAGGCAGAGAAGCAGACGAGTGGATTTTTCAAGACTCTTTCCGTCAAGACTGCTGATTGCCACGGTCGCATTGCAGGGCAGTTTCCCGATGTGCAGAATGGAGAGCTTTTTTGACGTCCCGGCCGGAGCCGCGATTCCTTCCGTGCGGGAGGTGCGGAGAATCAACTCCTTTTCCCGGCGCTTGAGGAGAATTTCTCCGGTATCGCTTTCAAAAATGGATTTCCGCAGGTCCGTTCGGTTATCTTCCGGAAGGATTTTGTTCTTCCGGAGTTCGGCAACTGCGCTTTCCAGCGGAAACGAGTTGGTTTTGGAATCCATGACGTTGGAAAACCAGGGGTCGATGAAGACTCCGGAGGCATCCGCGGCGGGAAGACGGAAGTCCGCGCGCTGTGTCGGATATCGAGTCGGAAGGTTCGGAAAGTCAATGGAAAACCCGCAGAGAAGAGAAAGAAGGGTCTGGTTGCTGCTGACGGCTCCGGAGGCGTTCCGGCGGAAAAAATGTTCGGAAACGGAAAGCTGAATCCGATGGCGCGCCGGAGTCGCATCCTTCCGCAGAAAAATAAGAGCGTTCAGCACTTCGTTTGCCAGCGAAACTGGATTCGTGTCAATCGAAAACGGCGTCAGAACCGGATTCCGGGGAATCAGACCGCTGCCCCGTTCATGGACAAAGACCGCGGAGAAATCCTGAAAGGAGGCATACGCGGGAAACAGGAGGGCATCCTCATACTGATGGGGATTCCAGAAACAGTGGTTGTGCTCCGTAATCAGAAGGGGGCGTCCGTTCAGGCGCGAACCGGCCATATTGCGCATGTAGAGCGCTCCGGAACCGATGGAGCTGTGCTGAAGAACGTGTCCGGTGCCGTTGCTCCAGTTCCCTCCCGGATGACAGAAATAGGTGTTGAACGTGAGCAGATCGCTTTCCCGGAAACGAATGGACGATTCCGCCAGACGCTTGGAGTAGTTGTACTGAGTGATGAGTCCTTTCCAGCCGATGGAACGCAGCACCTCCCGGTACCAGCGAATCGTTTCCGTTTCCAGTTCCATTCGGAACTCCGTGAAGGCGGCCTCTTCGCTTTCCTGAATCCCGCGGAGGGTTCTTGCTTTCCGGAAGGCGTTGAAGCGCGACTGAAATTCATTCCGAAGTTCCGGCGGAGCGCTTTGCCAGCGTTCGATTCCGAGTTCCTGCTCATTGTAGCATTCCATGGAGAGGAAAACGGGATCGTTCCTGTAGGCGATGCCGGTATAGGGATTGACATGATTCAGAAGAACCGTGTTCAGCTCCCGGTAAAAGGCGCGGACTTCGGGATCTCCGAGAAACATGCGCAGTTTCAGATTGTTCATGTTGATCCATGCGTACTGATTCGTCTCTTTTCCGAAGCTGCCGATCCCGAGAATGAATTGAATGTAGATGCCGTTCCGCTTCATTTCCGCGATGAAGCGGTCCATGAAATCAAGCTTTTCGGGAGCGAGAAAAACTCGTCCGTCCGCGTCTTTGAAATCGCTGTTGTAGGGGATGGAGAGTCGAAGGCAGTTGTAGCCGGAGCGCCGGATTTTCCGGCTGAATTCGGGAATTTCCTCCCGCTTCAGCGTGCTGGTGAAATGAAGAAGCTGGGTATTGAAGCCGTTGAAGCGCTGAGGAACTCCGGGCAGATGTTCGAATTCCACACCGCCCTTCCGGTTGTCGCGCAGAAAACCGTGCTTCCCCGCGGGACCGGGTTCCAGAAGAAAGGAGAGATCCAGGGCGGAGTCGGCTTGGACGTCCCAGCCGTTCCTGTCGGCTTTCCGAAACTCCGGAACCGCCGACCGGACCGCGAGTGAGAGAAGGGTGAGAAAAAGAAATGTCACTGTTTTTTTCATGAAAGAAAATCCTTGTCAATAGGGGATGGAGCAGTCTTCCCGACGGAAGAAATTGGCGGTGGCGCCGCTTGCGTGAAACACTTCGGAGGCCCGGAGCTGTCCGAAGGAGGCCGTGGCGGTGTGACCATCTGCCGCAAGGTAGTTCACCGAACCGAGATGACGGAAATGCAGTCCGCTTTTCGGCGACATGTACTCATTGAGCTTGTAAAGCTGCTTTCCGCTGTCGCTCCGTCCCGCTTCCCATACGACGGAATCCGCAAGGAGCAGATAGAGGGAAGGCATCTTCAGACGCTTCAGATTGCAGCCGATCCCCGTGACGCTGCTTCCGTCCCATTTGGTCGCCGGAACGGTGAACAGCGGATTCCCGAAATACGCTTCGCAGTAAGTCCCGAATCCGCTGGCGGAGGATGCGCTCGCGTTGCCGATCCGGATCCCGTAGGAATAATTCGCATTCGGCGTCGTTTCCTGTGTGACCGGACAGGAAACGGCCTTTTTCATCGACGAAAAAAGATCCAGATCCATCGCCCAGGTCATCTGCCCAGCGTTCAAATACTGAAACGAAATGATGTCATACGCGGAAATCGCATAACTGAGAATTCCCTGTCCGCATTGCTTCAGATTGCTGATACAGGAAATGCTCCGGGAACGTTCCCGGGCTTTGTTCAGCGCGGGAAGAAGAATGGATGCCAGGATTGCTAGAATTGCAATGGAGACAAGCAGTTCAATCAATGTGAATTTTCTTTTCATATTCTCCTCCTTTCGGATTATAAAATGGTAAGAAGAACGCCCGGATCGGAGTGATCCTTCTGCGCCGTTGTTCCGATTCGATGAAGCAGCTCTCCGTCGAGGGTCAGGACTCCATCGGAAAGGGTGACCGAAGCGGTGATCTCCTCCGCCTCCTCCGCCGCGAGGTCCTGCGCATAGATCCGGATTGATTTTTTCTCCCCGGAGCAGCGCAGACGAAGCGCGGAAAACTCTCCGAAGATTCCAAACGGATGCTTTGCGCAGTCCACCGGAACGGAGACTTCGGCCGCAGGAGTCCGCAGTCCCCTGTCCGGAGTCAGCCGGGGCAGGGCGGCAATCAGACAACTCCCGTTCGGATGAAGAGAGGAGACCACAAAGGGTTTTTCCGTTTCGAGCCCTCTTACGTCCGGCATCTCCATGTTTCGCGCGGTGACCGCGGGAGCCGACTGCGGAATCGTTCTCCCCCAGAGCGGCCGATACCAGGTCGTTTCCTTTTCAAAGTGCCAGCGATCGGTCAGACGCTCCCGGCTCGTCACGATCCGTCCTGTGTCGGCGGGAAAGGCCGGAGCGATTCTCTGCATCCGGATTGCACGGATCGTTTCGGTACAGCGGCCGGTGCGATCGGCGACCGCGTCTCCCGGATTCGGAATCCAGCGGCGGCTTCGCATGATTCCCAGCGTACAGCCGAGCGCGGTTCCCAGATACGGCGGATCCTCCGTGCAGACATACATCGGAAAGCCCCGCCGGAAGCCGCTTTGAAGATGAAAGACCGCTCTCTCAATGGTCGTTGCCGTAAAAAGAGGCGAGACCGTGTCATACGTCCGGCAGACTCCGGAGAATGCGGCAAGAGCCTCGATGATCGCTTTCCGTCTCCGGCTTTCCTCATCGTTCCCGAACGACCCGTCGCCGACGGGATTTCCCGCGGAATCAAACTCGATTCCGTTGAGCGGTCCGCAGTTGCAGGCATGTTCCAGAAGAAGCTCCGGATAAATCCGACGGGCAAGAAGTGTCATCTCTCTGCGGAACTCCGGATCAGCGGCGTATTTGCCCCAGTCGACTTTCCAGAGGAGAACTCCGGCTTCGCGGCTCCATTCGAGCCGTTCCGTCCAGTAGTGCTCCATCTCCTTCTGCGAAAGAGTGTCCGATTCCGAGGGGCGCGCCGGCTGACAGGCTACCCAGATGCCGAGTCCGCGCCATCCCAGTTCCCGGACTTTGTCATTCAGACGTTTCAGACGTTCCGCCGGCGTTCCGGTGCATTCGGGAAAGCGGACGGGATCGACAATCAGAGAGCCGAAACGGGAGCTTTGTTTCTGCGGCGTCGTCAGATACGGCACATCCCAGCCGTCGTCGATCAGAAAGAGGAGGTCCCTGCGGATCTCCTGCCAGTCGCGCGCCCAGCCCTCCGGTCCGAACAGGGTTTTGCTGTTCAGATTGTCTCTTGTTCCAAACTGTCCCTGATCGCCCTGGAAGGCGATCTCCCCGAAGGTTTTTTGCGTGATCGTGAAGGCCTGTGTCGCCCAGGTGCACCAGTAGTTCGGGACCGTTTCCCGGGCCGTGTCAGGAATCAGATTCATGATAGGTTTCTCCTCTTTTTTTGCGTTATGTCATACATTATACCGCGTTCCGGTTGAAACGGGAGTGAATGAAGGTAAATTAATATATGGATTTATAAAATAAAATATGGAAAAATCAGGAAAATGCGGATTCTGAAAGATCTTTCTTTGTTCACTGCGCAGACCGCGACGCTGAACTACATCCGGAAAAACAGTTCGATGTATGATTCGTTTGAACCGTTTCCCGCGGCGGTGTCAGTGAAGTCGGAAACGGCGTGTGCGCGGTATGCCTTGTCCTGCCGCTACTTCTGCTGCAACAGGATCCGGGATTATTTTTTTCAGAGACGGCGCAATCAGGATTATCTGAGTGTGGAAGTGATCTGCGAAGGACACTTCTGGTACCGTTCCGGCCAGACGGGATTTCTGGCGGAGGCTGGCGACTGTGTTCTGCTGCATCCGCACAGGGACAACGATCTGCTGCATATGCCGGGGGACGTCTGTCGGAAATACGGTCTCATCCTTCAGGGGCGGGTGCTGGAAGTGCTTCTCCGGGAGTTCCATCTGGAGCGGACCGTGGTGGTTCATCTGCGCGATCCGGAGGGAACGTGCGCGATTCTGAACCGGATCGGAAATGAAATGAAACAGAGTGGCGAATCCTCGTATATTGAGCTGTCCGGCGAGCTTTTCAAGCTGCTTCAGCTTCTCTCGGAAGAGGAGCGGCTGCTGCCGTCGCTTTCCCGGACGGAGGCGATTCGCGAATGGATGGCCGGGCATCTGGGGGAACGGATCCGCCTCAAAGAGATTTCGGAACATTTTGATCTGCCCCTCAGCCGTCTGAACCGTTTTTTCCTGGAGGAGTGCGGAAAAACACCGTATCGACTGCTGGAGGAGATACGTCTGGAAAAGGCGGCGGAGCTGCTGCGTCTTTCCGATCTGACGCTGAAGGAAATTTCCGAAAGAGTCGGCTACTGCAACTCCCTCTATTTTTCCAACATGTTTGCCAGACAGTACGGGAGATCGCCGAAGTTCTATCGGGCGATGTTCCGGGAAAAACCGGGAGGGGAGGGGGACGGGGAAAACGGCGGCATCAGCAGGGATACAGCTGTTCGCCGCCGTCCACGCGGATGAGTTGTCCGCTGATGTATTCTCCGCCGGGACCGCAGAGGAAAAGGACCAGGGAGGCGATGTCTTCCGGTTTCCCGATCTGTTCAAGACGGCTTTTCCCGGGATCCGGCGCAATCCTCTCCCCGCCGTAAGTCGCTCTTGTGTAAGGGGTGTTGATATTGCCGGGAACGACGCAGTTGACGGGAATGTTCGCATGGCGAAGCTGTCCGGCGAGACAGCGGGTATACTGCTGGACCGCGGCTTTTGCCGCGGCATAGGGTGCGTTTCCGCCCATGGTCTTGTTTCCGCCGCACGCGGCAATCGAACCGATGGTGATGATTCTGCCGAAGGCGCGTTCCGCCATCAGCGGGGCGACCTCCCGGCAGCAGAGAACGGTGGGAAGAAGCTGCTGGTCGATTCGTTTTTTCCAGTCCGCGAGATCGAATTCGAGACAGGTTCCGCGCGGGGTCGCGGGATCGTCGCGTCCGGAAAGATTTCCTCCGCCCGCGTTGCATATCAGAAAGTCGATGGAGCCGAAACGGTTCCGGATTTTGTCCGTGATGTCCCGCACGACCTCCTCCCGGGTCAGGTCGCCGCAGAGAGCCATGACGCCGGTTCCATAGCGACGACTCATTTCTCCGGCGGTTTTTTCCAGATCCTCTCCTTCTCCGGTCTGGGAGAGGTTGGTCCGGTTTCTTCCGTGGATGACGACGTTGTGTCCGGCCGCCGCAAAAGCCTCTGCGATGGCGCGTCCGATTCCTCTGGAGGATCCCGTCACCCATGCCGTTCCGATTCGCTTGTTCATGTTCCGCTCCTTTCTCCTCTTGTTTGATACGATACTCTTTCCCCGCAGAAGATGCCATGCGGAAAATCGAAAAAAACATATCCTTTTCCGGCAGGACCGATCCAATCTCCTTTTCCGTTTCACAACGCACCGGGAGCAGGAAAAAACGAAAAATGGAAAAATTTCCATTTTACCCTCTTGACAAACTCCCTCTTTTATTGTATAATGAGGAAGTGTGGAAATTTTTCCAGAAAGGAGCCGGAAGATGACGGAGGAAGCCGGGAAGGGAGTGCCGCTGCAATGAAGAAACAGGAGAGGCAGACAAACTTATCCAGGATGAGATGGAGAAGGAGTGGAGAACGATCGGGGATGGCTTTTTTCACATTAATAGAGCTCCTTGTCGTGATATCGGTCATTGCAATTCTTGCTTCTCTGCTTCTTCCTGCATTGAACCAGGCCAGGGAGAAGGCGCAGAACACCGTCTGTCAGAATCAGTTGAAACAGGTGGGAACCGGTTTGAACTTTTATCTTGTCGACAATGATGATTTTTATCCCCGCCTGATTCTGGTGGATTCCACGGAGAAGTATTTCTGGAATCAGGCCCTGATAGAAGGAGGATATTCCCCGTGGCAGGTTCATCTCTGTCCGGTGGCAAAGCGAAGCATGCTGGAGTATTACCGCAACCGCTGGGAGAAGGGGAACATTGATGTCAACAGCTGGCAGTATGGAAATTACGCGCTCAATTTTTATGACATCGGATATCGGGATGCGGAGGTGCCGAGAAGTTTTCTCAAACTCTCCAAAGTGACGAGCGCCTCCCGCTTTCTGGTTCTGGCGGAATCTGCCGCGAACAAGACCGATTTCCGCCCTTCCTATGCGGTTCGGAACGCATTCAACACCGGCGGAGCCGGAAACGCCTGGCCCAGACATGGTAGAAATCTGAATGTCGTTTACGGAGACGGTCATCTTGCTGTGATTCCCGGCACTTCCGGTGCCGCGCAGGATATTTCCGCCGGATATTATACCGCGAATGGACCGTTGAAGGATTACACGAATGAAAACAACCCCTGGACGGCCGATGGTCGCGCCCGCACCACATACTGGCGTCCGTAAAGGCCCGACAGAATGTCAGAGAAAGGTTTTTCCATGAAGAGATTTTTTTCAGTCGTCACTCTTGCCCTGCTCACCCTGTCCGCATACGGGGGGAACAAGGGCATTATCATTGATTTCAAAGACCCCGCCATGAAAGAACGGATCAAACGCTGCCGCTATGCCCGTCTGGAAGAGGATTTTGAAAAGACACCGGTTCTGACCATTGAGGTTCCCAAAGGCAGAGAGGTTCGCTCGCTGGCCAATACGGTGGCAATCCCGGTCGACCTGGAGAAGGCCGGAATTACGGGAAATATTCTGTATGCCTCCGCGGAGATCGCCCATTTTGATGTTTCTGTGCCGTCGGCGAACTATCTGGGCGTGAAATTCATGCTTCCGCTGGAATCCGCAAGCAGGGGGACCAATCATGCGGATCTCTATCACAACAGCGGTTCCACTCCGTCGAGGTGTGGAACGCGGGAGTGGTTTTCCGTGCATTCCCAGGTGGAGGTTCCCGCGGATGTCAGGAAAGCGACCCTCTTTCTCGGTCTTCAGGACTGCTACGGCAAGGTCTCTTTTCGAAACATCCGTCTGGAAGCGGGGAAGAACCGGCGCAAGTCGGTTTTTGAGCTTCCTCCGGAAAAGGTGGGCAGGGCGCGTTATACGGTTTCGCCTCCCCGGCAGCGCGGTGTGATGTCTCCTTCCCGTGGAATGCGGGAACAGGATTTTGCGGATCTGGCCTCCTGGGGGGCCAATGCTCTCCGGTATCAGATCGGGGTCGGTCCGAGAAAAGGATGCGAAAACGATGTCGCCTATCTGAGAAACGGACTCGAAAAGCAGATCCCGGACATTCAGCGTGTGCTGGATCTCGCCGGAAAATATGGAATCATGGTTACGCTGGATGTGCATTCCACCAGTCATTTTTCGAAACGGCTGTTCCTTGCAACTCCGGAAGGGCGTGATCTGCTGGTGGAATACTGGTGCAAACTGGTTCGGAAATTCAAAGGGCATCCCGCTCTTTTCGGCTACAATCTTCTGAACGAACCCCATTCCCGCGAACTTACCGCGGATGATCCGGATTTGATTGAACAGTATGAGCGTCTGATTGCGGCCATTCGAAAAATCGATCCTGTCACACCGATCATCATAGAGAGCGATCATATGTCCTCCGCGGAGAAGCTTCCCTATCTGCCGGTGTTTCCCTATGCGAACATTATCTACAGCATTCACACCTACATGCCCGGTTTCATCACCCATCAGCTGAACAGAAATGCCGCCTCTTTTCTTCCCTATCCCTGTCCGGAGCGGAACATCGACAAAAATTATCTGCGGCGATGGCTGGAACCTGTTCGGAAATTTCAGCTTCTGACGGGAGCCCGGATTTATGTGGGCGAGTTCGGCTGTCTTCGCTGGGTGCCCGGCGCGGATCAGTATATCAAAGACAATATTGATCTTTTTGAAGAGTATGGCTGGGACTGGAATTATCATGCCTTTCGCGAATTCGACGGCTGGAGTGTTGAACACAGCGAAAATCCGCATGATATGAAACGATATCCGGATACCAGGCGCAAACGCATCCTGCTGGAGGGGTTCCGGAAAAATCGGACAGGGACTCCATGACAACTCATTTCCGTTCGGAAAATTCACATCCGCAGAAATTCTGCCGGTAGAGTTCCAGCTCCCGGCTGAGCTCCAGGGACCGCTTGAAGCCATCCTGCTTCTTGAAGTTGTAGGCTTCAAAACGGGGATCGTTTTCACAGAGGCGGAAGATCGTTTCCGATCTCTTGTGCGGACTGACCGTGAGCGTCGTGGCGTAGTTCATATCCAGCTCCCGCGCACGCTCCGCCGTCCGGTGCAGCGACCACTCGAAACAGACCGTGCAGCGGACTCCCCGTTCCGGCTGCTCCGCAAAATGTTCCACCTGCGAAACATGCTTCAGCCAGTCCGCGTGACGATAGGGATCGACAATCAGCTCCAGACAATACACCTCCGCAAATTTCCGCACCGAATCCAGCCGTTTTTCAAATTCGGCTTCCGTCGTGATATTCGAATTGGAAAAAAACAGCGTGACCACCCTCTTCTCCGCCAGCAGACGTTCAATGCAGCCGCAGGCGCAGGGGGCGCAGCAGGTGTGAAGCAGAAGTTTTTTCATGGAAAAGCGATTCTCTCTCCGGCTTCCCGTCCCGCCGTTGTCCGACCGGGACGGGGGATTGATGGCCTCCGGAATTCGTCAGACCGTCGCCTGTGCCGCCGCCGGCACGGTCGGCGCCGCTCTCAGACCGAGCTCCTTGTCAATGAACAGAAGCGCTTCCCGGGAGTTTTCCGCTAGTTCGAGTTTGTCGATGATCTGCTGAACGCTCCGTTCCTCCTGCACCTGTTCCGTGACGAAAAAGTTCAGAAAGGTCAGCGTGGCGAACTGATTGTTCTTCATCGCCAGGGCGCAGAGCTGGTTGATGCGTCCCGTAACGATCCGTTCGTGCTTGAGGGCCAGTTCAAACGCCTCCTTCGCGGTTTTGACCTTTGTGGAAACCTTGTCGATTTTCCCCAGATCAATTTCCGCGTTCTGATCGTTCAGGTAGTTGTAGAAAATGTTTGCGTGAATGAGCTCCTCGTCGACCTGCATTCTCATCCAGTGTGCCGCGCCCGGAAGTTTGAGCTTCTCCAGCGCCGCCGAGAGTCCCAGGTAGATGTACGAAGAGTAGAGTTCGAAGACCATCTGATCGTTGATGGCTCTTCCCAGTTCCTTGCTGATCATGATGCACCGCCTTTCTTTTTTGTTCGTTTTTTTATTGAATCCTGAAACGGCTGCTAATCCGCATACAGATAGTGCCAGAATCCCACATCGCAGAATCTTCCGAATTTGAATCCCGCTTTTCGCAGAACACCCGCCGCAAGAAATCCCTGCTTCTCATGAAAACGGATGCTTGCCTGATTTTCCAGCGTGATGCAGGCGACCAGGCCGGTCAGTTCCGGCTGTTTCCGCCGGGTCTCCCGGATCAGCCGGGAATAAAGCTCCAGGCCGATTCCACGGTTTACGCAGTGCGGCGAAAGATAGATGGTCGTTTCCGCCAGCCGGTACGCGGAAGGCATGCGGAAACGCGAGGCATAGGCAAATCCGGCGATTTCCCCGGTCTCCTCCTCCGCTGCAAGAAACGGATAATCCCGAAGCTGAGACTCATATTTTTCCGTCATCTCCTCCGGGGTGCAGTCCGCTTCGAGAAAGGTCGCGGTCGAGGTGCGGATGTAATAGTTGTAGATCTCCCTGATCGCATCCAGATCCGCGGGGAGTGCCGTTCTGATTCTGACCATTTTCTGCCGCTCTCTTTTCCTTTTTCCGTTTTACGGGACTTGGATTCCGTTGAAAGGTAATATACCAAAACATTCGCCGATTGGCAAGGCGTTCCGCAGGAAAAAAGGAAAATTGTGAGAGTCGCGGAAGAAGGGGGCGCGGCATTTACGGTTTCCGTTTTCTCCGGTATTCGCCGGGGGTGACGGAATAACGGCGGCGGAACTGACGGATGAAATAACTCAGATTCCGGAATCCGGCATCATCGGCAATCTCCTTCAGAGGGCGGTTGGTATGAAGCAGATCGTCCGCCGCCTGAAGAAGACGTCTTCTTTGAATGAACTCCTGGACCGGCAGACCGTATTCCGCCTCGAAACAGCGGTAGAAGTGACGGCGGCTCAGTCCGCAGCGGCGCGCCAGTTCCTCCGCGCGGAACGGGCGGCGGAGAGATTCCGAGATCAGCCGCTCCGCGATCCAGACCGGATTCCGTTTCAGACCTCCGGTGTCCGAACGGCGGAACAGGGAGCGGAAATTCTCCCGGAAAAGAGTCAGGAGAAGCAGACGGAGTCTTGCGGCAAGTTCCTCGCCATCAAGCACATCCGGCGGTCGTGCAAGAAGCTCCTGCAGGTCTGTGCATTCACGCGCCCCTCCGTCCGAGAGACGGAATCCGCATTCACGGACCGCTTCCAGAAAGCGCCGGTCGTCTTCCGCCTCCGTTCCGTCGATGGCGAGCATGAATCCGAGGATCATGACGTTCCGGCAGCCGGAGCTTCGGAAATGTCTCCTGCGCGGCGGAATCAGCACCCATCCGCCGTCGTTCGCCCGGAGTGCGACGGTGCGTTTCTCCTGCAGAAGATGGTAATCCATTTCTCCAGCGCTCAGAAACGAGAGCTCCCAGAGGGGATGGGTGTGTACCGGCGTTTCCGAAGGAGCGCGTTCCGGATAGTACATGAAATATTCCATCCGGATCGAGTAGCGGCCGCAGGTGAACTCCCGGTTCCGGAGCACGGCGTTGCGGAGACGGTTGTTCCGCTCCAGAATTTCCGGATCCGTCAGCATTTCCGCCGCATTCTGTTCCGCCTGTTCCTTCCGGAATTGCATTTTTTTCTCTCCATCGCAGCTGATCTGTTTGGAAGGAAAGGTACTCCGCGTTTTCCGCTTTGTCAAAGAGGCGGAGGCGGAAAATGGCACGATTGTGTGATAAATGGCACAACCCTTCTCTTGCGCCACCGGCGGTTCCGGCGTATGGTTTCTCCCGGGAAACATCGTTCAGAAAGGAGACGAAAATGAGAGATGAATGGCGAAATGTCGAACGCGGCTTCCGGATCCCGACCCTTCACTACTGCGATCAGCCTTATCTGGTGAAAACCGATGACGGCGCATGGCTCTGCTGTGTTACGACCGGTCCCGGAAACGAAGGCGAGGAGGGACAGCATGTGATTACGCTCCGGAGCCGGGATCAGGGAAGATCGTGGCAGGATATCGTCAAGGTCGAACCCGACTGTCCGTACGAGAATTCCTATGCGGTGCTGCTGAAGGCTCCGTCCGGCAGAATCTTCCTTTTTTACAATCACAACACCGACAACGTCCGGGAGGCGCTTTTCATGGATGGCCGGACCTCATCCCGCCGCGTGGATTCCCTCGGGCACTTCGTGTACAAATACAGCGATGACAACGGTCTTTCGTGGAGCGCCAGGCGCTGTGAACTGCCGATCCGTCTGTTTCAGTGCGACCGCGAAAACGTCTATGGCGGAGCGCTCTGCTATTTCTGGAACGTGGGTCATCCGTTCATACACGGGGGCGCGGTGTATGTCACGCTGAACAAGATCGGGAAGATGAGCGAGGTCGGATTTTTTCATCAGGACGAGGGGGTTCTGCTGAAAAGTCCCGATCTTCTGACCGTGGAGGATCCCGCGGCGGCATCGTGGGAGACCCTTCCCGACGGCGACGTGGGGCTTCGGACTCCTCCCGGCGGCGGTTCCGTTGCCGAGGAACACAACATTCTTCCGCTCAGCGACGGCTCCTTTTACGACACCTTCCGCACAACGGACGGCGTTTCTGCCGAAGCGTACAGCCGGGACGGCGGACACTCCTGGCCGATCCTCCGCTGGATGCGCCGCGCCAACGGATGCGAGGTCAAGCATATCCGGGCCGCGAATTTCGCCTGGCGCTGCTCCAACGGAAAATATCTTTACTGGTTCCACAATCAGGGCGGCCGGCGATTCATCAATCTGTATACCGCGTGGAGCGACCGCAATCCCGTCTGGCTTCTTCCCGGCGAGGAGCAGGATACGCCGGAGGGACGGATGATCCGCTGGGGCGAGCCCGAACTTCTGCTCTATCACGAGGATGTTCGAAAGGGAATGAGTTATCCGGATCTGATGGAGGACGACGGACGCTATTTCTTTTCCGAGACGGAAAAAACGGTTGCCCGCATTCACGAGGTCCCCGCCTCCTTTCTCCGCAAAATGTGGGATGTTCTGGAAGGGAAAAGCATTGCGGTGGATTCTCCGCTTCTGCTGGAAACGGAGGGCGGCAGGGAAGTTCCGCCTCTGCCGCTGCCGGAACTCTGCGACGGAAACGGATTTTCGTTTGAGCTGGAACTGGCGGAGAGCCGTCCCGGAACCCTCTTCGATTCGACGGGAATCGACGGGCGCGGCCTCCGGATCGAATATTCGGACCAACGCCGGATCACGGTGACGATGAACGATTCCCGGCAGGAGATGCGGGCCGAAAGCCAGAGCGTGCCGGAACTGCGGAAAGCGGTGATTGTGTTCGATGGCGGCCCCGCCGTCCTCTCCTTCATCGCCGACGGCCGCTTTCTGGACGGCGGTTCGGAGTTCCAGTTCGGATGGCGGCGTTTTTCTCCTCAGATGCGGAACTGTCCGAATCCCGCGCCGTGGCGGATCGGACCGATCGTGAAGCGTCTGGCGATCCGCTCCTCCGCGATGATGACGGCGGAAGCGGTTTCCCTCACGCGCAAATGAGGAAAGAAGACGTTTCCGCGGAATCGGAGGGCAGGGGGATTTTTCCGCGGGACAGATTTCGCTTCTCCGGCGTTTCCCGGGGGACGGACGGCGGAATCGGGGGAAGGGGACGCGGAAAGAGAAGAAACGAACGGCAGGGGCGCGGACGGCGAAAGGAATCTTCGCTTTCCGGCCCCAACTTTTTGTCTTTTTCCATCCGGACGGCTTGTTTTTATGGCAAAGCGGATTACATTTAGAGCTTTAACATCATGCAAATCCGGAGCTGTTCGGGAATGAAACTTCGATTTTTACTTATCTGTCTGGTACTGCTGGCGATTCTTCTTCCGCCGATTCTGCTGCGTCCGGGGCGTTCCGCCGGAGGACCCGGTCCGGAATCGGAAGGGGAGCGCCTTGTCATCATAACTCCGCACAACGAGACCATCAAGTACGAATGGGAACAGGCGTTTCGGAAGTACTACCGGAAGAAACACGGAAAGGAGATTGTGTTCGACTACCGTGCGCCGGGAGGAACTTCCGACATCATGCGCTACATTGCCGACCGTTATCAGACGGAGTTCCGCCGCTACTGCGAGGAGAAGGGCTATCCGTGGAACGACGCCATCGCCGCCTATTTTTCCAGTCCGGTTCTGCCGGCGGATGCGCCTGCCGACGTGGTCGAGGCAAGGAAGCTCTTTCTGAGTTCCGATGTTTCCATCGGGATTGATCTGATGGCGGGAGGAGGCGTTTTCGACCTTGCGCGGAATGCGGAGCGCGGGTTTGCCGTGGATGCCGGCATCCGGGAGCTTCATCCGGAGCTTCTGGACTCGAAACTCATTCCTCCGATGTTCGGGGGCGAACGGCTCTACGACCCGAAGGGCCGCTATTACGGGCTCTGCCTTTCCACCTTTGGGATCTGCTACAACAAGGACCGCATCGCGGCCATGGCGGACAAGACTCCGCCGAAGCGCTGGGATGATCTTGCCGCCCCGCGGTTTTACAACAAAATCGTGATTGCCGACCCCACGAAATCGGGATCGGCGAACAAATGTTTTGAGGTCCTGATCCAGCAGCACATGGCGGAACGGAAGTCGCCGGAGAAGGGATGGCGCGACGGTTTGAATGTGGTGAAACGGATCATTGCCAATGCCGCGTTTGTGACGGACAGCGCGGGCAAGGTCACGCGGGATGTCGCCTCCGGCAGCGCCGCCGCGGGGATGGCGATCGACACCTACGGCCTCACGGAGCGGGAATGGAACGGCATTCAGTTTTCCGGTCCTCCTCATTTCAACTATGTCGCTCCGGAAGGGGGGACGGCGGTTTCGCCCGATCCGATCCAGCTTCTCCGGGGGGCGCCGAACCGGAAGGCGGCGGTCGAGTTCATCGCGTTCATGCTCTCGCTGGAGGGGCAGAAGATCATGTGTTTCAAGCCGGGGGTTCCCGGAGGACCGGAAAAGAGCGCGCTGCGCCGTCCGTCCATCCGACGCGATCTTTACGATCCGGAATATGCGGAATCGCTGTCCGATCCCGACTACAATCCGTACCGTTCGGGATCGTCGTTCACCTATCATCCCGAGTGGACGGGGAAATACTACACGCTTCTCCGCATTGTGATCCGCGCGGTGATGCTCGACTGTCAGGAGGAGCTGAAACGCGCCTGGAAGGCGGTGATCGACGCCGGGGGACCTGAAGCCGTTCCCGAAGCGATGGAATACTTCAACCGTCTTCCGTTTGAATATTCGGAAGCCGATGCCGCGGCACGGAGTCTGCGTCGTTCCGGGAAGCGCACCGCTGTGGACATCGCCCGCACCACCCGCCAGTGGCGCGACACCATGCGCGCCAATTACCGGATGGCGGAAAAACTTGCGAAAGGACACTCTGCAAAATGAAATGGTTCCGATATCCGGTTGCCGCATTGATCGTTGCTTTTCTTGTGCTGTTTCTGATTCTGCCCGTGTACACGGTGGTCGCGGAGGGGGTGAATCCGGGGCTGATCCGGGAGGTGTTTTCCAATTTCATCTATCAGGAGGGACTGCTGAACTCCTTCAAGATTGCGGTTGTGACGACTTTTTTTGTATTTCTGATTGCGCTGCCGATGGCGTTTGTCTACGATTCCTACGACTTTCCGGGCAGGAATCTGAGTCATCTTGCGGCGATGATTCCGATGATTCTTCCCCCGTTTGTGGGGGCGCTGGGATTTCAGCAGATTCTGGGATATTACGGGGTTTTGAATACGATTCTTGTGAACTGCGGTTTTCCCCGGGTTGATTTTCTGACGGGAAACGGACGATTCTGGTCGATCTGTCTGATCGAAGCGCTGCATCTGTATCCGATTCTGTATCTGAATCTGGTGTCGTCGCTGGGGAACATGGATCCGGCGCTTCAGGATGCGGCAAGGAACATGGGGGCTGGATGGTTCCGGCGCTTTTTCCGGATTACGCTTCCGCTGCTGAAGCCGGGAATTCTTGCCGGAGGAAGCATTGTGCTGATCTGGAGCTTCACGGAGCTGGGAACGCCGCTGATGTTCGGATACAACCGGGTGACTTCCGTGCAGATCCTGAACGGTCTGACGGAGCTGGAGACCAATCCGGAGCCGTATGCGCTGGTGACGGTGATGCTGGTGATTTCCGCGCTGATGTATCTGCTTGCGAAGATGGTGCTCCGATCGGACGCCACGACGGTGTCGAAAGGATCCGCGGGGAGTTCCGCGGTGAGACTGCATGGATTGCGGTCGTTTCTTCCGACGCTGTTTTTTCTGGTGATTACGCTGGTGGCGGCGCTGCCGCATATTGCGTTGACGCTGACGGCGTTCTCGCTGAAATGGTATGGAACGGTGCTGCCGGATCACTGGAGTCTGCTGAATTTTGAGAATGCGCTGTCGAACAAGCTGGTGGTGCCGAGCATTGTGAACAGTCTGAAATATTCGTCGGTGGCGATGCTGATTACGCTGGCGGTTGGTCTGGTGGTCGCGCTGATTGTGCAGCGGTGGAAACTGCCGTTTGCATGGCTGATCGACGCAGTGGCGATGCTGCCGCTGGCGGTGCCGGGGATTGTGGTGGCGTTCGGATATCTTGGAATGTCGGTGGAGTATTCGTGGGCGTCGGAGATGTTCAATCCGCAGGGGGATCCGATCTGGCTTCTTTCGATTGCGTATGCGGTTCGCCGTCTTCCATACGTGCTTCGTTCGGTGAGCGCGGGACTGGAACAGACGCCGCTGGAATTCGAGGAGGCCGCGCGGACCTTTGGAGCCGGACCGGTTCGGACTCTTCGGAAAATTGTTCTGCCGCTGATTTCGGCCAATCTGATTGTGGGAGCGCTGTTTGCATTCAGCTTTTCGATGCTGGAGGTTTCCGATTCGCTGATTCTGGCGCAGAAGGCGGAGCATTTTCCGATCACAAGAGCGATTTTTGATCTTTCGCAGATTCTCGGTTCGGGGCCGTTCACCGCGTGTGCGTTCGGCGTGTGGACGATGGTGTTTCTGGCGGCGACGCTGGCTGCGGCGGGAGTGATTCTCGGGAAGAAGATCGGCACCATTTTCCGTTTCTGAACCGGAGTTCTTTTGGGGGGACATGATTCTTTTTCCGACTCGGAAGATCGGGGATTGTTCTGTTTGTATTGGATTCGTATTATTTGATTTTGTTTTTGTCGTTTTTTCCCGGAAAGGGGATTGACAATGCTCCCGGTTTCTTTTATAATGTTGAAAGAAAACAGGAGCCGAGACGTTGATTTCTTCGGAATACAATGGGAAACTGAACAAGAATGAGAAACTGTTCCGGACTCTTTACGAGGCAATCCGGAACCGGGATCTGAAAAGCGGAACCCGTCTGGCGCCCGAGGAGGAGCTGGCGCGGATTCACCACTGTTCCCGCGTGACGGTGCGGAACAGTCTGAAACAGCTGGAGGCCTTGCGGCTGATTACGCGCGTCCGGGGACGCGGAACGTATGTTTCCGGAGTTTCGGAGAAACTGACCCGGCGGCGGACGATTGCCGTGGTTCTCCGGGATGAACTTCTCTGCGATTACCGGGATTCCAATTCCTATATGAACCAACTGCTGATGTCCCTGCTGAAACACGGCCGGGAGAATGATTTTTTCGGCGATTTCATCTTTCTGAATCGGACGGAATCCTTTATGGAAAGCATCGCACGGCAGAAGATCGACCTTGAACTTTATGACGGAATCATTCTGGGTCTGCAGCTCTCCCAGGAGGAGGTCCTGGCTTTGAACGGACGCAATTTGAATTTTGTGGCTCTTCAGCCGCCGGCGGAGGAAAGTTCCGAGGTCTCCTATGTGACCATTGACCACGCGAACGGCGGCTTCATGGGGACCCAGCATCTGATCGACGTCGGATGTCGGAACATCTGGTTCTTTTGCGGTTCTCTCGGAGACAAGGTGAAGGATCTCCGGCTTGCCGGATTCTGTCAGGCTCTGGAGGAGAACTCCTTTCCGGAGGTCTGCAGACAGAATTGCCTGGAGGTGGTCGCCTATGAACAGAAGGATGCCATGGCGGAGGTGGAGAGACTTCTGAAAAAACATACTCCTTTCGACGGACTTTTCATCTACGGCGACTGGGCCACCATCGGCGCCGTCAACACCTTGCGGAAACATGGACTGCGGATCCCGGAGGATGTCGCCGTGGTCATGTACGATGATTTTTCCTTTGTGGAACGTGTCCTCGGTCTCCGCATGACCGCGGTCCGACAGCCGTTTCCCGAACTGATCGGATATGCGGTCCGGATTCTTCTGAACCGCCTGGACAACGGCAGAAACGGAAATCTGGTTCAAATCATTCAGCCAAGACTGATGATCCGCGATTCCACGATTAACCACTCAATGAGGAGGAGAACAATATGAGGAAGATAAATTTTACATTGATAGAGCTGCTCGTTGTGATTGCAATTATTGCAATTCTTGCTTCTCTGCTGCTGCCGGCTCTGAATTCCGCACGGGGAAAGGCAAGGGACATCAGCTGTACTTCCAATCTGAAACAGGTGGTGAGCGCGGCTCTGCAATATGAGATGGATTCCGGATGCGGCATGGTCTATTATGATTCGGGAAATTACTATCGCTGGCAGAGCTTTGTTCATCCCTATCTGTATCCGAACCGCGTGCCGGATGACAAACAGTTTGCCAATCTTCAGAAAATCAGCGAAACGGAATACAAAACGTTTGGAGTGTTTGCCTGTCCCGCCCAGCAGTCGACGGATCGTTCCAAGACGTTTCAGGCCGCCAATCATTACGGCATCAACGATTATATGGGACAGACAATGGCCAATGCAAGCGCCAACAGCGGTTATTCCCATTCCCGGTTCTATAAAACGGTGAAGCGTCCTTCGATGCGTTTCCTGATCGGCGACACTGCCGGAACCGCTCTGATTTCCAAAATGGAGAATTTCGGATACCGTCATCTTACCCTGATGGGAACCAACTGCGCCTTTCTGGACGGGCATGTGGAGTCCCGTCGGAAGGAGAGCATTCCTCCGGCGAACTGGGGGGCTTCCGGACTTTCCTATTTCTGGGGTTTTGCCCCTTATCAGCCGTAACCATCCATTATGAAGAAAGGTGTTTTATGAAAGGTTTGATTTCCTTGCTGCTGTTGTCCGCCGTGGCGGTCTCTGCTCAGATTGAAGAATCCGCCGTGGAAAAATATCCCCGGTCGCTGGAGGAGGTTCCCGCGAATCTGCGATATCCGGTCGGAGCATCCTTCGGAACCGATCGAGACGGCAATTTTCTGGTGAATGGAAAAATCCGTCATATCATCGGCGCCCAGCCGAGCAAAGGGTATCGCGACATTGATTTTGCTCCCACGCCCGGATATCCCGCCGCGCTGAACTGGATTTATGAAGAACTTCTGAATTATGAAAATGCCCAGCGGCTCGGACTGGATTCCGTTGCTCCTTTTACCTCCAATGCGTTTGTCAACCGGATTGTCAAAGAGGGGTATCGAAGGGCAAAGCAAACCCCGGGGCATCTGAAAGCGCAAGACAATTTCGCAAATTTCGGACTGCCGATTCAAGTCGATTTCACTTCCGTTCCCTGGGATAAGGGAATGTTCAATTCCAACGATCCCATCCTGAAAAAATATCGCAGCGAAGATGCGCTGAATGCCTATCATCAGTCGACGATCAATCACTGGGTTCCCTACAACATATTTCATCCGGATGCCCGGAAGATCTACCGTACCTACTGGGAAGCCGGAGTGGATGAACTCAAAGGCAAGAGTCCCGTTCTGGATTATGAACTTTTCAACGAACCCGCCTATGACGATTTCGGTTCCTACAACCGCGGACTGTTTGAAACCTGGCTGAAGCGGAAATACAGGACCGTTTCCGCCATGAACAAAAACTGGGGGAGCAGTTATAAAACATTCCGTGACGCCGCGAACTTCAAAAGAAAAACGGAGAATGCCGGACTCGCGGTCGACTGGGGAAAGTTTCTGGAGGAGGGGTTCACCGATCTCTGCCGATACGGAGCGGATGTCATCCGGAAAAAAGTTCCGGACGCCCGTATCTCCATGCAGCCTCTCGGAGGAGGAGTTTACCGCCGGATGACGCGATCCAATGTCAATCCATACGAGATCAACAAATACCTGAACGTGATCTCCGTGACGACCGGAGGCGGAATTGCTCCCCGCGGCGGCAGTTCTCCTGCGGCAAGAGCCATAGATACTCCCGCAAACTCTCCGTATCTGGGGGAGGGAATTCTCGAACGCTGGTTTTTCCGGGCGATCGGAGAGGGAAAACCGATTGTCAACGGAGAACTCTATGTCGGGAAAAAGGCTTCGGAGATCCGGCGTGCGCTCTGGCTGGATCTGCTGCGCGGAAGCAACGCATCCTATGTGTTTGAGTGGTCCAAGCGGGCCTGGGACTGGCGCCCGAAAAATGCGGAAGGCGGAAAACGGTGTGCGGAACGCGAACCCTATCATCTCATCAACCCCTACAACAAGGCCGAGCTGTACGGCATCATGCAGGCGAAAAAAGAGATCTTCCGCTTTGCCGACTTTTTTGTCCCGAGAAACAGAAACATCAAGCGGGAAGTCGCTCTGATGATTTCGTATCCGACGGAACGGCGCTCCGAGGCCGTCGGCAATGTCGTGAAGGATGAGATCACCGCCTATGCCTCGGCGTTGGAATTCTCCCATATCCCTTCCGATGCGATTCTGGAGGAACAGCTTGCGGAGGGGCGGCAGAAGCGTTACAGGGCCATTGTCGCAGCAGGAGTCCGGAACATCTATCCGGAAACGGCCGGATATCTGATCGACTATGTGAAGAACGGCGGACTTCTGATCCTTGCCCGCGAGTTCATGCAGGAGGATGAATACGGCCATCCGGTCGACTGGCAGGGAATTTTCAAGCTCCGGACGAAGACGGTGGAAAACGCTCCCACGGCACCCCTTGTCCTGGATCTTCCGAATCCGGAGCTTCTGCCGGGGGAACGGAAAGGCCGGAATTCAAAGGTGATTCTCTCCGCTCCCGGATGGGAGGTCCTGGGACGTTCCGGCAACGCTCCCGTCCTGTTGAGAAAGAAAATCGGGAAGGGAGCCATCTGGCTGCTGACGCCGGAAATGCAGGACTATCAGATTGCCGCTCAGCTTCAGTCCATTCTTGCGCTCTCCGGAATTCGACCGCAGGTGCGCCTGGCAAGGGCAAAAGAGCAGGATCTTGCCGTCAATGTTGAAATTCACGCCGCGAAACGCGGCAGTCTGACTCTGTATTTTCTGCTGAATCAGGATACCTATCCGAAACTGGTCGATTTTTCCACCGGGGAGACCGGAAAGGAGAAGATCGCCATTCTGGATGCTCTTCACAACCGGAACATGGAAAAGAAAAACGGACGGGCCCGCATCATCCTGCCGGCCGACGGCTATGGAATTCTCGCTGTGGGACCGGAGAATGCGTTTTCCGAAGCGTTCGGTGCCTGTCGTCCCGTCTCCCGATCCGAGATCGAAAAAGAGTTTGCGCAACTGCTTCAGGAATATCGGGCAAATGAACGGGAAAAGGAACGCGGGAAATTCCGGTTCCATCCGGATCTTTCCCTGACCAGAACCATTGACTTGCGGCCGTTCTGCAACCGCAGTTTTGTGGATTCCGTTGCGGAGGACGGGAAAGGCGGATGGACCGATCAGGGACGGGAGAATTCCTTTACCGGTGTTCCCTGGGGCATTCAGAACTTCCTGGGCGTACCCTGTGATATCATCCGATTTGACGCAAACGATGGACGCACCTGCATTGTGCTTGCCTCCAAATCCCAGAAGGCCGCTCTGCCGAAGCAGGTGACGGGCATCCGGATCAGCGGGCGGGTCCGTGCACTCTACTTCTTCCACACCGCCGCCTGGGTAAGGCGTGGAGAGGTGGCGCTGACCTATCGGATTCACTATCGTTCGGGCAGAACGCTGGATGTTCCGGCCGTGATCGGAACGCATATCGGCAACTGGTGGCATCCGGGGGGAGAACTCTCCCGATATGTCGCCTTCCGCAACCGGTTCGACCGCGGCTTCTACTGCATGGAATGGGAAAATCCGAATCCGGAAGATGAGGTGCTTTCTCTGGATCTGGTTTCCCCGAATTCAAAAGTGGTTCCGATCGTAATCGGAATTACCGCGGAGGAGCTGGGAGCCCGCAAACTGCTCTCCTGGAGCGGATTGCGCGGCTACGGATGGGGAAAGGCCGTTCCGTCGTACCGCAATGGCGAATGTGAAGTTCGGATCTCCGGAAAAACGGATCCGTGGGCGGGATTCACCTGTGCTCCGGAATCGGATCATGAAATCTTCCGCTTGAGTCCGGAGGAATGGAAGCAAGCTCACCTGCTCTTCCGGATCAACGGCGGAATGGACCGGTATGGAAATCCGAAGGGAGGGCAGTCCCTGAAAATGACGCTGCGTTCCCTGGTGGACGGAAAGGAGATTTCGTCAGACCCGCTGAACGTTTCCCGTTTCCTGGAGGAAAAGACCGTGGATGCCGTTCCCGGGACCTTTCAGACGGTCTCCGTTCCCCTGCGCGAATTCCGGAACACCGCCCCCCTCAAGAATACAATTGCAATGGTCGGATTGCAGTTTAACGGAACAGGGGCGGTCGCCGGTGTGATTCTCCGCGATTTCCGTCTCGTCATTCCGGAGAAGAACGAGGAAAAAAACAACTGACCGAAAGGTGTTTCTCGTGAAATCCGGTAAAAAACGGTCGATTTTTTCGGATTCCTTCTTGACAATTTCCAGGGTCTAGATTATAATCATTTTTATATCTTGATTTTATGATGGGACGAGTGTGCCTCTCCGCTGCGGCAGCGCCCGGAATCACGTTCGTTCCATTCCGAACACTCTGAAACAGAAAAGGAGAAGAGCTCGTATGAAAAAATCGGCATTGCTGATGGCGTCCCTCGCCGCTGTTCTCGGCGGAAGTGCGCTGGCAAACGTTTCTCAGCCAAGTATTTTCGGAAACAACATGGTGCTCCAGAGAGATGTCAAAGTCCCCGTCTGGGGATGGGCGGATCAGGGGGAGGAAGTGACGGTCTCCTTCAACGGTCAGACCAAAAAAACCGTTGCCGGAGCCGACGGTTCCTGGCAGGTCACCCTCGACCCCATGAAGTTCGGCGGTCCTTTCGCCATGAGCGTCAAAGGAAAAAATGAACTCAAATACAGCAATGTTGCTGTCGGTGAAGTCTGGATCTGTTCCGGCCAGTCCAACATGGAGTGGCGTACTTCCAATGTCAACAATGCCGCTGCCGAACTCAAGAACGCCAATTATCCCAATATCCGTCTTTTCTACGGAAATACCTACAAAGGGTCCATGGCGCTGCAGAAGGACATTCCCGGGAGAAAATGGGAGGTCTGTTCCCCGAGCACGGTCGGTCGCTTCTCCGCGGTCGGATACTTCTTCGGTCGAGACATCTACAAGGCTCTGAATATTCCGGTCGGCCTCATTTCCGTGAACTGGGGCGGAACGCGCATCGAACCCTGGACAAGCACATATGGTTTTTCAACCCAGCCCTCGCTGAAAGGCATTTCCAATCAGCTTCAGGCGAATATCGCTGGAACTCCGAAAAACATCGAGCTTTCCAACAAGGCGATCGCCGATGTAGAAAAATGGCTTGTAGAAGCAAAGAAAGCCATTGCTTCCAAACAGCGCATGCCGGATCTGCCCGATTTCCCCAATGGAATCCGTTACATCAATCAAGGTCAGCCGACCGTTCTGTTCAACAACATGGTCGCTCCTCTGACCAGATATCCGATTCGCGGCATGCTCTGGTATCAGGGCGAAGCCAATATCGGGGAAGGGGCGCTTTACACGGATAAAATGAAAGCCCTTGCCGCTTCCTGGCGCAAGGAATTCAACAATCCGGAAATGCCGCTCTACTTCGTTCAGCTGGCCCCCTACAACTATGGAAACCCGGAGCGTCTGCCCGTGTTCTGGGAGGCGCAGCAGGCGTATGCGGATGAGGATAAACATGCCGGAATGGCCGTCATCAACGACATCGGCAACTTCCGGGATATTCATCCGCGGAACAAGCAGGACGTCGGGCATCGTCTTGCGCTTCTTGCGCTCAAGCATACCTATGGAAAGAGCGATCTGGTCGCGGATTCCCCGTTCTTTGAATCAATGAAGGCGGACGGTTCCAAACTCGTTGTCACCTTCCGCAACGCGAAAACCCTGAAAACCCGCGACGGCAAGAGCGCTTCCTACTTTGAAATCGCCGGACTCGACGGGAGATATTATCCCGCCATGGTCGTTCTGAATGGCAACAAGGCGATTCTCTCCTCCGACAAGGTGGCCAAGCCCTACCTTGCCCGTTACGCATGGAATCATAATGTGACGACGACTCTGGTCAACGAGAACAATCTTCCGGCCGGCGCCTTCCGCGCCTCCCTTCCGATTCCTGTCCGCGGACAGCTCGACGGGAATGTTCCGGAAGCCAAAAACTTTCAGGTTCTCTACGCCATGGATCCGAAAAAAGCATGGCTCAACGGAGCTCCCTCCTATCTCCAGGACAATGCGAAGCAGTTCGCTGGCAAGAAGATCAGGAAGCTCGGATATTTCATGTATCTTTCCTCCAACGACGGCAAGTCCTCCTATGTTTTTGTGACCATGGATCCCTTTACGCAGGATATCGGAAAACTCGGGCTTCCCTCCGCCCGGACCAAAACCTTTTTCCAGCAGAAGGTGAAGAATCTGACCGTCAAGAGCAACGTTCCGTCCCTCAAGACCGGAACCTTCGCCGAAGGCAACATCGAGTTCTGGCCCAGCAACTACGATGCGGGCAACCGCGCGAATATTCCGGGCGCCAGCAGCAGTGCCTATGACTTCGGCGACGGCGGTTCCTCCGCAAACACCGACGGCTACGGCTCCATGCAGGTCCATAACTTCAAGGAGAAACAGGTCATTTTCGCGTTCAACAACTTCCGTTCCGGAAGCAATGCCGACATCGGAATCGGCAACAATCCGTCCGGACATCCGGATTACACCTTCACGCAGGCCATGAAGCGCTACTCCATGGCTCTGATTCTCGTTCTCGCCGAACTGGAATAACAGAGGATTTTCGACACGGCGGATTCCGCGGATCTTTTTGCCGGAATCCGCCTTTCTATTTTTTTTAACAAGAAGGACAGAAAAGATGAAACAATCCATGCTTCTGCTTGCGTCGGCGGCTCTGTTCGCCGGGATTCAGGCAAGCGCAAACGTGAAAATGCCAGCCATTTTCAGCGACAACATGATCTTCCAGAGAGGGACGAAAGTTAATGTCTGGGGATGGGCGGACAACGGCGAGGAGGTGACCGTCTCCTTCAAAGGCCAGAGCGTCAAGACGACTGCCAAAGACGGAAAATGGATCCTTCAGCTCGCTCCCATGAAGGCCGATGCCAAAGGAGAGAACCTGACCATCAAGGGAAAGAATGCTCTGACATTCCGGAATGTCGTGGTCGGGGAAGTCTGGGTCTGTTCCGGTCAGTCCAACATGGAGATGCCGGTCTGGTCCCAGAGCTCCTACTGGCGGGTGGACAATGCCGATGCCGAACGCAAAAATGCGAATTATCCCGGAATCCGTCTCTATCAGGGCAACAACTACAAATTTTATCAGACTCCGCAGGAGGACAATCCCGGGCGCGGCTGGAAGGTCTGCTCCTCCGACAGCATTGTCAGTTTTTCCGCAGCCGCCTACTTCTTCGGCCGCGAGATCCAGAAGGTTCTGAATGTCCCGGTCGGTCTGATTTCCGTCAACTGGGGCGGCACCCGCATTGAGCCGTGGACCAGTCCGTACGGCTTCAATCAGGTTCCCTCTCTTGCGAAGATCGCCTACGACGTCAATGCCAAGGTCCCCGGAACGAAGGAGTACAAGGCGGAAAGTGCTAAAGCCATCGCCTATGCGGAACGCTGGCTTGCCGATGCCAGAAAAGCTGTCAAGGAGGGAAAAATGATTCCTCAGGCGGCCGCATACCCGAATGCGCTGCGGCTCGGCAACCGCCATCAGGCTCCGACCGTGCTTTACAACTCCATGATCGCGCCGATCCGCAATTTTGCCATTCAGGGCGTTCTCTGGTATCAGGGCGAATCCAATCTGAGCGAAGGAATGGTCTACAAGGACAAGATGACCGCTCTGCTGGCCTCTTTCCGCCAGGCATTCGGCAAGAAGGATATGCCGTTCTATTTTGTTCAGCTTGCCCCGTTCAACTACAATCATCCGACCCGTCTTCCGGAGTTCTGGGAAGCGCAGCAGGCGTTTGCCGATTCCGCAAAAAATGTCGGCATGGCGCTGACCAATGATATCGGCAATTTCCGCGACATTCATCCGCACAACAAACAGGATGTCGGTCGTCGTCTTGCGCTTCTGGCTCTGAAGCATACCTACGGACAGAATCTCGTCGCGGATTCCCCGTTTTTCCAGTCGTTCCGCGTGGACGGTTCCAAAGTCATTGTCATCTTCCGCAATGCGAAGAGTTTGAAAACCAAGGACGGCAAGGCCGTTCGATATTTTGAACTCGCCGGCGCCAACGGAGCCTTCTTCCCCGCTTCCGCCGAACTGAAGGACAATACCGCGATTCTGACCTCTTCCGCCGTTCCGAAGCCCTACATGGTGCGCTTCGCCTGGAATCCCGATGTCACGGTCAATCTGGTCAACGAAAACAACCTGCCCGCCGGAGCGTTCCGGGCCGGAACGGTGCCTCCCAGAGAGTATCTGGATGCCACCGTGCCCGAGGCAAAACCCTATCAGCTGGTCTACCGCTTCAATCCCGCCGCAGCCGTGAAGGACGGCGGAAAGACGGCCAACTACTCCATCGACAATTCCAGGGCGCTGGCCGGAAAAAAGATTCGGAAGGTGGCCTACTTCCTCTCCCTGACGGATCGGAAAACCGGGAAAAACAGTTTCGTTTTCGTCGCCATGGATCCCTTCACGCAGGATGTGCGTAAAATCGGACTGCCGCTCGCTTCGCTGAATTCTCCGTTCCAGAAGATCGTGAAGAATCTGGTGGTCCGAAGCAACGTCCCCTCCGTGAAAAGCGGATCGTTCGACGATGGCAACATCGAATTCTGGGGAACCAATTACAGTCAGCAGAACGCTGCGAAAATCCCGGGCGCCAGCGACGGGTCCTACGATTTCGGCGATCAGCGCTCCGGCAGCGGCTCCTACGGTTCCATGCAGATTCACAACTACCGGGCGAAACAGGTTCTTTTCGCCTACAACAATTTCCTTGCCGGAAACAGCGGTGATATCGGGATCGGTTCCGCCGCGAAGGGCAATCCCGACTACACCTTCGCCAAGAATCTCGACAACTACTACGCGGACATCTTCGTTCTTGCGGACGTGGAATAAACGGGTTTTTCGGAGAATCGTTTCCGGCCCGGCGGATCCTCCCGATCCGTCGGGCCTTTCTCTTTTCCGAGCGCCTCGGAAAGTGATGGTGTGCAAATTCTTCCGTTTCTCCGTTTTTCCGACCGAGGATGGATCTTACCGGATCCGGCGGAAGGAGAAAAAGTTGCCGTTCTTTTCCGCATAGGCGCCGGGATGTCCGGCGAGCCAGGCTTTCAGCTGCTGCGGTGACGTGTTCAGAATGCGGTCCTTACTTCCGGCTTTTTGAATGGAACCGAGATCCCGGAAACAGGTCCGGAGAAGCGATTCATCCGCCATCCAGTACAGCCGGAGCTCCTCTTCGGAAACCTGAAGGCGGTAAATTCGCCAGAGAGGAAGAAGAAAAGAACGGGAATCCTCGTTCAGAAGCTGTTTCAGTCCGGGTGCATCCCCGTCAAAGGTCAAGCTGGCATAGGTTTCTCCCCCGACTGTGGTCAGGGTCATTTTGAAAAAATTTTTTTTCCCCTCTTTGTTCTCGGCAACGACGGCATAGAACTCCCCGCAGGATTCGATCCGGTAACGGGTCTGGTTTCGTTCCCATAGTCCTTCCGCGTCGGGAAGGAATGTTTCATTTTTTTCCGTCGCGGGCGTCAGAGAGGGAATGCAGCCGGAAAGCAGAATTCCGAACGCAATCATAAAAAGAGAAACGAGTTGTTTCATTCTGAATCACTCCTTATGGTGAGGGCGGGAAGTGATGGGATCGGAGAATCCGGCGCTAGGATTCGTTGAAAGAGAGGGCAAAACGAAGGTCGGAAGGTCCGAAAAAAAAGCCTGTCTTTCAAAAGACAGGCTGTGGAAGAAACCCCGGACTTATTTCGTTTTGGGCGGCTGCGCATTGTAGGGCGCCGCGGGTTCCGCCGCCATATTCTGAGAGGCAACCGGCTGGACCTGAACCAGTTGCAGCGGAGTCTGCGAGACGCCGTCCCGATATTCGAGCGCGTGCATGTAAACTCTGGCTTTGTCCCGTTCGGACAGGGAGCCCCAGACCTTCAGCATGGCGACCGTAATGGGATCTTCCGAATCCCGGGCCTGACATTCCATGACGGAACAGGTCGGTTCCGGATCGGATGTCAGTGCAATAATCGCCCGTCTGTTTCTGGGACTGATTTTGCCACCCTTGTTCCAATTGGTCAGGGTGTTCTGCGTCACGCCGAGCTGTCGGGAGATCTGGGTCCAGGACAGATGGTTCTCCTCGACATAGGCGCGAAGCGTGTCGATTAAGTTCTTGTCGTTCATACTCATAAGAATTACCCTCCATGCTGTAATTCCTATAAAACTATCACATTTATGACAGAAGACAAGTATTTTTTTTGCGTTTTGCGATAATTTTTGCGAAAAAAATGAATTTTTATGCATTTTTTGCATTTTTTTCTGCATTGCTTCTGGTTGATTTGTCATGGTAACTTCTTCATTTTCAGGAAAATGGGATGGAGGTCCTTCAAAATTTTTTTGCGGATTTGCGGAAAAACTGCGAAAATGACGAGCTTTCTTTTAATCGGCTTTTCGGAAAGAGAGGCGCTTCGGCGCGTCCGCATCGGAACGGGGGAATCTTTCCGCGACTATTTTTCAAGATCGGACTTGATTTTTTCTTTTGCTGGATTACAATCTCCAAGGAACAAAACGGAATCTTTGGGAGATACGACAATGGCAGAATTTGAGGATTTGAACTCCTGGCTGAAAAATTTTACGCCGAGAGCCAAGCACGTTCTGGCTCTTGCGCAGAAGGAGTCCGAGCGCCTGAACCATGATTATATCGGCACCGAGCATCTTCTGCTCGGGCTGATTTCGCTGGGGGAGGGGGTTGCGGTCTCCGTCCTGAAGGCCATGGGACTGGATTTGAATACGCTCCGGTTCGAGGTCGAACGCCAGTTCGGCACCGGCGGACAGACCAAACAGGAGGGGCCTGCGCCGATGACCGCCCGTCTGAAGAAAATCATCGCCATGTCCGCGGGCGAGGCGCGGGCGATGAATTACAACTACATCGGCACCGAGCATTTGCTTCTGGCGCTTCTCCGCGAGGGCAACAGCGCGGCGGCTCAGATTTTGCGGAGTCTGAAGGTCAATGTGGAACGCGTCCGCGAGGAGGTCGTGAAGGCTCTGGATCCGAACTACATTCCGGACGAATCCCTGCAGGAGGACGCCGCTTCCGGACAGGGGGCCGCCTCCGCGCCGAACGCCGCGGGACCGAACGCCTCCTCCGAACAGATGTTCCCCGCCCTTTCCGCGTTCGGACGCGATCTGACCGAAATCGCCCGCAAGGGCGAGCTTGATCCCGTCATCGGACGGAAAAACGAAATCGAACGGGTGATCCAGATCCTCTGCCGCAGAACGAAGAACAATCCCGTTCTGATCGGAGAGGCCGGCGTCGGCAAGACGGCCATCATCGAAGGCCTTGCCGAGGCGATTGCCTCCGGTTCCGTCCCCGAACCGCTCCGCGGCAAGCATGTGTTCGCCCTGGATCTGCCCCTGATGATCGCGGGAACCAAATACCGCGGACAGTTCGAGGAGCGCATCAAGGCCGTGATCGACGAAGTGAAAAACACCAGAGCCGTGATTCTGTTCATTGATGAACTGCATACCATCGTCGGCGCGGGCGGTGCGGAGGGTGCCATGGATGCCGCCAACATCATCAAACCGGCACTCTCCCGCGGGGAGCTCCAGTGTGTCGGCGCCACCACGCTCGACGAGTACCGCAAGGGGATCGAAAAGGATGCCGCTTTGGAGCGCCGTTTCCAGCCGGTCATGGTGGAGCCGCCCTCCGTGGAGGACACCATCCGGATCCTGCACGGCCTCAGGGAGCCGTATGAAAAGCATCACAATGTGGAGTACACGGACGGCGCTCTGACGGCGGCCGCGAAACTGGCGGACCGCTATATCACCGGCCGCTTCCTGCCGGACAAGGCCATCGACGTGATCGACGAGGCCGGCGCGCGCGCCCGCATTGTCGATACCCCCAAACAGCCCGACGTCTCCGGAATCGAAGAGAAGATCCGCGAGGTCTGCGCCCGCAAGGACAACGCCATCTCCGCACAGAAATATGAGGAGGCCGCCGACTGCCGCGATCAGGAACGCGCCCTGCGCGCCGAACTCGAAAAACGCATGGAAGAGTGGAATGAACTCTGCCGGAAGCGCCGTCCGGTCATTGACACCGCGGAGATTGCCGTGATTATCTCCAAGCTCACCGGTGTGCCCGTCAGCCAGATGCAGGAGGGCGAAACCGCCCGGCTGCTCCGGATGGAGGATGAACTTATGAACACGGTCGTCGGACAGCCGGATGCGGTCTCCGCGGTTTCGCGCGCCCTGCGCCGTTCGCGGGCGGATCTCAAGGATCCGCGCCGTCCGATCGGTTCCTTCATCTTTCTCGGGCCGACCGGCGTCGGGAAAACGCTGCTGGCAAAGGCGCTGGCGGAATTCATTTTCGGGGATCCCGATGCGCTGATTCAGGTCGATATGTCGGAATACATGGAAAAATTCAATGTCAGCAGACTGGTCGGTTCGCCTCCGGGCTATGTCGGTCATGGCGAGGGCGGCGAGCTGACCGAGCGGGTGCGCCGCCATCCGTACAGCGTCGTCCTGTTCGACGAAATCGAAAAGGCGCATCCGGATGTGATGCATCTGCTCCTGCAGATCCTCGAAGAGGGAAAACTCACCGACAGTCTCGGACGGAAAATCGACTTCCGGAACACCATCGTCATCATGACCAGCAATCTGGGCGCGGAACAGATGGGAAAGGGCGCCGGAATGGGCTTCGACGGAGCGCTCAAACCGAACGAATCCTTCCAGAAAGTCGCGGACCGGCTGCTCGAAGTGGCGAAAAAACGGTTCAAACCGGAATTCATCAACCGGATTGATGATGTGATCGTCTTCCGGAAACTGGAGCGCGCGGATCTGGTTAAAATTGTCAATCTGGAGCTGAAAAAGGTCATCGACCGTCTCAAGGAACAGGGCAAAACGCTCGAGATTGAACCGGCGGTTGTGGATTTCATCATTGAGAAGGGATTCCAGCCGGAATACGGGGCGCGTCCTCTCCGCCGTGCCATCGAACGCTATATCGAGGATGAACTGGCGGACAGCATTCTGCGGGGACTGCTCGGCGATGCCGGGCGTATCGTCGCCCGTCGCGACAATGATAAAATCGTCTTCTTCCCCGGAGAGGAGGAGCCGGATTCCTCCGCGCGGATGCTCAAGGAGCCTCCCGTTCACAAGGAACTCCCTCCCGCTGAGAAGAAAACAACAGGGCGGAAACCCTCCTCCGGGAAATCCTCCTCCGGAACCGGAGCGTCGGCAAAGAAAAACGGAAAGAAGAAAGATCATGGCGGCGCAGAATAACCGGGAGGAACTCTTCGATATCGTGGATGAAAACGATCAGGTGATCGGCACCGCTCCCCGTCGGAGGTGTCACGGGGATCCGTCGCTGATCCATCGGACCGCGCATGTTGTTGTCTTTCATCCGGATGGGAAGCGGATCCTGCTTCAGCTCCGCACCCGCACCAAGGATATTCAGCCGGGCAAATGGGATACCGCGGTCGGCGGGCATCTCGACCATGGAGAGGAGTATGAGAGTGCGGCTCGTCGCGAAATGCACGAGGAACTCGGTCTGGATCCGGATCTGCCGCTGCGCTTCCTGTTCGATTCGCGCATCCGCAATTCCGTGGAATCGGAAAATGTGCGGGTCTTCTGCACGGAGAGTGCCGGTCCCTTCCGCTTTCAGGCGTCGGAGATCGACGAGGTGCGGTTTTTTTCGCGCGAAGAGCTGGAGGCGATCCGGCCCGACTGCACGCCGAATCTTCTCCTGGAACTGGAGAAACTGAAGCAATGGAATCTGTTTTGAGAAAAGGAGAACTCTGATGACCTCGGTACCGAACATCGTTTCCTTCGGTGAAATTCTGTTTGACCTGATTGAAGGGGAGCCGCATCTCGGCGGCGCGCCGCTGAATCTGGCGGTTCAGCTGAAACGGCTGGGAGCGGATGCCTCCATCATTTCCGCGGTCGGACGGGATCGTCTCGGAGATGCGGTCTTTTCCGCCCTGGAACAGTACGGCATGAGCAGTCAGTATGTGCGGAGATGCGATTATCCGACCGGAACGGTAAGCGTCACGCTGGATGCCGAAAAAGTCCCCCGCTATGATTTCCTCGACAACTGCGCCTATGACCATATCAGCACGGAATACCGGGGAAAACCGGATCTCTTCTGTTACGGGACGCTGAGTCAGCGTTCGGAGGAGTCCCGCGCGACTCTTCACCGGCTCTGGAACGAACTGGATACCACGTTCTTCTATGATGTGAACCTGCGGCAGGATTTCTATTCTGCGGAACGGATCCGCGAGTCGATGGTCCGGGCGGACATCGTCAAAATCAACGACGACGAGTTCCGCGTCCTTTCCGAACTCTTTGCCATCCCCGCGGAGCCCTCCGCCATGGCGGCCTGCTTCGGACTCGATACGCTGATTCTCACTCTGGGTCCGGATGGCTGTCTGGTCACTTCCCGCGGAAGAACCGTGCATTCGTCCGCCGTTCCGGTGAAAGTGGTCAGCACGGTCGGTTCAGGCGATGCGTTCAGTGCGGCGTTTCTGTTCCACTACCTGAAGGGGGAGGATCTGCAGCTCTGCGCCGACGCCGGAAACGCGCTTGCCGCCAGGGTTGCAGGTCAGCAGGGAGCCATCTGACCGGTCTGCTTTCCGTCCGCGGATTTCCTCTTCACGGAAAAGAGGATGGAAAGCAGCAGAAAAAATGCCAGAATGTAGGGATAGCAGAGAAACTTCAGCACATCCGCCGAGGAGACCGGAATCGAGGCCTTGCTCGCCAGTCCCACCGCCGCAAGTACCTGCGCCCCATAGGGAAGAATTCCCTGAATGATGCAGGAGGAGGTGTCCAGCAGACTCGCCGAGCGTTTCGGTTCGATTCCGTAGCGTTCGGAGATGTCCCTGGCGATCGGCCCCGCAATGACGATCGCTACTGTGTTGTTGGCCGTGAAAACATTGACCGCCATGACCAGCAGCGAAATCCCCAGTTCCCCGCCCCGGCGCCCCCGGATGTGTTTTTCAATCTGAAGAAGCAGGTATTCAATTCCGCCGTTGTAGCGGATCACTTTCAGAAGACCTCCGGCCAGCAGCGCCACAATCAGCGTCTCCGACATGCTGAGCGCTCCTTTCCCCAGAATATCCAGAAACCCCCAGAGATCGAATGCTCCGTTGAAAAGCCCGATGATTCCGCTGAAGAGCGTCCCGAACATCAGCAGCGCCATGACATTGAATCCGAAGAGCGCCAGCACCAGCACGCTCAGATAGGGCAGGACCGCAATGCAGGAACCTAAACTCAGCGGCCGCAGCTGCGGAGCATAGGCGCTCCCGCTCAGAAAAAGATAGAGAATCACCGTGACAAGCGCCGCGGGAAGCGCTATGCGGATGTTCGAGTAGAATTTGCTCTTCATTTCCACATGCTGGGTCCGGGTGGCGGCAATGGTGGTGTCGGAGATCATGGAGAGATTGTCGCCGAACATCGAACCGCCGACCACCGCGCCGAGACAGAGTCCGATGGAGAGTCCCACGCTCCCGGTCAGATCCAGTGCAATCGGCGTCAGCGCCACGATCGTTCCCACCGATGTGCCGATGGAAATCGAAATGAAACATGCCACAAGAAACAGTCCGCATAGAATCAGATTCGGCGGAATGAACTGCAGGGCGATGGTGCTGGCCGCTTCCACTGCTCCCATGGCTTTCGCTGTCGCTGCAAACGCGCCGGCCAGAATGAAGATCAGACACATGGTCATGATGTCGACATTGCCCATCCCATGGGCGTACAGCTCAATCTTGCTGCGAAGAGAGGATTTGCGGTCCAGCACCAGGGCCACCGCGGAGGCAACGAGAAAGGCGATCGGCATCGGAACCTTGTAAAAACTTCCCGCGCAGATCGAGATGCCGACATAAAAAATCAGAAAGACCGCAAAAGGAATCAGCGCTTTGGCGCGCGCGGGCCGACAGGCGGAGAAATCAGTAATATCCATGGAAAAACACCGGATCACTCTTCCTCATCTTCGTCCTTGTCTTTGTCCTTGTCCTTTTTCTTGTCCTTGTCCTTGTTTTTCTCTTTTTCCTTGTTCTTTTTCTGTTCTTTGTCTTTCTTTTTGTCTTTGTCCTTTTCCTTGTCCTTCTTTTTGTCGTTTCTCTTTTTAGAGGACTTTTTATCGCTGCCGCCGAACGTCACCGTGGTGTCACCTGCTTTTGCTTCGATACTGGTTTCTCCGTTGTTTCCCTTCCAGGGATGGCGGCCGGTATCGTAGCGTTCAAGGTCTGCGGGAAACGGATTCGACGGACGTTTCCCCAGGGTGTCTTTGAGCACGATTCCTTTCGGTTTTGTCAGAGAAAGAATCTGGGGTTCATATTTTTTCTGAATGTCGTCGGGCAGATCGGAAATCTGGACGATCGAGATTCCGCCCCAGTGCGAAACGCGCGCTCCGCTGGCATTGAATCCGAGAATCCGGTATTTTTTGAACACGGTTCCGCTTTTGGTTTTCAGATCGGGCCGGTTTGCAATGAGTTTTCTGCGGCGCTCGATTTTATTGATGTATTTCCGGACCTCCTCCTTCCGGTCGTCCGGCCACTCCTCCAGAGGAATCAGGATGCCGCCGGTGGAGTGGAGAATGGTCAGCCCTTCCGCGCTGTATCCGGCAACGGAGTAGTTGTGATAGGTCTTGCCGGCTTTGGTGGTGATGTCTTTGGCCGACAGCAGCGCCAGCGGGACGAACAGAATCAAACATAGAAAAAAATGTCTCATGGTTTCCGGCTCCTCTCTTGTTTTTAAAAGATACCACGAAAACGCCAAGATGCAAGTTCGCTCCTTTCCCCTCTCTTCTGAAAAAAGGAAAAAGTTTCTTCCGCATTTGCCGATTCCGCATCCGAATCTCTTGATTTTCTCCGGTTTGAACGTATATTGCCCTATCACGAAAAATCAACCGGGAGAAGAGATATCATGACAGAGCCGGACGTGACCCCGAAAAGCAGGGTGTGGGTCGAGATCAATCTGGATACCATTGAACGCAATTTCCATCACATACAGGAGGCGGTGAAGCCGCTTCAGGTCCTGGCGGTGCTCAAGGCAAACGCCTACGGACTCGGAGTGGAGAAGATCGCGGAACGGCTGAACCGCGCGGGCGCCGCCGGTTTCTGCGTCGCGGAACTGAAGGAGGCGCTCCCCCTGGTCAAATTCGGAAAACCGGTGCAGATCCTCGGCGCCGTGCTGGATTACGAGATCCCGGAGGCCGTCCGGAATCACATCATTCTCGGAATCACGGATCTGGAGGTCGCCCGGAAGATCAGCATGGAATCCGTTCGGCAGGGGGTGACCACCGAGGTCCAGCTGAAAGTCGACACCGGCATGGGACGGCTCGGCATCCTGGAACCGGATGTCCTGCATGTCGCGAAGGAGGTCGTGAAGCTTCCGAATCTCGATTTGAAGGGAATCTACACCCACTTCCCGATCGCGTACCACGGAGCGGACCGCTACAGCTTCGCTCAGGCGGCGCGTTTCCTGGGCATCATTGAAAAACTTGCCCAGCATGGAATCGTGCTGGAGAAGCGCCACATCGCCAACAGCGATGCGATCAACAACTGTCCGTTTGCGTGTGTTCCTCCGTTCACGCATGTCCGGGCGGGAATCAATCTGCACGGATCCTTCGATACGGAGGGGCAGCGCGCATTGAAGCTGGAACCCGTGCTTTCGCTGAAGACCTATCTGGTTGCGGTCCGCACGCTTCCCGCGGGCCATACCATCGGGTACGGCTGCACCTGCAAACTCTTCCGGGACACGCGGGTCGGCACGATTGCGGCGGGATACGCCGACGGGCTGCCGCTGAATCTCTCCAATCGGGGATATGTGCTGGTGAAGGGTCGTCTCTGTCCGATTCTCGGACGGCTCTCCATGGACTATACGACCATCTCTCTGGACAGTTTCGAGGAAGGTGAGGTGAAGCCGGGCGAGATCGTCACCTGCATCGGCGGCGAGGGCGCCGACCGGATCACGGTTGAGGACTGGGCGCAGATCAAGGGCACCCATTCGTATGATATCATTTGTTCGTTCGGGACGCGGGTGGAACGCGTCTGTGTCACGGATCACTGACCTTTTCAGGAGACAGAAAGTATGAAAAAAGCGATGTCCCTCTGTTTCGCCGCGTTCGCCATGGCGACGCTGACCGCCTGCATCAGCATTGACTACGACGGGATTTCCGATCCGCCGCTTCCGTCCGGGGAGAAGGTGACGCTGTACTTTTCCGCCGATCAGCTTCCCGTCAAGGAATACACCGTGCTGGGAACCCTGACCGCGAGCGCCGGGACCACGTACTCCTCCGCCGAGGTCGAATCGAAAATCCGAAATTTCGCCCGCGACAAAGGGGCAAACGGAGTCCTGATTACGGACGTCGACCGGATTTACGCCGGAATGGCCCGCAGTGACCAGATCAACAATCAGGCAAGCTATCGCTGGATCGTGGATGATTCCTCCGGCAACTCCTTCCGCTATTTCCGCGAGGACATGCTCGATTACAGCAAACGCAGTCAGCCGGAGAAACCGGTTTATGACATCACGATCAAGGCAAAACTTCTGCGTCTTCCGGAGGCTGCCAAATGAATCTGGAGCAGACCCCGTTCCGATCGGTGCGCGAATGGTACGGAACCCCGGCGGTTCATCCCGCATCCGAGTATTCCTATCCCGGAGTGAAACAGATTTTCTATGAGAGTGTCCCTTATCACGGGAAAACAACGCGTGTGTTTGCCTGTTACTCGCTTCCGGAGGGAGCGAGTGCGGAGCATCCGGTCCCCGGAGTGGTCCTGATCCACGGGGGCGGCGGGACGGCGCTGGCCGACTGGGTGACGGTATGGAACCGGCGCGGTTATGCGGCAATTTCCATGGATACGTGCGGATGTGTTCCCTGCTGGGCGCCGTGTCCGTGCTGCTGGCAGTGGCCGTCGCATGAATTCGGCGGACCGCGCGGATGGGGCCGCTTCGAGGAGGCGGAACTGCCTCCGGAGGAGCAGTGGCCGTATCATGCGGTCGCCGCGGCGATTCTCGGACACTCCTTCCTGCGCTCGCTTCCGGAGGTGGATCCCGCCCGTATCGGGGTGACGGGCATTTCCTGGGGCGGCGTCCTCACGTGCATGGTCGCCGGACTGGATGACCGCTTCCGGTTCGCCATTCCGGTTTACGGATGCGGATTCCTGAACGAGAGATCGTCGGCGCTCCCGTTCGAACATCCCCAGTCCACGCCGGAACTGCGGGAAAAGTGGTTTTCCCTCTGGGATCCGGGAATCTACCTGCAAAATGCGGCACTGCCGATGCTCTTCTTCAGCGGAAGCAATGATTTTGCGTTCCCGCCGCCGTCGCTCCAGAAATCGTTTGACGCGGCGCCGTCGCCGATGAAACGTCTTTCCGTGCGGGTCGCATATCCCCACGATCATACAAGCTCGTGGAAGGAGGAGACCATTTTCGATTTTGCGGATGCCGTTTTGAACCATCGGACGGTGCCGGAGTTTTCCCCGATCGAACGGAACGGCGATACGCTGTCCGTCCGGGTCACGTCGGATCGGCGCATCCGTTCCGCCGAGTTTCATTTCACGCGGGCGGAAGGCTATTGGGAGGACCGCCGCTGGAATTCACGGAATCCGGAATGGAAAAACGGGATTCTGTCTGCTCCGATTCCGCGCTGCGCCACGGCGGCCTACTTCAATGTGGTCGACATCGACGACTGCTGTTACAGCTCCCGTTTCCAGTTTTTGAACTAGAAAACCGTCTGCCGCGTCATTCCGGCAGACGGCAGGGCGCTCCGGTCGTCTGACAGCTCTCCGGGGTGTACTCGTGGAGCTCGATCCGGACTCCGCCGGGATCCGTGGTCCATGCCTGCCAGGAGTGGTCCGCTCCCATCTTCTTCGGGGAGAGGACCGCTCCGACCGTCTTCAGACTTGCGGCGGTTTCTTCAATGGAGTCCACTTCCAGACAGAGATGGTCGATCGGAAAAGAGCCGGGCGTTTCCGCTTCCGCATGGAAAATTTCCAGAAAGGTTCCGTTCCCGGCTTTCAGATAAAATCCGACCACCGTTTTCCCCCGCAGGAAATCAAATCCTTTTTCCATGCCGAGGCCTTTGCAGTAGAAGCGTTCCGTTTTTTCCAGATCGGGCGACTTGATGCAGATATGGGCGATTCTTTTTGTCATGAGAGATTCTCCTGTTGTTCCTGTTTCGGGAATATAGCCGGTCATTCCTTTTTTGCAAATGACCGGTTTTCCGAAGGCCCTCTGCGCGCTGCGGGGAGGGGAAAAAAGGAGAATCTCTTTTGCGTTCCTGCTATTCGAGAAGCAGAACGCCCCAGCCTTTGGGAGACCAGTGCTGTTTCTGTTTCAAACCGAGAACGGAGCAGGAAAAAGTGGTGGTTTGTCTGGTTCCGGGATGCGACACGGCAAGGTCGAAACCGATTTTTCTTCCGGAAGCGGGGCGGAAGTTCTTCTGGATGATCTTCCACGGGATCGCTCCCGAGACGAGATATCCGCCTTTTTCGGGGAACGAGACGGAGGCCTTCCATTCCGGTTCTTTCCATCGGCCGATGACATCCACGTTGTCGCCTCTTCTGGCGCGCAGGACGGAGCCGCAGAGGACGTTCTGATCCGATCCCGCTCCGGCCGGACAGCAGAACAGCTGAGCACAGAAGGCCGGATCGTACTGGGAGGGTTTGGTGTTGGAGAGGTCCAGGAAAAATTCGAGAACATCCTTGGAAAAGAAACTGTCGATTGTCGCCGGAGCCGCGGGCTTGAACGGACCTTCCGCCCGGACCTGATAGAAGAGATATCGTTCATTCCAGAGCAGTTTGGTTTCTCCGCTGATGTTCCCTTGTCGGAACGGAATGCCGCGGATCGCTTCCCAGGACTCCTTCGAGGGCGTTTCCGGAGAGTAGGCGGCTCTGTGAATCGGATAAATCGTGACCGTGGAACGGAGTTCTTTGCTTCGCATCCCGGGGGCGTGGAGGCGGACGATGGTTTCCCGAGGATCGGCGGAACCGTTGCTGACTGCTCTGACCTTGTATTCCAGAAGTTTGACTCCGCCCGGAGATAACGTGTGAGTGCCCTGCAAAGAGCCTGTGGAGACAATTCCGTCCGGAAACGTGATCTGCGTCCCGATGGAGAGCGTTTTCCCGGTGTTGTTTTCCAGTTTGAGACGATACGTTCCCGTTTCTCCGTCCGTAAGACGCGCCGGTGCGCGGAGCGAGCCGGACAGTTCGGAACTTCTCCATGCAATGGCCTCCTTCGCCGCTTTTTCTGCGGATGCCGCATCCGGTTCCTCCCGGGTGACGATGGAAGCGAACATCAGCTTATAGTCGGTATCTTCGACGTGAAGGGAGCATTCATTTTCCCGCTGAACGAGACCGGGGGAAAGCGGAATTTCGAAAAACCAGGAGTGATCGCTCATTTCCACATCCGCGCGGGCCTGATTCCAGCGGAGCGGAAAGCGAGTGCCGTTGAAGTGGAGAACGCCTCCTTCCGCGGAAAGCTTGTCATCCGTGTAGATGCCGAAACGGAGAAAACACTGTTCCGCCGGAGCGGGAGATGCCGGTAAACGAATCTTCCCGGTAATGGTGTCGGAGAAGAACTCTCCGACGACGGGCGCGTAGAACTCCCGCTGAACGAGTGTCCTCTTCGGCGGCGGCAGCGGTTTGGGGAAACTCCATTCCAGGGAGCGGACCTCCCCCGGGGCAAGCCTCAGAGTCCGATCGGCACCGGACGTTTCCGCCTTTTCGATGGAATACTGATAGGTGCCGCGTCCGGTGGGACGGACGCTCTGCACCGTTAACGAGTCGGGGACGACGGGGAAAGGAACGTGCATCTGAAGTTCAACGGGCTCCTCGCCGTCATTGAACAGCGCCAGCGTCAGATGGGAGGCATCCGGCATGGCGGCCGCTTTCCGCAGAGCGGGATTCGCGGAAGGAACGGTATATACCGTTGTGCCGCGAAGATTGCGCAGCGTCCGGTACAGATGGAAATTCGCGCCGGGAGTATAACTTTTCCGGGCACGATCCTTGAAAAGAATATTCGTATAATTGAACCAGTCGAACACCAGCATGTGCCAGCTGAGAGCATGAATTTTATCGGGATTTTCCAGCGCGGTGAAGAGCTGCTGGGCCGTCCATCGGATCAGGTCTCCGTCCACTCCGCTTTTTCCGAGCGCGTACGCTGTTTCCGAGATATACGCCCGGGGACGGATTCGCCCGATCCGTTCCGCCTCCGCCTGAAACATCGAAATCCATGCCAGATGGCTCCATGCTCCGATGTTGTAGAGATGATAGTTGTAAAATTCCAAAGGAATCTCCGTTCCGGCAAGCACCGGTTTTGTCCATTGCTGGAAATCGTGCCAGTTGAAGGTGGAGCTCGCGGCGAGAACCGGTCCGAGCAGCTGGACGCCGGGATGGTTCTTGCGGAGATGACGGTTCAGCGAATTGTAGACGTCGATCCAGGCTTTCACGCTCTCCCCGGTGGTTTCGAACTCTCCGCTCCACCAGGGATAATTCGGTTCGTTTGTATGCTGAATCCAGAACTGCCGGATCCAGGGGGCGAAGGTTCGAATCGCCTGAATGTAGGCGGAATAATACGCGTTGACCCGATCCGGATACAATCTGGCCCCCGCATCCAGCTGAGAATGAAATACGATATTCTCCGTCAGATGGATGTTTTTGAAAATCTGAAGCTGATAGAACTGCGCGGAACTCCATTCGCCTTTCCGGTTTTTGAAGGCTGCCGGAACGGTTTTGGCAAAATCCTGGGCGAACCATTTCCGGCGGGCTTCCGCCACTTGTTCCCGGGGAATGGGGGTCCTGCCGAACTGCGAGGCCGCCCAGGGAGTGTGCGGATACTGAAGCTGCGGCCAGAGAAAGGCTCTGGCGCCATTCAGATTCAATTCCCGGATGAGCGCATTGGCCGCTCCGTAGTCGCTGCCGTTGACATTGCCGTTGAAGATCGGCTGCACGGTGCTGATCGCTCCGATCCGCCGGATGAATTCCGGCCGGACAAGCGTCTGCTCCGCGGCCGTTCCGCTCGAAAGCAGAGAAAAAAGCAGCGCCGAACCGAGCGCGAAAATCCCGATCTGTTTCATGACCTTGCCTCCTTTCCGGTTACTTTACGTCGATGGTTTCCACGGAGAAGGCTTCCAGGCGGGCCGTTGATCTTCTGTCATCCTTCCGGTTGACCAGCCGTCCACCCGTATGGAGAGGATTTTTCCAGATCCCGGAGGAGAGATCCCATTTCCCGGAACGGTTGCCGGTTACGGGAAACGACTCCTGATTGAATTTCAGACGGTATTGAGTCGCGTCGAATTCCAGGGTGACTTTCACAGGAAACTGCTTCAGACGGCAGCTGTACAGCGGACGGCCGAATCCATCCTTGCAGTTTTCCTTCAAATTGAGCGAAACGGAGCATCCCTTGTCCTCCGTCGGCGCGAGAGTGATCCCGATTGCGTTCGGCAGAATGTAAAATTCCAGATGCTTCGGAAGCGGTTCCGGAACCAGGAAGAACCGGAATCCCGATTCCGGTTTGTCCGGATGAAGCTGATCCGAAAAACTGTGGAGAGTCAGACTCCAGCGAAGCCGGCGACCGGAATTCTCCTCGGGTAGAGAAAACGATTTCCGGAACAGAATGCCCTCGCTGTTGTTCCTCCGGTTTCCCCTGACGACGAGAAGTCCGTTCTGATCGGCCTGTATTCCGTTGGAGGAGAAGCTCTTCTGTTCAAAATTCCGGAAGGTCTCCTCTATGATTTTCTCTCCGGCGCCGAGTGCAGCCGCCGAGACGGTCAGAAGAAGCAGAAGTGATGTTGTGGTTCGTTTCATGTGAATTTTTTCCTTTCCCCGGTTGGAGTTTTCCGGTTTTGTATTTGTGAAATTTTCTTATTGGAACGCATCATATCCCAGAGCGGACGAGGTCGTCCAGTGCGGCAGGGTGGCGGTGCGGTAGCGTGCCTCGATCCAGCTTTCGACGTGTCCGTCAAACATCGCGACATTCACCGCCAGGCAATGACGTGTATAATCAAGGCTTTCCGGAAGGTTCTGATAAAAGGAGAATTTCGGAACTGCCGGATCCAGATACGCCGAGTCCATGGCCTCCGAAAAGGAGACCTTGCTGGACGGGGAGCGCAGATCAGTTGCTTTCATGGGCGGTTTGCCTCCGTAGGCGATCTCGCCGCCGACCCCGTAGTTCGGCATGGAATAGTTGATGTGGTACAGACAGTTTGCCACCTGCTTCGACCCGGGACAGGTCAGGACTTTTTTCTGATAGGCCACAGGAATGGCGCTCCAGCTTCCTCCATCCGCCGTCAGATCCGGCATATTCAGCTCCTCCTTCAGATAGTAGACCCAGACCGCCCCGGGCGGCGAATCAAATCCGCGGTTTACGACCGATGCCGACCCCTCCGTTGCTCTGGGAATCAGCAGAATGTCGTCATGAGCCATCGAATAGGAATTGTAGGCCAGCTGAATCTGTCGGGCGTTCGAGCCGCAGAACGTCTGCCGGGCCTTTCCCTTGACGGAATTTAGAAGGGGAAGGAGGAGTCCGACAAGAATTGCAATAATTGCAATCACGATCAAAAGTTCTATCAATGTGAAATTTTTTTCCTTTTTCATGCGTATTTCCTTCCCTGATATTCTTTTGCATGGAGAACCGTTTCCCGGATATTGAGTCTGGAGGGGACCGTTTTCCAGGGGTCGGCAACGGAGGAGGAGTGTCTCAACGTTTCCAGCATGGAAAGCCCCTGAAGGACAAAATCATGGGCGGAGTCGTCGATCGAGGTGATGGCGGGGGAAAAACTTTCGGAATCCAGACTTGTCGTTGCAAAGGTGATCAGACTCAGATCCCGGGGGACGACAATCCCGTTTGAGGCCAGATAGTAGAGAATGGTCCCGGAACCGTCCCCGGGAAGCAGAAGCGCGGTCGGCAGTTCCTCCGCCCGGAAAAGCGCCTGATTTGCGGCCTCCTTGAAATTCTCCGCGGAACGCGTTTCCCGAATTTCGGAAAACCAGAAGTCGTGGAAGGGAATGCCGAACTCCGCAAGAGCTTCACGATACGCGCTTTCCGCTTCCCGGTAGATGCGGAAGGCGGAAGGACCGTTGATCATTCCGATTCTGGTGTGTCCGAGCGCGGCCAGATACTGAATCGCTTCCCGGATCCCGGAACGGAGATCCGCGCGGATGCTGTATTTCCCGTCTTCAATGATCCGTACCGCGGGAGAGGTCAGATGATTGACAATGTAGGATTCCACCTGGGGGGACGGGGTCCCCGCGATCAGAAATCCTCCGGCAAGTCCGTTTGTGAGCAGCGCCGGAATCCGGTCGGGATTCGCCCGATAGTCGCTCCATTCAAAGTAGCCGCTGACGCCGCGGAGGGAACACTCCTCCTGAAAGCGAAACAGAAGATCGCAGAAGAAACTGTGCCCCTGAATGAGTTCCCCCAATTCAAAAATGACCAGGCCGATATCTTTGTTTACCTTCTCTTTCAGCAGTCGTGCCGCAGCACTGGGGCGGTATCCGAGTTCCCGGGCGATTCTGCAGATCTCCCTGCGCTTTTCCTCGCCGACCCCGTCGAGCCCTTTCAGCGCGGCGGATACCGTTACTTTGGAAACTCCCGCCTTTTCCGCTATGTCCTGAAGATTGATCCGTTTCATTTGTTGTCTTCTTTATCGTTTACTTTACCGGTTAAGTTCATTATATCATATTTCCGGAAAAAAGTCAATGGGACGGAAGAAAAAAAATGAAAAAAAAAGAGGGAAAAGGTGGGAGAGGAGAAAAGGAGATGTCTTTTTTTCTTTTGTCTGCATTGATATTTCCGGGGACGGTGGTATGGTATCTGCAAAGGGAGTGCGGTGCATGAAAGAGAAAATTCGAATCTACAAGCGGAGTTCCTTCTTCAGCGATGATTTTCCCTTTTCGATCCGTCATGTCGTCAACCGGACCGAGGATTTCAATGAATCCAAACGCTTTCAGCGGGAGTTCTGGAAGATCACGCACATCATCTGCGGCGAAGGGGAGCTGCTTCTCAATGAAGTCCGGCGGCCGCTGCGTCCCGGCTCCCTCTTTCTGATTCATCCCGGTGCCGTGACGACATACAGCATGAGCACTCCCTCGCTCGAACTCTGCAATCTTCTGTTCGATCCCGCTCTCATCGAACACGAACTTGCGGCCCTCAAGGATGATTTTCATTTCTTTGCCATCTTTTCCGGGACCTTTTCCCAGAATGAAAATCTGCCGCTCTATCTGCTGGATGCCGATCATGAAATCGTGATGCTTCTCCGGAGCATGGAAAAGGAGTATGAGGAGCGCCCGCTGAACTATCGGCCGCTTCTGAAACTGAAACTGGTCGAGCTTCTGATTCTGATGCTTCGCGGCGGCGTTCGCAAGATGAGGGCGCACCGCGCGGCGGGAATCGCCGAATATGTCGATCAGCTGCTTGAGCGCCATTTCCCCGAAGAGTTTCATCTGGAGGAGACCGCGGCGAACATTGGGATTTCGAAAAGCCATCTCTGCCGTCTTTACCGGGCGCAGACGGGCAGGTCGATTGTGGAACGCCTCAAGGAGCTGCGTCTTTCCGCCGCCGCCGGAGAGCTTCGTTCCAGCCGGAGCTCCATTTCCGAAATCTGCTACCGGTGCGGATTCAACGACCTCAGTTATTTCTACCGCGCATTCCGGTCCCGGTATGCGGACAATCCCGGAACCTATCGGAAAAAATATGGACAATTTTGATATTTGAAACTTTTTCCGGAACGGGTTTTCCGATTGTCCAAGAGAGTCGCCTCTTCTCCATGTATAATAAAGGGAACGAACCATTCTGAAGGAGTTTGCCATGCATTGGAACAATGTAACGCTGGAGCTGAGCGGAAAAGCGTTCACGGACGATTCGGAGGAACGGATGTTCTCGGTCTGCCGGACCCTGTTTTCCCAGTGGAAAAACCTGACCGACAAGGCCGACACCGTTTCCGTTCTGCTGTGGATCGCCGACGGCAGCGAGATTCTGGAATACACCGGGGATCTCTCCCGGAAATTTGAATGGGCATACTGGTGCGGCTGCGCCAATCCCTGTCCCCGTCCGGAGCATCCGGGCGAGCGGGAGAAGCGGAATACCCATCAGTTTCCCCGGAAATATCTTCCGGATGCGGGGCCGCGTTCCTATGCGTGGCTCAAACGTCTGATCGAAGTCCTTCGGGAGACCGGACGCGGGATCACCGGGAAACCGATCCGGATCGGCGCCACATTCGACAACGGTCCCGAATTCGCCGTCTCCGATTTCAAATACCGGAAGCACCGGGAGATTGCGCAGGGCAATACGATTTATCCGAACAGTTTTGTCACCTGCACCTCCCGTCTTCACGCCGATCCCGGGCCCTATGCGGCATTTCCCGACGGCATTCCGGAAGGGATCTCGCTCGGGAGCTTTCTGGGAAAACAGTTTCAGGTTTTTGCCCGGGATCTCGGATATGATTACATCTGGCTCTCCAACGGCATGGGGTTCGGATCTGAAACCTGGGGAATCACCGGAGCGCTGTTCGACAAGCATGAATTTCATCCGGAGAACGCCTCCTCCGCCGCGCGGGCCATGCTGAGTTTCTGGGAGGATTTTACCGGAGCCTGTCCCGGAGTTGTGATCGAAACGCGCGGAAGCAATTTCTCCGCCGGAACCGAGATCGCCACCGACGCCTGTCCGTTGCGGGAGCTCTACCGGAAATACCGGATCGCTCCGCCCGTGAACTCCCCCTGGGCCGCGCTGAATTTCAAAAGCGGACTGGAAATCGTCGCCTGGATGTCGCACGTCGCGGAGCTGCCGGATCACCGTTTTCCGTTCCGTTTTTACATTCATGATCCGTGGTTCATGAACAGTCCGTGGCTGGACCGCTACGGGCGCGAGCCGTGGGATCTCTTTCAGCCGCTGAGCGTCAGCCGGATCACCGCGGAAGGAAAGACGGAAATAGCCAACAGCATCTCCCTTCTCTCCGTGGATGACACTTTCGGCCGGATGCCGGAGCAGGTGCCCATGGAGGTGATTCCGCTTCTGATGGATGCGTTCCGAAACGCGCCCGACGCGCCGGGACCGTTTGTCTGGATCTATCCGTTCGACGAGTACTGCGGAACCCGAACGCCGGATCTTGTCCTCAACGAGGATCTGTTTATCGGAGAGTGCGTGCAGTCCGGATTCCCCTTGAACACGGTCATCAGCACCGGGAATTTCACTGCGCTGACCGCGTCGGGAAAGTCGACGCTGGACGGCGCGGTTCTGGTGGTTCCCGTTTCCGCGGCGGAAGGGACGCTTCTCGAGGCGCTTCAACTGCACCTGGACCGCGGAGGGGATGTTCTGTTCTACGGCTCGTTGAAAGGGGCGGCTCCGGAACTCTGTTCCCTGCTGGGACTGACCCGGACGGAAGAGATCACGGGCGAATGCCGCATGGATGCTTCCGGCCTGGAGTGCGACGAGTTCCGCCGGGAGGGCCTCTCGGAACGAGTGTTCCTTCTTCCGCAGTTTGACGGCGGAGGACTCGCGGAGCTTCCCGCTCCGGGATCGGAGGCCGCCGTTCTTGCCTTTGCCGTTCAGAACGGGAAGAAACGCGTTGCCGCTTCGGTTCTGCGACGGAAAAACGGTGGAAAAGCGGGGTTTGTCCGATCCATTCTGCCCTGCAATCCGGAGCTTTCCAGCGGGCGCAACTTTGATGAGCTTCCCCCCGACAGGGCGTTCCCCGCGGAACGGCTGATGCGCTGGATCCTTCCGGAATTCGGCTGGAGGTTCCATGCCTCCGCGTTTCATTCGCAGTCGCTTCCTCCGAGAAGCTGCATCTCCCGGAACGACAATGCGTTCTGGTTTTCCATTTTTGCTCCGGATACGACGGTGAGCCTGACGGTGAACACGCCCCTCGGCGCTCCGGTGCTTACGGAGATGGAGACGGAACTCTCCGGCGGCAATGCCGTCTGGCATCCCGGAAAGTGCTGGCACAGGGAGTGCCGCTGCTTTGTGAAGCAGACCGAGGATTCCGTGATCGAAGCGAAGATTCAGATGCCGGCGTATCCGGGATACACCTCCCGCCGTCATTACAGCGGCTTCCGGAATGCGGAGGTGCGTTTCTTCGTTCCATTCGGATTCGAACGGAAGCTGGAGGCGATGAACTCGAAGGAGAAGATCTGGAATCTGCTTTCGGATTGTCTCGTGGAGGCGGAATGGGAGCAGACCGCCTATGGCCCCTGTGCCGTATTCAGAAATATCAGCGGATATCTTTATTTTGCATGGTGATGAATATGAAAATTGAAAGAAGAAAAAAACTGAATGCCAATGTCGGAGTGATCTCCGTCGGACTTGATACCTACTGGAGCCAGTTTCCCGGTCTGCTCGAAGAAATGAAGCGGAAAACCTCCGTTTTTGTGGAGAAGCTCAAGCGGAACAGCGTGACCGTTTTTGATTTCGGCATGGTGGACAACGCCGGCAAAGCCTACGAGGTGCTGCCGAAACTTCAGGCGGCCGATCTTGATCTGCTGTTCGTCGACATGGTTACGTATGCGACCAGCGCCACGTTCGGCGCGATTGCGCGCGCCATGGAGTGTCCGATTGTTCTGGCGGCGCTTCAGCCGCTGGAGGCCATGGATTATGAGCACGGAACCACCTTCCTTCAGCTGTGCAACGACGATCTCTGCTCCGTTCCGGAATTCACCGGCGTCGCGATCAGGATGGGCCGGCCGGTGGCGGATCTGATTCTCGGCCGTCTGGAAGGGGAGAAAAACGTTGATTCCGCCATTGCGCAATGGTGCCGGATCGCGCACGTCCGGCACGATCTGAGGCGGGCCCGTCTGGGACACATGGGCCATGTGCTGGAGGCCATGCTCGACATGCAGACCGATCCGACGGCTCTGACCGCCACTTTCGGCTGTCACATCGTCCAGTGCGAGCCGGACGAGATTCTGCGCGAGTTCTCCCCGCTTTCCGGCGACGATCCCGCTGTGCGCGCCATGTCCGCCCGGATTCTCGACTTTTTCGACACTCCCGATCCCGTTTCCGATCCCGTGACCACGAAACTGACCGAGTCCGATCTTCTGACCGCATCCCGCGCCGCGGTCGCTCTGGAACGGTTCATCGAAACGAAAAAACTCGACGGCTTCGCCTATTATTACGAGGGCGCGCCCGGTTCGGAAATGCGGACCCTTGTGACCAATTTCATCGTCGGCAACTCTCTGCTCACGGGGGCGGGGTTCCCGATGTGCGGCGAATTCGATATCAAGACCTGCATCGCCATGCTGATTCTGGACCGGCTGGAGATCGGCGGCAGTTTCGCCGAATTTCATCCGATTGATTTTGCCCGCGATACCGTGCTTGTCGGTCATGACGGACCCCATCATCTGAATATCGCCGACCGCAAGCCCGTTCTGCGCAGTCTGAAGAAATATCACGGCAAACCGGGCAGCGGCGCCGGCGTTGAATTCAACATCCGGACCGGTCCGATCACCATGCTCTCCATCGGAGTGAAAAACGATGGAAAATTCAAATTCATCCTCGCGGAAGGGGAATCCGTCGCCGGACCGATCCCGCCGACCGGAAACACCAACACGCACGGCCGCTTCCAGCCCGATGTGCGCACATTCCTGAAACGCTGGTGCATGGAAGGACCGACCCATCATTTCGCTCTGGGAATCGGCCATCACGCAAAGACGATTGCGAAGATCGCGGACACCTTCGGCGTGGAGTCCGTGATCGTCTGAGAACGGCGTGGAGTCAGGCGCGCGTGCGGTTGTAGTCATCCTTCGCCCGGAAAAAGGCGCGGATGTTTTCGATGCTCACGCCGGGGGGAACGTCGCACCCGGTGGAGAGCACATAATTCCTCCAGGGTTCGGTCGCTTGGAGAAGACGCAGGGTCTCTTCGTAGACTTTTTCCGGGGAGCCGTTTTTCAGGACTCCCACGGGATCCAGATTTCCCATCAGCAGCACCTCCCGCGGGATCTGAGGCAGGAGAGCGGGAAGATCGACCGCGTTCCCGAGATGCAGCGCCGCCGCTCCACTTGAGAGCAGGGATTCCAGCTGACGGTCCGCGGCATTTCCGCAGTTGTGCAGAATGACGGCAAAATTCTCATCCTGAACGGCGGCGATAATCTGCCGCAGATAGTCCGCGGCGAACTCCCGGCACATCTCCGGCGAGAGCAGACCGGCGGCGGGCTCCGCGATGAGCAGTCCGTTTACCCCGGTGCGTTTGATCGCCTCTGCGTACGCAGTCAGGAACGACGTGTTTTTTTTCAGCAGGGCATGGGCGGTTTCCGGTTCGGTTGCGGCGAGGATCATGATTTCGGTCATGTCGGCGAGGCGCCCGGCGAGGGAGAAGGGGCCGATCATTCCGCCGAAGACCGGGCGGTCCGTGAAATATTCGGCGCAGAGCGCGGCGCAGCGGAGATTTTCCGCGGTCCGTTTGTCGCCGGGGACGGGAACGGGAAGAGCGTCGATCTCCTCGGCCGTGGAGGCGATGCTTCCGGAAACGGTCGGATTTTCGTATTCGGAACAGCGGACCGGTGCGCCGAAGGCCTCGGCTTCCACGGAGAGATCCATAAAGGTGACCGGCGCATCCGCGCGCACCGTCTCCGCAAGCGCCTTGATGCACTCGAACTGGAGCGCGCCGCTCCGGAAGACGTCGGATGCTTTCAGACGGGCCAGCTCAATGCCCGGAGCCGTCAGGATAGGAATGGCGCTCCGGAACGGAGATGCCTGGATTGCGCGGAAGTATTGTTGCATATTCTGTTTCATCGGAACACCTCTACTTGTCATTTTCATGTTGCACTGCGCCGGAAATGTAGCCGCGTTTTTCCGGAAAATCTTCTTTCTTATTGCCATTCTTTGCTGTATATTGTCCTTCGAGGCGGGAAAATGCGTTTTTTTGCGGACCCTTCGGGGCGGAAGAGGGAACTTTTCCTTTTTCCGCGCGGTCTGAAAGAAAAGAGGGGAGGGGGCGTGCGGCAAAAGGGCCGGAAACGGAAAAATCCCCTCCGGAGTCATTTGACTTTTCCGGAAGATGGAATATTGTAACTGGTCCGGTTCCGGACCTGCGGAAGCTCGGGACGGACCGGCTGGAACAATCAGAACAAGAGAATCGCTGTTGGAACGAGGGTTAACGAGGAGGTTGGAAAAATGAAAAGAGTGTTACTGATGGCTGCGTTTCTTTCTGCTGCGGTGCTGATTGCCGCGCCGCTGGATGCGGCTGAGAAAAAACCGGCTCCGGCGCCTCAGAAGAAAGCTCCTCCGAAGCCGAACCGCGCTCAGATCATCAATCGTTTGAAGAAAGAGAATCCGTTCCGTCCTGCGAAGGTGGGGGAGAATGTCGCTTTTCCGCTTCTTTCCAAGGCTGTGGTCCGCGGGAAAGTCGCCGGCATCACGGAAAAAGGAGTCTGGATTCAGGACGGCGCGTTCAAGTTTCTGCAGAAACGCGAGGTCATGAGTCTGGAGGGGCGCGCCCGCTTCTACAAGCCCGATTATGAGAAATACATCGCCTATCTGGCCGATCAGGAGATTCGGGAGACCACCGGAGTCAAATTCACCGGAAACACGAAAAGCGTGGCAAAACCCGGCGATCCCCGCTTCAAGAAACCGACCAAGACTCCTTCCACCAATCTGGGCGGAGGAAAGACCACTCTCTCGCTGGGCGGGAATTGAGACGCTGCGGCAATTCTGTTCCGTCTTCCGCGAAAAGCCGGCTTTCCGCCGGCTTTTTTTGTCCCGGAAACACGGCGCGGATCCGCAGGAATAAAAAATGCGCATTTTTATTGGCCGTGCAGATAGACATTTGAAAATCAGCAGTGTATATTTCCTCCGGACTCGCAGGAACCAAATGACAGACAGGAATTTCAGATGAAGCAGAAACTTTTACTTTTGGCAGCGGTTTTTTTCGGCGTGATGGCTTTCATGCTCACCTTTCAGCAGATCAATCAGGAGAAGCGGAAAATTCAGGCGGCGACCACCGAAGTCGCCGTGCTTGTCGTGACCCGGGACATCGCGGAAAACGAGCCGATCACCGAGGACGCCGTTCAGGGAAAGAAGATCAAAATGTACGCCTCCCAGATCTCCGCCAGCCGCGACATTCCCTACTCCTCCAAAAGCATGATTATCAACCGGCGGGCGCAGCTGCCCATTGAGAAAGGCAAGATCCTGCAGTGGAACGATCTTCAGAACACCGTTTCCGTGGGACGGGACGGCGTTACCCGTCTGATTCAGCCGGGATACCGGGCGGTTTCGATCGCGGTGGATCAGACCGCCTCCGTTTCGGGACTGGTCCAGCCGAACAACTATGTCGATCTGATCGGCACCTTCAAGTTCCCCGATATGCGCGGCGACGCCTCCATGGATACGATCACGCTGACCATTCTCCAGCGCGTGCGTGTCATCGCGACGGGGAGCGACTACGGACTTCAGAGCGGCCGCGGGCAGGGGGCGAGAAGCTATGGAACCGTCACGCTGGAACTCTCCCCGAAAGAGGTGGAGATGATTATTTTCGCCACCCAGAAAGGACGCATTCAGATGAGTCTCCGGAATTATGAGGATGCCGCCGTGGCCCGCGATCTCCAGAGCGTCAACTGGAAATATCTTCAGGAAAATGTCTCCCGCTATATGAAGGAAAGAGAGAGTTCCGGCTCCCGTTCGAGGTACTGACCCATGTATGAAATTCTGATCAGGATGCCCGGCAGAAATGAGATGAAAATGAGTCTGGTGTCAGGCGGGGTCTACCGCGTCGGCGCCAGTCCCGCTTGTCACATTCATCTGCCCGCGCCCGGCGTGGCGATGCGGCACTGTCAGCTGATCGTTTCCGATGATTTGAAGGTGCTGGATCTCGGCGGAGGCATCGTGGTCAACGGCGAGGAGTTCCACAATGAAAAGGTGCTGGTGCCGCCGGGAGCGACCATCCGGATCGGATCCGCTGAAATTGTGACGCTCGGATCGGATGCCGTCCGGCCGTCGGAGGAAAAACATCCCGCCGGATTCGGATTCCTGAAAAGTGTTTTTCACTCCAGAGGGGGGCAGGAAGAGTCTCCGGATAACCGGGAGAATCCCGGTGACGGATGTGCATCCGCGGAGGTCGGGGGGGAACAACCGGCGGTCTCTTCCGCCCGGTCCGCTTCTCCGGAGGGAGCCGCCCCGCGCGGAACTCCTGCGCCGGAAGCCTCCGGGACGAACCGCTCCTCCGCCGGAATGGAGTTTTCCGACGCGGCATCCGCGGAGATTCCGATTCTGCATGTTTCCGGCATTCCTCCGGAAGCCCGCGCGCTGGTGCAGGAGATCAAGCGTCAGGCCCATCTTGAACTGCTGAAGCGCCTGAACGTGAAGCGGATGCTGATGTCCGGCACCGCGCAGGAGGTTCTGGAAAACAAGGCGAAAGAGACGATTCATGAAATCATGTCCGAACTCTCCATTCCCCTGCCGACCGGCGTGACGCAGGAGAAAATCGAACGGGAACTGGTGCATGAGGCCATCGGTCTGGGACCGCTGGAGGATCTGATCGCGATGCCGGAAATCACGGAAATCATGGTCAACGGTCCGGACAGCGTCTATGTGGAAACCAAGGGCGTGCTTCACAAGACGGATATGGCGTTTGCGGACAACCAGCAGGTGGTGGCGGCCATCGAACGGATCGTCTCTCCTCTGGGTCGGCGCATCGACGAGAGTTCGCCGATGGTCGACGCCCGTCTGAAAGACGGGTCCCGCGTGAATGCCATCATTCCGCCGCTCTCCCTGGTGGGGCCTTCGATCACCATCCGGAAATTTTCCAAAACGCCGCTGCAGATTTCCAATCTGGTGGAGTTCGGTTCGATCTCCTATCCGATGGCTCATTTTCTGGATGTCTGCGTGAAAATGCGGAAAAACATCGTCATCTCGGGCGGAACGGGATCCGGAAAGACGACGCTGCTGAATATTCTGAGTTCCTTTCTGCCGAATACCGAGCGGATCATCACCATCGAGGATGCGGCGGAACTTCAGCTCCGTCAGGATCACGTGGTCCGTCTGGAGTCCAGACCGCCGAACATCGAAGGAAAAGGCGAGGTGAGCATCCGTGATCTGGTCCGCAACTCGCTGCGCATGCGTCCCGACCGGATCGTGATCGGCGAGTGCCGCGGCGGCGAGGCGCTGGATATGCTTCAGGCTATGAACACCGGGCACGACGGCTCCCTGACCACCATTCATGCGAACACCCCGCGCGATGCGCTCTCCCGTCTGGAAACGCTGGTGCTGATGGCGGGATTTGATCTGCCGCTGCGCGCAATCCGGGAACAGATCGCGTCGGCCATTTCGATCATCGTGCAGATCAACCGCGAAAAGGACGGTTCCCGCAAAGTGACCTGCATCAGCGAAATCACGCGCATGGAGGGGGATATGATTACCATGCAGGATCTCTTCGTCTACCATCAGGACGGCTGGGGGCCCGATGGAAAAATGCTCGGACGGCATGTGCCGACCGGGAATCTTCCCTCCTTCCTGGAGGACATCCGGCGGGCAAAACTGCCGCTGGATTTGAAAATGTTCTCGGAAGGGAGAATCGTGAAAAACGGGAGCGAGGCGTGACGATGGATTTTCCGGGACTCTTTCTGAATCTGACTCTTCTGGCCTGTCTCTCCTCGGCTCTGGCGGTGACGTTCGCGACCTTTGTCATCATCGACTTCATCTCGGATGCGTCGAAACGGTACAAGACCCGGTACATCCAGGAGACCGCGGTCGAATACGACGATGTGCTGCTGCAGATGCCGCCCGGAAAAATTTTTGATCTGAGTCTGGCGCTGGCGGGACTGGGGGCGTTTCTGGGCATTGCGCTGCTCTGCGTGACCTCCTCGGATCCGTCGCTTCCGAAGATTCTGTTTGTGGGAGCGCTGGTTGCGGTCTTCTTCTTTTTCATTCCCCGGCTCTGGTTGCGCCATCTGAAGAAGCAGCGGCTGAACAAGTTCAACGAGCAGCTGGAGGATGCGCTTCTCTCCATCAGTGGATCGTTGAAGGCCGGATTCAGTCTTTCGCAGGCGCTGGATGTGGTGGCGAACGAGAACCGGAGGCCGATCTCCTTTGAATTTTCCGTTCTGATCCAGGAGCTGCGGCTCGGGGTCAACTTTGACGAGGCGTTCGAAAAAATGGCCCGGCGTGTCGGTTCGGCGGATTTTGAACTGGTGGTGATCGCCGTGATCACCGCGCGTCAGACCGGCGGAGAACTGACCAGCGTGCTGGAACGTCTGGCGGGAGTCATCCGGGAACGCATCCGCATCACAAACAAACTGAATGCCCTGACCGCGCAGGGGCGGCTTCAGGCGTATATCATCGGCGCGATGCCCTTTCTGCTGCTGGCGGCCATGGCGAAAATCGCGCCGGATATGGTCGATGCGTTTTTCAATTCTCCGCTCGGTCTGCTGATTATGCTTCTCGTGATCGGACTGGTGGTGACCGGATTCCTGATTATCCGGAAAATTACGACCATTGATGTATAAAGTAGGAGGAGGGTGCATGAACGAACTGATTGTTTTTCTTGCCGCGCTGTCCGCCGGAATCTGCTGCGGGTGCGTGGTCTTTCTGATCCTGAACGCGCTGCGCTCCATCGAGATCGACAGCTCGACGGAACGGCACGAGGATTTTCGGAAGCGACTGCCGCTTCTCATCAAACTCTTCCTTCCGTTGGCGCCGAACGTGGTTCCGCTGCTGGAGCACGAGGGATTCGATGTGATGAAAAAACAGGTGTCGAACCTGCTCCAGATGGGCGGGTACGATCAGACCATCTCCGCGGAGCAGTTCATCGCCGCCCGGATCTCTCTTCTGCTGCTGGGATTTCTGTTCGCGGTGCTGCTGGGCTTCTCCGGCAAGGTGGTCTATGGACTGGTTCTGCTGGCGCTGCTCTACATCTATCCGATGGCGTGGCTGAAAAAGGTGGTCGCGCGGAGGCACTATCAGATTCTGCGCGCACTGCCGAATCTGCTGGATCTGCTGACGCTGTCGGTGGAGGCGGGAAAGGATTTCCTTTCCGCTCTGCGCGACATTCTGGCCCGGAGGAAAATGGATCCGCTGGGCGAGGAGATGACCCGGGCGCTTCAGGAAATCCAGCTCGGAAAAAAACGGCAGACGGCGCTGAAGGAGATGGCCGCACGCGTACAGCAGTCGGAACTGACTTCGGTGGTCAATTCGATTGTCCAGGCGGATGAACTCGGAATCAGCATCGGACAGCTTCTGCGCATTCAGAGCGATCAGCTCCGGTCCAAGCGTTTTTCCATGGCGGAAAAACTGGCAAACGAGGCCCCGGTCAAAATTCTGGTTCCGGTGGTGGTCTTCATCTTCCCCTCGGTTTTCCTGCTGCTGATGGGACCGATCCTTCTGCAGGCCATGAAGATGATGAGATAGGACAGGTTCGGAAGATGACATTGTACAACATTTCCAGAAAAACGGTGATTGCTTCGGCTCCGCTGCGTGCCCGGACCCTCTGGGCCCGCACACGGGGGATGATCGGACGGAAATTTCTGACGTTCGATGCGCTCATCTTCGAACGGTGCAGCGCGATTCATACCGTCTTCATGACTCAGCGGATCGACGTGCTGTTCATCGGCCGGGAGAACCGCATCCTGAAAACGGTGGAGTCGCTGGCTCCGTGGATTCCCTGGTGCGCCTGCCGCGGCGGTCTGACCGTCATTGAACTGCCGGCCGGTACCATCGCAAGAAGCCGGACCGCGCCGGGCGATTACATCGACCTCGATGCGGAGTGCGTGGAGGAGATCAATGCCGGGCTCCGGAAAGTCATTCCCGCCGGACCGGAGGCCCAGGCCAGCTTATATGGAGACCCCAAATCATGAAACTTTCTTTTACCAACGGCCCCAGAAAAGGCGAAGAGATGACCCTGCAGCCGCCCGGCGTCTGCATCGGACGCGAATCCGATAACGATATCCAGTTGCTTGTCGCAGGCGTATCCCGTTATCATGCAAAGATTTCCTTCGACGGATTTCGATGGTCCATCACCGATCTGGGCAGCACAAACGGAACAAAAGTCAACGGAAGAAAAATTACGGAGGAGACGCCGCTCTCGCCCGGCGATCAGCTGCTGCTCGGCGATCAGGCGCTTCAGTTCGGCGAGAAATCCGCGTCGTCCTCTTCCGCGTCCCCTTCCGCGGAACCCGCCGCCGATCTCCGGCGCTCCGATATTCCGAACGCCGACACCCGGGACGCCGATTCCCTCACCGATGGGGCGCGGCCCGCAGCTTCCGTTCCGGCGGAGAAGGCGGACTCGGAAAAAAACTCTTCCCCGACATCCGGGACGAATTCGCCTTCTTCTTCGAATCCACCCCGGATGGAGGAAACAAAGACGCCGTCCAAAGGAGCGGAAAAGGAGCTGAAAAGCGGATTTGCCAAGGCCGCCGCGGGGAACCTCTTCGGAAAGAATAGTTCCACGGCGAACGCTTCCGCGGAGGAGGGCGATGGCAGGGAAAAAAAATCGAAGCATCTGCCGTTCTTTTTTCCGATTCTGGTTATTACCTGCGCCGTGGCTGTCCTGATTATCTTTGTCCTGGCGAATTCCGGTTCGGGAACGGATTCCGTTCGGACGGACACAAAAAAGAAGGTCCTTCCCGATTTTGTCATCGACTACGAACGGCAGAAGGTCGATCCGGACAACGTCTTCCGTTTTGCATTCACGCTGGAGAACGGAACGGCAAAATTTGTGCTGGACGATCTGAAATTCGGACGCCGCTTCGAGAAGAAATTTGAAAACGTGAATCCCAGATTCCTGAAGGATCTGGAGGATTCCGTGCGGGAAACGGATTTTCTGAAGTTGAAGCAGGAACCCATGAACGAGCTTGCCACGGACAAAACCGATGAACGCAGACGTCTCACGGTCCTGATCGACAACAAACAGAACACCATCACCGTGCGCAACACCTACGCGCAGGCGTCGTTTGAGGCGATCGAGCGGGCCATCGATCGTTTTGCCGACAGCAACGGAATCTCCTCGGTCGCCATGAACGTCGAGGAGATGCGCAAATATGCGTTCGACACCTTCCGGAAAGCCGAGGACCTCTTCCAGAACTTTGAGGCAAAACCGGAGAATCTGCGCGAAGCCATGACCCGCTACCAGCTCGCCATGGAGTTTCTGGAACAGTTTGTGCCCCGTCCGGCGGAGTGGGACATCGCCAGAAAACGCTGCGAAGAGGCCAGACAGATCTATGAGAGAAAACTGAAGGACATCGAATTCAATATCCAGCGCTATTACAAACTCCGGCAGTGGGCGAACGCCTCCGCCGAATGTCAGAAGGGCATGGATATGGTTCAGCCGGACAGCAAAGCCTATCAGAATTTGAAAAAGTATAAATTGACCTTTGACCGACAGATGAGGAAATGAGCGTATGAGAGATTTGACTTCTGCCTTTGCCCTTCTTGTCCTGTCCTCCGCGCTCCTGTTCACCGGATGCGGAAAGAAGGAGCGCGACAACCGGGCAATTCTGAAACTGGACTCGGAACCGAAGGGGGCCGTGATCACGCTGCTGAAGCGGGAGGTCGGTCAGACTCCCAGCGGATTCCGGATCTCCCCCGGGGTCCATGTGGTGAAATTTGCAAAAAACAACTACCGTCCGCTTTGGATGACCGTGACGCTGAAACCGGGGGAAGAGAAGAGCATCAAGGCAAAACTGGAACCGGAGAAGGCATCGGTGCTGTTTACCTCGAAACCGTCGGGAGCGTCGGTTTCGCTGAACGGACGATTCCTCGGAGAGACGCCGTTTGTCCTGAAGGATGTCGCACCCGGATCGTATACCACAATCCTGAAACTGCCGAAATATTCGCCGCAGTCGGTGCAGTGGAGCGTCACTTCGTCGCGGCCGCTGTCGATCAACACCGTGCTGATCTCCAACGAGGGACAGCTGCGCGTGACGTCGGAACCCGACCGGGCCCAGGTAAAACTGAACGATTCCCCCGTCGGCGACACTCCCTATCATGCGCGTCTGGAGCAGGGCAAATACAAGGTTACGGTCGTCAAGGCCGGATATTCCATCTTTGAGCAGACCGTGCTGGTGAACCGGGACCGGGAAGCGGTTGTCTCGGCGAAGATGGAGCCGCTGCCGGGAAATCTGAACCTGACCACGGTGCCTTCCGGGGCGTCGGTGAGCATCAACGGAAAGGATTACGGGTCAACTCCGCTGAAGGTCTCGGCGCTTCCGCGCGGCCGGTACAAGGTGGAGTTCCGGAAGGCGGGATTTGATCCGGTCTCCATCGAGATTGATCTGGCGGGGGGACAGACCGTCGAACGGAATCTGGTGCTGAACAGCAGTACCGGACAGCTGGATTTTGTCACCTATCCGCCGGGAGTCACCGTGTATCTGGACGGCAGACTCAAGGGGGCCACGGTGCGTGATCCGAACAATCCGGAGATCTCCAGCGTCTTCTCCATCCGCGGCCTGACCCCGGGGAAACATACGCTGGAACTGGTTCACAAACGTGCGCGTCCGAACCGGAAGGTCATCCATGTCCGCATTCAGAAAGGCAAAACGGAACGGCTCGACAACCTGACCATGTGGATCGCCAACTCCACTCTCGAAATGAAGGACGGCAGAATCTCCACCGGCCGCTTCATCGCGCGCCAGGCCAACGGCAAAGTCATGTTTGAACCCGAACCCGGCGTGCAGGTCACGTACCGGGCCGACGAAATCAAATCCATTACTCCAATCAAGGACAAAGAATGATGTTTCAGTTGTTTCATCCGGGGATCATGTATCTGATCCTTCTTCCTCTCTGCGCGGTCGCATGTCTTGCCTGCGCATGGTTTCTTCTGCGCGTGAACGCCGCCGCTCTTCACGCGGCGGAGAAGCTGCCCCGCGCAAGAATTGCCGGAACCGTTCTCGGATTCATTGATCTGCTCTGGTGCATTCCGAACGCCATGCCGATCCTGCCGGAGTCGCTGCATCGTTATCTGCTGCCGCTGGCGATTCTGCTGACGATCCTTGCCTACATTGCACTGGATCATCTGCTCTCCCGCGCGATCGGAGGATTCATGATTCTGACGGCGCATTTTTATCTGAAGGAGTCGTTTGCGAATCCGACGGCGGGTTCCATGATTTTCGCCGTTGCCTGCTTCCTGTTCGGGACGATCGGAATTTTCCTTTCGGGAAAACCGCATCTGACGCGGGAGATCATTCGTCTGGCCGTGGGGAAATACCGTTATGTCTTTCCGGCGTATCTGATCTTTTTCGCGGTCTGCTCTCTGATGACCTTTGTCCTCACTCTGGCTTCGGACGGAAAGACGGTGTGACATGATTGATCCCGCACTCTCCGAAGATTGTCTTGCTTTTCTGAAACGGCACGTTCCGGCGGAGCGGTTCGACCGTTTTCTTCACGCCTGCTCCGCGTTCAAAACCGTTCTCTATGAAACAAACCGGACGCTGAATCTGACGCGCATTCCGGAGAGCGAGTTCTGGAGCAAGCACATCGCGGATTCCATTTCCATCGCGCCGTATCTGCAGGGAAAACACAATCTCTGCGACGTGGGCTGCGGCGCGGGATTCCCTTCGCTTCCCCTGGCGGCGGCGTTTCCGGATCTTCAGGTCACGGCGGTGGATTCCACGGGCAAGAAGATCGACTTTGTTCTGCGGGCCGCGGAGACGATGGGGCTGGAGAATCTGGAAGCTCTTCACGCCCGGGCAAACGAACTGGCCAGGGAGGAGGATTACAGCAGACATTTCGAACTGGTCACCGCCCGTGCGGTTGGCGATTCGCTCAAACTGATCCGCGAGGTCTCCGGACTGCTGCGCAAAAACGCCTGTCTGTATGTCTACCGCACGCCCGATCAGTGCGACCGGGAGAGGGCCGAGCTTCAAAAACAGGCCATCCGTTTTCAATGCACCGCATCGTTTGAACTGCCCGATCATGCCGGGACCCGTCTCTTCATGATCCTTTCCGGAGGGAATAAAAAATGAATCTGAAACGAATGCTGCTTGTTCTTTTCCTGCTGGTCTTCTGCGGAGTCGTGCTTCCGGCCGCGCCGCAGGAGATCAACATCCGCACCGAGTATTTTCCGCCTTTTTCCTGCGCACTGAATTCCAAAACGCACCCGGGACTTGCCATTGAAATTCTGCGCAAGGTCTTTCCGGCGTCGCGTTATCGGCTTCAATTCCGCAATCAGGGCTGGCAGTGGGCTCTGCGGGATCTTCAGCGCAATCGCTGTCACGCGGTGATCGGGGTCTGCAAGGCCGACAAGCCGAATCTCGTTTATCCGCGACGTCCGCTTTTCAAAACGGTCAGCGCGGTCTACCTGCGGAGCGATTCCCCTTTGAAATTCGTTTCCGCCGCTTCCCTGGAAAAGGGGAAAACCGGTTTTCTGACCGACTACTCCCATTCCGATGAATTCGATCTCTTTCTGGAAAAACACGCTTCCGACGGCATCGCCGTGATCTACAGCGGCTGGAGCGCCACCGATAAAATGGTGCGCGATCTGATGCAGAAGAAACTGCAGGCCGTTGTGAACTACACGGCGGTCATGGACTGGGCCATGAAACGGATCCGTAACTCGGCAAAGCAGATCCGGCTCGTGAAAAAGCTGGACAATGAGGCGGAATACTACATCGCCTTCACTCCGGGAAAACGGGAGTCGTGGGCGTTTGTCAAACAGTTCAATGAGGAGTTTGAGAAATTCCGGAAGACGTCCGAGTATCAGAAACTCCTCCGGAAATACGGTCTCACGGAAGACTCCATCTGAGTGGTGGCGGATTTCAAAAGGCCATCCTGAACGCATATTTTCCTGGGGATCTCGCAAAAGACTTTCTCGGAGAGACAGCGGATTCCCGGTAAGCGCCCAGCCAGCCCCATGGTGATGGTGGATCGAGGGGAGATTTTTTCGAAGGGGAAAATGGCCACAAAATGAATGCCGTCGGGCTACGATGACCGCCCGACGGCATTTCCCTCTTCATAAT
>CALXRL010000089.1 GCA_944390735.1 uncultured Victivallales bacterium | reverse complement strand
TCTTGAATTCTACAGTGAGCTTGCCTTCGTGAACTTCGACCTTTTCCAGAAGAAGATGGAGAAGGCGGTTCATTTCACCGGGCGAGATCTCCTGCCAGAATGTTTCTTTGAACAGTTCTGCGATTTTCTCTGCGGGAAGATTCAACACTTGCGCCAGTTTTATCAGAATCGTCGGTGTCTGAAGCATTTTCATCACCTGTTCCCGAGTGATCCGCTCCACATCTCCTGCGGGGATCTGGCGCACCTGAAACCGAACTTTGTTCCGCAGCTTTCGCATGTGAAGATGTCGCATGACACCCCGTATGGCGAGCTCCGGGTTGAATGGAGATGCGACGGAAAGTCGGTTGTGTGCGAAATTCAGATTCCGGACGGCTGCTCGGCGGATCTCGTTCTTCCCGGGAAGCCGGCGGAGAAGATCGGCGGACGCTGCACCCGCACGTTTGAACTCTGAAATTTGATAAAATAAAATTAAGAACAGCGCGTCTCCGGAGCATTTTTCAGAGACGCGCTGTTTGCGTAAACAGATTGCGGTTTCGGCGCCTTCTCGGCGCGAAGTGCAGGCGGCGGATTATTCCGCGTAAGCGGCGGAGATGCGCATGTCGGCGCAGCCGTAGTACAGAATGTGTTTTCCCTTGAATTCAACAAGACCGGAGGCGAAGCAGGTGAAGTCTGCAATTCCGTAGAATTCATAGAGATGATCCGGAACAATCACGGGTTCGTCGCAGCGGGCGATGAGACGCGTCGGATCGTTGCGGTCGAACAGCGCCCAGCCGATGCTGTAGAACATTTTCGGATGAAGCGGAAGATAATGCGGCGAGGCGGTGCGGGCAAGCTCCTCCGCGCGTCGTTCTCCGGCGTCTCCGTTGTAGAGCAGGAGAATGCCGTCGTCGGAAATGAGCGGGGCTGCTACGGATTCGCAGAGACATTCGTCGAACTTGCCCGGACGCTGCGTAAGCGCGGGCTCGTCGAGAAGATGCCAAGTGCGGAGATCTTCCGACCAGGAGAGGCGGAGACACCAGTTGTCGTAGTACGCCCAGTATTTTCCGTTGATTTTCTCCGGAGTGACCGCGATCGCGCGCGAGGGGAGAATTTCGCCGAGAAATTCCCAGTGAACCAGGTCTTTGGAAAGCGCGGCGAGTCCCGGAGTCATGACATTGAAGCGTCCGGAGGGTTCGCGGTAGACTCCTGTGTAGGTGAGCAGCCACTCATCGCCGATTTTCACCAGACGCGGGTCTTCAAATCCGCCCTGAAACGGGGAATCGGGGCCGGGATTGAATTCGGGAACCGGTTCGGGAGACATGGTGAAATTGAAGCCGTCTTCGCTGGTCGCCCAGCCGAATGTGGAGACGCTCCAGTTGTTCTTCGTGGCGGCCTCGCGGCTGAAGTCGATGCAGCGGCAGAGCATGTGAACTTTGCCGTCCTTGACGGTTGCCGCCGGATTGAAAACGGCGTCTTTTGCGCAGGAATTCGCGTTCGGACGGAGGATCGGGTTGCCCTCGTATTTTTTGAGGCAGGCGACCCATTCAAAAGATTTCGGAAGCAGAGAAGTCATGGAGAACTCCATAGTTAAAGGTTCTCTGTTAATATAATCATTCGCAAAAAAAATCAAGCCCGCATTTGTGCTTGCGGGCTTGAAAAGACGAGTGTTTATTTTATCAGTTCCACCTTGACGTCGTCGATCAGAATTTCGGGAATCCGCGTTGAAAATGCAAGATTTGCCATCGGGACTGCGGCGGAGGCGAACTTTTTCAGATCGGTCGGGTAGACGATCTCAAAAGCGTATTCCTTCCATTCGGTTTCGATTGCGCACTCCTTGCGGATGATGTTCTGCGGAGGCGTCTGGGTGACTCCGTCATTGAAGGCGTTGAAGATGAAGAGCATCGTGCCGTTTCCGGAGCCTTTTGCCCAGAACGAGATCTTGTATTTTGCTCCGGGGACCATCGGGAAAACGGCGGACTGAATTGCCGCGGAATCCATTCCCTTGAGCGTCAGCTTCATGCTCTTGTCGCCGTTGATGAAATCGGATTTCACAATGTCGGCGGCGAATTCCTTCTGTTTCCAGGAACGGATCCAGAACCCGGGGAGCGTGTTCTCTTTTTCGAAATCCTGCGTGAATCCGTTCTCGTAATCCGCTTTGGCAAGTTCGGCGAGTTTGATGTTGCGGATCTGGAGTTTCTGGGCGAACGGTGGACGGACATAGATGGAGACGCGGCCGGAGCTGTTTTTGCCGGTGTGGAAGTAACGGCGGTAGAGATTCCAGTCCTTGCCGACCATAAAACTCGGATAAACGGTTTGTTCCATGGCGAGCATGTACTGGACCATGCCGTTGTTCTCGACGTTTTCGCCCTTGGCTTCCCATTCGATTGCGTAGAAGGTTTCGGGTTTGAGCTCCGGCATGATCAGCATGAGATGCGCATTGTGTTTCAGGTCGGCGGTGCGTTCGACGGCATATTCGCCGCCATCGAGCTTTTTCCATTCCATCTCCGGCTGAACCTTGAATTCGACGGGCGTTTCCGCGAAGAGGGCGGCTCCGCAGAAGAGTGCGGAAAGAATCAGTTTGTGTTTCATGGTGTCTGCTCCTTTTTGTTTATTTGAAGTTGATGATTCCGAATGCAAGACGGTTGCGGAACGGAGCGGAACCGTTGGCCCAGCACGATTCGCGGAGAGTTTTCCCGGAAGGTTCCGCATCGTCGATTTTGATTTCAAATCCGATTGCGCCGCTGTTCAGCGGAAGCAGATTTTCCGGAATGGAAAGCGCGAGGCTGTATCCGCTCTTTTCCGTTTTGATTTCAAGCGGAAGATCAATGATGGAGATCTTCCCGTCATGATTCATGTAATGGATCTTTTTCTGCCGAGGGAGAACGAACAGGCGGAACACGTTTTTCGTGTGCTTCTCCGGATGCTCCAGTGCGGAGGTGAACGGCGCGCGGTCGAAGAAGAGTTCCACACAGTCCTGCTCCCAGACCGGACGGCCGCCGGGTGCGCCGGAATCGGTGGGATCCCTGACGCCGACCGTGACGCGGGTCTCTTTTTCCGTCCGTTCGATTTTGAAGGTGAAGGGAGTCGAATCCCCGTGGCTTACGCTCAGTTCAGTTCCGGCTTCTGCCGCGGGAACGGCGGTCGTTTCGAGCGGGAACCGGACGAGCTTTCCATCGGCAAAGAGACGCAGGATGTTTTTCGCTTTGGCGTCCTTTACCTTCACGCGGAAACGGAGAACGGCGGCTTTGTTCGCCTCGATGCGGAAGTCCTGAATGCCGTCCGGCGCCTTGAAACGTCCGCCGAGTCCGGCTTTGCCTTCGATCGCGCGGTTCCCCGTGTTGTGGATCGTGACGAACAGATCCGTGTTGCCGTTTTTGTCTTCGACGAGACGCGCGGCCGGGCTGGCGATGAGATTCCGTTCCATTTTGATGCTGAGTTTTTTCAGCGTATCGCCGAAACTCCTTGCTCCGTCTTTCGGCTGGAGGTAGAACGGCGCTGCGGTGAGGCGGTGCTCGCCGGACTGAAGCGGGTTGCCGAACATGTCCATGACGGCGAAGCCGGAGAAATCGGCGGAGAGATCGCGGCGGGAACCGTAGTTCCAGATTGCGGCGATTTCACGTCTGTCGCGGGTGTATATGTAGCAGATGACGCCGTTCGGATAGCGGATTTTCCCCGCCGGCTTTGCTCCTTCGAAGAAGCGTGCGAGCGGGTTGTAGGCGATGCCGATGGCGTTGAACGTTCCGTCGTATCCCTGGGAACCGTTTCCGGTCTTGAAGTTTGCACTCATGTCTTTCTTCCAGATTCCGTTGAGGTGTGCGGGACAGCTCTGTTCCACGCCTTCGCCGAGGTCGATCAGGAAGCGGGCCGCCGCGTGGTGCGGCTGATAGACCGAAGAGGTGTAGCTGTCTGAGAAATCCGCCGCGGCGAGATAGTAGAGCTCGGTGTTCCAGAGTTTGGCTTTGGTCATCGGACGGATTGCTTTCTGAAAACCTTCAATCTGTTCATCTGCAGGGTTGGGGGAACCAATCTGCGGCGTTGCGTACGGATGAAAACTTATAGCGTTGCAGAACTTGTCACCACCGGCTTTCAGTCCTTTTTCCACAAAATCGCTGATGTTATCA